>NZ_MKXB01000084.1:34267-36610 GCF_001865245.1 Streptomyces sp. CC53 | reverse complement strand
GCTCAGCTCGCGGCCGGCGCGCTGCCGCGTGCGCCGCGACCGGTGAGCGCCGGCCAGCCGGCGAGCGCGGCCGTCGCGCCGTACCAGGCCGCGAGGCCCGCCACGGCGGCGACCCAGCCGGCCGTCCTGCCGAGCGCGGACACCTCGGCGAAGGTGCCGATGCCGAGCAGCAGGAGCGCCAGGAACAGCAGCCCGTACACCCCCTGGCCGAGCAGCCCGCTCCCGCCCGCCGAGGCGGTCAGGGTGAGCGCCAGGAGTGCGAAGAGCAGCAGGAACAGGCCGGCCGCCTCGGCGGAGACCCCGGTGCCCGCTGCGCTGCCCCAGGTGAACCAGAAGGCGCCGAGCCCGGCGTACGCGGTGCCGGTGCGGCCGTCGCCGCCGCGCAGGGCGAGGACGCCGCAGACGAAGAGGGCGACCCCGCCGACCCAGGTGGCGAGGGACGAGGCGTCCGCCGCCCCGACGTTGTCGATCACCCCGGTGTTGCCGAGGCCGAAGGCGAGCAGGGTCAGGCCGAGTGCGAGTCGGCCGAGGGTGGAGGTGGTGCTTCCCGCAGAGACGTCGTTGTCCACGGCGGGCTCCCTTCGTGTGCAGTTGTGCGCAGACGTGGCTGCTGTGTCGGGGATGCCGCTGGGTCGCCGCTCGCGGGCGCCGGGTCCGGGGGCCGGTACGGGGCTTCTGCTCCACTGCGTTGGTTCCCAGCCACAGGGATATACCCTTCACAAGCGCACAACCCACCTCGCGGGGGCATCGAATCGCGCTGGGAAGCAGGGGAGTTGACGAGGTCTCACCTGGGCATACGGCAGGTCACGGAATGACGACGACCGGTCGTTGGGCGCGTCGTGCGAGCCGGCCCGCCACTGAGCCGAAGATGCGCCCCACGATGCCGTGGGTGGAGCCGACGACGATGGCGTCCGCCTCGTACTCCCGGCCGACCTCCTCCAGCTCGTGGCAGATGTCGCCACCGCGCTCGACGAGGATCCAGGGGACCTCGGAGAGATAGTCCGCGCAGGCGAGCTCCAGCCCGAGCACCTCGGTGCGGTGGTCGGGGACGTCGACGAAGACGGGTGGCTCGCAGCCGGCCCACACCGTGGTGGGGAGCCGGTTCGCGACGTGGACGATGATCAGGCCGGAGCCGGAGCGGCTCGCCATGCCGATCGCGTACGCGAGGGCGCGCTCACTGGAGGTCGACCCGTCGAAGCCGACGACGACGCCGTGGCGGAACGCGGGGTCACAGGAGTGGCGCGGCTCGGCCGCCGCGAGGGGGTCGACCGCCGAATCGGCGCCCCTTCTGCGGTCCGCGGGTTCTGGGTATTCGTGACCGGCCATCGGTGTCTCGGCGAGGGAAGTCCTTCACGGGATGTACGGGCAAGGTGCGGGTGGCTCGGAGCCGTGTCCGGGAATCATCTTCCCAACCCCATACCCCCAAGGGTACGGCGCCACTCCTGCCGTGCCCAGAGTTGCCCTGTGTACGCCACTGGGTACGCGGCGTTCCAGGGAGCATGCCCGAGCCGGCCTCGTATGGCAACGCCGGTTGGCCCCTACAGGCGTCCCCCGAAGGGCTTACCGAACAGCATCGGAAGGGCACGGAGCGTCACCCGCACGGGCACGGCGAGCCCTGCAGCGTGCGGTATGAGCCCTCCTGCTGCGACGCGTCACGCGCACGGGCACGGCGAGCCCGGGAACCCCGACGGCCGGGCGCCACGGCGTGAGCCGGAACGGCCGCCGACCGGACGTGTGCGGCGGCGCGGACGGCCGCCGACCGGGGGTGTGCGGCAGTGACCCGAGCGGCGCGCCGTCGTTGGCAGCGCGGTCCCCCCGACCGCCGCACCCCAGGGAGCCCCCGTGTCCGCGACCCAGGCCACCGCCACGCACCCGACCGCGCCCGCGGCGCCGCACCCGCACGCACCCCGGCACGGGGCGGCGCACGCACCGGCCCGCGGGCACACCCCCGACGACGCCCCGGAACCCTACGGCGAGGGCGTGGAACCGCACGGCGCCGACCCCGAGCCCCACGCCGACGGCCCGGACGCGTACGGCGAGGCACGGCGGGCACACGGCGAGGCGGCACCGGGGGCCGGGCCGCGCGGGGAGGCGCCGGCAGCCGGGCCGTACGATGCCGTGCCGGGACCCCGCCCCGGAGCGCCCCGTTGGCCGAGGGGGGACGACGGGCCGCAGGACGCGGTGGGCGAGGTGGTGCGCTGGGCGGCGTTCAGCTGCGCCCTCGTCCCGGCGGTCCTGCTCGTGTACGGGACGTCCTTCGCGGGCGCCGCAGGCACCGCGCTCGGCCTGGCCGCCGTCACCGCCGTCTGCCGGGCGGTGCTGCGCCGCGCCGAGCGGGGCGCT
>NZ_MKXB01000084.1:20635-34257 GCF_001865245.1 Streptomyces sp. CC53 | reverse complement strand
TCCCCCTGCTGCCGGAGCCCGCGGCGGACCGGCCGCGCGGCACGGCACCCCTCCCCCACCGCGGCCGCCACTCCCGGACCGGGTCCGGAGCCCACCGGGGCGGACGGCACGGAGTGCCGGGTACGACGGAGGGCTGAGCGCCGTTGACGCGCACGGCTGACGACTTCGCACATCCGCACCCGTATGTTTTCGGCCAACTTCCGTGACCTCGCCCTTTGGTGCGGGAATGGCCCGTCAACCCCCTTGCCATCAGGGAAGAAAGGGCCGAAGACGGCTCGCGCACCCTACGTGGTTGGGCCATGAGCGTGAGACGCCCTTCCCTGCGGGGTCGCTCGGGTGAAACGCTTCGTGATCGAATGCTTCACGCCAAGTTGCCTTGTCGACATAGTCCCGGATGCGGAACTTGTCACGTCGGCACCCCGGGACGCAGTAGATTCGATCATGACTATCGAAGAACGGGGTCTCGTGCAAAACCGAGGGGAAACGTGCAGGAGCGACAGGACCTAGGAGACGCGAACACCGAGGGGGGCTTAGCGTCATGAGCCAGGACTCCGCCGCACCGGAGGCCGGACGCAAACTGTCCGGACGCCGCCGTCGCGAGGTCGTCGCCGTCATGCTGTTCAGCGGCGGGCCTATTTTCGAGAGTTCCATCCCACTCTCGGTGTTCGGGATCGACCGCCAGGACGCCGGGGTTCCGCGCTACAGACTGCTGGTCTGCGCGGGCGAAGAAGGCCCGCTGCGCACGACCGGAGGGCTGGAACTCACCGCGCCGTACGGCCTGGAGGCGATCAGCAGAGCGGGCACCGTCGTCGTGCCGGCCTGGCGGTCGATCACCTCGCCGCCGCCGGCCGAGGCGCTGGAGGCGCTGCGCCGCGCCCACGAGGAGGGCGCACGGATCGTCGGCCTCTGCACCGGGGCCTTCGTCCTCGCCGCCGCCGGCTTACTGGACGGACGGCCCGCCACGACGCACTGGATGTACGCGCCGACGCTCGCGAAGCGCTACCCGTCGGTCCACGTGGACCCGCGGGAGCTGTTCGTGGACGACGGCGACGTGCTCACGTCGGCGGGCACGGCGGCCGGAATCGATCTCTGTCTGCACATCGTGCGGACCGACCACGGCGCGGAGGCGGCCGGGGCGCTCGCCCGACGGCTCGTCGTACCGCCGCGCCGCACCGGCGGCCAGGAACGGTACCTGGACCGGTCCCTCCCCGAGGAGATCGGCGCCGACCCGCTGGCCGAGGTGGTGGCCTGGGCGCTGGAGCACCTCCACGAGCAGTTCGACGTGGAGACGCTGGCGGCGCGCGCCTACATGAGCCGCCGGACCTTCGACCGCAGGTTCCGGTCGCTGACGGGCAGCGCCCCGCTCCAGTGGCTGATCACGCAGCGGGTCCTCCAGGCGCAGCGCCTCCTGGAGACGTCGGACTACTCGGTGGACGAGGTCGCGGGCCGCTGCGGCTTCCGCTCGCCGGTGGCGCTGCGCGGCCACTTCCGCCGCCAGCTCGGCTCCTCGCCGGCCGCGTACCGGGCCGCCTACCGGGCCCGCCGCCCGCAGGGCGACGGCGCTCCGCCGGTGAGCGACGCGGTGGTCCCGCCGCAGGGCACGGGCCCCGGCGGGCCCGGGCTGCGGCGGCACCCGGCGGGCGCGGGCGCCGGGATGGGGGCGCCGGACGGCGGCAAGTCCCACGCCGACCCGTACGGGCCGGGCGTCGGCCGGGCGGCGGCGACCGCGCTGCCGGGCCAGCGCAGCGCGCCGTGAAGGACGGCGGGACGGAGTCACCACCGCCCCGCCGAGGCGCCGGACCGGCGCACCGCAGGACAACCGCATAGCCGATGACCGGGAACCGCCGGGAAGGGTGCACCGCCTCAGCGCGCCCCTTCCCGGCGGTTCCGCACGGTCATGCCCCCTTAAGGTGGACGCATGAACGACCGCATGGTGTGGATCGACTGCGAGATGACCGGGCTCTCGCTGGAGGACGACGCACTCATCGAGGTGGCCGCACTGGTCACCGACTCGGAACTGAACGTGCTCGGCGACGGCGTGGACATCGTGATCCGCCCGCCGGAGCAGGCCCTGGAGACCATGCCGGACGTGGTGCGCGCGATGCACACCGCTTCCGGGCTCCTCGACGAACTCGCGGGCGGCACGACCCTGGCCGACGCCGAGGCACAGGTCATGGCGTATGTGCGCGAGCACGTCAAGGAGCCCGGCAAGGCCCCGCTGTGCGGCAACTCGGTGGGCACCGACCGCGGCTTCCTCGCCCGCGACATGCCCACGCTGGAGGACTACCTGCACTACCGGATCGTGGACGTCTCCTCGGTCAAGGAGCTGGCGCGGCGCTGGTACCCCAGGGCGTACTTCAACAGTCCGGAGAAGAACGGCAACCACCGGGCGCTGTCCGACATCCGCGAGTCGATCGCGGAGCTGCGCTACTACCGCGAGGCGATCTTCGTGCCGCAGCCGGGCCCTGACTCGGAAACGGCGAAGTCGCTCGCGGCACGCCACGTCGTCCCCCCGCAGTAGCCCTGCCGGGCCGCCCGCAAGCACCCCCTGCCGGGCACACCGTGCGGTCCGCCGCGCCACGCGCCCGGCAGGCCGCCGCGGGACGGCTCCGGCGGCGCGCCGGGCGGGACGCGGTGCGGCGGGCCGGGGGCCCGCTGTGCCGCCCACCCGACCGGCACGGGGTCGCCCCACGGCAGGCCGTGGTCCGCGCACCGGAGCGCCGCCGGGCCCGCAGTGAGCTCCGGAACACCCCCGGGGAAAGGTGTGCGCGAGCACCCTCTCGGACCCTGTACACTTTTTCTCGGCCGGTCGGAAAGACGACCGGTCGTGGTGGGTATAGCTCAGCTGGTAGAGCACCTGGTTGTGGTCCAGGATGTCGCGGGTTCGAGTCCCGTTACTCACCCTAGATGATCAGCCGGTGACCTGCGAAAACAGGTCACCGGCTGATCTTTTCTCAGTTTTGGCCAAACGGTGGCCAAACGGCGGCCTCCGCCCGCGCGTACAGTCCCCGCATGGCGAGCATCAGGAAGCGCGAGAAGAAGGACGGCTCCGCCACCTACCAAGTCCGCTGGGTCGAAGGCGGGCGAGGCGGGTCGTGGGAAGACGAGAAGTTCGAAGACGAGGACGGCGCCATCCAGTTCAAGAAGCTGGTGGAGGCCCACGGCAATCGGTGGCCGCACGGCTGGGTGAAGGGCCGAGGCTTCGTAGAGCCTGACCAGCACCCCGATGACATGCCCCTCGTGACTGCGGCGCAGCGCTACGTGAGCCGACTCACAGGCATCGACGTACGGACCCGCGAAGACTACGACCGCGAGGTCCGCCTGCACTTCACCCACCTGGTGCACACCCGGACGGACGGCATCGAGGTGCCGGCCACCATCTGCAACATCACCCAAGACGACATCACCGACTGGGTACGCCGAGAGCAGGAAGGCGAGCAGCACCCGCAGAACCGCAAGGCGTGGCTCCGCCGGCCCGCCGACCCGAAGAGCATCCGTAACGGCACGGGCTGCTGTTCTGCATCTTCCAGGCCGCCATCGAGGGCACGCCCCAGCTCCGCACCACGAACCCCTGCAAGCGAACCCGCCTGCCTCGCCTCGACGACCACATCGAAGAGGACATGTGCTTCCTGGAGCGCGACGAGTACGCGCGGATCACCATGGAGATCAGGGACCCGGACGCACGGGACCTTGCTGATTGGCTCATCGGCACAGGGATGCGCTGGGGTGAGGCTACGGCGCTTCAGGTCCGCGACCTCAACCTCAACGCGCCGGTGCCCACCGCCAACGTGCAGAGGGCGTGGAAGAAGGCGAAGAAGGGCTCCGCAGAGGCTTTCTACCTTGGCCCGCCCAAGACGAAGAAGGCGCGGCGCCTGGTGGCTCTGAGCCCGGCACAGGTGGAGATGGCGCGGCGGCTCACCGCTGACCTGCTTCCGGAGGACTACGTCTTCCGCGCGGCGCGCGGGGGCGCTTGGCGGCACGCGAACTACTACAACCGGAAGTGGAAGCCAGCCGTGGAGGCCGCAGTGGCGAAGGGATTGCCGAAGCGCCCCCGGATCCACGATCTCCGGCACACCCATGTCGCGTGGCTGATCGCCGCTCGGATCCCCCTACCGGCCATCCAGGCCCGACTGGGGCACGAGAGCATCCAGACCACGGTAGACCGGTACGGGCACCTCGTGAGCAGCCTCGACACCGACATCGCTGCCGCTGTCGAGGCTGCCATGGGGGTCCCGGCGCCGCGGGCGGGGCTTCGGGCTGTGGGGTAGGTCAGGCTGCGTCGGGGCCGGTGCTCTCGCCGGTCCCACGTTGTATCCAGATCTCGTTGCGGACCATGCGGGTGAGGAGCCACGTCATCTCGGCGACGAGCAGGGGTGTGGCGTGGCCTTCGCGGATGAGCCAGTCGTGGCGGTGGCGGCGTTCCACGGGCATGGCGAGTCGTCCTTCGGGGAGGGCCTCGGGGTGAATGAGTTGCCAGCCGGCGTGGAGGACGCGGCGGGGGTGGATGCGGTTCTGTGGGGTGTCGGGGAGTCGGCACCACTGGCCGGTGGTGAACTGGGCGGTCTGGACATCGCTCATCTCGTGGAAGAGCGCCTGGGTGGCGTGGCCGCGGCGGATGAGGACGGCGATGGTGTCGGGCGTGGCCCCTGATCGGATGTCGGCGAGTCGGCCGTCCGGGAGTTCGCCGTTGCGCGCGTAGCGGTAGTAGGCGGTGATCTGTGTGGTCATGGCCTACTCGCCCTCCACCCGGATCCACACCCCGGCGCGGACCATGCGGGTGAGGAGCTCGGTCATCTCGCGGACGAGCTGCTCGCTGGCTTCGCCCTCGCGGATGACCCACGTGTGCTTCCCGGGGCGCTCCATGGGCAGGCAGAGCTTGCCGGCGGGGAACATGCTGGCGGGCATGAGGCGCCAGCTGACGTCGTAGATGCGCTGCGGGTGTCGGTCGTGGTCGGCTCCGGGGGCGAGGCGGAGCCACTGGCCGGTGGCCAGGAGGGAGGTCTGCTGGTCACCGATGTCGGTCAGGAACGCCGGGGTGGCGTGTCCGGGCTTGACGATGACGGTGGCGAGTCCGGGGAGGTCCTCGACGGTGACGACGCGTCCGGGAGGCAGGGTGTCGTCTGTCGTGGCGAACCTGTAGGCGGCTTGAGTTACTTCGTACAACGCGTTCCACACCCCTCGTCTGTGCAGCCACTCACAATCCGCATGCCAGTTCGAACCGGAATGCGGCCGGCGGCCTTGCTCCACCCCCCAGGCGGAGCACCATCATGCACAGCGGCCGGGCGTATGTCACCGGCTGGAGCGAAGGAGTTACTGACGGCCCGTCAAGGCGCTTACCTGCCAGGCTGTCAGCTGTTTCGGAACGCCTCCATGAGCGCGAGGACCTTCCTGCGGTCCTCCGGGCTCATCTCCTCGAAGTGGTACAGGGCGGTACGCACCGTTTCATCCTCGGCATATACGGCATCCATGCCGAAAAACTGCGCCGCTGCGGCATCCTGCACATACCGCAGGGGGGACTCCAGGCCGGTCGCCATACCTCGCAGCTGAGCAGCGTCGGGCGCCTGCACGGGGAGCCTAGTCGCGACGCGATGCAGCCACGACCCCTTGACGACCTGCTCCCCCGTCTCCGGGTCGACGCAGCGCGCGGCGAGCTTCTCGTAGCTGAGGCGCAGCTCCTTTTTGCGCTGAAGCACGAGGTCTCCCAGCTGATGGCGCCCAGCCGGCGCGGGCGCACTCTTCTCTGTCGCCATGAGGCTCATCCTGCCACTCCGTGTCATGTCATGGGCTGTGGGGTGTCCATGTGACCAGTGAGGCGTCAGATGCTTCCCCGCTGGTAGGGCAGGGCTAGCCATCCCCCGTCCTGGACGGATTGTCCACGGTGTGCAACGAAGAGCGCTAGTAGACGTGGCGAGCTTGACCGAATCCTCACACCGAAAGCATCCAAGGCACTGGACGACCCGTCCAAGCTGTGCAATGCTCAAGGCATCCAAGCTGTGCAATGACGCATCGCACGAGGTGGACATGGCTCTTGCTCTACCGCTGTACCGCCTGGTCAGCGCCGATCTCCTCAGAACCCTGATGCAGCGCACCGGTACCGGCGCGCCCGTCAGCGTCCGAGGGCTCGCTACCAAGGCGCGCGTTCCACACGGCACGATCGGCAACCTGCTCACCGGGGAACAGTCCGCTGTCTCCGCCGCTACCGCCCACGCCATCGCGCAGGCCATCGGTGTAGACGTCCTGATCCTCTGGCAGCCCGACGAACGTGCCGCCGACCGCAGCATCCGCGCCACCCCCGCGGTGGTGGCGTGATGCGTCGCTACACCTACCCCGAGGCCGCCGAGGAGCTCCGCGTCGAGGAGCGCTGGCTGCGCCGGAACATCAAGCGACTCCCGCACTCGAAGAAGGGCCGCGCCGTGACTTTCAGCGACGCGGACCTGGAGCGCATCGACGCCCTGCACCACCACGAACCGTCGACAGGCCCGCTCGCGATCGTCGAGCCGCCAGTCCCCGGCCGGCACCCGATGGCGCACCTGCGGCCGCTGCCACCCCGCGGCGCCGCCGTCCGCATCGGCTGACCACATGAAGCGGGGCCGCCCCGGACCCCGGCAGGTCCCTGGCAGCCCCTACGCGCCACCCCACCCACCTGCTACGAGAGGAGGGGGACACGTGTCCTCCATCATCCCCTACGTCTTCCCGGAGACCGGTACCCCGGTCCGGGTCGTGACCATCGACGGCGAACCGTGGTTCGTCGGCAGCGACGTGACCGGTCTGCTCGGCTACGCCAACGGGCGCGATGCGCTCAACCGGCTCCCGGAGCGCATGCGGGGTTCCGTCGTGATTTCCGACGGAACCCCCGGCAACCCGAACCGGGCTGTTGTCTCCGAGCCGGGCGTGTACCGGCTGATCATGCGCAGCAACCTCCCCGCGGCCGAGCGGTTCCAGGACTGGCTGGCCGAGGAGGTCATCCCGCAGATTCGGCGTACGGGTGCCTACACCGTGGCCCCGCCGGCGCCGGCGCTGCCGGACCTGTCCACCCCGCAGGGTGTCCTCGCGCTGACGCAGCAGTTCGTGCGGGTGGCGGAGCAGCTGGTGGAGGCGGACGCCCGGCTGAAGGAGCTGGAGCCGAAGGCCCTGGCGCACGACACGCTGATGGCCGCGCAGGACGGCGACGTGCTGGTGCGGCAGGCCGCGAAGACGCTCGGCTGGCCGGAGAAGCAGCTGCGGCACTTCCTGTTGGACGAGCGGCTGATCTACCGCCGTCAGGCGACGTGCGGGGCGTCCCAGTACGACTTCTATGCGGCGCACGCGGCGTGCTTCAACGCGGTGGAGCGGGTGGTGGAGCACACGTGGGGGTCGTGCGCGCACTACACGCTGATGCTGACGCCGAAGGGTCTGGCGTTCGTGCAGATGCGGATCGAGAAGCGGCGTGCTGAGCTGCGCGCTGCGGTCGAGGGCGGTGCGGCATGACGATCACCGACCCCACCAACATCCCCTCCGGGGCCCGGCGGACGGTCGCCGTCACCGGCATCACCCCGCCTGAGCCCGTCCTCGCCGACCAGGCTCCCGTGTTCGAGGCCCTCACGTCGCTGCGGCAGATGTTCGGTCACCTGCCGGCCGCGTATCTGACGGTCCACACGTTCCACGGCTCGACCCTTGGCATTCATCTGGACTCGCCGGCGGCGTTTGAGGCGTGGCGGACGGCCTTGCAGGTAGCGGCGGAGTCGGTGGAGCTGCTCGGGGCGTCGAGCAACTGCTGGCTGTCGGCGGACGCGGTGTTCCGTGGGGTGTCGATCCGCCTCACCGGGCACGGCGTGGTTGCGCCCGAGGGCGAGCTGCAGACGGCGGTGGCGGAGTGAACGCGCGGCGTGTGAGTGCGGCGGCTGGCGTGATCTTGGCCGCGATGAAGACCAGGCAGACGGCGGCGGGGATCGCTGCGTCGCTGGAGGCGGCGTGCATGCTCCAGTCGCCGGAGACCGCAGCGGAGATGGAGCGGCTGCGGGCGCGGATCGCCGACCTGGAGTCGGGACTGTCCCTGGCGGACGCGGAGGAGTACCCGGGGGAGCTGGTGCACCTGCGCGGGCTGCACGGGCTGCTGCCGACGATCGCCCGGCACGGGTCGGTCGCGGCCCTGGCGCAGGCGCTGACAGAGCACGAGGCGGAGGCGCAGGAGAAGCGGGCGGCGGACGACCGGCCGGTGGTCGAGGACCCGGTGGTCTACACGCTGACGGACGCGGCGGTGGAGATGCTCGCCGAGCGCGCCCCGGCCGCCGCTGAACGGCACACGCCCGGCACCCGGGGGGTGGCGTCGTGATCTGGCTGTTCGTCCTCGCCGGCGGGTTCCTCGCGTTCTGGCTCCTCGAACTCCTCCTCGGAGGCACCGATGCCCGCTGACTGCGACTGCGGCACGTGCTGCGACCGGTGCGGCCACACCGATGACTGCATCCGCCACTCCCTGACCCGCCGCCCGGACGTGGCGTCGCTGGTGGCGGCGGAGGACGGCTACCCCGCCTGCCGGGCTGCGATCCGGCACCCCTCCCACGCCGCGACCCGCCGCCACTTCGCCGCCCACCCGATGCCCCGCCAGACCGACTGGAGGTGGTCCGCGTGACCGCGTACGACGAGCTGCTGTTCGCTGTCCAGATGTCGCCGGAGGTCCGGCCCGGGCCGGCCGCTGGAGCATTGATCGCCGACTACCGCGCCGAGGTGCTGCGGGAGGCCCGCGCCTACCTGGAGTCCCGGCTGCCGTCGGTTCCCGTCTCCCGCCAGGCCGGTGTGGAGCACGCGATCGGCGCCCTGCTCGACCTCGCCGCCGGTGGCGGTGGTGCCGGATGACGACCGCACCCGTGCAGGCCGGGGCCCAGGCCCCGGCCGCCGGGCCCGACCCGATCGCGCCCGGTATCCACTACGACCTGCCTGCCGAGACGTACCACGCCGACCCCGGGTCGCTGTCCTCGACCGGCGCCCGCCGTCTCCTCGCGTCCTGCCCGGCTGTGTTCCGGTACGAGCAGGACCACCCCCAGCCCCACAAGGCCGCGTTCGACCTGGGGACGGCCGCGCACCGGCTCGTTCTCGGCGACGGCCCCGAGCTGGTGTGCGTCGACGCCGACGACTGGCGCACCAAGGCTGCCCGCGCCGAGCGGGACGAGGTGTACGCCGCCGGCGGGGTGCCGCTCCTGCCCCCGGAATACGAGCAGGTCCACGCGATGGCGGACGCGCTGCGCCGTCACCCGCTCGCCGCGGCCCTGTTCGCCCCCGGAAGTGGGCGGCCGGAGGTGTCGCTGTTCTGGCGGGACGAGCCGACCTGCGTGATGCGGCGGGCCCGCCTGGACTGGCTGCGCCACCGCCGGGACGGGCGGCTGATCGTGCCGGACTACAAGACGGCCCGCGACGCATCCCCCGAGGGGATCGCCCGAGCGGTGGCGGACCACGGCTACCACCAGCAGGCGGCCTGGTACCTCGACGGGGTCCGCGCCTTGCAGCTGGACGAGGCGCCCGCGTGGCTGCTGGTCGTGCAGGAGAAGGCCGCGCCGTACGTCGTCACCGTCGTCGAGCTCGACGCGCTGTCGCTGCGGATCGGCGCCGCGAAGAACCGCCGCGCTCTCGACACCTACGCCCGCTGCGTCGCCACCGGGCACTGGCCCGGCTACGCCGACGACACCCGTCCCCTCTACCTCTCCCTGCCCACCTGGGCGCAGATCCGCGACACCGAGGAGTACCTGTGACCTACCAGGACATCGAACGCACCACCCCGGTCGCGGCACCGGCGCGGATCGGCCAGGGCACCGCCGTTGAGCAGTCCCGCGCCGTCGCCGAGGTGCAGGCCGCCATCGTCGTCGCCCAGCAGTGCCCGCGCGACATCACCGCCGCTGTCGCGGAGATGCGCCAGTCGTGCACCCAGCCGTACCTCGCGGAGCGCGCGTTCTTCCGGTTCCCCCGCGCCGGGCAGACGGTGTCTGGCCCGTCGGTGCACCTGGCGCGTGAGCTGGCCCGCTGCTGGGGCAACGTCCAGTACGGCCTGGCCGAGCTGCGCCGCGACGACGAGTACGGCGAGTCGGAGATGCAGGCGTTCGCGTGGGACGTGCAGAAGAACTCCCGTACCAGCTCGACGTTCATCGTCCCGCACAAGCGGGACCAGAATGGCGGCCCCAAGGCCCTGACGGGCATGCGGGACATCTACGAGAACAACGCGAACAACGGCGCCCGCCGAGTCCGTGAGGCGATCTTCGCGATCCTGCCGCCCTGGTTCGTCGAGGAGGCGAAGGAGCTGTGCGCCCGCACGCTGCGGGACGGCGGCGGCAAGCCGTTGAACATCCGCATCGCCGACGCCGTGAAGGCGTTCGAGGGGCTCGGCGTCACGGCCGACCGTATCGAGACCAAGCTCGGCCGGCTGACGGGGAAGTGGACCGAGCACGATGTCGCGCAGCTCCAGGTCATCTATCGGTCCGTGCAGCAGGGCGAGGTCAGCGTCGACGACGAGTTCCCCGCCCCGCGGGTGACCGCCGACGAGATCACCGGTGGCGCTCCGGCCGGGGGTGAGGCGTGATGCGCCGTCTGGTCCGCCGCTGGCGCTCCGTCCACGCCCGAGTCGTGGCGCAGGCCGCCGAGATCCACCAGCTCCGCGAGGACCTCGCCGCCGAGCAGCGGCGCGCCGACCTGCTCGCCCGTGACCGCGGCGACACGGACCACGTCGCCGCGCTGGACCGGCAGATCCGTGCCCTGCGCGCCACGGTGGCCGAGCTGCGTGCCGGCCGCCCCGACGACGCGCAGACCGCCGAGCTGCGCCGCCTGCTGTATCTGGAGCAGCGGACCGCCCGCGAGCTCCACGACCGGCTCGCGCTGCTGCAGGCCGCGAACGAGGGCGCCGCGCGCGTCGGCTACGACCGGCGGTGGGCCGCGTGACCGCCACCCAGACCCCCGCGGCCGGGATGAGCCTGCCTCTCCCGGCCGCGGCCGGGGCCACCCGGCCCCTCGTCATCGCCGTCGACCCGTCCCTCACCAGCCTCGGCATCGCCGGCACCGACTGGGCCGAGGCCCTCCGCCCCCGCGACACCGGCCACATGCGGCTCTCCTGGCTCCGAGCCGAGGTCTACGACCGCACCCGCGCCGCCGACCTCGTCGTCATCGAGGGACCCGCCTACCGGCAGCAGCACCAGGCCGGGCACCACGAGGCCGCCGGCCTGTGGTGGATGATCGTCCACGACCTGTGGCGGCGCCGGATTCCGTACGCGGTGTGCCCGCCGCAGCAGCGCTCCATGTACGCCACCGGCCGCGGCAACGCCGGTAAGGGCGAGGTCCGCGACGGCGTCCGGCGGCTCTTCGGGGTCGAGTGTGACGGGCCCGGCCGGTATGACCAGGCCGACGCGGTCGCGATGGCCGCGCTGGGCGCGCACTGGCTCGGCTACCCGGTCACCACCGTCCCCGCCAGCCACGCCCGCGCCCTGGCGGGTGTGGCGTGGCCCGCACAGACCCCGGCGGTGGCCCGATGACCACACGCCGTTCCCTGATCGCCGCGCCCGCGCCGCGCACCGCGAACCGCGCCTACGACTGGCGCGACGAAGGGGCCTGCCGCCGCGGCGTCCACCCGGAGCTGTTCTTTCCCGTCGGCAGCACCGTGCCCGCCCTCGCTCAGACCCGCGAAGCGAAGTTGGTGTGCCGCTCCTGCCCCGTGATCGCCCAGTGCGCGGTGTGGGCCCTGACCCACCGCCGCGAAGAGGGCGTGTGGGGCGGCCTGGACGAGTCGGACCGGCGCAGCATTCACCGCACCCACGGCGCCCGACTCCGCAACCCCGCCTACGTGCGGGCCGTGGTGGACGGGCTCCTCGGCAACGCGGTCGACCTCAAGCTCACCGAGGCGTACGAGCTGCGCACCGCCGAGGTGGAGGGCGGGCATGTCCGCTGGACGGTGACGACCAGGTCGGTGACCATCGCCGCCCGCACGTACTCCCCGATGCAGCTGGCGTTCGCTGTCGGCTACGGCCGTCTGGCTGTGGGCGCGGTGCGGGCCCGGTGCGGTGTGCGGGGGTGCGTGGCGCCGGAGCACCTGTGGGACGAGCGGATGCGCCTCACGCAGAAGCGGAGGGCCGCGGCGTGACGCCTCTCGACCGGGCGCGCAGGCTGCTCGACCAGCCGCCGCCCGTGCTCCTGCCGGGGCAGACCGCCCTGCCGGTGACCGCCCGCCGTCCGCCGCCGGTGTGCGACGTGCCTAGGCCCGACCACGCGGGCCGGGTCCGGCTGTACCCCGCGGGCTGGCGGTGCTCCACGCACGCGCCGTGGGCCGTGGCCGGGCGCCCGGAGCCTCAGCCCGGCCCCGGCTGGCCCGCTACCGCGTGGGCGACGCCGTCACCGCAGGGCGCCTCCCGCGTCCACGATGCCCGCGCCATCGCCTCCGGCAGACGCCGTTCCAACCCCACCGCCTACCGCGCCGCCCAGGCCGCCGTACGCCGCACTTCCCAGCAGGCCGCCGACACCGCGGCCGCCTACCAGAACGGACACCTCTGATGGACCACTGCGACGACTGCAACGGCACCTACTGCCGCGACTGCGGCACGCACTACTGCTGCGAGCCGTGCCCCTGCGACCGCTCCCACAACTGCGCGTGCGAGTGCGGCGCGTACGACCAGCGGATGACCTACGCCGGCTGACCCGCCCTGGCCCGGGGCTACCACGCCCCGGGCCCCCACCCGCACCGACCGCACGCCGAACGACCGGAGAGAAGGCCACGTGGGAATCCGCCTGTTCGTCGAGGTCCTCGACCACGCGCCGCGCGAACTCACCCACCGCGAGGCGTACGTCCTCAGCGTGCTCGCCGAGGACGCCAACGACGACACCCGGACGACGTGGAACAGCGTCGAGCGCCCGGAGACGCTGTACCGCGCTAAGGTCTCCCGCTCCCAGATGTACGTCGTGCTCAAGAGCCTCATGGAGAAGGGCGCCCTGGAGCGGGCGACCGCGGGCCAGAAGAACGCCAACGCGAAGTACCGCATCCCGCAGTTCACCACCGCTCAGCATCCCGAGAAACGGGACATTGACGCACCATCTCAGCGTCCCGGAAATCGGGACACTGACAACTCTCAGCGTCCCGGAATCCAGGACACTGACGCACCCGCACCATGTCCCGAAAACCGGGACACTGACACGTCTCAGTGTCCCGAAATCCGGGACCTCAGTGTCCCGAAATCCGGGACCCCTACCCCTCACCCCCTCAGAACTACCCCCTCAAGCCAGCCAGAGGGCCAGCCCGCATCGGCCACCGCCGTCGACTACGGCATTCCCACCGACGCCCGCCCTCTCGTCGACGCGCTCACCCTCGTGGGCATCAGCGTCCGCTGGCCCTTCAAGGGCGACCAGTGGTTCCCCCTCCTCGCCCTGATCGCGAAGTGCGGCATCCCCGCCCTCGTCGACCACGCGCAGCGTGCCGTCGCCCGTAACCCCCAGATCGACTCCGCCCGGTACTTCCTCCCCGGCTGGCGCGAACTTCCCCCGCTGCCCGCGCCCGGCGCCGCACGCCCGCCGCTGCGCGCCGTCTCCGGCGGCTGGCAGCCCTACACCAACCCCACCGACCACAGCGTCTACGAGAACGGATGGTGACCATGGAGCCCATCACCCCCATCGGCAAGCCCTCC
>NZ_MKXB01000084.1:0-20340 GCF_001865245.1 Streptomyces sp. CC53 | reverse complement strand
CCGCGCCCGCCGCGCCGAATGGGCCCTCAAGCGCTGGCAGACCGCCGCACCCCCGCGTTACCGGCACGCCGACGCCACCCACCCCGCCGTCGCCGCCTGGGCCGACCGCGTCGCCGCCGACCCCGAGACCGCCGGCTCCCTGCTGCTGACCGGCACCACCGGCACCGGCAAGACCCACCAGGCATACGGCGCCCTCCGCCGCATCGCCGCCGCCGGCCCCCGCACCTACGAGATCCGCGCCATCACCGCCGCCGACATGTACGGCCTCCTCCGCCCCAAGGGCAGCGACCGCGGCGCCGAGGAAGAACTGCGCCGCCTCGCCCGCGTCCCGCTTCTCGTCCTCGACGACCTCGGCTCCGCCAAGGCCAGCGAGTGGACCGAGGAAGTCACCTACCGGCTCATCAACGAGCGCTACAACGCCTGCCGCCCCACCATCTACACCTCCAACCTCCCCGCGACAGCGCCCGGCCAGCAGCCGGACCTCGCCAGCGTCCTCGGCGAACGCATCGTCTCCCGCCTGTCCGAGGACACCACCGTCATCGCCATGACCGGCCACGACCGCCGCCGCCGCGCTGCGTGACCGGCGACCCGGTTCCACCACACCCCAGGAGCAGCCCGTGAAGCTCATCCTCGAACGCCGCGACCAGGACGACCGCACCCCCGTCCTTGGCCCGTTCATGCTCACTCCGCCCGTCGGCGAGGACTACTGGACCTACCGCGTCCGGATCGCCGCCCGGCAGGCCGTCATCGGGTTCCCCAAGTTCTCGACCATCGGCATTGGCTTCGCCGTTGAGGAGGACTGGAACACGAACCTGCCGTACACCTGCGACGCCCAGCAGATCTACGAGCACATCGAGCACAACCGAGGCAGCGACATCAGCCGTGAGACCTGCGTGGCTGCGATCCGCCTCATCCAGGACGCCGCCACCGCCGATCGCGCCGTAGCCGCCTCCGCCTGGCCGCTGGAGCCGTCCACGGGCGACCCACACCACCAGGAGCACCCGATGCCCGACCAGACCACCCCGGCGGCCCTGACCCCGCTTGACGGCGAGCCCACCCAGGACTGCACCCACACCACCGGCCACACCGGCCCGCACCACACCGGACGCGACGCCGAGTGGACCGACACCACTGTCGAGGAGCGCCCGTGACGGCCGTCTGGATGGCTCTCACGGTCCTCGCCTACTGGACCGCCACCAGCCTCACCCTCGGCGCCCTATGGGCCGCCTGGGGCCTCTACCGCCACCACCGACAGGAGCACCACCAGTGACCCCCGCCGAAGAACTCCACGCCGTCGCCGCCTTCCTGCGTGAGCTGGCCGAGCGCGCCACCCACGAGAACCGCCCCCGCTGGACCACCGGCCACACCCTCGGCAGCCGCACCCCCGTCGTCGTCGACGACCAGGAGCAGCCGAGCGTCCTCATCGAGACCTACGCCGCCCGCCTGGAAGCCGTGAACCGGTACGTGGCCGCGATGGACCCGGCCGTCGGCACCGCGCTCGCCGACTGGCTGGAGGCCGAGGCCAACCGCACGCAGCGGCGCCCCCCGGGATGGCGGACCCCCGACGCCCAAGCCCTCGCGGTGGCCCGCGCCATCACCCAGCACACCCCCAAGGAGGCGCTGTGAGCGCCCCTGAGTCGCCCCGCAGACCCCACCTGGACCAGATGACCGACGACGACCTCGACGCGCTCTACGCCCGCCTGGAAGCCCTTGAGGAACCCGCCCCGGCCAGCCTCCGCGACCAGTACGCCACCGCCATCCACGCAGACCTCAACGCGCACAAGGGGCGGCTCGACCAGGGCCTCCTCGGCATCGTGCCGCGCCTCACCGACGCGGTCCTCGCCGTGCGCGACACCGAAATGCAGCAACTCCGCGACGAGACCGAGCAACTCCGCGCCGACTGCCAGCGATGGGCCGACTGCGCCGCCAGCGCCGAGAAGACCCGCCGCGCCCACGCAGCCGACGCCGACCAGTACGAGGCCCAGCTCCGCGCCCGCCTGACCGCCGCCGAGCAGCGCGCCGAACGCGCCGAAGCCGCGCTTGACCGCGTCCGCGCCGCGCTCGACGACCTCTGCGACGAGCCCCACCCGAGCCACGACCACCTCTGCCCCGACGACATCCGCGCCCGCATCCGCGCCGCCGTCGACGAGCCCACCCAGACCTGAGCACGACGAAGGGGCGCGCCCACACCTCCCCAGGCCCGGCGCGCCCCCGGCGCTCCGCCCACCCTACGCACCCGCACCACAGGAGCCCGCGTGACCACCACCGCCACCACCACGCAACACCTCCACCACATCGCCCTCACCTGGCCCGAACTCCGCTTCACCCCGGCCGGAGCCGCAGTCGCCAAGTTCCGTATCGCCGCCACCCCGAGGCAGTTCAAGTGGTCCCCGCGCGAGCGGGGGTGTTCCGCGCCAGGTGGGGCCAGCAGCCACCGCGGCCCACGCCCCAGCAGGGGGCCCTCCACCCCGAGGGAACGCCCTTCTGACCCACCCTCCCGGGGCGGCCCTGGGAGGGCCGCCCCTCACCCCACCCCTGCGAGGAGCAGTGACCCCATGACCGACTGCCTGCTCTGCGAGCGGAACGAGACCGACGGCTACCTGTGCCCCGAATGCACGCGCGCCACCGCCCGCCGGCTCGACCGCATGCCGAAGCTGTACGACGCGCTGGCCGCCTTCCTGCCGCCCGGCGCCCGCGGCTCCGCCCAGTACGGCCGCACACAGGCTGTGGACGCGCCGCTGCCCGCGTACGAGCCCGCGCTGACCCTGCGCGGGCCCGGCGGGATCGTCGGCATCCTGGAGGACTGGCGCTCGGCCATGCACGCCGATCGCAATTGGAGCGCGCCCGACTGCTCCGGCCTGACGGAACGCCGCGTCGTCCGTGCGGCCCGGGCCCTGTCCATGAACCTGGACTGGGTCGCCGACAGCTGGCCGGCGGCCGGCGCGTTCGCGGAGGAGATCCGCGACCTGGAGCGCGATGTCGCCTCGATCGTGAACCCACCCGCACCAGCAGAGCGTGGGCGGCGCCTCGGCGCATGCCCGGCGGCCGACCCGAGCGGGAACATCTGCGGCGCGGTCCTCCGGCACTACCCGGGCGAGAAGGCGGTGACGTGCCGCTGGTGCGGGTGCGCGTTCCCACCCGCGACCTGGACAGGACTGAAGGAGCTGATCAAGCGTGACGAGCAGGAGGAGGAGCCATGGCTGAGCGCGTCGTGACCTGTCGCATGACCAACTCCCGCGGTGACCGCTGTACGGCCGAGGCTCTGGTGCCGGACGGTGAGGCGCTGATCTGCGCGCGGCACGCCGCCGAGGTCATGCGCACGGTGAACTCCGCGCAGGACGCCTGGGCGATCCGGACTGGCCCTGACGGAACTTCACCCCGCTGAGTGCGCCGAAGCGCTTGCCTAGGACACTGCGTCCTACCACCGTGTGTGGTGTGCCAACCACCAATTGGCGCGAGCGCGTTGAAGCCGAGAATCGGCGACAGCGCGAGTTGCAAGCAGAGATCGCAGCAAGTGCCCGAAGGCGAGCCGAAGCGTTCGCAGAAGGCGTCTTGGAACTCGGCAGCAAGTCGGCTGTCGCCCGAGAGATTGGGATCGACGTCCGCGCAGTGCGAAGAGCGATCAACGAGTACGGACCGGCGACTCCACCGCCGCCTGATCCGGACCCGATCCGGACCGGGTCCGGACACGACGAGACCCCCGACCCGACGAGCGGGCGGGGGTCTCACGCGCGGCGCGGCTACTCGGACTTCTTCGGGCGCTTCGAGCCGCGCAGGTTGTGTATGGGCGCCTCGTCTCTGATGGCAGACGCCTCCGCCGCTCGGGCCGCCGCTCGCGTCGCGTGCCAAACCACCTCGTACTCCACCACGCTGCCCCACCACTTGTGGCTGTTCGTGTGCTCCTGCCAGCGCACCAGCGGGTCCTTGCTGATGCCGACGTAGAGCAGGCAGCCGTCGCCGTCGAAGAAGCGATAGAGCGCTACCTCATCACCTTTCGCTCGGTGGATCATTTTGCTGCGTACGGCGGTCTGCATTGGAGCGGCCCTTCTGCTGAGGATCGAGGTCGGTCCGCTCCCCTTGGCGGGTGGTGCGGTTGCGGAAGTACCGCTCGACCGCACTCCACTCGAAGACCCGCGTACGGCCCGTCGCGAAGACCGGCGCGGGCCAGTCCTTGTCGTCGGCCGCAAGCTGGCGGATACGCGCGGGGCCCACCTTCTTCAACCCGGCTGCTTCGAGCAGCGCCGGGATCTGGGGGATTGTCACCAACCTGGGTGCCTCCTCCGCGCTCGCTTCCTCCCGTGGGGAGCTGGACATGGCTCCATCCTCTCAACTTATTTGCGTCAACGCAAATAAGTGCTACGGTCGTTCCTGCAACACAAGACGGCCCCGGTCGGGCTTCCACACACCGACCGGGGCCAGCCATCCCACCTGCCTACCAGGAGGAACAGCCATGCCAGAGCGTACCCAGACCACCCAGCAGGACGAAGCCCTCCGACGCGTCCGCGCCCTCCAGCAGCAGGCCGCCGCCGACTACGCCGCCGCCCAGAACCCCGCCCGCCGCGCCGCCGCACGTGACCAGCACGCCCTCGCCATCGCCCACGCCCACGACTCCGCCACCGCCAACACCCCCCACTGACCCACCAGCCAGCCGGGCCCACCACGCCACGGGCCCGGCCCCCACACGCCCGGAGCAGCACCATGCGCCTCCGCACCGAACGCCGCGACCGCTGGGTGCCCCACACCATCGACGGCCGCACCACCCTCGTCAACGACCCCGTCGACATCACCGTCCCCGCCCTGCCCCGCGACTGGGACACCACCATCCGCCGCGGCGTCGACACCCTCCTCGTCCTCATGCTCACCGCAGCGATCGTCTGGTCGACCGCCTCCATCGGCAGCCTCCTCGACCGCCGCGTCGACGAACTCCCCGCCTACGCCGCCGCCGCCACTTTCGACGCCGCATGGATCGCCTGCATGGCCCTGGAATGGCTCGCCCGCTACGACCCCAAGCGCGCCGCCCCGCCCCGCCGCGCCGGACACATCGCCCTCCTCCTCGCCATGGCCGCCATCGCCGCCGAGCACGTCATCGACGACCAGTGGGCCGTAGGTCTCGTCGGCGCCGCGGTGTCCCTCATCGCCAAAGCCCTGTGGACCCTGCGCCTCCAGCACACCGCGCTCCCGCTCGGCACCCGCGATCAGCAGTGGGTCGACCAGCAGCGCGCCGAGCTCCAGGCCCGCCGCGCACTCGGCCTCGTCCGCCGCGAACTCGCCGGGATTGAGGAGACCGCCGCCCTCACGGCCGGGCGCCACATGGGCGCATCACCTGATGCGGACGCTGATACGCCGCATGATGCGCCCGCTGATACGCCTGATATCCCGCAGGTCAGCGCCGTGTGGGCGCCGCCCGCCGGGACGAACAAAAGCGAGCTGATCCTCGCCGCCGCATCATCGCTGCCCCCCGGCGCAGCACCGCGCGACATCGCGGACCACCTCGCGCGTCACGGCCACACCGTGGACGTCGGCTACGTCCGCACCGTGATGTCCCGAGCGAAGAAGCCGAAGCGGACGCCGCGGCAGCCGACGCTTCCCGAGCCGGGCCCGGACACCGTCGGCCGCGGTGGCGGGGGGTACAACTGATGGCCGTCCTCGCCGTCCTGGCATACGGGACGCTCGCTCTCACCGCCGGCGCCGCGCTCATCGCGCTCGCCCCCGCGACCGCCCGCGGCGCCTACGTCCTCCCCGCCGTGCGCACCCTCGCCGCCCTGCTCACGATCGCCGCACTCGCCGCGGCCCTCCTCCACTGAGGCACCCCATGACCATCGTCACCCTCGGCGGAGTCACCATCGGACTCGCCATCCTCACCGCCACCCTCATCCGCTGGTGGCCCGGCCTCAAAGCCCTCCAGAACGACCCCCTCGCACACGCCGGCAGGCTCCTGCCCTTCCTCGCCGCCTGGGCCTACGGCGTCCTCGCCATCCTCACCATCGGCGGCATCGTCGGATGGATCGCAGACGCCACCCTCTGGATCTCCAACTGGCTCGGCGACGTCGCCCTCGTCTGGGGCGTCGGAGGCACCGCCGGACAACCCGCAGGCCGCACCACCTACCTCCCCCTCACCCAGACCGGCATCGCCATCGTCCTCCTCCTCACCGTCGGCATCGCCGTCGCCGCGAAGAAGAGCCGCCACGGCCGCGACATCAAGCTCGGCGCCTGGTGCGGCATCTGCCTCGGCACCAGCGCCGGAGTTGCCGGATTCGCCGCCGTCCCCCTCGCCCAGGCCGTCAACGCCGTCGGCGGAGTCGTCTACGGAGCGCTCGCATGACCACCGAAGAGTCCGAGACGCCCAGCCGCGCGGCGGGCGGATGCGTCGCCGCAGCGGGCGCCCTGGCCGCCCTGGCCGCCGTGTTCGCGCTCGCGCCCGAGGCCGGCGCGCTCACCGTGTGGGCCGTCGGCGGCAGCGCCCTCTGGTGGGCCACCCGCCGCCCCATGCCCGATTCGTCCGCCACTCCCCCACCCCCCTCCGACACCCCTACCGGCGACGTTTACGCAGGTGAGACCGAAAACATCGACCGCGTCGTCCGAGGCCCGGGGGAGGGGATGTGGATCATCCACCCCGTACGCCAAGAGGTACCCCGCCCATGACCTACTGCGAAACCTGCGGCTGGTGGACCAAACCCCACTGCGGACACTGACCGCCTGCCACTCTGGCCCCGGGCCCCGCCGCGCAACCCCCCGACACGGCGGGGCCCGACCGCGAGAGGATGACCCTCATGCCCTACCGCGGCCCCGCCCGCCTCCACCTCCCCGACGAGGACGGCGTCACCACAGCCGACGTCACCGTCGACCTCAACGTCGACCCGGTCACCGGGGAGTGGCGCGGCACCGTCACCCCCGACAGGCTGCTGCACCTCACGTACGAGCCCGTCGAACTTGCCCTCCCCGGCCACCAGCCCCGCCCCGCTGTCCTGATGGAAGGCGCCGGACTGGAGATCTACGGCGAACCGCCCGCCCCCTGGACCTGAGCCACCACCACTGTCAGGCCCCGCGCGTACCGTGGACACGTCCCATCCGCGCCTGGCTGGACTGGTGCGAAGGCCAGGGCATTCGCCGGCCCCGGCGCCTATGGGCGGCGGCGGGGCGGGCCTGCAGCCTGTAGACCGCCCGTAGCCAGCCGCGTAGAACAACCTCCATACCTGCACAGGCACCACCGCTGACACGTGACTCACACTGGCTGCATGGAGTACCTGACCCCACCCCGCGGCACCCTCACCACCTCCCTGGCAGCCCTGGCCGCAGGGGTCCAGCCGGCCACCATCCGCGACTGGGTACGGCGCGGCATCCTCACCCGCTGCGGCGGCACACCCAAGCGCCCCGTCTACCGCATCGAGGACGTCGAAGCCGCTCTCCGCGCGGCCAAGCCATCCCGCCCAGGACAGCGCGCCGTCAAGGCCGCTTGACCTGCGGCGATCCATGCGCCACGATTTCCCCGTACAGCCATGCCCAAAAGCGGCAGGCACACAGGCTTCCCGAAGGCCCCGACCACCCACCCGGTCGGGGCCTTCGCCATTTCCCGGAGGTGACACATGGCTGTCCCCACCGAAGACCAGGCCCTCGCCAACGCAGCGAGACTCCTGGAACGCGCCGAACTCGAACTCACCAACCTGCCGCTCATGGAACGCCTCGACCAACTCGCAGTCTCCTGGATCAATCTCGCGCACCTCCTGCGCGACCGCGAACGCATCTGATGCACTACCCCCCAACACCACACGCCCTTGGGGGGACCATGCGCACCCGCACCACCACCGCCGCCATCGCGCTGCTGCTCGCCACACTCACCGGATGCAGCAGCAGCAGCGAGCCCGAACAGCCCGCCGCTGCCCCCTCGCAGGCCCCCGCGGCCGAAGCGCCCTCCATCAGCGCCGAGGACAAGGCCAAGGCCCGCGAGGCCGCCGGCCTCCCGCCCAAGCCCGACGCCGCCACCCGGCAGGCGTTCCTCGACGCGCTGAACGCCATCGACCCACGCATCGTCGACGGCAAGGACGAGAAAGCCGTCAGCCGCGGCCTCAACCAGTGCAGCTCCATCAAGAACTCCCCGGACGACAAGGCCAAGCTGGCACAGCTGGCCCTCGGCCGGTTCACCGTCACGTCGCGCCTGCCTGAGATCAGCACCCCCGAGACCGGGGCGAAGATCAACGACGTTGCACACAGGCACCTCTGCCCCGACTTCTGACACCAGCACCAACGAGCCCGGCCCGCACCACGCAGGCCGGGCTCACGCACACCCGGAGGTGACCATGCCGCCGCGCCGAGCCCTGCAGGTATGCCCCACCCCCGGCTGCCCCACCCTCACTCCCGCAGGCCGCTGCCCCACCTGCACAACCCAAGCCACCAGAGCCAGGCCCCGGCACAAGGACGCAGGGCGAGGAGCACGCTGGCGCAAAGCTAGCACCGCCTACCTCCAAGACCACCCCTGGTGCGAGTGCGACAGGTGCGCAGCCCTGCCCATGCTCCAGCGTGACCGGGCCACCGAGGTCCACCACATCGACGGCCTCGGACCGCTCGGCCCCAGGGGTTTCGACCCGGACAACTGGCAGGCCATGAGCAAGAGCCACCACGCCCGTGAGACCGCCCGCGACACGTTCGGTCACGGATAACACACAGTCACCGACCCTGGGGGGTGACCCCCGGCCCCCAGGGGGGCCCACGACGCGGGGGAGGGCGCTGGGCGGTGCGTCAGGTCAGAGGGTCCCCAGCCGTCACGCAAGGTGACGGCTCGTCGTGCTGCGCAAGGCAGCGTGAGGAGTGATCGAGATGCGTGGTGGACACGCCGCGTCGGGGCCGGCACCGGACCCGAACGCGCTGCGCAGGAACCGGAAGTCGGACGCGAGCGGGTGGCGGACGCTGCCGCCGGAAGGCCGGGCTGGTGAGCCTCCCGAGTGGCCGCTGAGTGAGGCGACGGACCGCGAGTGGGACCTGTGGTGCGAGCTGTGGGAGAAGCCGCAGGGCGTGGTCTGGGAGGAGCTGGGGCAGGCGCTGGAGGTCGCGCTGTTCGTGCGGACGCTGGCGGAGGCCGAGCGGCCGGACGCCCGGGTGGATGTGAAGAAGATGGTGCGCAGCTACCTGGACAGCCTGGGGCTGTCGGTGGCGGGGATGCTGCGGAACCGGTGGCGGATCGGCCCGGCGGCCGCGGCCGCGGCCGAGGTGCTGCCGCTGGAGTCCCCGCCCGCGCGACGGCCGTCGGCCCGTGACCGGCTGAAGGTCGTGTCCCGTGGTGAAGGGGCCTGACGCGGGGCCCGACTTCGTCGTCGACTTCCCCACTCTGTGGGTGGTTCCGGACTGGATTGAGGCTCACTGCCCGGTCCCGGACGGGTTCCGGCAGGGCGAGGACATGGAGCTGTACCCGTGGCAGCTGTGGTGCACGGTCAACCACTACCGGGTCAAGCCTGCGGCCCGCGTGGGTCAGCTGGCGCCCGCGTTCCACTACCGGCGGTCGCAGGTCGTGGCGCCGCAGAAGACCGGCAAGGGCCCGTGGTCGGCGACCATCGCTCTGGCCGAGGCCGCGGGGCCGGTCGTCTTCGCCGGGTGGGCGCGCGGCGGTGAGGTGTACCGCTGCTCGGAGCACGGTTGCGGGTGTGGCTGGTGGTACCGGTACGAGGCGGGCGAGCCGATGGGCACGCCGTGGCCGACGCCGCTGCTGCAGCTGGCGGCCAGCTCTGAGGACCAGGTCGCGAACGTGTACCGGCCGCTGCAGTCGATGGTGAAGCTGGGGCCGCTCGCCGAGATGATGCGCGTGGGTGAGGAGTTTACGCGGGTTGGGGATGCGGGCCGGATCGATGTCGTCACGTCGTCGGCGCTGTCCCGGCTGGGTAACCCGATTAACTTCGCGCTGCAGGACGAGACGGGCCTGTGGAACAAGGCGAACAAGCTGCGTCGGGTGGCGGAGACGCAGCGCCGCGGCCTGGCCGGCATGGGCGGCCGGTCGATGGAGACGACGAACGGGTGGGACCCGTCTGAGGAGTCGGTGGCGCAGACGACATCCGAGTCGAAGGCGCGGGACATCTTCCGCTACCACCCGCAGGCGCCGAAGACGCTGTCCTACGGCAACAAGCGGGACCGGCGGAAGATCCACACCATCGTCTACGCCGGGTCGTCGCACGTCGACCTGGACGCGATCGAGGCCGAAGCCGCAGAGATCATGGAGAAGGACCCGGCCCAGGCCGAACGCTTCTTCGGGAACCGGTGCGTGGCTGGCAGCGCGGGCTGGCTCGACGGGGCCAGGTGGGCGGCGAAGGCGGCGGCGCGGCGGGTGCGGCCGATGACGCGGATCGTGCTCGGTTTCGACGGCTCCGACCAGGACGACTGGACGGCGCTGCGCGCCGAGACGATGGACGGCTACCAGTTCACCCCGGTGTACGGGCCGGAGGACGAGCCGACGATCTGGAACCCGGCCGACTTCGGCGGGCAGGTGCCGCGCGCGGAGGTCCGCGCGGCGGTGGACCAGCTGATGCACCGGTACGACGTGGTGCGCATGTACTGCGATCCGCCGTACTGGGAGACGGAGGTCGACGAGTGGGTGGACAGCTACGGGGAGGAGCGGGTGATCCGCTGGCACACGCGGCGGATCGTGCAGATGCACGCGGCGTGCGAGCGGCTGAAGACCGACGTGACGAAGCGGGACGGGACGTTCTCGCACGACGGGTGCCCGATCACCGAGGCGCATGTCGCGAACACGCGGGCGGCGGCGCGGCCGATGGACCGGTACGTGCTGCGCAAGGCATCACCGACGCAGAAGATCGACGCCACCGTGTCGTCTGTCCTTGCCCACGAGGCGCTCGGGGACGTGATCGCGGCTGGTCTGGCCGAGCGTGAGGTGTCCTACTACTACGGCAGCTGAGAGGGGGGCTGATGACGGACGAGGGCCAGGCCCTGCGGCTGGTGGAGCTGCTGGAGAACGAGCTGCTGCGGCGGCGCGGGCCGATCGACACGCACAACGCGTACTACCGCGGGGACCACCCGCTTAAGTACGCGAGCCCGGAGTTCGCGAAGTACCACGGCGAGCGTTACCGGGATTTCTCGGACAACTGGGTGCAGGTGGTGGCAGATTCACCGGTGGAGCGGCTGACGGTGACCGGGTTCCTGGCCTCCGGTGAGACGGAGGCCGACCGGGAGCTGTGGCGGGTGTGGCAGGTCAACGGCCTGGACGCCGACTCGCAGCTGGGGTTCCTGGGCGCGGTGACCGGGGCACGGTCGTTCGTGCTGGTGTGGGGCGACCCGGACGACCCGGACATGCCGGTGGTGACGTTCGAGGACGCCTCGCAGTGCATCGTCGGGTACGAGCCGGGCAGCCGGATCCGCCGGCGGGCGGCGCTGAAGCGGTGGCAGGACGGCGGCGAGGACTTCGCCACCCTGTACCTGCCGCATGAGGTGTGGAAGTTCTCCCGGCCGCTGCAGCATCAGGACAAGTCGCCGCAGATGGCCGACGTGGACGAGGAGCTGAAGCGGTGGCGGCCCCGGGAACTGGCCGACGAGCCGAACCCACAGCCGAACCCCATGGGTGTGGTGCCGATGGTGGAGCTCCCGAACCGGCCGATGCTGGTAGAGGACCCCATCTCGGACGTGCGCGGCGTGGTGGCGATGCAGGACGCCATCAACCTGCTGTGGGCGCAGCTGTTCACCGCCTCCGACTACGCGTCGTTCCCGCAGCGGGTGGTGCTCGGCGCGGAGCGGCCGATGATCCCGAAGCTCAACTCTGCTGGTGAGATCGTCGGTAAGCAGCCCGTTGACCTGGACAAGTTCATGGTGGACCGGGTCGCGTGGATCACGGGCAAGGATGCGCGGATCGCCGAGTGGCAGGCCGCGAACCTCGGCGCGTACACGAACATCATCGAGGTTGCCGTCGGGCACCTCGCGGCGCAGACCCGCACCCCGCAGCACTACCTGATCGGCAAGATGGCGAACCTGTCCGCGGATGCGCTGCTGGCGGCGGAGACCGGCCTGGTGAAGCGGGTGGAGGAGAAGCAGCTGTGGTTCGGTCAGGGCCTGCGTGAGGCCGCGCGGCTGATCGCGCTGGCCCGCGGCGAGGACCGCAAGGCCGATGCGCTGCGGTCGGGGCGGGTGCTGTGGGCGGACGCCGAGTCCCGCTCTCACGCGCAGATGGCTGACGCCCTGCTGAAGTTGAAGCAGCTCGGCATGCCCTTCGAGTGGCTCGCCCTGCGCTACGGCCTGACCCCGACCGAGGTCGCGGACGTGGTGGCCCTACGCGAGAAGGAGGCCGACGCGGACCCGGTCGCGGAGATCACCCGCATGATGGCCGCCCAGCCCGGCCCGGCGCCGCCCGACGGCGATCCGGCACCCGGTGAGGAGCCGGCGCCCGGCGAGGCGGCATAGAGGTGGCGCCGTCAGAGCTGGCCGTCGCGCACCAGCAGGAGCGGCAGCGGCTGGCGGCGGCGACATCGCGGGCCGCGCGCAGCCTGTGGCGGCAGGTCGACCGGCAGGATCTGCGCGGCTCGTGGCTGGGGCTGCTGGCCCGTGTGCTGCTGATCGTGTCCGGTGGGCAACTGGCGGCGGCCCGGGCGGCCGAGCCGTGGCTGGAAGAGCTGCTGGGCACGGATCCGGGGCGGCCGGAGTCCGACCAGCTGGTGGCGGAGGCGCTGGTGGGCGTCTCCGGGGAGGGGCTGCCGCTCGCCAGGGTGCTGACGGCGCCGATGTGGAGTGCGCTGCGCTACGTGACCGCCGGGCGGCCGGTGACGCAGGCGATGGCGCACGGTGAGGCGCTGCTGGACATCGTGGTGCGTAACGCGGTGGCGGACGCGGGCCGAGCTGCCGACTCGGTGGGCATGGTGACCCGGCCCGCGGTCACCTCCTACATCCGTGTGGTCGAGGGCGGGGCGTGCTCGCGCTGCATGGTCCTCGCGGGCCGCGAGTACGGCGTGTCCTCGGCGTTCCAGCGGCATCCGCGCTGCAACTGCTCGATGGAGCCGGTCACCCGCGAGCACCGCCCCGCCCCGGCCGACCCGCGGGCGCTGTTCGACGCGATGAGCGAGAAGCAGCGGAAGAAGGCGTTCGGCGAGGCCGCGGTGAAGGCCATCGAGGCCGGCGCCGACATCGCCAGCGTCGTGAACGCGCGCCGCGGCATGGCCAGTGCGACGGTGTTCGGCCGGACGGTGCTGGCGACGAGCGAGGGCACCCGCCGCGGCGAGTTCCGCCGGCTGGAGTTCCAGCGGCTGAAGGACGAGGGCGCCATTCCGCGCTCCCGCTCGATCCGTGGGTTCCGGCCGCCGGGCGCGCGGCTGATGCCGGAGGAGATCTTTCGGCAGGCCGACGACCGCGAGCACGCTGTGCGGCTGCTGCGGCGAAACGGCTACCTCACCTGACCGGCCCCGGCGCAAGGCCGCGGGCCCCGATCCCGCAACGGGAGAGACTCATGTACCGATCCACCCTGCCCCGCCGCGCCCACGCGTCCGGCTGGTCCCGCCCGTACCCGGTCGGCCCGTGGTCGCCGGTGCTCTACGCCGACGGCGGCGGCGAGGAGCCCGACGGCGACGGCCCGGACGGCGCGGACGACGCCGTAGAAGACGGCGACGACACCGCGGACGACACGGCCGACGGCGACGGCGACGGCGACGAAGCGGACCCGGAGGGCGCCGAGCAGCTCGGCGACGCCGGGAAGAAGGCGCTGGCGTCGATGAAGGGCAAGTGGCGCACCGAGCGGGACAAGCGCCGCGCCCTGGAGCAGCGCCTGGCCGAGAAGGACCGCGGCGACGACACCGACCAGGTGCGCCGCCAGGCCGAGGCCGAGGCCCTGTCCAAGGCCAACGCGCGCATCATCCGTGCGGAGGTGAAGGCCGCCGCGGCCGGGAAGCTCGCGGACCCGGCCGACGCCTACCGCTTCCTGGACCTCGACCAGTTCGAGGTCGACGACGACGGCAACGTCGACAGCGACGAGGTCGCCGAGGCGATCGACGACCTGATCAAGTCCAAGCCCTACCTCGCTGCCGCAACGGCCAAGCGGTTCCAGGGCACCGGCGACGGCGGAGCGGCGCGCAAGGCGTCCCGGCCCAAGCAGCTCACCCGAGCAGACCTGAAATCCATGAGCCCCGAGGCCATCGACCGCGCCCGCGAAGACGGGCGGCTCGATGACCTCATGGGCGGCCGATAGCCAGGAGGCTGAACCATGACCGTGCGGAACTTCGTTCCCGAGATCTGGAGCTCGCGGCTGCTCGTCGCGACCCGCAAGGAGCTGATCTACGCCTCGCCGACGGTGGTCAACCGCGACTACGAGGGCGAGATCAGCGAGGCGGGCGACACCGTCCGCATCACCTCGGTGTCCCGGCCGACGGTCGGCACCTACACGCCCGGCTCGACCACCATCACCCCCGAGACGCTGACCACCGGCCAGCGCACCCTCACGGTCGACCAGTCGAAGTACTGGGCGTTCGAGATCGACGATGTCGACAAGCGGCAGGCCAAGGGCGGCCTCGTGCCGCAGGCCATGTCGGAGGCCGCCTACGCGCTCGCCGACACCATCGACCAGTACGTCGCCGGCCTGTACACGCAGATCCAGGCCAGCAACTTCCTGAACGTGGTCGGCTCCCCGATCGACACGTACACCACCCCGACCGACGCCTACGACGAGGTCCTCGTCCCGCTGCGGACGAAGCTGACCAAGGCGAACGTGCCGCGCGCGGGCCGCTACGTCATCGTGCCGCCCGAGTTCTACGCCTCGCTGCTGCTCGACGACCGGTTCATCACCGCCGACAAGGCCGCCACCGACACCGGCCTGCGCAGCGGCTTCGTCGGCCGCGCCGCCGGGTTCGACATCTACGAGTCGAACAACTGCCCCGTGCCGACCGGCGACACCACCGTCGTCCAGGCCGGTGTGAAGCAGGCCATCACGTTCGCCGAGCAGATCAACAAGACCGAGGCGTACCGGCCGGAAAACTCCTTCGCGGACGCCGTGAAGGGCCTGGCCCTGTACGGGGCGAAGGTGCTGCGCCCCGACCACCTCGCGGCCGCGTACATCAACCCCGCCGCCTGACCGGAGGACTGAACACCCCATGGCGACCACACAGCTCTCGTACTCCAACCTGGCGGCCAACAGCAACCTGCTGCAGCCGGCCGGGACCACGCTCGTCGCGGCGCCGACGAACAACATGCAGCTCGCCGACGCCTTCCCCGAGCTCACCGTGCTGCGCGTGACGAACACCGACGACGACACCGATCTCACCTTCACGGTCAAGGCTGGAGACCACCCGCCCGCGCTGGCCGCCGGCCAGGGCGACCTGGAAGTGACCGTCGCGTTCGGCACCGCGCAGCTCATCGGCCCGTTCGAGTCGGGGCGCTTCGTCCAGTCGGACGGCTCGATGCTCTTCGAGTCAACGACCACCACCGGCACGGTCACCGCCCTGAAGGTCCCGAGGAACACCTGATGCCAGAGACGATCTACGTGCGCGGGGAGGGCGGATCCATCATCGCGATGGACCTGCCCCTTCCCGAGGGCATCCAGCAGCGCTACGACCGCGGGCAGCTAGTGCGCGTCAACCCTGACGGCACCCCGTACAGCAGCCCGCCCGCCGCCGCGCCGGACCCGGACGGGCCCGCCCCCGAGTCCGGCCCGGCACCGGACGGCGGTGACCGGCCGGCCCAGGCGGCACCGAAGGCGGAGTGGATCGCCTACGTCGCCCGGCGCGGCCTGCTGTCTGCCGACGACGCCGCGAACTACACCAAGGCCGACCTGATCGACCTGATCGAGCTGTCCAGCTGACCGGAGGGAGGTGGCACGGTGGCGCTGACTGCTCTGGCCACGACCGCCGACCTCGCCGCCCGCGGTCTGACCGTGGACGCCGGGGAGACCACGGTGGCCACGACCTACCTGGCGGTGGCCTCCGCCGCGGTGCGGGAGGCGGCCGGGGTGCCCATCTCGCAGACCACCTCCACCGTCACGCTGGAGGGGCCGGCCACGCAGTGGCTGAGCCTGCCCGGGCCGCCGATCGTGTCGGTCGCGTCGGTGGCGATCGACGGCGAGGCGGTGACCGACTGGCGGCTGCGCTCACACCGGCTGTGGCGGGCGGGCGGTTGGTCGCCCGACTGCGGCCCGTCCGAGGTGGAGGTCGTGCAGACGCACGGCCTGGCCGAGGTGCCGGAGGACATCGTGGACCTGGTGTGCCAGCTGGCCGCGGCCGCGCTGGGCGCCTACCGCTCCGACCCGGACGGCACCGCCGGCATGGGCGCCGCCGACATCCGGGCCGAGCGGATCGGGGACTACTCGGTGACCTACGGCAGCCATGGCCTGATCACCGGCATGGAGCTGCCCGACTACCTGCGTGAGCGGCTCGCCGCCCGCTTCGGAGGCGGCGCCGCGGTGGTGACGTCGCGGTGAGGGGCCGACCCGGCATCGGCCGCTACCTCAACCGGGCCCTGGAGGTGTGGCGGCCGACGACCGTCCCGGACGGGTACGGCGGGCAGACCACCATGCTGGTGCTGCAGAGCACCGTGCGGGCGAAGGTCGACCAGCCGTCCCCGACCGAGCGGCTCGTGGCCGCGCAGACCACCTCCCGCCACTCCCACGACATCTACCTGCTGCCCGGCGCGGACGTGCGCCGCGGCGACGAGCTACGCGGCAGCGACGCGTCCGGGACGCAACAGGCGTTCCGGGTGCAGTCCGTGGTGCAGCCCTCCACCCCCGTCTACTCCAAGGCGCTCGTTGAGCTGACCCAAGGCGAAGGAGAACCCCATGGCTGACCTCAGCCTCATCTCGGTGCCCGTCGACACGGGCATCGCCGATGTCGCCGGCCAGGCCGTTGCCGCGGCCGGCGGCGGCGACACCGCCCCGGTCGGGCCGGGCCGGTTCCTGTACGTCGCCAACGGCGACGCGTCCCCGCACACCGTCACCGTGGCCACCCCGGGGACCATCAAGGGCCTGGCCATCGCTGACGCATCCCTGGTGGTCGCCGCGGGCGACCACGCCATCATCCCGCTGCACAACGTCTACCGCGGCTCCAACGGGCGCGCCGCGGTCACCTACGACGGTGTCACCTCTGTGACGGTCGCCGCGTTCGAGCTGGGCAGCTGATGGCCCGCCGCGGTGCCCGCACGGAGATCGTCGGCCTGGACCGGCTGCAACGGCGTCTGGCCGAGCTCGTGCCGGAGCTGGAAGCCGCTGCCCGCGCGGAGGTCGAGAACTCGGCCGAGATGGTCCTGGCAGACGTGCGGCGCCGCGTCCGGGTCGACTCCGGCAACCTGCGCGGCAGCGTCGCCGCGACCTACCAGAAGCAGGGCATGCAGGCGTCGGTCGGCTGGCGCGACCAGGACGACCTGTACGCCGTGTTCCACGAGCGCGGCAGCCGCCGCATCCCCGCGAACCCGACGCTCATCCCCGCGCTGGAACGTGCCGGCACGCAGCTGATCGCCCGGCTGCGTGACGAGGTGAGGAGGCGGCTGTGAGCATGCCCGTCTCCGCGTCCGTCGCGCTTCCCTTGCAAGGCGCCGTCGTGGCGCTGCTACAGGCGGACGCCGAGCTGTCCGACATGGTCACCGGGGTCCTCGACTGGGTGCCCGAGGACCAGCCCTACCCGTACATCCACCTCGGCGACACGGTCGAGACACCGGACAACAGCCACGACAGCCACGGCTCCACGAGCGTCATCACCCTGCATGTGTGGTCGCAGTACCGCGGCTACAGCCAGGCCCTGCGCATCGCCGACCGGCTGCGCGCGCTACTGGAGCACCGGCCGCTGACGATCGCCGGGCACCGGCACGTGGCGACCTACTTCGTGTCGCAGCAGACCCTGACCGACCCCGAACCGCCGGGCGACATCCGGCACGTACCGATCTCGTTCCGGGTGCTGACCAAGGTCCAGCCGTGACCCGGACCGGTACCGACAGCAGAGAGGAAGTGACCGGCGATGGCTGGTGAGGACGCAACCGGGACCCTGCTCAAGAGGGACTCCACGGGCGGCGGTGTGTTCGTGACCGTGGCGAGCGTGGAGAACCTGTCCGGGCCCTCCCGCTCCCGCACCATGATCGACGTATCGGCGCACGACAGCGCCAACAAGTACCGCGAGTACGTCAAGGGCATGAAGGACGGCGGCGAGGTCACCGCCACCATCAACTACCGGCCCGGCGAGACCACGCACCAGGCCCTCGACGCCGACTTCGAAGAGGACGACCTGCGGGACTACCAGCTGGTCATGCTCCCCGGCGACCCGGACGAGCACACCTGGGACTTCACCGCCGGCATCAGCGAGATCTCGGACGAGTTCCCCCTCGACGACAAGATGGCCCGCGAGGTCACGTTCAAGATCTCCGGCAAGCCGACACTGACCGCGACCGGCGCGTAACCCAAGAAGGAGGACGGCCTGTGGCCAGCATCAAGGACCGCATCCGCGCCGCCCAGGACATCAAGGTCCAGGACGGCGTGGAGATCCCCGAGTGGGCGCCCGAAGTGCGTTTCCGCGTGCGGGGACTGCCCAGCGCGGACTGGGAGGAGTACCAGAACAAGCTGTCCAAGCTGCAGCTGCAGACGGGCAAGAGCAGCGCGGAGATGGCGCTGAAGTCGAACAAGGCCCTCATCGTCGCCAAGGCCCTCTACGACCAGGACACCGACGAGCGGGTGTTCCCGGACGTGGCCGAGGGGGTGGCGATCCTCGGCCGGAAGAACGCCGGCATCGTCAACGGCCTGTTCAACCTCGTGCGGTACCTGTCGGACGACGACAAATCGTTCGAGGAGAAGGTGCGGGACGCGGAGGGAAACTCCGACGGCGACCAGAGCTGAGGCTGCTGTACGACCTGTCCGTCGCCTACCGGATCCCCCCGGACGAGGTGATGGCCCGGTTCACCAGCGAGCAGATGGCCTACCTGGTCGCGTACCAGAACTTGTACGGGCTGATCACCCCGGCCCGACTCGATGTCATCGCCGGGCGGCTGGGCATGGACGTGGCCGCCCCGCACATGCGCCGGGGACGACGCCCCCAGCTGCAGGACCACGTCATGGTCTGGTCCCGCAGCGCCCGCCCGCCCCTCAGCGGCCGGGAGATGCTCGCCAAGGTCAAGGCCCTGCAGGCCGCCTACGACGAGGACGACGACCGGCGCACCCTCCGCATCCGACAGACCCGCCGGGAGGTGGCCCATGGCCGTACTCGATGAGCTGCTGGTCCGGCTCGGCGTCGACATGTCCGGCGCCGAGCAGGAGGTTGAGGCTGGTACGCAGCAGATCACCGGCCAGCTCAACGGGCTCGCCACCGCCGGAGCCGTGGCGGGCGCCGGGCTCGCCGCGGCGTTCGCCGTGGGCCTGTCGTCCGCCATGGACATCTCCAGCGCCACGCACGAGCTGCAGCAGCAGCTCGACCTCACCCACGACCAGGCCGTGGACCTGTCGGAGGCCACGAAGGGCCTGTTCACGTCGGGCCTGGCGGGGTCGATGGAGGAGGCCAACCAGGCCGTCATCGCCGTCAAGTCGTCGTTCGGGGACCTGAAGGACGCGTCGGTCGCGGACATCGAGCAGATCTCCAAGGAAGCCACCGTCCTGGCCAAGTCCCTCGACGTGGACGTGGCGCAGGCCGCCGCCTGGGCCGGTTCCATGGTGTCCAACAAGCTGGTCAAGACCAGCAAGGAGGGCCTGGACCTGCTCACCGCGGCTGCGCCGCTGTTCCCGAAGGCGATGCGCGCAGAGCTGCCCGAGGCGATCAACGAGTACGGCGACGGATTCGCGAAGATCGGCCTGGACGGGGCCACGGCGGTCGGGCTGCTCAGCCAGGCCGTCAAGGGCGGCGCGATGAACATCGACGAGGCCGGCGACATCGTCCACGAGTTCAGCCGGATCGTCACCGAAGAGTCCGACCGGGCCATCGAGGGCTTCAAGGCCCTGAAGCTCCCGGCGAAGGAGACGCTGGAGGCCATCCAGTCCGGCGGCCCGAAATCAGCGCAGGCCATGCAGCGGGTCACCGACGCCCTGCGCGCCGTCAAGGACCCCGGGCAGCAGGCCGCGCTGATCACGCAGATCTTCGGCGACCGCGCCGGTGACTCCAAGGACGCCGTCCTCGCGCTGAACCCCGCGACCGCGGGGGCAGCCGAGCAGCTGAAGAACTTCGCTGGCGCCGCCACCGACGCGGCGACCGCCGCGGAGTCGGATCCGGCGGTGCAGCTCAACAGCGCCCTCAACACGTTGACGACGACCCTGGGTGAGGCGCTGCTGCCGATTGTCCTGTCCGTCAGCGAGTTCATGTCCGAGAACAAGACGTTGATGCAGATCGCTGTGCCGGTCGTGCTCGGCCTGGTCGCCGCATTCGCGGTGATGGCGGTCGTGATCTGGGCCGTGAACGCCGCGATGTACGCGAACCCGAT
>NZ_MKXB01000083.1 GCF_001865245.1 Streptomyces sp. CC53 | reverse complement strand
GGTGTTCTGGTAGGTGACGGGACGCAGCCAGCGCTCGATGGCGGTGGCGCCGACGGACCTCCGCAGCTGCATGCGGTGACGACCGGAGCCGGGAGAGGGCCCTGACTCGGAGGAAGGGGCGATGTACCACGGGGGCGCACAAGCGGTGACGCAGACGATGACAAGGTCAGGACGGCCGTGTCGGCAGGACACGCCGCGAAGTCCGACGGGAAGACAATCAATCGTGTGACGATGAGCGTCATGGGTGATGGCGGGGACCGGGCTGGGGCCCAGGACTGGATGAACGGCGGGCCGCAACGGCCTTTGCGACGAGCGGACTTGGCCAGCGGGCCGGAACGTCCGATGCGACTGGCGGACTTGGCCAACAGGCCATCGAACGCGCAGCCACCGCCCCCTATCCAGCGGACGGCCTCGCAGGGTGAGGCGGCGGAGGAGGCCGAGGTCCGGTCTCGACGGCGCGAGTTCGCTGCCTTGCTGGGGGAGTTCCGCCGTACGGCCGTACTGGTGCCGCTTGATGCGCACGGCAGCCTCTGGTCGGCCGGCCTGGGCGGTGTGCGATGGATCTGCGCCTTCTCGGACGAGGCGGCGCTCGCCCGGTTCGCGTACGCGCAGGGCGACCCCGGCCGAGAGTGGGAGTACCGCACCGTGCTGGGCGCGCGGCTGCTCGATGTGATGGTGCCGATGCTGGGGGTCCCGGCGGGTGTGGCACTGGACGCGGGCAGCGAGGACGGAATGGTGTTCCCGCCGGTCGCCGGGGTGGTCCCGGACGCGGCGGCGGTCGACCTCGGGGGAGAGCAGCGGTGAGTGGAAGCGATCCGGATCTGGCCGTGCCCCCGGGTGCGCTGGAGCAGATCGCCAAGGGCATCAACGGCGCGTACGCGGAGCTCAAGGATCTCGGCATGATCGGGGACGCGTCGACCGGCCGGGGCTTCTCGGATCTGGCGCTGAGTGGCCTGGAGCTGGGTCATGCGGGCCTGACGGGGGAGTTCGAGACGTTCTGCGAGCGCTGGGAGTGGGGCGTGCGGGCGCTGATGCAGCGGGGCGCCGGGTTCGCGAGCGCGGTCGGGCTGTCCGCCGGCGCAATCCATGAGCAGGAGCAGTACGTCAAGGACACCTTCAAGATCGCCGTGAACTCCCTGAACGGCAACCCCCATCTGTCGGAGGAGGAGGTCAAGGCCAAGTCCTGGCAGGAGATCAGCACACAGAGCATGTTCGACGATGCCGACTGGAGCGCCGAATCGTTCCAGCAGGCGCATGCCGAGGTGAAGCAGACCTGGAAGGACACGGCGTACGACGTCGAGGACGCGCTGCTGGACTCCATGGAGACCTCGGGCGCGCTCGACCCCAGGCTGCGCGAGGCGGTCGACGGGGAGTTGAAGGAGATGCTCGACCCGTCCGACGCGGCGGTGCGGCGGGCTGAGGAGCCGGGCTGGGGCGGACGCTGGTGGGCGGCCTCGACGATCTCGGGAAGCTCGTCGGCACCGGATACGACAAGGTGCGGGACGGCGTCGACTGGGGCAAGGAGAAGCTCGGCCAGGGCATCGACGCCGCCACCGACAAGATCGGCGAAGGCCTGGAGTACGTCGGTGCCGAAGGTGTCGCGGACAAGGTCGAGGACTGGGGCGACCGCACGGCCTCCTCGCTCGGCGCCGAGGTGGGCGAGCAGCAGCTCGGCGAGACCGAGGACGCGGACGGGCTCGTCCACGGCAACCCCTCGAAGATCACCGCGGCGGTGAAGAACCTGCGCGACTTCCGCGACGCCTTCGACAGCGTCGGCCGCGGCATGAAGGGCCTGGACTCCAGCCACTGGAAGGGTGAGGCGGCCGACGCGTTCCGCGAGAAGTTCGCCACGCACCCCGGCGAGTGGATGAAGGCCGCGGACGCCTTCGACGACGCGGCCGGGGCGCTCGACTCGTACGCCTCCACCGTGCGGTGGGCGCAGGGCAAGGCGAAGGAGGCGATCGCCCTCTACAAGAAGGGACAGCAGGCCTCCAAGACCGCGGTGGACGCGTACAACGAGAAGGTCGACGCGTACAACGCCGCCCGCAGCGGCCCCGATCCGCTGCCCAGGCCCGCTCCCTTCACCGACCCGGGGACCGCGCAGCGCGAGCGCGCCCACGAGATCCTCAAGGAGGCCCGCCGCCAGCGCAACGAGGCCGGCGACAGGGCCAAGTCCGCGGTCAGGGCCGCTCTGGCGCATGCGCCGAAGGAGCCGACGGGCCTGGAGCGCGCCAAGTTCGACCTGGCGGACTACAGCGTCGCGCAGGGCGTGGAGATGATGCACCTGGGTGGCGGCATCGTGAAGGGCACCGCGGGACTCATCAACTTCGTCCGCAGCGTCAACCCGATCGACGGGTACAACCTGACCCACCCGGCGGAGTACTACAAGAGCGTCAACATGACCCTGGCGGGCCTCGCCTCCACGGCCGCCAACCCGGACCGGGCACTGAAGAACGCCTGGGAGGCGTTCCAGGCCGACCGCTCCGAGTCTCTTGGACGTCTCCTCCCAGAACTCATCGGCACCAAGGGCGCGGGAAGCGTCAGAACCCTCGCCCGCGTCGGCGCGAAAGGTGGACTAGGAGCAAGGCTCCCGGACGAGTGGTTGACTGGAGGAAGGCGGCGCCCCAGAGACATCCTTGACGATCCGGCTCAGACGCGCTGGGCCGAGGACGCCTATGCGAACTTCCTTCAGGACTCACATGACGTCACAGCCATCGCAGAGCATACTCGTAGCGTTGAGCGGGCAAACGGGTCATCTGGCTTTTCGGAGCAAGAGGTTGCATCAATCAAGAAGCATGTCTTCGATACGGAGCATCCCATAATAGATCAGGAAACAGGCCAAGTGGTCATCAGAAAGTTCGATGCAGATGCCGAGATCGCCGACGCCTGGATTCGCCTGAGATCGGGAAATGCCATTCCGGAGGACTATCTTCTCCTTGAGCACGAACTGGCGGAACTGGGATATCTGCGAGACAACCCTGGCTCCACCTATCAGGCAGCACATAGCTTCGCGAACCAATCCTACAATTGGCAGAAACACGTTCCGCTGTTCAAGCGGGAAATCCTTGAAGAGGAGTGGCAATGGCTGCACTAGTCTATTTCCGGAAGGTTTCCCAAACGGAGATGACCGTCGAATATCTCTTCGGCTTCGACGATACAGAGCTTCCGCGACGCATGGTAATGGATATTGAGAGTCGCAGATCTCGCCCCATTGACGGCCATGTCGATTACGCCTTCCTTAAGGCTTCACGGAAGATTAATTCAATGTATGAAGAGAGTCATCAGTGGCCCGAACGAGGGATGAGCGCGAGTTGACCCTCCCCCGGCGGCATAGTCACCATCAGGGGTCGGCAGCAGGCCGTCAGCATCGAGCCTCCCCGAGTCCTTGGTTCGCAATGACGTACTGCAGGATGCGCCACCGCTGCTTGACTTTGCAGCGGTGCGCTGCTTCTCTCCGGAAAGCCCGCGAGGTAGGGGTCTCCGTTGTCACCTGGAGGCACGTCCCGTGTAATTGACCAGAGTGCCTGCCCCCGGCCTCGTCGCGAGGTCGGGGTCGGAGGCACCACCGCCCGCAAGTCGACACCCGCGCGGTAATGCGCGGTTCCGTTGGTTCACTCGCAGGCAATGCCGCTCCGGACCTCGACGCGCATGGCGGGGATCACTCCAGTCGTCCGGTGGCGTCGGCGCGGACCCGTTTCCACGCCAGGGCGCACAGCCCCCGCCGGCGGCGCCGCCCGTCTCAGGGCTGCTCGCGGCGGCCGTCGATCCGGCGCGGGAGGCCCAGGGGGTTGGCGTC
>NZ_MKXB01000082.1:2217-12663 GCF_001865245.1 Streptomyces sp. CC53 | reverse complement strand
CCGGGCCCGGGGCGCGGTGGCGGGCGGGCGGTCGGGCGGGCGGGCGAGGCGCCGTAGCGCGGGCGCGGTGAGCCGGCGGGGACCCGGGGCGCGGCGAGCGGGAGGCACAACCCCCGGCCTACGCGCGCGTGGACGCTGCTTTCCCAGGAGCGATGGCGCCGGGTCGTGCATTTCACAGGTGCCACTCCAGCACCTCCCTGTACCATGAAGGCACACTGATCGACCAACTCTGCCTGATGCAGGGCTGGCGCGACCGTATGGCGGCCGGGTCCGCCCACCCCTGACGAGGGCCCCGGTATCTACCGCGCTTCCGCGCAAGAGGACAGCCCTCGGCGACTCCCGGCACACCGGTGAGCGCTACCAGGCGGCAGAAAGGCACGGGCCGTGGCATCCACGGTCACCTCCGACGCTGCGAAGCGTCCCGGTTACGGGCAGCTCCTGCGCACGCCCGGCGCCTGGACGTTCCTGCTGCCCGGGTTCGCCGCGCGGCAGCCGTTCGCCATGCTCACCATCGGCATCGTCCTGCTGGTGCAGCACACGACCGGTTCGTACGGCAGCGCGGGGGCCGTCGCCGCCGTCACCGGCGTCTCCATGGCGCTGTTCGCCCCGCAGAGCGGCAAGCTCGCCGACCGGTTCGGACAGCGTGCGGTCCTCGTCCCCGGTGTGCTGGTGCACGCCGCGTCGGGCGTGGCCCTCACGGCGCTGGCCCTGGCGGGCGCGCCCCTGTGGGTGCTGTTCGCCGCCGCCGTGCCGACGGGCGCCTCGGTGCCGCAGGTCGGCCCCATGGTGCGGGCCCGCTGGGCGGCGAAGCTGGAGGGCTCGCCCCTGATGTCCACGGCGGCCGCGTTCGAGTCCGTCACGGACGAGTTCACGTTCGTCGTCGGACCGGTCCTCGCGACCGCCCTGTGCACCGGCGTCCACCCGGCGGCCGGCCTCGCGGCGGAGGCGGCCCTGACCCTGGTCGGCGGCCTGCTGTTCGCCGCGCAGAAGGGCACCCAGCCCGCACACGGCCGGATCGCCGCGGACGGCCCGCGCCGCGGCGGCACGTCGGCGCTGTCCGTGCCGGGCGTGCGCGTCCTGGTGGTGGCCTTCCTCGGCATCGGCACCGTCTTCGGCGGCATGCAGGTGTCGCTGACCGCCTTCACCGAGGAGATCGGCGACCCCGGCGCCAACGGCCTGATGTACGGGCTCTTCGCGGCGGGCAACATGCTGGCCGGCATCGCGGTCGGGGCCATCGCCTGGAAGACCGGCCCCCGCCGTCGCCTCGTCCTCGGCTACGCGGCGCTGACCGCCGCCACGTCAGTGCTGTGGGCGGCCCACTCCTTGGTGCTGCTGGGCGTCGTCGGCCTGATCGTGGGCCTGTGCATCGCGCCGGCGCTGATCACCGGCTTCACGCTCGTCGAGTCCCTGGTACCCGCGGGCGCCCGGACGGAGGCGTTCACCTGGCTGACCGGTGCCGTCGCCCTGGGGCAGGCAGCCGCGGTGACCGTGGCAGGGCGGCTGGCGGACGCGTACGGGTCGAGCGCCGGTTTCCTGGTGCCGCTGGGCGGCACGGCCCTGGCCCTCCTCACGCTGGTGGCGCTGCGGTCGCGGCTGGAGGCGCACCCCGCGGGCCGCACCGTCGCGCGTGGCATCGGTCACCGCGTGCCGGTGACGGTGGACTGACGCGAGGGAATGCGTCACTATGGATGCTCGTTAGCACTCATCGAGTGAGAGTGCCAGGAGGAAGACAAGTGCCGACCTACCAGTACCAGTGCACCGAGTGCGGCGAGGGCCTCGAGGCGGTGCAGAAGTTCACCGACGACGCCCTGACCGAGTGCCCGAGCTGCCAGGGACGCCTGAAGAAGGTGTTCTCGGCGGTCGGCATCGTCTTCAAGGGCTCCGGCTTCTACCGCAACGACAGCCGCGGCTCCTCGTCGAGCAGCTCCCCGGCGTCATCGTCGAAGCCGGCTGCCGCCTCCTCGTCGACGTCCGCGCCGGCCTCGTCGTCCGGCTCGTCCGACGCGAAGTCCACGACGCCGTCGAGCACCAGCACCTCCGCCGCCTGACGCGGCTCACCCAGGGCCCTGCCGTTCACCACGGCGGGGCCTTCGGCGTGCCCGGGGCGGGGGCGGACAGTCCGGCCCGGGGCCGCTCGCCGGCCGGCGGCGGCGCGGGGTGGGCCTGCCGGTGCGGCCGGGACCCCGTCTAGGGTGAGCGGCATGGCGACGAACGCAGAGATCGGCGTGATCGGCGGCTCCGGCTTCTACTCCTTCCTGGAGGACGTGACCGAGGTCGAGGTCAGCACCCCCTACGGCAGCCCCAGCGACTCCCTGTTCCTCGGCGAGGTGGCCGGCCGCCGCGTGGCCTTCCTGCCCCGGCACGGACGTGCCCACCGGCTGCCGCCGCACCGGATCAACTACCGCGCGAACCTGTGGGCGCTGCGGTCGGCCGGGGTGCGCCAGGTGCTCGGGCCGTGCGCGGTCGGCGGGCTGCGGGCCGAGTACGGACCGGGCACGCTGCTGGTGCCGGACCAGCTGGTGGACCGCACGAAGTCGCGCACGCAGACGTACTTCGACGGGGAGCCGCTGCCGGACGGCACGGTGCCGAACGTGGTGCACACGACGTTCGCCGACCCCTACTGCCCCGAGGGCCGCAAGGTGGCGCTGGCGGCGGCGCACGGGCAGGGCTGGGCCGCTGTGGACGGCGGCACGATGGTGGTCGTCGAGGGCCCCCGTTTCTCGACCCGCGCCGAATCGCAGTGGCACGCCGCGATGGGGTGGTCGGTCGTCGGCATGACGGGCCACCCGGAGGCCGTCCTGGCCCGCGAGCTGGGCCTCTGCTACACGTCGATGGCGCTGGTCACCGATCTGGACGCGGGCGCCGAGACCGGCGAGGGCGTCTCGCACACCGAGGTGATGCGCGTGTTCGGGGAGAACGTGGAGCGGCTGCGGACGGTGCTGTTCGACACGGTCGCGACACTGCCGGAGAGCGACGGCCGGGCATGCCTGTGCACCCATGCGCACGACGGCTGGGACCTGGGCATCGAGCTGCCCTGACCGCTGGTCCTCCGCCTGGCGGGTGAGGGAGATGTCCACAACCGGTGGACCGTCCACAGGCCACGGCGGGAGACGCCCGATCGCGGGATGGTGGGGGGGCCGCCGGCGAACGGACCGGCGACCGGCCCCAGACCAGGTGGTGAGAGCCATGTCGTCCTGCCCGCACTCCCCCGCACCCGCGTTCCCGCACGTCTCCTTGCCCGCCGGCCGGCCATCCGCCGTGCCCGCTTCCGTCCCCGCCACGGGCACGGTCCCGCACTTCCCCCCGCTGCGGGTCCGGGGCGGCCGGTACCGGCCAGGCTGGTCGGCACGCCGACGGCGGCGGGCCGTGGCGGCCGGGCTGGCGATGACGGCTGCCGCCCTGGCGGCTTCGGGCCTCCGCGGCTCCGCGAGCCCTGTGGCGGCCCCCGCGGCCGCGCCGCGCCCCCTCGTCGCGAGACCCCTGGTGTCGGCACCGGTACGCATCGCGGACCCGGAGACGGTACGGCTCCTGAAACCGGGCGACCGGGTCGACGTGATCGCCGCACCGGCGCCCGCCGGCCTGTCGGAGGGTGACGGGCCCGCGGCCCGGGTGGTGGCGTCGGCCGCCCGGGTGTCACGTGTCCCGGACGCCGCACCGGGCACCGGTCACAGCGAGGGAGGTGCGCTGGTGGTGCTGTCCGTACCGAGGGCCACGGCCGCGGAACTGGCGGCGGCAAGTGCCACGTCCCGGCTGGCGGTCACCTTGTGCTGACTCGTACGCGCGCACTGCGGCGTCACCGGTCCGTGTGTACGGATTGGACGGCCGTCCTCCGGACACGGCCTAATGGCTGCGCCAACTGCACCTGCGTCGACGAAAGGCACCGTGGTGAGCCAGGACAACAAGACAAGCCTGCTGGAGGGCTTCAAGGCGTTCCTCATGCGGGGGAACGTGATCGATCTGGCCGTGGCGGTGGTCATCGGCGCGGCGTTCACGAACATCGTGAACTCCATCGTGAAGGGCGTCATCAGCCCGCTCGTGGGCGCCTTCGGCACGCAGAACCTGGACGGCTACCAGCTCTGCCTGAAGGGGCCCTGCGTGGTGGAGGGCGGCGAGGTCAGCACCGGAGTCGCGATCCTGTGGGGCTCCGTCCTGAGCGCGACGCTGAGCTTCCTGATCACGGCCGCGGTCGTCTACTTCCTGATGGTGCTGCCGATGGCCAAGTACCTGGCCCGGAAGGTCGAGCGGGACAAGGAGATCGAGAGCGTCAAGGAGACCCTGGAGGTCACCGAACTGGAGGTGCTCAAGGAGATCCGGGACCACCTGGTCCACCAGCGCGGCGACAGCTCCGCCGCGGCGAGCAGCCGGAGCTGACGGCGGCCGGTCGGGGCCGGGCTCCGGCAGCAGCCCGGCCCCGACCGGCCCCGACCGGCACGCGGCACGCGGCCCGCAGGCCCGCGGACACGCCGACCGGGGACCGCGCTGCCGGAAGGGCGGGCGGCCGCCGCGGAGGGCCGGGCTCTCGGAAGGGGTAGCCCCGCCGCCGAGGGGCGGGCTCCCGGAGGTGCAGAGGTCCGGGCCGGCCGAAGGGGCGGACAGCGGGCCCGGAGGATCCGCCGCGGAGGGCGGCCCGTAGGGGCGGCAAGCGGCGGGGCTACCGGGGGACGGGAGGTCAGGAGATCGCGGACCACCGCGTGGCGGGGCGAAAGACCGGACGGCCGGACCGGACCGCCCCGGGGCGATGTCCGTCGGAGACCCTCCGTGTCGACGGCCGTGTGCACCCGAGCCCGTCCGCTCCTGGGACCGAGCCCGCCGGAGGCGCTGCACGTCAGGGCGGTGCGCGACGGAGACCGGGCGGGACGGAGGCGGGGCAGGACAGACGCAGCCCAGGCCGGAGGCAGCCCAGGTCAGAGGTGGTGCGGTCAGAGGTGGTGCGGGGGCTTCTCGTCGAGGAAGCGGGTCAGGTCGTCACTCGAGGTGGGCGTCCGGTCGCCCCAGCCGCGGTCCGTGTCGTCCGCGGACTGCTGCTCCAGCGGATCGTCGAAGATCAGTGCCGGCGGCCGGGTCTCCGGCGCGGACCGTTCCGCCGGGGGGTGGGAACCGGAGCTGGGGGTGGTACGCATGCGTCCAGCGTACGGCGGGTCGCCCGGCCGGTGTGAGCGGGTCGGCCAGGCCGTGTACCCGGTGACCGCCCGGCTCCCGTGGACACGGCGTGCCGGAGCGACGCGGGCCCGGGAACGCGGTGGTCACCCCGTGCACGGACCGACGCGCCCCCGTTGACGGGGGCCGTGTCAGGGCCGGGCGTACTGCCGCCGTCCGGTCAGTGCCCGACCTGGGCGGCGTACCTGTGCAGGGGCGGCTGCTTCCGGGGGCGGTCGGCTGCTACACGGCCGTGAGGCCCCGGGCGCTGAAGACCGCCCTGGCCGCGGCCACCTGGTCAGGGGTGGGCGTGGGGGTGTCGTGGAGGGTGAAGGGCTTGCCCAGGGCCTGCCACTTCGGCTCGGCGAGTTTGTGGAAGGGCAGCACGTCGACCCGGGTGACGTTGCCGAGCCCGGCTGTGAAGTCCGCGACGCCCTCGATGTTGGCGGGCGCGTCCGTGAGGCCCGGGACGAGCACGAAGCGCACGTGGACCTCCTTGTCGAGGCGGGCGAGGCGGCGGGCGAAGTCCAGGGTGGGTTCCAGCGGACGGCCGGTGACCTTGCGGTAGGTGGCGCGGTCCCAGGACTTGATGTCCAGCAGCACGAGATCGGTGTCGCGCAGGAGGGCGTCGGTCGCCCGCGCTCCGAGGAAGCCGGAGGTGTCCAGGGCGGTGTGGTAACCCAGCTCGTGGCGGAAGCGGTGCAGGAGTTCACCGGTGAAGACGGGCTGGAGGAGGGGTTCGCCGCCGCTGACCGTGGCGCCGCCGCCGGACGCACGGATGAAGGTGGTGTAGGCGGCGGCCTGTGCGACGACTTCGCCGGCGTGCATGCGGCGGCCGTTGCGGAGCTGCATCGCGTCGGGGTTGTGGCAGTACAGGCAGGCCAGCGGGCAGCCGGCGAGGAAGGTGACGAAGCGGGTGCCGGGGCCGTCGACGCCGGTGGACAGGTCCCACGAGTGGACCGAGCCCACCGGCGGCCGATGGGTCGCCGCGGCCGCGGGGGTCGCCGCGCACACCGGCGCGGGGTGGTCGTGTGGCGCGGTCATGGCGGCGCTCCCGGGTGTCAGAGGGTGCCGTGGAAGGTGCGGTTCAGGACGTCCGTCTGCTGCTCCCGGGTCAGGCGGACGAAGTTCACCGCGTAGCCGGAGACCCGGATCGTCAGCTGCGGGTACTTCTCGGGGTGCTCCATGGCGTCCAGGAGCGTGTCGCGGTTGAGGACGTTGACGTTCATGTGGAAGCCGTTGCTCGCCATGTAGCCGTCGAGGACGCCCGCCAGGTTGGTGACCCGCTCCTCGGGGGTTCGGCCCAGGCCGTCGGGGGTGATGGTATGGGTGAGGGAGATGCCGTCCTCCGCCTCCCCGTAGGGCAGTTTCGCGACGGACAGGGCGGAGGCGACGTAGCCGTGGCGGTCGCGGCCGTTCATCGGGTTGGCGCCGGGGGCGAAGGGCTCGCCTGCGCGGCGGCCGTCCGGGGTGGTCCCGGTCTTCTTGCCGTAGACGACGTTGGAGGTGATCGTCAGGACGGACTGGGTGTGCTCGGCGTTCCGGTACGTCTCGTGGGTGCGGAGCTTCGCCATGAAGTCCCGGACGAGCTCCACGGCGATGTCGTCGGCCCGGGCGTCGTTGTTGCCGTAGGCCGGGTAGTCCCCCTCGATGGTGAAGTCCCGGGCCAGGCCGGTGTCGTCGCGTACCGCGGTCACCTTCGCGTGCCTGATGGCCGAGAGGGAGTCGGTGGCGACGGACAGGCCCGCGATGCCGCAGGCCATCGTGCGGTGGACGTCGCGGTCGTGGAGGGCCATCTCCAGGCGTTCGTAGGCGTACTTGTCGTGCATGTAGTGGATGACGTTCAGGGCGTGCACGTACACGCGCGCAAGCCAGTCCAGTTGGGCGTCGAAACGGGACCTGACCTCGTCGTAGGAGAGGGTGTCGGAGGTGGGCAGAGGCGTGCGGGGGCCGACCTGGGCGCCGGACCTCTCGTCGCGGCCGCCGTTGACCGCGTACAGCAGTGCCTTGGCGAGGTTCACTCGGGCGCCGAAGAACTGCATCTGCCTGCCGACCGGCATGGCGGAGACGCAGCAGGCGATGGCGGTGTCGTCGCCGAAGCGGGGGCGCATCAGCTCGTCGGACTCGTACTGGACGGAGGACGTGTCGATCGAGACCTTCGCGCAGTACTCCTTGAAGCCGCGCGGCAGGCTCGGCGACCACAGGACCGTCATGTTGGGCTCGGGAGCAGGGCCCAGGTTGTAGAGGGTCCGCAGGTAGCGGAAGGAGGTCTTCGTCACCAGCGTGCGGCCGTCCTCGCCCATGCCGCCGATCGACTCCGTGACCCAGGTCGGGTCGCCGGAGAACAGCTCGTCGTACTCGGGGGTGCGCAGGAAGCGGACGATGCGGAGCTTGATGACGAAGTCGTCGACGAGTTCCTGGGCGCGTTCCTCGGTGATCCGGCCCGCGTCGAGGTCCCGCTGGAGGTAGACGTCCAGGAAGGTGGAGGTGCGGCCGAGGGACATGGCGGCGCCGTTCTGCTCCTTCACCGCCGCCAGGTAGGCGAAGTACAGCCACTGCACGGCCTCGTGGGCGGTCGCGGCGGGTCCTGCGATGTCGTGTCCGTACGAGGCGGCCATCTGCTTCAGCTCGCCGAGCGCGCGGATCTGTTCGGCCAGTTCCTCCCGCAGGCGGATCGTCTCCTCCAGGGTGCGGGCGCCGGAGGGCAGGGCGTCCAGTTCCTCCTTCTCCCGCTGCTTCGCGGCGATCAGCGCGTCCACGCCGTAGAGCGGCACGCGGCGGTAGTCGCCGATGATGCGGCCGCGGCCGTAGGCGTCGGGGAGGCCCGTGACGATGCCGGCCTTGCGGGCGGCGCGGATCTCGTCGGTGTAGGCGTCGAAGACGCCCGCGTTGTGCGTCTTGCGGTACTCGGTGAACACCTTCTCCAGCTGCGCGGAGACGGGGTAGCCGTACGTCTCCAGGGCTCCGGCCACCATGCGCCAGCCGCCGTTGGGCATGATCGCCCGCTTGAGCGGGGCGTCGGTCTGGAGTCCGACGATCAGCTCCGCGTCGCGGTCGATCCAGCCGGGGGCGTGGGCGGTGATCGTGGACGGCACGTCGTGGGAGACGTCGAGGACGCCCTTCGCCCGCTCCTCGGGGAACCGGTCGGCCACGGACTGCCAGAGCGCGGTGGTCCGCGCGGTGGGCCCGGCGAGGAAGGAGGCGTCACCCTCGTACGGGGTGTAGTTCCGCTGGATGAAGTCGCGGACGTCGATGGTGTCGCGCCACAGTCCGCCCTTGAATCCGTCCCAGGCACTGTTCACGGCGGCGTTCGCGGGTGCTGTCGTCATCGCCCGTGCTGCCTTCCTCGTCGGTGGGTGACGTTCTCGGTTCCATTGCAGCGGGCGGGAGCGCTGCCGCGGGGCGGCGTTGGACCTTGACCGCCCGCCGAAGGTCCCGCTGGTGAAGGCGTTCACACATGGGGTGGGGTGCCGACGGCTTCGCGGCGCGTCCCGTCCGGTGCGCGGCCACGGCATCTGCTGTGCTGTGACGCATGACACACCCTTCTGTGAGTGCGCGGCCGGTGCGGCCGCTGGTGTCACGCGACCGCGACGAGGAGCACCGGTCCGCGACGCCCCTGGAGCTGTTCTTCGACCTGTGCTTCGTCGTGGCGGTCGCCCAGGCGGTCGCCGGGCTGGTGCACGCGGTCGCCGAGGGGCACACGGGCGAGGGGCTCGTGGAGTACCTCATGGTCTTCTTCGCCGTGTGGTGGGCGTGGATGAACTTCACGTGGTTCGCGTCGGCGTACGACAACGACGACGCCCTGTACCGGTTGGTGACGCTGGCGCAGATCGCGGGGGTGCTGGTGCTGGCGGCCGGGGTGTCCCGGGCGTTCGACGAAGGCGACTGGCTGCTGGTGTACCTGGGGTACGTGGTGATGCGGCTCGGGCTCGTCTCCCAGTGGCTGCGCGTGGCCCGGAACGCGTCGGGCGCCGAGCGGACGATGGCGCTGCGGTACGCGGGCGGGGTGATGGCCTGCCAGGTGGGCTGGAGCGCCCTGGTGCTGGGGCCGGAGGGGGCGGCGCCGTGGGTGTTCCTGGTGATGGCGGCGGCCGAGCTGGCCGTGCCGCCCTTCGCCGAGCGTCGTTTCGGGTCCGGCTGGCACGCGCACCACATCGCCGAGCGGTACGGGCTGTTCACGATCATCGTGCTGGGCGAGACGATCGCGGCGGCGACCGTCGCCGTGCAGTCGGGGGTGGCGGAGAACGACGCGCTCGACGACCTGGCCCCGATCGCGGCGGGCGGGCTGCTGCTGGTGTTCTCCGCGTGGTGGATCTACTTCGTGGTGCCCGCCCACGCGCGGCTGCGGTCCAACCGGGAGGGCTTCCTGTGGGGCTACGGGCACTACCTGATCTTCGCTTCGGCGGCTGCGGTCGGGGCTGGCCTGGAGGTGTCGGTGGAGCACGCCGTGGGGGCGGCGCACCTCTCGGACCTCGCGGCGGCGGCCGCCGTGACACTGCCGTCCGCGCTGTACCTGCTGCTGGTGTGGCTGCTGCACGCCCGCTACTTCAAGGTGGGACTGGCGCAGCAGCTCGTGCTGCCGTGCGCGGCGCTGGGGGTGTTGCTGTGCACCTTCGCGGGGCACTGGGCCGTCCTCGCGGCCGGGCTCGTCACGGCGGCCGCGGTGGCGGCCGGGGTGGTGCTGACGGCCCGGGGGGCGGACCGGCGGGACGGGACGGGGGTCCCTGAGGGCGCGGCGGCGTGATCCTGCGGTGCGCGCTGCCGGGCGCGCGCACCGCGTGCTAGGCATGCGGCATGGATGCCAAGGACGGGACCCCTGCCGGGGTCGGCGCGCCCGGTGACGGGCTGACGGATGTGGCGGGGCTGCGGGTGGGGCACGCGCGCGTGCCGGGCGGCTCCGCCCTGAGCGGAACGACGGTGGTCCTCGCGCCGGAGGGCGGCGCCGTGGCCGCCGTGGACGTGCGGGGCGGGGGCCCGGGCACCCGCGAGACGGACGCGCTGGATCCGCGGAACCTGGTGCAGAAGGTCGACGCGGTGGTCCTGACGGGTGGCAGCGCGTACGGGCTGGAGGCCGCCGCCGGGGTCATGGGGTGGCTGGAGGAGCGGGGGCGCGGGGTGCGGGTGGGGCCCGAGCCCACTCATGTGGTGCCCGTGGTGCCGGCGGCGTGCCTGTTCGACCTGGGCCGGGGCGGTGAGTGGCGGGCGCGCCCCGACGGGGCGACCGGTCGGGCCGCGGTGGCGGCGGCCGCGGCCGCGGAGCCGGGGGCGCCGGTGGAGTGCGGGTGCGTGGGCGCGGGGACGGGCGCGGTG
>NZ_MKXB01000082.1:0-1937 GCF_001865245.1 Streptomyces sp. CC53 | reverse complement strand
GGCACGGCGAGCACGGTGCTGGCGGGTTCGGGGGTGACGGTGGCCGCGCTGGTCGTCGCCAACGGCGTGGGCTCGCCGCTCGATCCGGTGACGGGGGTGCTGTACGGGGCGTACGGCGACCCGCACTTCGCGGCCGAGGCAGCGCGCGGCGGCGGGCCCGCGTACCCGGACCCGGCGGTGCACGCGGCGGCGATGCTGCGGCTGGCCGAGGCGCGGGAGCGGAGCGGGATGCCGCCGATGAACACGACGCTGGTCGTGGTGGGGACGGACGCGGAACTGACGCGGGCACAGGCCCAGAAGGTGGCCGGGACGGCGCACGACGGCATCGCGCGCGCCGTGCGGCCGGTGCACCTGCTGAACGACGGCGACACCGTGTTCACCCTCGCGACCGGCGCACGCCCGCTCACCGGGGAGCGCACGCCGGGTGCCGGAGAGCCCGGTCCGGTGGCCGGGGGCCCGGGGACGCCGGCGGACGGGGCGGGCCGGGGCGGACCGGCGGCGGAGAGCGGCGACCCGCTGGCGCTGAACGCGGTGCTCGCGGCGAGCGCCGACGTGGTGTCCCGGGCCATCGTCCGGGCGGTCCTGGCCGCGGAGGGCCTGCGGGGCGCGGGGGGAGACTTTCCGTCGTACCGGGGCCTGTACGGGCCGCTGCCGGGTATGAACTGGCGTACGGGCGGTGAGCGTTGAAGGATTCGGGACGGGGGCGCGCGGGAACCGGCCACGCGCGCCGTTCGTTTCGTGGAAGCCGGACGCGTTGTCGTACCGAGGCACTACCTTGAGCAAGCACCGAGTAACACGCGGCGACGGCCCTGGAGACCCATCTTGAACGATCCGATCGATCGGAACGATCCGTACGAGACCACGGAGCAGCACGTCGAGCGGCTCCTGGGTCGGGCGCTCAACTCCTTCGACCTGCCCGACGCCCTGGTCGAGCGGCTCCGTACGGCGCTGGCGCACGCCAGTGCGCTGCACGCCTCGCACCACAGCGCGGCGCTCCACCGCACCACGTACCGCCACACGTTCCTGCTGGCCGACGGGACGTCGCTGACGCTGTGGGAGCTGGTGCACCACACGGGCACGGACGACCGTGACCACCACGAGCTGTACGCCGACAAGACGGACGTGCGGCTGGCTGCCGTCCGGGTGTCGGAGGCGTTCGGCACGCCGGAGGCCGTGGGTCTCGGGGATCCGCTGGACGACGACCTCGACGCGGACCTGGAGCTGCTGAGCGCGCTGCTCGTCCGCCCGCCGGATCCCGCGCCCCGGGTGTACGTGCCGGACGATTCGGCGGACCACGCCCGCCGGGTGCTGCGCCGCGCGGAGAACAGGAACCGGCCGGGCGACGAGGTGGCGGCGCGGCTGCGGGGCGCGTTCGCCCACCACATCCAGCAGGTCTTCGGACGGCAGTGCAGTGTGGCGGGGAGGGACGCGGGCTTCTCCCTGTACGAGCACGCGTTCCTGCTGCTGGACGGCACCGAGCTGAGCCTCTGGGAGGTCGAGCACACGGCCACCCCGGACGGGCGCCACATGTGCGAGGTGTACGAGGACGAGCGCACCGCGCGTGCCGCCATGGAGCTGCGGGCGTCGCGGGTGCGCTGACCACCATCCGGTGGGTGTGGGCGGCCGTCGGGCGACCGCCCACACCCACCGGGCCTCGCCACGGCCCCGGGCCGCGCCCTGCGCGCACCGCGGTACGCCCCCCGCTCCCGTCGGCGCTCCGGCGTGCCACCCGACTTGGCGGGGCGGCCGCGGCGGTCGGCAACAGGGGGCGCTCTGTCCCTGCGGGCGGGAACGCCCGGCCCGAACGCGGGCGAAAAGGCCCGGCCCCCGGTCCGGGCGGGTGTCCGCACCCGCGACGGCGGGGGCGCCCGCACCGCGGCCGCGGTGCCGCCGACCGGCGGCCCCGCCGGGAACTGACGCCCGGCGGGGCCGTCACC
>NZ_MKXB01000081.1 GCF_001865245.1 Streptomyces sp. CC53 | reverse complement strand
CCCGGCCGCGCGGCTCCACGACGGCCCGACCGGCCGCCGCCGACCGCCGGTCCGCTCCCGGGGCGCCGCCGGTTCGAGGCCCCGTGACGCACCCTGCCGCGTATCCGGCGGCGCGCTCGGGCGAAGGGCCGGAGGGGTGCCCGCAGCCGCCCCCGGCGTTGCTCACGCAGCGTGTTCGACACACTGTCAGAAACCCGTCCAACAGGGGGGAGTGCGTCACGGGTAGGTCTCCGTGGCGGCCCCGCGGTTCCGCCCGTCGCACACCCTCCGTAACCTTGCTCCGAAGCAGCGGGCGGGGCCGAGCGGAGACACGTGGAACACACTCAGGGCATGGGCGCCGGGCTGGTGCTCGCCGGTCGCTACCGGCTCAGCGAAAGCATCGGCCGCGGGGGCATGGGCAGGGTGTGGCGGGCCCATGACGAAGTGCTCCACCGGACCGTCGCCGTCAAGGAACTGACGGCGGGACGGTACGTCTCCGAAGCAGACCGCGCGGTCCTGCACGCCCGCACCCAGAAGGAGGCGCGAGCCGCCGCCCGGATCAGCCACCCCTCCGTCGTCACCGTCCACGACGTGCTGGAGTACGACGACCGGCCCTGGATCGTCATGCAGTACGTGGACGGCCAGTCGCTCGCCGACGCGGTCAAGGCCGCCGGCTCCGGCCGCGTCGACCCGCGGGAGGCGGCCCGCATCGGCCTGCACGTGCTCGGCGCCCTCGGCGCCGCCCACGCGGCCGGGGTGCTGCACCGCGACGTCAAGCCGGGCAACGTCCTGCTCGCCAAGGACGGTCGGGTACTCCTCACCGACTTCGGGATCGCCGCCATCGAGGGCGACTCCACGATCACCCGCACCGGCGAACTCGTCGGCTCCATCGACTACCTGGCGCCCGAACGGGTGCGAGGCGGCGCCCCGGGCCCCGCCTCCGACCTGTGGGCGCTCGGCGCCACGCTGTACACGGCCGTGGAGGGCGCCTCGCCCTTCCGGCGCACGTCCCCGATCAGCACCATGCAGGCCGTCGTCACCGAGGAACTGCCGCCCGCCGCCCACGCGGGCGCGCTCGGACCGGTGATCACGGCGCTGCTCCGCAAGGACCCGGCAGACCGGCCCGCGGCGGCCGAGGCGGAACACCTGCTGGTCGAGGCCCTGGAGGGGCGCGCCCCGTCCGCCACCCGGGCGTACGCACCCCCACGCAGCGTCACCCGCGACGAGGTGCGGGAAGGCGCAGCCGGGGGGCGCGGCGACGGGCTCCCCGACGCGGCCGGCCGGCCCTCGCCGTCGCAGAGCGTCACGGGCACCCTCCACGGGGAGCAGACCGCGAGCGGAGCCCCCGCCGACGGCCCGCACCCGGCCGGCCGGTCCGGCACCCGGGCGACCGGCACGACCCTGCACGACCTGACCGGCGGCACGCACGGCCCTGGCCCGGGGGGTTCCGTCGACGGGCCGTCACCCGGCCGGCCCGGCCCCCGGTCCAGGGCCCGCCGCACGGTCCTCGCCGTCCTCGCGGCCGCCCTCGTCGGCGCGGGTACCAGCTTCGCCGTGCTGCGGTACGCCGGCGACGGTGGCAGCCCTCCGGGCGGCGGCCCGTCCGCCACCGCCGCGCCTCGCGCCGGGACGTCGGCCGAGGCGGCGGTGGGCACGAGCGGCACGCCCGAGGGCTGGCGGCGGGTGCAGGACCCGGAGGGCTTCAGCCTCCTCGTCCCGGAAGGCTGGACGCGCCAGACGGACGGCGACCAGATCGACTACACCCCCGACAACGGCCGCCACCGCATCCGCATCAGCGTCGACAGATCACCCGACTTCGAGAACCCGTACATGCACATGCTGGACGTGGAACGGCGATTGAAGGACAGATTGCCGGAGTATCGCCGGATCCAGCTCCACGCGAATACGTTCCGTGATCAACTGGAATCCTGTCTCTGGGAGTTCACCTGGCAGGAGGAGAAGGACCATCCCGGAAGGCGCCACGCGATCGACCAGGTGTACTACACGGACGGCGGAACGGAGTACGCGCTGTACATGTCGTCGCCCGAGGAGAGCTGGGCGACCACACGGGAGCAGTTCGAGATCGTGCTGCGCCACTGGCGACCCGCCGAGGAGTGACTGCCTCGGCGCGAGCGGAGGAGATGTGCCGTGTCGGTCGAAGGGTGGAGACCGGAGGAGCAGGGGGAACAGCGGCATCAGCAGCAGCCGCGGCGGCACGAGGCACCGCCGCGGGTGCAGGCGGGGGAGCGGCGGGAGCAGGGGCGCCCCCGCGAGCAACACCGGATCGTCGGCCGCTACCGCCTGGAGTCCCGGCTAGGCCGGGGCGGCATGGGGACCGTCTGGCGGGCGTACGACGAGCTGCTCGGCCGGCCGGTCGCGGTCAAGGAGCTCCACGTCGACATGGACGGCCCCGGCGGCGGGGCGGCGCCGCCGCTCGTGCCGGGGGAGGGGGCCGGCGGTGTCGGGGGGGTGCCGGGACCGCGTCCCGGCCCGGTGCCCGGCTCGGCCGCAGGCGCCGCCGACGCCGAACCGGCACAGGGCTCCGACGGGGACCTCGGGGCGCAGCCGGGTCCGCAGCCGGGACGGCGTCCAGGACCCGGCCCGGGCTTGCCGCCAGGGCCGGAGCCGGGGTCAGGGCAGGAGCCAGAGCCTGAGCCGGGTCCGGCGTACGGTCCGGGCCTTGACGCGGGGGCCCCATCCGGCCGCGGCCCGGGGGGCGGGACCGGCGCGGCGGACCCCGGCCCCGGCGCGCGGCCCGGCAGGGGTCCCACCCCGGGAGCATCCGGCAGGAGGGCCGGCCTCGGTGCGGTGTCCGGCGAGGATGCGGGTCCGGACGCGGGTGGAGGCGGGGGTTCCGGTCGGGACGAGGGCCGCGGTCCCGGCACAGACCCCCGTTCGGGTGCCGACTCCGGGCCCGGCGCGGGGCGCTGGACGGGGGCCGGTCGAGCGGCCGCGCCCGGCCGTCCTCCCCGTCCTGCTTCCGGCCCTGCCCCCGGTCCCGGTCCCAGCCCCGGTCCCGGCGCGCGGCCCGCGGTCGCCGGGCAGGGCCACGGCCCGGGCTCGGGTCCCGGCTCCGGCACCGGGGCCGTCGACTCCACCCTGCGGGAGGCGCGAGCCGTCGCCCGCGTCCACCACCCGCACATCGTGTGCGTCCACGACGTGGTGGAGGAGGAAGGCGTCCCGTACATCGTCATGGAGTTCGTGGAAGGCGTGTCCCTCGCCGAGCGGATCGCGGTGCGCGGACCCGTCGACGCACGGGAGGCGGCGCGCATCGGGCTCGCCCTGCTGTCCGCGCTGCGCGCCGCGCACGCCATCGGGGTGCTCCACCGGGACCTGAAACCCGCCAACGTGCTGATCGAAGAGGCCACGGGGCGCGTGGTGCTGAGCGACTTCGGCATCGCCCGGCTGGCCGGGGCGACGACGCTCACCGAGGACGGGATGTTCGTCGGCTCCCCCGAGTACACCGCGCCCGAGCGCGTGCAGGGCCGGCAGGCGGGGCCCGCCTCGGACCTCTGGTCGCTGGGGGTCCTGCTGTGCGCGGTCATGACGGGGCGTTCGCCGTTCCACCGCGACTCGCTGGGCGGGGTGCTGCACGCCGTGATGGAGGCCGAGATCCGTCCGCCCGCCGCGACCGGTCCGCTGCTGCCCGTCGTACGGGGACTGCTGGAGCGCGACCCGGAGCGCAGGATCGACGCGGCGGAGGCGGAACGGTTGCTCTACGCGTCGCTGGCCGCCGCACCGCCGCCCGGAACCGGCCGTGGAGCGAGGGCGTCCGGTGGACCGGGCCCACGGGTGCGCGGCGGCCCCGCGGGCCCGGCGCCGGGCGGCTTCGGCAGGCCCGGGGTCCCGGGAGCGCCCGCGTCCGGAGGCTTCGGTGCGCCCGGGGCCCCGGGGGCGCGCCCGCCCACGCCGTCGGCCGTGCCTCCGCCGCCCGCCTGGCCCCCGGACATGGCCGTGCCGCCGCCGCCCACCCGACGCCCCGACGCGGCACCGCCCCCCGGCACCGGGCCCGTGTCGGACACCCCGACGCACGACCGCCCCGACGGGCGGCCGGGCGACGCGGGGGACACCCGGCAGGGCGCGCGCTCCCACGAGAGTTCACCGGCGGGGAGCGAGGGGCCCGGTGGCGCGGTCCCGGGCGCCTCGGTGGGCCCCGACGGCTCGGGTGCGGCCGGGGGCTCCGGTGCGCCGGGTGACTCGGGTGACTCGGGTGACTCGGGGGGTGCCGAGGGTCCCGGTGGCTCGGATGCGGCCGGTCCGTGGGGCCCGGGCGGCACACGCGGTGGCTCATGGAGCGCCGGGGACGCCGAACCGTTCGCGAGCGGTCGCGGTGCGCCCGGTGGCGCCGAACCGACGAGGGACCGGCCGGGCCGGCGGGGCACGGGCGTGCGGGGCC
>NZ_MKXB01000080.1 GCF_001865245.1 Streptomyces sp. CC53 | reverse complement strand
GGGCAGGGTCGTTCGGGGGCATCGTGCGGCGTCCTGTGCGGGAGCGGGCCGGGCCCGTCAGGCTATCGGGCCCGCGCGGGCCCGGCCGTCAACGGCCGCGCAGGCGCCGCACCAGGATGCTCGCGTCGCCGCGGGACTCCAGGTCGGCGAGGACCACGGCGACGGCCTCGCGGACGATGCGCCCGCGGTCCACGGCCAGACCGTGCTCGCCGCGCAGCACGAGCCGCGCGTGCTCCAGGTCCATGAGTTCCTCGGCGGAGACGTAGACCGTGATCTTCTCGTCGTGCCGTTCGCGCCCGCTGGGCCGGCGGCTCGCCGCGCGGCGGCCCCGGCGCGCCGCAGCCGACGGGGCGGACTGGGCGGGCGTCGCGGACTTCGCCGCCTTGGCGGCCGCCCGCGCCACCGGGCCCCTGTCCCGTCCGGTCTCGCCCTCCGCCGTGCGGCTGCGCGACGGTGCCGTGCCGGAGTCGTCCCCGGCGGCCGGGCCGTGCTCCTCGCCGGGGGTGGCGGGCGCGGCGGTACGGCCCGCCGGATCGCTCTCGCCCGCCTGGGCGGGCACCCTCGTCTCCCCCGGGGCCGCGTCGGCCCCGGGCGCCGGACCGGCGCCGGGACCGGGCGGCTGACCGCCCTGGCGGCGGGGTGAGGACGCCTGCAGCGCCATCCCCCCGGTCGTACGGAAAAGCTCGTCGGCACCGGGCAGACTCACTCGGCGTGACACCGGGCGAGCACCTCCCTGGCGAGCTGGCGGTAGGCGGCCGCGCCGACCGAGTTCGAGGCGTACGTGGTGATGGGCTCGCCCGCCACGGTGGTCTCCGGGAAGCGCACGGTCCGGCCGATCACCGTGTGGTACACGTGGTCGTCGAAGGCCTCGACGACCCGGGCCAGCACCTCGCGGCTGTGCACCGTGCGGGAGTCGTACATCGTGGCGAGGATGCCGTCGAGCTCCAGCTCCGGGTTCAGCCGCTCCTGGACCTTCTCGATGGTCTCGGTGAGCAGCGCGACCCCGCGCAGCGCGAAGAACTCGCATTCCAGCGGCACTATCACCTTGTGGGCGGCCGTGAGCGCGTTGACGGTCAGCAGGCCGAGCGAGGGCTGGCAGTCGATCACGATGTAGTCGTAGTCGGGCAGCAGCGGCTTCAGGGCCCGCTGGAGCGTGGACTCGCGGGCGACCTCGCTCACCAGCTGCACCTCGGCGGCCGAGAGGTCGATGTTGCTCGGCAGCAGGTCCATGTTGGGGACCGCGGTCTTGAGCAGGACCTCGTCCGCCGCCATGCCCCGCTCCATGAGGAGGTTGTAGACGGTGAGGTCGAGCTCCATCGGGTTGACGCCCAGACCGACCGACAGGGCGCCCTGCGGGTCGAAGTCCACGAGCAGCACCCGTCGTCCGTACTCCGCGAGCGCGGCGCCCAGGTTGATGGTCGACGTGGTCTTGCCCACGCCGCCCTTCTGGTTGCACATCGCGATGATCTTCGCGGGGCCGTGCTCGGTGAGCGGCCCCGGGATCGGGAAGTACGGCAGGGGCCGTCCGGTGGGGCCGATCCGCTCGCGGCGCTGCCGGGCAGCGTCGGGTGCGAGGGTGGCCGCGTACTCCGGATCGGGCTCGTACTCGGCGTCGGGGTCGTAGAAGTGACCCTCGGGCAGCTCGTCGTAGGCGGCGAAGTGCGTGGACCCGTGGCCACTTTCGTCGCCGGCCGTGGCGTTCACGTGTTGGCCGTCCATCGTCTTCATCGTGTGGGCTGTCGTCATGTGCTGGTGGGTCGCGAAGGTGCGGACAGCGACGGAGCCGACGGCACCGATACCGGCCGACGGACCGCCGTGGCCCGCCCCCAGCGCTCCCGGATGCGCATCCCCCGGAGTAAATGTCGACTCATTCACAAGTCGTCTTACCTCCTTGGATGTGACCAGGAAACTTGTCGATAGGTCAGCGTGGCACCATGCCGACGGTTGGCGACTCTATGGCGTGTCACCGCTCCGCAGCAACACAATCGGCCGGACGCGGCGTGATGTGTCGGCAACCGAACGCCTTCCTGTCAAGGGTGCGTGGCCGTCGATCCTCGCGTTTCGCCGGTGCGCGAATCGGTTAAAGGGTTACGTTCACGGCGACTTGCCGGTAGCCCCGGTCACTTCCGGACGCACGTCCGGCCGGACCTTGTTCGACAAGGTCCGGCCGGATGCGTGACGTTGACGACGTCCGTTGACCTCCGCGCCGCGATGAGCGGACGGTGAGCGGGGACTGACGGACCGTCGAACAGGAGGATGCGGAGAGGCGTCAGCCGAGCAGCGCGCCGAGCTCGACGTGCTCCAGGCCGTGGGCCTCGGCGACCTCCTTGTAGACCACCTTGCCGTCGTGGGTGTTGAGGCCCTTGGCCAGTGCGGGGTCGCGGCGCAGCGCCTCGACCCAGCCGTTGTTGGCCAGCGACACGATGTACGGCATCGTCGCGTTGGTGAGCGCGTAGGTGGAGGTGTGGGGGACCGCGCCGGGCATGTTCGCCACGCAGTAGAAGACCGAGTCGTGGACCTGGAAGGTCGGCTCCGCGTGGGTGGTCGGACGGGAGTCCTCGAAGCAGCCGCCCTGGTCGATCGCGATGTCGACAAGGACACTTCCGGGCTTCATCTTGGCGACGAGCTCGTTGGTGACCAGCTTCGGGGCCTTGGCGCCCGGGATCAGGACGGCGCCGATGACGAGGTCGGCCTCGACGACGGCCTTCTCCAGCTCGAAGGAGTTGGAGACGACGGTCTGCACCTGGGTGCCGAAGACCTTGTCGGCCTCGCGCAGCTTGTTGATGTCGCGGTCGAGGAGCGTCACGTGGAAGCCCATGCCGACGGCGATCTGCGTGGCGTTCCAGCCGGAGACGCCGCCGCCGATGACCACGGCCTTGCCGGCGTGGGTGCCGGGGACGCCGCCGGGCAGCACACCGCGGCCGCCGACGGAGCGCATCAGGTGGTACGCACCGACCTGCGGGGCCAGCCGGCCCGCGACCTCGGACATGGGGGCGAGCAGCGGCAGCGCGCGGTTCGGCAGCTCGACCGTCTCGTACGCGATGGCGGTGGTGCCGGACTCCAGGAGGGCGTCGGTGCACTCGCGGGAGGCGGCCAGGTGGAGGTAGGTGAAGAGGGTCTGGTCCTTGCGGAGGCGGTGGTACTCCTCCGCGATGGGCTCCTTGACCTTCAGCAGCAGGTCGGCGGTGGCCCACACCTCGTCGGCGGTGGGGAGGATGCGCGCCCCTGCGGCGACGTACTCGCCGTCCGTGATCGAGGAGCCCGCGCCGGCGTTCTGCTCGATGACGACCTCGTGGCCGTTGCGGACGAGCTCGTGCACACCGGCGGGCGTGATGGCCACGCGGAACTCGTTGTTCTTGACCTCGCGGGGGATGCCGACCTTCACGTCGATCACGGTCCTTGAATCAGGGGGTGAGAAGGGTAAACCGCTACACAGCGACATGTACCCGGATGCAGTATGACGCACCGGGGCACACCGCGATTAACTGCGGCTCAGCCAGTCTAATGAAGGACTTCCCCGTGTCTAGCCTTGCAAAGCACTAACTTTTCTGAGAACCACTACGGATTTCGTAGGCGACCTTGGTGGCGTCGGTGGGAGTGTCGTGACCTGCGGAGCCGTCCGGGCAGACGGGCGCGGGCGCACCGGGGCGCGGGGCGAGCAGGCGGTCGGCGGCGGCACGGTGCAGCCGGGCGGCGACCGGGTCCCCGAGCCGTTCCAGGGTGTCCGCGAGCCGCAGCCGCAGCGCCGCGTGCAGCCGCACGTCCCCGGCGCGCCGTGCCCCCTCGGCGGCCTCCTCACAGGTGCGCGCCGACTCCTCGGGGCGACCCGCGTACTCCTGCACCCGGGCGGCCTCGCTGAGCGCCCGGGCGTGGCCCGCCCCGTCGCCCAGCCGCCGGCAACCGGCCGCCGCCGCACGCCAGTTGCGCAGCGCTTCGCCGTACCGCCCGGCATAGGTGTGGACGGTGCCGAGGCGGCCGTAGAGCCGTGCCTGGTCGGCCCGCTCGTCGCGTGCCAGCCGCTGCGCCAGGGCCCGCCCGTACCAGTCGGCGGCCCGCTGCCAGTCGCCCAGCTCCTGGTAGGCGCCGCCCACGGATTCCATGGCACGGCCGGTGGCGTACGGGTCCTTCGCCAGGCGCCCGGCGTCCAGGGCGGCCCGGTAGCGGGCCAGCGCGTCCCGCGTGCGGCCGGTGCGGGCGTCCAGGTCGGCGAGGTTCAGCAGCGCTGCGGCCCGCTCCCGGTGCAGGCCGCGCCGCTCTGCCACGTCCAGGACCAGCCGGTGCAGCCCGTACAGCTCGGGCGCGGCGGCTTCCGCACCCCGGTGCGCGGTGAGGGCCCGGACGAGGGCGGCGACCAGCCGGCGGGCCAGGGTGTCGAGCTCGCCGTCGGCGACGGCGAGGCGGGCGGCCGCGAGCAGCGCCGGCTGCCGGGTCCGCAGCCACTCGGCGGCCGCGGCACGGTGCGGGAAGCGCAGGTTGCGGGGCAGCCCGGCGAGGCGGCGGCGGGCGGCGGACCCCTCGGCCTCGGTGACCGCCCGGCAGGACTGCAGGAGCCGCACGGTCCGCTCCAGCATGCGCGCCCGTGCGAGCTGGACCTCGGAGTCGCGGTCCTCGGCGGCCAGCCGCTGCGCCACCAGCGGCATGAGGCAGCCCGGCACCTCGTACTGCCCGTGCTCAGCCGCGCGGACGAAGCCGAGGTCGACGAGCCCGTCCAGCAGGGAACCGGCGGCGGACACGGAGCAGCCGGCGAGCGCGGAGAGCACCTGGGCGTCGGCCAGCCCCAGCGGGGCGAGGGACAGGAGGCGCAGGGCGCGGGCGGCGGGTGCGGGCAGCGCCCCGTAGGTGAGGGCGAAGGTGCGGGCGAGCGGTCGCGTCGTGGCGGGTTCCCCCGGCAGGGCGCGCAGGCGCTTGGCCAGGTCGGCCACGGACGCGGTGGGCCGCGCGGCGAGCCAGCCCCCGGCGAGCAGCAGGGCGGCGGGCTGCGCCGCGCACAGCTCGACAAGCGCCTCGGCCGCCTGCGGGTCGACGGTGATGCGCACGGAGCCGGCGTACCGCTCCAGCAGCTCGACGGCGCTCCGGGCGTCCAGCCCGCCCACCGTGCACGGCCGCACGTCGGGGATGCCGGTGAGCGGCCCCCGGGCGACCGCCACGACCAGGCAGCGGGGGTTGTCGGGCAGCAGGGAGTCGACCTGCTCGGCGTCGGCGGCGTCGTCGAGGAGCAGCAGCGCGCGCCGCTCCTTCAGGGCGTCGCGCAGCAAGCCGCTCAGCTCGTCGCCGTCCGCCCCGGGCGGCGCGGCGACCCCGAGGTCGTCCAGCAGCAGCCGGGCGGCCCGCTCGACGGGCACGGGGTCGCCGCCCGGCTCGCCCAGCCGCGCCCGCAGCACGCCGTCGCGGTAGCCCCGCCCGAGGTCCCGCACCAACGCCTCGGCCAGCGCGGTGCGCCCGGATCCGGGCCTCCCCGCGATGAGCAGCACACGG
>NZ_MKXB01000079.1 GCF_001865245.1 Streptomyces sp. CC53 | reverse complement strand
CCGGGCCTATATTGGAGGACACGGGGGCCGGGTCGTCTGGTGTGCCTGGAGGCACTGATGTCGGTCACCGCTGGAGTCGGCGAGACACGCGCGTACGGGGCCGACCCCGAGGCGCTGCGCCGGCAGGACCCCGAGATCGCCGATGTGCTCGACGGCGAGGCACGTCGGCAGGAGGACTGCCTGCAACTGGTCGCCGCCGAGAACTTCACCTCGCCCGCCGTGCTCGCCGCGCTCGGGTCCCGGCTCGCCAACAAGTACGCCGAGGGCTATCCGGGCGCCCGCCACCACGGCGGCTGCGAGTACGCCGACGCCGCCGAGCGGATCGCCGTCGACCGGGCCCGCGCCCTGTTCGGCGCCGAGCACGCCAACGTGCAACCCCACTCCGGGGCCGCCGCCGTGCTCGCCGCCTACGCCGCCCTCCTGCGTCCCGGGGACACCGTCCTCGCCCTGGGCCTCGCGCACGGCGGGCACCTCACGCACGGCTCGCCGGCGAACTTCTCCGGCCGGTGGTTCGACTTCGTGCCGTACGGCGTCGACGCGGAGAGCGGGCTCGTCGACCACCACCAGGTCCGCGCCCTCGCCCACCAGCACCGCCCCAGGGCGATCGTCTGCGGGTCCATCGCGTACCCCCGCCACCTGGACTACGCGGCCTTCCGGGAGATCGCCGACGAGGTGGGCGCCGCCCTGATCGTCGACGCCGCCCACCCGATCGGGCTCGTCGCCGGGGGAGCGGCGCCCAACCCGGTGCCGTACGCCGACGTCGTGTGCGCCACCACCCACAAGGTGCTGCGCGGGCCGCGCGGAGGCATGCTGCTGTGCGGCGGGGAACTGGCCGGGCGGATCGACCGGGCCGTGTTCCCGTTCACCCAGGGCGGCGCCCAGATGCACACCATCGCCGCCAAGGCCGTGGCCTTCGGCGAGGCGGCGACCCCCGCCTTCGCGGCCTACGCCCGACAGGTCGTGGCCAACGCGCGCACCCTCGCCGCGGCGCTCGCCGCCCGCGGCTGCACGGTCACCACCGGCGGCACGGACACCCACCTCGTCACGGCGGATCCGGCGCCCCTCGGCGTCGACGGGCGGGCCGCGCGGACGCGCCTCGCGGCCGCCGGGATCGTGGTGGACACCTGTGCCCTGCCGCACGGCCACGCGCGCGGGATCCGCCTGGGGACGGCGGCGGTGACCACGCAGGGGATGGGGCCGGCCGAGATGGAGCGGACCGCGGAGCTGTTCGCGTCGGCCCTGAGGGGCCCGCAGGATCCGCCGGCCGTCCGGGAGGCGGTCCGTGAACTCGCCGCGGCCTTTCCCCCGTACCGGGGGTGAGAACCGCCCCCGAGCGCCCTTTCCCGGCCGGTCCGGAACCGCACGCCGCCCCGCGGTGTCCTCCACCACATGACCGGCGGGACTAGGGTGTGGGGCTGTGATGGCCAGCGATTCCTGTGGGGCAGCCCGTGCGTAACTACCTGCTGACGCTCTGCATCACGGCTGCGGTGACCTACCTCCTCACCGGGCCGGTGCGGAAGTTCGCCATTGCCTCCGGTGCGATGCCGGAGATCCGGGCCCGTGACGTGCACCGGGAGCCGACCCCCAGGCTCGGCGGCATCGCGATGTTCTTCGGGCTCTGCTCCGGCCTGCTGGTCGCGGACCACCTGGACCGGCTGAACAGCGTCTTCGCCCTGTCGAACGAGCCGCGCGCCCTGCTCTCCGGCGCCGCGCTGATCTGGCTGATCGGCGTCCTCGACGACAAGTTCGAGATCGACGCCCTGATCAAGCTCGGTGCGCAGATGATCGCCGCGGGCGTCATGGTCGTGCAGGGCCTGACGATCCTCTGGCTGCCCATCCCGGGCATCGGCACGGTCGGTCTGACCCAGGGCCAGGGCACGCTGCTGACGGTCGCGCTGGTGGTCCTCACCATCAACGCGGTGAACTTCGTCGACGGGCTGGACGGGCTGGCCGCCGGCATGGTCTGCATCGCCTCGGCCGCGTTCTTCCTCTACGCGTACCGGCTCTGGTTCGGGTACGGCATCGAGGCGGCCGCTCCGGCGACGCTCTTCGCGGCCGTGCTGATCGGGATGTGCCTGGGCTTCCTGCCGCACAACATGCACCCGGCGCGCATCTTCATGGGCGACTCCGGCTCCATGCTGATCGGCCTGGTGCTCGCCGCGTCGGCCATCTCCATCACCGGGCAGGTCGACCCGGACACGCTGAAGATCTTCGAGGGCGGCTCCACCCGGCAGGCCACCCACGCAGCGCTGCCGGTCTTCATCCCGCTGCTGCTGCCGCTGACCATCATCGCGATCCCGATGGCCGACCTGTTCCTGGCCATCGTGCGGCGCACCTGGAAGGGCCAGTCGCCGTTCGCCGCCGACCGGGGCCACCTGCACCACCGGCTCCTGGAGGTCGGCCACTCGCACAGCCGGGCCGTCTTCATCATGTACTTCTGGTCCGCGCTGATCGCCTTCGGGACGCTGATGTACTCGGTGCACTCCGCGTCCATGTGGATCATGCTGCCGATCGTGGCGCTCAGCGCCATCGGCCTGGTGCTGCTGCTCCTGCCCCGTTTCAAGCCGCGGGCGCCGCTGTGGGCCCAGTCGTTCGTGCCGCCCCGCTACCGCCGCCGCAGGTTCCGCAAGGGGTACGCGGCCGGCGGTCCGGAGGCCGGCGAGGGCGGGTCACCCGACGCGGACGCCGCGGCGGACGAGGACCTCCGGGTGCCGGTCGGCATCAACGGGGCGACCGCCATCGGGGCCCGTGCGCACCTCCCCGAACGACGGAAGGCCGGAACATCGAGTTGACGGAAGCAGCCTAGTCGGGGCATTACCAGACAAAGCCCACGCGTGTCGCGCACACACGCGCACTGTCCCTCTCATGTGTGAGTGTTGGCACACTTTCGGGTAAAGACCTCGCCAAAAAGTTTGTGATACCGTTCACGAGACCCGGGGACAGTTGGGTGGTCGTTGTGCGATGGCCTCTTGGCTCCGACGATTCGCCATCACACCGGGTCTAGCTTTGTCCATGACGACACGCCTGCCTGCCCTCAGTAGCGGAGACGCCGCCATGCCCCCCAGCGCCACCCGCGCACTTCTTCCGATGGTCGTACCCACGGCTGCCGTCGGTGTGCTCGCCATCGCCGTGAGCGCCCTGACGGCAGGAACGGAGGGCGCGATCGGCTCCGCGTTGGGCGCACTCGTCGTGCTGCTCTTCATGGCGCTCGGGCAGTTGGCGCTCCAGTACGTGGCCAAGGCCATGCCCCAGCTCTTCCAGGGCATGGGGCTGATGGTCTACTCCGTCCAGCTCGTCCTGCTGCTCGCTTTCGTCATGGCCGTCCGGGACACCACGCGGTTCGACCTCAAGGCGCTGGCGCTCACGCTCGTGACCGCGACGCTGGTGTGGGTCGCCGCACAGGCCCGGGCCCACATGAAGGCGCGGATCCCGTACGTCGAGCCCGTCGCGGAGGCCACGCACCGGCCGCGGGGTGCAGAGGTGCCCGATGAGAAGTAGGGGCGATATAAGCGTCCGCCAGCAGGGCTGCTATCGTCCGGTTCCAACTGCGGCACTGAGGGTGCGGGCAGATGAGCTGCCGCCGACCCCATCGCGAGGCTCCAGGCCTGTCCGCCGCCACCACCCCTGTAAGACCAGTCCGGTGCCGACCTGCGGCTGCCTGCCGCTCCGATACAACGAGGTTGCCGTAACCATGCGCCATGCAGAAGGAGCTCTTGGTGACTGCTGACGCCCAGACGCTCGCCTTCGAGGTCGACTGCCATCTGTTCCAGGATTGTGGCTTCCCCGCCCCTTCCGTGTGGTCGTTCATCTTCGAACCGATCTTTGAGATCGGCCCCGTCGAGTTCAACAAGCCGATGCTGCTGGCGATCATCGGCACCTTCGGCATCATCGCCTTCTTCTGGGCGGCCTTCGGCAACGCCAAGGTCGTGCCCGGCAAGCTGCAGATGGTCGCCGAGGCGCTCTACGAGTTCGTCCGGCAGGGCGTGGCCCGAGAGGTCATCGGGAAGAAGGGCGAGCCGTTCGTCCCGCTCCTGGTGTCCCTCTTCTTCTTCGTGTGGATGCTCAACCTCTGGGCACTGGTTCCGCTGGCCCAGTTCCCGGTGAGCTCCGTCATCGCCTATCCGGTCGGCCTCGCGCTGCTGGTGTGGATCACCTACATGACGGTCACCTTCCGCACCAACGGCCTCGTCGGCGGCTTCCGCAACCTCTGCGTGCCGAGCGGCCTCCCGAAGCCGATCTACGTGCTGCTGACGCCGCTCGAGTTCGTGTCGAACGTCTTCGTGCGCCCGTTCACGCTGGCCGTACGACTCTTCGCGAACATGTTCGCGGGCCACATCCTGATCCTGATCTTCACGATCGCCACGTGGTACATGCTCGGAACGGTCCTGGGCACCGTCTACGCCTCGGCCTCCTTCCTGATGACGCTCGTCCTCACGGTCTTCGAGCTGTTCATCCAGGCGCTGCAGGCCTACGTGTTCACCGTCCTGACCGCCACGTACCTGTCCCAGGCGCTCGAAGAAGCGCACTGAGGAAACAGCCACCCGGCTAACCCAAGACGTCCGGTGGACCACCAGCCACCGGCCCACCAAGAGAAGGAACCACGGACATGTCTGCTGCTCTCGAGACCCTCGCGGCCGTCAACGGCAACGTCGGCACCATCGGTTACGGCCTCGCCGCGATCGGCCCGGGTATCGGTATCGGCATCATCTTCGGCAACGGTGTGCAGGCCATCGCCCGCCAGCCCGAGGCGGCCGGCCTCATCCGCCAGAACATGCTGCTCGGCTTCGCTGTCGTCGAGGCCCTCGCCCTCATCGGCTTCGTCGTTCCGTTCATCGTCAAGTAACGGTCCGTACGCAGCCGTAACCGACGGAAAGGTCCATCATGTTGCATCTGGCAGCTGAAGAGCCGCAGATGCCGCTGCTCCCGGTCTGGCCCGAGATCGTCATCGGCCTGATCGCCTTCGGCATCGTCTTCGTCGTCTTCGCCAAGAAGCTCCTTCCGACGATCAACAAGGCTCTGGAAGAGCGCCGTGAAGCCATCGAAGGCTCCATGGAGAAGGCGGAGGCGGCACAGGTCGAGGCCCAGAGCGTCCTCGAGCAGTACCGGGCCCAGCTGGACGAGGCCCGCCACGAGGCCGCGCGTCTGCGGCAGGAGGCCCAGGAGCAGGGCGCCGCGATCATCGCCGAGATGAGGGCGGAAGGTCAGCGCCAGCGCGACGAGATCATCGCCACGGGCCACGCTCAGATCGAGCGCGAGCGCGCCGCCGCGGCCGCCGTGCTGCGGCAGGACGTCGGCAAGCTGGCGACCGGCCTCGCCGGCAAGCTGGTCGGCGAGTCCCTGGAGGACCACGCCCGCCAGAGCCGGGTCATCGACAGCTTCCTCGGCGAGCTCGAGGAGAAGGCCGAGGCCGCCCGATGAACGGAGCGAGCCGCGAGGCACTGGCTGCCGCGCGCGAGCGCCTCGACGCGCTGACCGACAACACGTCGGTCGACGCGGCGAAGCTCGCCGGGGAGCTGGCCGCCGTCACCGCGCTGCTCGACCGCGAGGTGTCGCTGCGTCGGGTCCTCACCGACCCGGCGCAGGCCGGAGAGGCCAAGGCCGACCTGGCCACGCGACTGCTGAGCGGTCAGGTGGGCGGCGAGACCGTCGACCTGGTCTCCGGCATGGTCCGCGCCCGCTGGTCCCAGTCGCGCGACCTGGTCGACGCGGTCGAGGAGCTGGCGAGCACCGCGGAGCTCACCGCGGCGCAGGGCGCCGGCACGCTCGACGACGTGGAGGACGAGCTGTTCCGGTTCAGCCGGATCGTCGCCTCCCACTCCGAGCTGCGTGCCGCGCTCACCGACCGGACCGCCACGGCCACCGCGAAGGGCGAGCTGCTGCGCGGCCTCCTCGGCGGCAGGGCGAACCCGGTCACCGAGCGCCTGATCGTCCGCCTGGCCACCCAGCCCCGAGGACGTAGCCTGGAGGGGGGCCTCGAGTCCCTGTCCAAGCTCGCCGCGGCGCGGCGTGACCGGATGGTCGCGGTCGTCACCTCGGCGGTGCCGCTCAGCGACCAGCAGAAGCAGCGTCTCGGCGCGGTGCTGGCCAAGCTGTACGGCCGGCAGATGCACCTCAACCTGGACGTGGACCCGGAGGTCCTCGGCGGGATCAGCGTGCGCGTCGGCGACGAGGTCATCGACGGCACCATCGCCAGCCGCCTCGACGAGGCGTCCCGGCGACTGGCGGGCTGACGCCCCGGCGTACCAGCTCGGCAAATCAAAGAAGCGTGACCTACGGCCCGGTTGGGCCGTGCACAGGATGCAGAAGTTCTGGGGGGAGCCCCCAGACCCCCCAAGAAGACTTCGGGCCCAACAAGGAGAGCAGGGAACCCAGATGGCGGAGCTCACGATCCGGCCGGAGGAGATCCGGGACGCACTGGAGAACTTCGTCCAGTCGTACAAGCCGGACGCGGCCTCGCGCGAGGAGGTCGGTACGGTCAGCCTCGCCGGCGACGGCATCGCCAAGGTCGAGGGACTGCCCTCGACCATGGCCAACGAGCTGCTGAAGTTCGAGGACGGCACCCTCGGTCTCGCCCTCAACCTCGAGGAGCGCGAGATCGGTGCGATCGTCCTCGGTGAGTTCAGCGGCATCGAAGAGGGCCAGTCGGTCCAGCGCACCGGCGAGGTCCTGTCCGTCCCCGTCGGCGAGGGTTACCTGGGTCGCGTCGTCGACCCGCTCGGCAACCCGATCGACGGCCTCGGCGAGATCGAGACGTCCGGTCGCCGTGCCCTCGAACTGCAGGCCCCCACGGTCATGCAGCGCAAGTCGGTGCACGAGCCCATGGAGACCGGCTACAAGGCCGTCGACGCCATGACCCCGATCGGCCGCGGTCAGCGTCAGCTGATCATCGGCGACCGCCAGACCGGCAAGACCGCCCTGGCCGTCGACACGATCATCAACCAGCGCGACAACTGGCGCACCGGCGACCCGAAGAAGCAGGTCCGCTGCATCTACGTCGCCATCGGCCAGAAGGGCTCCACCATCGCGTCCGTCCGCGGCGCGCTGGAGGAGGCCGGCGCCCTGGAGTACACGACCATCGTCGCCGCCCCGGCGTCCGACCCGGCCGGCTTCAAGTACCTGGCGCCCTACACCGGCTCCGCCATCGGTCAGCAGTGGATGTACGAGGGCAAGCACGTCCTCATCGTCTTCGACGACCTGTCGAAGCAGGCCGACGCGTACCGCGCCGTGTCGCTGCTCCTGCGCCGCCCGCCGGGCCGCGAGGCCTACCCGGGTGACGTCTTCTACCTGCACTCCCGCCTGCTGGAGCGCTGCGCGAAGCTCTCCGACGAGATGGGTGCCGGTTCGATGACCGGTCTGCCGATCGTCGAGACCAAGGCGAACGACGTGTCGGCGTTCATTCCGACCAACGTCATCTCCATCACCGACGGCCAGTGCTTCCTGGAGTCCGACCTGTTCAACGCCGGTCAGCGCCCGGCCCTGAACGTCGGTATCTCGGTCTCCCGTGTCGGTGGCTCCGCCCAGCACAAGGCGATGAAGCAGGTCTCCGGCCGCCTCCGTGTGGACCTGGCCCAGTTCCGTGAGCTGGAGGCGTTCGCCGCCTTCGGTTCCGACCTGGACGCCGCTTCGAAGGCCGCCCTGGAGCGTGGCAAGCGCATGGTGGAGCTGCTGAAGCAGGCGCAGTACCAGCCCATGTCGACCGAGAACCAGGTCGTCTCCGTCTGGGCCGGCACCACCGGCAAGATGGACGACGTGCCGGTCGAGGACATCCGCCGCTTCGAGAGCGAGCTGCTGGACTACCTGCACCGCGAGCACAAGTCGCTCATGACGTCGATCCGCGAGGGCGGCAAGATGTCGGACGACACGCTCGACAAGGTCGCGGAGTGCATCGGCTCCTTCAAGAAGCAGTTCGAGACGTCGGACGGCAAGCTGCTCGGCGAAGACGCCCCGGCCGCCGTCAACGTCTCGAAGTGACGACGGAAGGGACCTGATCCATGGGAGCCCAGCTCCGGGTCTACAAGCGTCGGATCAAGTCGGTCACGGCGACCAAGAAGATCACCAAGGCGATGGAGATGATCTCCGCCTCGCGCATCGTCAAGGCGCAGCGTAAGGTGGCGGCCTCCACGCCGTACGCGACCGAGCTGACCCGCGCGGTCACCGCGGTGGCGACCGGCTCGAACGCCAAGCACCCGCTGACCACGGAGGCGGAGAACCCGACCCGCGCCGCGGTGCTGCTCCTCACGAGCGACCGCGGTCTGGCCGGCGGCTACTCCTCCAACGCCATCAAGGCGGCGGGCGTCCTGACCGAGCGGCTGCGCGGTGAGGGCAAGGAGGTCGACACCTACATCGTCGGCCGCAAGGGTGTCGCCTACTACGGCTTCCGTGAGATGCCGGTCACGGACTCGTGGACCGGTTTCACCGACAACCCGTCGTACGCGGACGCCAAGAAGGTCGCGGCGCCGCTGATCGAGGCGATCGAGAAGGACACGGCGCAGGGGGGTGTGGACGAGCTCCACATCGTCTTCACCGAGTTCGTGTCGATGCTGACGCAGACGCCGGTCGACAACCGGCTGCTGCCCCTCAGCCTCTCCGAGGCCGAGGACGGCGAGGGCGCGAAGAAGGAACTGCTGCCGCTGTTCGACTTCGAGCCGTCGGCGGAGGACGTCCTGGACGCCCTCATGCCCCGGTACGTCGAGAGCCGGATCTACAACGCCCTGCTGCAGGCGGCCGCGTCCGAGCACGCGGCCCGCCGCAAGGCGATGAAGTCCGCGACGGACAACGCGGGTGAACTGATCAACACGTACACCCGTCTTGCCAACCAGGCCCGCCAGGCCGAAATCACCCAGGAAATCAGCGAGATCGTCGGTGGCGCGAGCGCCCTGGCCGACGCGACCGCGGGGAGTGACAAGTAATGACGACCACTGTTGAGACGGCCACGGCGACTGGCCGCGTCGCCCGGGTCATCGGCCCGGTCGTCGACGTGGAGTTCCCCGTCGACGCGATGCCGGAGATCTACAACGCGCTGCACGTCGATGTGGCCGACCCGGCCAACCCCGGCAGCACCCGGACCCTGACCCTGGAGGTCGCCCAGCACCTCGGTGAGGGCCTGGTCCGTACGATCGCGATGCAGCCGACCGACGGCCTGGTCCGCCAGGCCCCGGTCGTCGACACCGGCAACGGCATCACCGTCCCGGTCGGCGACTTCACCAAGGGTAAGGTGTTCAACACCCTCGGTGAGGTGCTGAATGAGCCGGAGGCCAACGGCCAGGAGACCGAGCGCTGGGCGATCCACCGCAAGGCCCCCGCCTTCGACCAGCTCGAGTCCAAGACCGAGATGTTCGAGACCGGCCTGAAGGTCGTCGACCTCCTCACCCCGTACGTCAAGGGTGGAAAGATCGGTCTGTTCGGTGGTGCCGGTGTCGGCAAGACCGTGCTGATCCAGGAAATGATCATGCGTGTCGCCAACCTCCACGAGGGCGTCTCCGTCTTCGCGGGCGTCGGCGAGCGCACCCGTGAGGGCAACGACCTCATCGCGGAGATGGAGGAGTCCGGCGTCCTCGACAAGACGGCGCTGGTCTTCGGCCAGATGGACGAGCCCCCGGGTACCCGTCTGCGCGTCGCCCTGGCCGGTCTGACGATGGCGGAGTACTTCCGCGACGTCCAGAAGCAGGACGTGCTGTTCTTCATCGACAACATCTTCCGCTTCACCCAGGCCGGTTCCGAGGTGTCCACCCTGCTCGGCCGCATGCCGTCCGCGGTGGGTTACCAGCCGAACCTGGCCGACGAGATGGGTCTCCTCCAGGAGCGCATCACGTCGACCCGCGGTCACTCGATCACCTCGATGCAGGCGATCTACGTCCCCGCCGACGACCTGACCGACCCGGCCCCGGCCACCACCTTCGCCCACCTCGACGCGACGACGGTTCTCTCCCGTCCGATCTCCGAGAAGGGCATCTACCCGGCCGTGGACCCGCTGGACTCCACGTCCCGCATCCTGGACCCTCGCTACATCGCGAAGGACCACTACGAGACGGCGATGCGCGTCAAGGGGATCCTGCAGAAGTACAAGGACCTCCAGGACATCATCGCGATCCTCGGTATCGACGAGCTGGGCGAAGAGGACAAGCTGGTCGTCCACCGCGCCCGTCGTGTCGAGCGCTTCCTGTCCCAGAACACCCACGCGGCGAAGCAGTTCACCGGCGTGGACGGTTCGGACGTTCCGCTGGACGAGTCCATCGCCGCGTTCAACGCGATCTGCGACGGTGAGTTCGACCACTTCCCGGAGCAGGCGTTCTTCATGTGCGGTGGTCTCGAGGACCTGAAGAACAACGCGAAGGAGCTCGGCGTCTCCTGACGCCGGTGCCTTCCGAAGGGGGCGGGCCGGCCCCGCCCCCTTCACCATGCACAGCCGGGGACCCGTCCCCGCCCCCCCCGGGGACCCGCGTCCCCGGGCGGGCGGCCGGTCCCGTCGTGCGCAGCCGTCCCTCCCCGCGAGCCCGCTCCGGGGCGGGGGCGTCCGCCCACAACAGGACCTGCTGCCCTACTAGACTTGTGACCCAACACCCGGCACATCCCGCCGGGTGGTGACCCGAGGAGCCACCCTTGGCTGCTGAGCTGCACGTCGAGCTGGTCGCCGCGGACCGGAGTGTCTGGTCCGGCGAGGCCACCCTGGTCATCGCGCGCACCACCTCCGGCGACATCGGCGTCATGCCCGGGCACCAGCCGCTGCTCGGTGTGCTGGAGTCGGGCCCGGTGACCATCCGTACGAGTGACGGCGGAACGGTCGTCGCCGCGGTGCACGGCGGTTTCATCACCTTCGCCGACGACAAGCTGTCGCTGCTGGCGGAGATCGCCGAGCTCGCGGAGGAGATCGACACCCAGCGCGCCGAGCGCGCGCTGGAGCGCGCCAAGTCGGACGCGGACGCCGCCGCCGAGCGGCGCGCCGAGATCCGACTGCGCGCGGTGACGGCGGCGGCGGCGCGCTGACCGGCGCACCACCGCGGACGTACGTCGCCGGCCCGTCCCGCACCGCGGGGCGGGCCGGCACCCCTCAGCCGCGGCCCGGGCTGGATTCTCCAGACCGGGCCGCGGCTGAGGCGATGCAGGTGGCAGATTGGTACCGGACGTATCCGTAACGGGGAGAAGCGAGGAGGTCGGTGGAGATGGTCCTCGCTCTGCTGCTGAGCGCACTGGTCGTCGCACTGGTGGTGATCGGACTCTTCATGTTCGGTCTGCGTCGGCGGCTCATCCAGCGTTCCGGTGGCACCTTCGACTGCAGCCTGCGCTGGAACGTCCCCGAGGGCGGCGACGCCTCCGGCAAGGGCTGGGTGTACGGCGTCGCCCGCTACAGCGGTGACCGGATCGGGTGGTTCCGGGTCTTCTCGTACGCGCCGAGGCCGCGCCGGGTGCTGGACCGCGACGCCATCGAGGTGCTCGCCCGCCGGATGCCGGAGGGCGAGGAGGAGCTGGCGCTGTTGTCGGACTCCGTGGTGCTCGGCTGCCTGCACCAGGGCGTGAGGCTGGAACTGGCGATGAGCGAGGACGCGCTCACGGGTTTCCTGGCCTGGCTGGAGGCGGCGCCCCCCGGACAGCGGGTCAACGTGGCGTAGTACCGCGGACCCGGTGTGCGCCGGCCCCGCCGCGGGCCGTACGCCCCGTGGGCATCCGCGCTCCCGTACGGATCGGGCCGCACCCTCCGCGAGGGTGCGGCCCGATGTGGTCTCAGGTCCGCTGGGGACTAGTTGAGACCGGTGTGGATCGCGCTGACGAGCTCACCGTTGCTGGTGTCACCGCTGAACTCCCAGAAGAACGCGCCGCCCAGGCCCTGGTTGTTCGCCCAGGCCATCTTGGACAGGATCGTCTGCGGGGTGTCGTAGCTCCACCAGTTGGTGCCGCAGTGCGCGTACGCGGTGCCGGCGACGGTGCCGTTCGCCGGGCAGGTGGCCTTGAGGACCTTGTAGTCCTCGATGCCCTGCTCGTACGTGCCGGCCGCCGGGCCGGTGGCGGTGCCGCCCGGCTCCTTCTGGGTCACGCCGGTCCAGCCGCGCCCGTAGAAGCCGATGCCGAGCAGGAGCTTCTCGGACGGGACGCCCTTGGCCTTCAGCTTGGCGATGGCCTCGGCGGAGTTGAAGCCCTGCTGCGGGATGCCCGCGTAGGAGGTGAGCGGGGAGTGCGGGGCCGTCGGGCCCTTGGCCGCCCACGCGCCGAAGAAGTCGTACGTCATCACGTTGTACCAGTCGACGTACTGCGCGGCCGGGCCGTAGTCGGCGGCGTCGATCTTGCCGCCGGCCGAGGCGTCGGCGGTGATCGCCGCGGTGACCAGGTTGTTCGGACCGAACGTGGCCCGCATGGACTTCATCATCTTGGACATGGCGTTCTGGCCGCTGGTGTCGCAGGTCAGACCGCAGGCGTTCGGGTACTCCCAGTCCAGGTCGATGCCGTCGAAGACGTCGGCCCAGCGCGGGTCCTCCACCAGGTCGTAGCAGGACTTGGCGAAGGCGTCCGGGTTCTGGATCGCCTGGCCGAAGCCGCCGGACCAGGTCCAGCCGCCGAAGGACCACAGCACCTTGATGTGCGGGTACTTCGCCTTCAGCTTGCGCAGCTGGTTGAAGTTGCCGCGCAGCGGCTGGTCCCAGGTGTCGGCGACGCCGTCGACGGACTGGGCGGCGGTGTACGCCTTGTCGTAGTCGGCGTAGGCGTCGCCGATGGTGCACTTGCCGCCCTGGACGTTGCCGAAGGCGTAGTTGATGTGCGTGATCTTCTCGGCCGAGCCCGACGTCACGAGGTTCTTGACGTGGTAGTTGCGCCCGTAGACGCCCCAGTTGGTGAAGTAGCCGAGGTTGACCTTGGAGGAGGGGCCGGGGCCGGGGCCACCGTCGCCGCCCGTGGTGCGGACCGCGACCGAGCCGCTGACCGCGCCGGTCTGGTCGGCGGTGTCACGGGCCTGGACGGCGTACGAGTAGTCGGTGCCCGCGGTGAGGCCCGAGTCGGTGTAGGTCAGGCCGGTCACCGTGGCGACCTTGGCGCCGTCGCGCAGGACGTCGTAGTTCTTGACGCCCTTGTCGTCGGTGGCCGCGGTCCAGCTCAGCTTGACCGAGGTGTCGGTGATGCCGGAGGCGCTCGGGGTGCCGGGCGCGGAGGGCGGCGTGTCGCCGGGCTCGCTCGGGCCGCCGTCGCAGGACCCGCCGTTCAGCTTGCAGCCGGACGGGGAGCCGGAGCCGGTGCCGTTGAAGCCGAAGGTGACGGAGGCGCCCGGGGCGAGGGTGCCGTTCCAGGTCTTGTTCTTGGCGGTCCAGTGGGTGCCGCTGTTCGTGACGTCGGCGTCCCAGGCGGAGGTGACGGAGGTGCCCGAGGGGAAGTCCCACTCGACGGTCCAGGAGCTGAGGGTGGTGGTGCCGGTGTTCTTCACCGTCCACTTGCCCTCGAAGCCGCTGCCCCAGTCCTGGGTCTTGGTGTAGGTGGCGGTGGCCGACGCGGCGGCCTGGGCGGGTGTGGCGAGGCCGACCAGTGCGGCCAGCGGAAGCAGGAGTGCGGTGGCTCCGGCCGTGGCTCTGGCCAGGAGTCCTGATCTGCGCGGTGGTGCTTGAGTGCTCGTGCTCACGGTGCTCCTCAAGAGGGGGACGGACATGGTGGGGGTCCGTGCGTCCATGACAAGGTGCGCGCCGCGAGCGTAGGAAGGTCTGGACCAATCGTCAATAGGTCCAGACCAGTTGTGGTGAGACGGGGACGGCTGGTTTGCGCGGGTCGCTCAGGGCCGGTCGTCGCTCTCCGTCCCGACGCCCAACTCCTGCGCCAGCACCGCCGCCTGCACCCGGCTGCGCAGCCCCAGCTTGTTCAGCAACCGGCTGACGTGCGTCTTCACCGTGGCCTCCGCCATGTCGAGGCGCACCGCGACCTGCGCGTTCGACAGGCCCTCCCCGAGGCAGGCGAGGACCTCCCGCTCACGCCGGGTGAGCGGGTCGAGAACGGCCGGATCGGGTGCGTTCGCCGCGCGCACGGGTCGGCCGGCGGGCGCCGCGAACTCCGCGATCAGACGGCGCGTGACCGCCGGCGCGATCAGCCCCTCGCCGCGTGCCACGGTCCGCACCGCCTCGACGAGGTCCCGTGCCTCCGTGTTCTTCAGCAGGAACCCGGAGGCGCCGGCCCGCAGCGCGCCGAACACGTACGCGTCCAGGTCGAAGGTGGTGAGGACCAGCACGTCCGCCAGGCCCTCCGCGACCACCCGGCGCGTCGCCTCCACCCCGTCCAGCAGCGGCATCTGCACGTCCATGAGGACCACGTCGGGCCGCAGGTCCCGGGCCAGCCGCACGGCGGCCTCGCCGTCGCCCGCCTCGCCGACCACCTCGATGTCGGGCGCGCTGCGCAGGATGAGGACCAGTCCGGCCCGCACGGACCTCTGGTCCTCCGCGACGAGCACCCGGATGCTGCTGCTGGACGTCATGCCGACGGCTCCTTGTCGTCCTTCCGCACGGGCAGCACGGCCCGCACCCGCCAGATCCTGCCGCCCCCGGTGGCGTCGGCGGGGCCCGCCTCGAACACGCCGCCCAGCAGGGCCGCACGCTCCCGCATGCCGACCAGCCCGGCGCCCGACCCGGGGGCGCGCGGGCCGTCCGGGGCGGCCTCGCCGTGGACGCTCGTCACCTGCACGGTCAGCGCCTCGTCGGTGCGGTCGAGCGCCACCGCCACGGTGCCGGGCGCAGCGTGCTTGAGCGCGTTGGTGAGGGACTCCTGCACGATGCGGTAAGCCGCTAGCTCCACCGGCGCGGGCAGCGGCGCACCCCCGTCCTGCGGCGGCGGCCCGTCCCACGCGAACGCCAGCCCCCCGGCCGTGCCCGCCGTCTCCGCCTGCCGCACCAGCGCACCGATCCCGGCCAGGGTGGGCGCGGGCGCGGGCTCCTCGTGCCCCGCGCCCTCCCTGAGGAGGGTGATCAGCCGGCGCATCTCGGCCAGGCCCTCGACGCTGTTCTCCCGGATCACCCCCATCGCCTCCCGGGTGGTGGCCGGGTCGTCCAGGGACAGCGCGGCCGTCGAGTGGATCGCGATGGCCGACAGGTGCCCCGCCACCATGTCGTGCAGCTCCCGGGCCATCCGGGCGCGTTCGGCGACCACGGCCTCCCGGCGGTCCATCTCCGCGAGCAGCGCGGTCTGTTCGGCGCGCAGCCGGGCCGCGTCGGCGGCCTCCCGGTGGGCCCGGACGATCGCGCCGGTCGCGGCGGGCGCGAACGACACCAGGCCCGTCAGCACCCCCACCAGCAGTCCCTCCGGCTCCTGCCACCAGGCCAGGAACCCCAGCGACACGCCCACGGTGATCAGCCCCGTGGTGACCGGGATCCGGCGGGCGGAGGCGGGCGTGCCGTACACCACCGCCGCGTACACCAGGTCGGTGAACATCAGGACGGTCGCGATGTTGCCCCGGGTGAGCTGGTCCGCGACGAGGGCGAGCGTGCCGACCAGCAGGGCCGTCCTGGGCAGCGTCCGGCGCACCAGCTCCAGGCCCGCGACGACGAGAAGCGGGACGAGCATCAGCCAGTCCGAGTGGAACACCGCGTGCTGCGGGCCCTGCATGTGCAGTCCGAGCCTCCACAGCAGCAGACCCAGCGCCAGTCCGACGGCGGACATCAGGACGTCGTGGCGGTGCGGGGGCCGGGGCAGTGTCACGGCACCCATCCAACACGGCCCGGCCCGCGGGGTCGTCCCCGGCCGGTCCGAGCCGCCCGTACATCGAAAGGTGCAGTGGCGCCCGGCGCGTTCTCGTCATCACCGACGACGCGGGGCAGCACCCGGCCCGGCAGGCTGGACGGCATGGTGCTGACACTGATCCTGGTGTGCGAGGTCGGCTTCTGGGTGCTCCTGGCGGCCGGTCTCGCGACCCGCTACCTGCTGCGGATGCCGAAGACGGGCGCGGCGCTGCTGCTGTGCGAACCGCTCCTGGAGGTCGTGCTGCTGGTCGCCACGGCGGTGGACCTGCGCGGCGGCGCCGAGCCGAGCTGGCATCACGGCCTGGCCGCGCTGTACATCGGCTACACCGTCGGGCACGGGCACCGGACCGTGAAGTGGCTCGACGGTCACGCCGCGCACCGCTTCGGCGGGGCGCCCCGCCCGGTGGGCCCGCCCCGCTACGGCATGGCCCGCGCCCGCCACGAGGGCCGGGTCTGGCTCGGCACGGTGGTGGGGGCGTCCGTGGCGACGGTGCTGCTGTGGGCCGCGATCCGGTACGTCGGCGACCCCGGGCGTGTGGGGCCGCTGGAGAGCTGGATGGGCGGGGCGTGGCGCGCGGCCGGCATCCACGGGCTGATCGCCCTGACGTACGTGGTCTGGCCCAAGAAGGCACCTGGGGAGACCGGTGCTCCCGAGCAGCCGGCGGTCGCAGCCGCCCCGGACGCCGTGGACCCCGCGGAGGCCCGCGGGACCGCAGGCCGCCCGGGGGCGTGCGAAGGGCAGCCGCCCGCCGCCGGGCACACCCGGGCGTCGGCCGCGGTCCCGGCGCGCGCCCCGCGCCCCGCCGACGCCGCGGG
>NZ_MKXB01000078.1 GCF_001865245.1 Streptomyces sp. CC53 | reverse complement strand
GCCCGAACCACCCCAAACCCGACGGGGGCACCTTGACGAAAGACATAGAGGCACCCCCGCCCACCACCAGCGCCGGTGCCGCGGCCGCCGCCGGCCGTCCCGCAGCCGCGCGGCGACCAGCCCTGGTGCAGGCGGCCGCGCGCCGCGCCGTCCTCCGCGCCCCGCAGCTCCCGTGCCCGGTGCGCCGCCCGGGCCGCCTCCGCCGTGTCGTACGGGGTGACCCCACCCGGCGGCCACACGGGCCGCCGGCCTCCGCGGGGCAGGCTGGACGGGGCGCGTCGGCACCGGATGGCTGCTCGGGCCGCCGGTCTCCGCGGGGAGGGTCGGGCGGGTTGCGTCGGCACCGGAAGGCTGCACGGGTACCGGCCTCCGCGGGCAGGCCGGGCTGGGCGCGGCGGCACCCGACGGCCCCACGGGCCGCCGGTCTCCGCGTGCAGGCCGGGCCTGGTCGCGTCGGCCACTACCCGGCGGGCGGTGCGGCTACCCGGGCCGGGGCAGGCGGGGACGGCTCCCGCACGGTCCGGCGGCCCGCGGACGCGTCCAGCGGCTCTCGGACTGCGGGGTCCGGCGCGGCGGGGCAACCTTGAGGCGTGGAGCGCACGCGGCCGGAGATGCGGGAACTGGGCTCTGCCCTGGTCACCGTCATGCAGGACACGGGCGCGTCCGTCGGCATGCTGTACCTCGTGCCGCCCGGACGCAGCGCCCTGCGGCTCGCGGTGCTCAGCGGGGTCCCGCTGGAGTTCGCCGTGCCCTGGCTGCGCGTCTCCCCCGGAGAGCCCATCCCGGTCGCCGACGCCGTGGACCGGCAGCGGATGGTGTGGCTCGGGGACCAGGAGGCCGTGGCACGGCACTACCCCCGCCCCGGTCTCGTCCTGCCGTACCGCTTCGCCCTCGCGGCGCTTCCCGTCTCCACCGGCGCCACCCGCTGGGGCGGCCTCGTCATGATGTGGCCGGGTGCGCACCCGCCCGAGCTGAGCGAGTCCGAGTCCGCGGTCGTCCACGCCTGCGCCGAACGGATGGCCGCCGTGCTGGACCGGGCCGCCCGCGCCGGGCGACCGCTGGCACCGGACCGGCCGCCCCTCGTCGTCCACCCCCGACCGTCCCCGCCGGACGGCAGGCAGGCGGCGGCCGCCCTCGCCTTCCCCGACCGGTTGCCTGGCGGCAGCTGCGCCCTGGACCTCGACGGCCGGATCGCCTATGTCTCGGCGTCCGCGGCCGACCTGCTCGGCGCCCCGGTCTCCCGGCTGCTCGGTACCCTGCCGTGGGAGGAGCTCCCCTGGCTGGACCACCCGACGGTGGAGGACCGCTACCGCGCCGCGATCGTCAGCCGGGAGACCACCGTGTTCACGGCCGTCCGCCCCCCGGACCGCCGACTCCGCTTCCACCTCTACCCGGACGCCACCGGCATCAGCGTCCGCATCACGTCCGACGCGACCGGCGATCCCCCCGCCACCGCCGACCCGGAGGAGTACCGGCAGGAGGCGCCTACCGTGCCGCCGCCCGTCGCGACCGGGCGGCTCGGCGCCCTCTACCACCTGATGCACCTGGCGGCCACCCTCAGTGAGGCCGCGGGCGTCCGGGACGTCGTCCGTCAGACCGCCGAGCAGATGGCCCCCGCCCTGGGCGCGCAGGCCCTGGCGCTGCTGATGGCGGAGGACGGCAGGCTGCGCCTCGCCGGTGAGAGCGGCTGCCCGCCGGAGCTCGCGGAGAGCTTGTACTCGATCCCCCTCACCGCCGACACCCCGTCGGTACGCGTCCACACCACCGGTGCGCCGCTGTTCCTCCACAGCGGACACGAACTGCACGCCGCCTTCCCGCGCAGCGGCCTGCCCCCCGACATGGGCGCCTGGGCGTTCCTGCCGCTCGTCGCCTCCCGCCGCCCGGTCGGCACCCTCGTCCTCGCGTACGACCAGCCCCGCGCCTTCCCGTCCGGCGAACGCGCCGTCCTCAGCTCCTTCGCGGGCCTGGTGGCCCAGGCAATGGACCGGGCCCGCCTGTACGACGCCAAGCAGGAACTCGCCCGCCGGCTCCAGGCAGGTCTGCTGCCGCACCGCCTGCCCCGGCTGCCGGGCCTGGACATCGCCGCCCGCTACCTGCCGGCCGGCGTGGGCATGGGCGTCGGAGGCGACTTCTACGACGTGATCCGGCTGGGCCCGTCGACCGCCGCCGTCGCCATCGGCGACGTCCAGGGGCACAACGTCGACGCAGCGGCCCTGATGGGCCAGGTCCGCACCGCCGTCCACGCCATGGCCGGGGCGCCCCCCGCCGACGTGCTGGCCCGGACGAACCGACTGCTGGTCGATCTCGACCCGGGCCTGTTCACCAGCTGCCTGTACATCGAACTCGACCTGGCGGAGCACCGGATGTGCCTGGCCACGGCCGGACACCCGCCGCCCCTGTGCCGCCGCCCCGACGGGACCACCGGCACCCTGGACGTGCCGCCGGGGCTGCTCCTCGGCATCGACGCGGGCGCCCACTACACCAGCACCGAGACGGACCTGCCGCCCGGCACCGTCCTCGCCCTCTTCACGGACGGCCTCGTCGAATCCCCCGGCACCGACCCGGACGAGGCCACCGGCGACCTCGCTGAACGGCTTTCCCGCAGCGCCTCTCACGACATGGACGGCCTCGCCGACGCCCTTGTGGGGCACGCCCGCGGGTCGGCGCCCCGCCACGACGACGTCGCCCTGGTGCTGCTGCGCACCCGCGAAGCGGCCCCCGCCACCGGGAAGGGCCCCGGCTGACGGCCGCACCCCTCGCCCCCGGGGCCACCCGGGGCCGCCCCGCATCCGCGGAGGACCCCGGCCGAGGACCGCCCCCTTGGCTCGCGGTGCCGCCGAGGCCGCCCCGGCCCGCTCGCCGGCCCGCCCCTGGGCGCGGGGGCCGACGCGGCGAGCGGCAGGGGAAGCGCCGCCTCGGCCGCACGGCGGTGGTTGCTAGGATCATCCGCCACCTCGTCAGACACCGTGGTAGCGCGGGCTGTCCGAGGACACGGACCACCGCCGCGACACCGGCACGGAGCAGCGCGGCCGACGCGCAGGGAGAGGCCGCCCGTGGGCACACCCGCCGAGGACGCCGCCGCGGAGTTCCACGAGTTCTTCGAGCGTCACTACGCCGAACTCGCCCGGCTCGCCCACCTCCTGACCGGCGAGGCCGACGCCGCCGACGACCTCGCCGCCGACGCCCTGCTGGCGATGTGGCACCGCTGGGACCGGGTGCGCACCGCCCGCCACCCGGCGGCCTACGCCCGGGGGGTCGTCGCCCACATGGCCCGCAGCCGGATCCGCAGCGCCGTCCGCGAACGCCGCCGCATCGCCCTCTTCTGGGACCGGCGCCCCGAGCACACCGACGACCCCGACGTACCGGCCGTCATCGACGTGCAGGGCGCCCTGCGCCGCCTGCCGTTCCGCAAACGCGCCTGCGTGGTCCTGCGCCACGCCTTCGACCTGTCCGAGCGGGAGACCGCCCGTGCCCTCGGGATCTCGGTCGGTACGGTGAAGAGCCAGACATCGAAGGGAATGGCCCAGCTGGAGCAGCTGCTGGGTGGCCGCTCCGCGGCATCCCAGCTCGTGGGCGGGAGGAAGTAGTGGCAGGGGAAGACGAGTTGAGGGATGCGCTGCGGGGTGCCGCCCGGGCGCACCGGCCCGACCGCGCCCGCATGCTCGCCCGCGTCGAGCGGGGCATGGCCGACCGGGCCGCCCCGCCTGCCCCGGGCGCCTCCCGGTGGAGCCGCACCCCGTGGCTGCGGGTCGCCACCGCCACCGCGGCGGTCGCCGCCGTCCTCGGAGCGGGTGCCTACACGGCCGCTTCCGTCCTGCGGGGCGCGCCCGTCCCGGCGGCCGCGACCCCGCCCGCGGTCGAGGCGCCCGCGACCCCGCGGCCGCCGGCACCCTCGGCGACGCCCGCCGGGTACCTGTCCGGCGAGGGCGTCATCGACCCCCACAGCAACCGGTACTGGGCCCAGTCCACCGTCACCGTCAGGACGGCGGTGCCCCTGGCGGCCTTCGCCGTCGAACTGCGCGTCGCCCAGACCGGTGGTGTGGCCGACACCGGCAACTGGCGCTCCCTCCCGGAGGGGGACTTCACGGTCGCGGTACGGGAGGAGGCCGGGGCGCTCGTCTACACCTGGACGCTGCTGCCCGGCCGCACGGTGCCGGCTGGGCAGCACGTCTTCGCCGGCCAGTACAACCACGCCGAGGGGGTCCGCGACGCGGACGGGGACCGCTTCACCGCCCGGGCGACAGCGCGGGACGGCACCCAGGCCGCCCTCTCCGGCGGTTTCTGAGCGCGGGACCGGCGCAGGGCGCGGCGGCTCCTCCCGGCTGCCGGGGCTTCCTCCGAGTCGCCCGGCCGGCACCGGGCACCCCGCACCGCGGACGACGGACCGGCGCCGTCCGCTCGCGGCCGCCCGGCGTTCCGGGCCCCCGGGCGAGCGGGCGGCGCCCCGGGGACCGCACGACGGCCGGGGCCCGCACGTCACCGCCCCGGCCCGGGCGCACCCGGCCGTCCACGGCCGGTGCCGCGGGGCAGGGCGCGATGGC
>NZ_MKXB01000077.1 GCF_001865245.1 Streptomyces sp. CC53 | reverse complement strand
CCGGCCGGGCCCGTGACCCGCCGGCCACTGCGCCGCCGTCGGCCCGGGGGCCGGCGGCGGCTTCCCGGTCGCCGGCGCCACCGCGCCCCGGCAGAGCCCCCGGCACGGCCCGCGGGGCGCGGCGCCGCCCTCAGGCCCCCGGCCCCGCGCACCACGGGAGCCGCAAGGCCCGGGCCGAAGGCCAGGAGTGGTCCCCGGGCCCCGGGCCGAAGGCCGGGACCCGTCACCAGGACCTAGGCCGAAGGTCGGGACCTGTCACCCCCGCGGCACCCGCGGGATGAAATCCCGGCCGCGCCTGGTTGGTGCCTTCCGGTAGAGCAGCGGAAGAGCACGACAGCGGGAGGTCGAGCACACGTGGCGTCGGCGACGGGGGAAGGCACGGCGGACCAGGGGTGGGCCCGGCGACTGTGGGAGTACTGCCGGAGGCACCCCGTCGATGTGTGGCTGGCCCTCGGCTCGTCGCTCGGCGGCATGGCCCTCATGGCCGTCGTGCCGCTCATCACCAAGATCGTCATCGATGACGTGATCGGGCAGGCCGACGGCTCGCTGCCCCTGTGGATCGGGCTGCTCGTCGGCTCCGCCCTCGCCGTGTACGTGCTGACGTACATCCGGCGCTACTACGGCGGGCGCCTCGCGCTCGACGTGCAGCACGACCTGCGGACCGAGATGTACGGGTCGATCGCCCGGCTCGACGGGCGGCGGCAGGACGAGCTGTCCACCGGCCAGGTCGTCGGCCGGGCCACCAGCGACCTCCAGCTCATCCAGGGCCTCCTCTTCATGCTCCCGATGACCATCGGGAACGTCCTGCTGTTCGTCATCTCGCTCGGCATCATGGCGTGGCTGTCCCCGCCGCTCACCCTCGTCGTGCTCGCCGTCGCGCCCGCCCTGTGGGCCATCGCCCGGCGCAGCCGCACCCGGCTCCACCCCGCCACCTGGTACGCCCAGACGCAGGCCGCGCACGTCGCCGGGGTCGTCGACGGCGCCGTCACCGGGGTGCGGGTCGTCAAGGGCTTCGGGCAGGAGGAGCAGGAGACCGGCAAGATCAGGGACGCGAGCCGCACGCTGTTCGCCGGGCGGCTGCGGACCATCCGGCTGAACTCCCGCTACACCCCCGCCCTCCAGGCGGTGCCCGCCCTCGGGCAGGTCGCCATGCTGGCGATCGGCGGCTGGCTGGCCACCCGCGGCCAGATCACCCTCGGCACCTTCGTCGCGTTCTCCACGTACCTCGCGCAGCTCGTCGGACCCGTCCGCATGCTCGCCATGGTCCTCACCGTCGGCCAGCAGGCCCGCGCCGGCGCCGAGCGCGTCATGGAGCTGATCGACACCCGCCCCTCCCTCCGGGACGGCACCCGCGCGCTCCCGGCCGACGCACCCGCCCGCGTCGAGTTCGACGACGTGTCCTTCGGCTACGCGGGCGGCACGAAACCGGTCCTGGACGGCTTCTCCCTCACCATCGAGCCCGGCGAGACCGTCGCCGTCGTGGGCGCCTCCGGCAGCGGCAAGTCGACGGTCTCCCTGCTGCTGCCCCGGTTCTACGACGTGACCGGCGGCGCCGTCCGCGTCGGCGGGCACGACGTGCGGGAGCTGACCCTGGAGTCGCTGCGGGCCGCGACCGGCCTCGTGCCGGAGGACTCCTTCCTGTTCTCCGACACCGTCCGCGCCAACATCGCCTACGGCCGGCCCGACGCCACCGACGAGGAGGTCGAAGCCGCCGCCCGCGCCGCGCAGGCCGACCGCTTCATCGCCGAGCTGCCCGACGGGTACGCCACGACCGTCGGCGAGCACGGCCTGACCCTCTCCGGCGGCCAGCGCCAGCGCATCGCCCTGGCCCGCGCCCTCCTCACCGACCCGCGGCTGCTGCTCCTCGACGACGCCACCTCCGCGGTCGACGCCCGCGTCGAGCACGAGATCCACGAGGCGCTGCGGTCCGTGATGGCCGGCCGTACCACGCTGCTCATCGCGCACCGGCGGTCCACCCTCGGCCTGGCGGACCGCATCGCCGTCCTCGACCGGGGACGGCTGTCCGACATCGGCACCCACGAGGAGCTCCAGGCGCGCTCCGCGCTCTACCGCCGGCTGCTGACCGATCCCGAGGGGCTCGGCGGCGTGTCGCCGGGCCACACGCCGCGGGCCGGGGCGGCCGGGGACGGCGACCGCACCGTGCGCGACGAGCTCGACGCCGAGTTCGACGCGGAGCGCGGCATCACCCCGCACCTGTGGGACCGCGCCGGCGCCGAGGGACCGGACCGGGCGGACGCCGACGCCGGCGCCACACCGGACCTGCTCGCCAAGGTCGCGGCGCTGCCCCCGGCCGTCGACGTCCCGGACGTCGACGAGGCGCGGGCCGTGCGGCCCGAGGAGTCGTACGGGCTGCGCAGGCTGCTGCGCGGCTTCGGTGTGCCGCTGCTGCTCAGCCTGCTGCTCGTCGCCGTCGACGCGGGCGCCGGGCTGATGCTGCCGGTGCTGATCCGGCACGGCATCGACGAGGGCGTCACGCAGCTGGCGCTCGGCGCGGTGTGGGCGGCCTCCGCGCTGGCGCTGCTGACGGTGGCCGTCCAGTGGGCGGCGCAGGTCGGCGAGACCCGGATGACCGGGCGGACCGGTGAGCGGGTGCTGTACGCGCTGCGGCTGAAGATCTTTGCGCAGCTCCAGCGGCTCGGGCTCGACTACTACGAGCGGGAGCTCACCGGGCGCATCATGACCCGGATGACGACGGACGTCGACGCCCTGTCCACGTTCCTCCAGACGGGCCTGGTCACCGCCTTCGTGTCGGTCGTCACCTTCTTCGGGATCATGGTCGCGCTGGTCGTCATCGACGTGCAGCTCGCCCTCGTCGTGTTCGCGACGCTGCCCGTGCTGATCGTCGGCACCGTGTTCTTCCGGCGGGCTAGCGTCAAGGCGTACGAGCTGGCGCGGGAGCGGATCAGCGTCGTCAACGCCGACCTCCAGGAGTCCGTGGCGGGCCTGCGGATCGTGCAGGCGTTCCGCCGCGAGCGGTCGGGCGCCGGGCGGTTCACCGAGCGGAGCCTCGCCTACCGGGCGGCGCGGGTGCGCGGCCAGTGGCTGATCTCCGTCTACTTCCCGTTCGTGCAGCTGCTGTCCTCGCTGGCCGCCGCCGCGGTGCTGGTGGTCGGCGCGGGCCGGATCGAGGCGGGGACGCTGACGGCCGGCGCGCTCGTCGCGTACCTCCTCTACATCGACCTGTTCTTCGCACCCGTGCAGCAGCTGTCGCAGGTCTTCGACGGCTACCAGCAGGCCGCGGTGTCGCTCGGCCGCATGCAGGAGCTGCTGCGGGAGCCGACATCCACCGCCCCGGCGGCCGACCCGCGGCCCGTGCCGTCGCTGAAGGGGGAGATCCGCTTCGAGGGCGTGTCCTTCTCGTACGGGGACGAGGAGGCCGCGCTGAGCGGCGTGGACCTGCGGATCCCCGCCGGGCAGACCGTGGCGTTCGTCGGCGAGACCGGCGCGGGGAAGTCGACCCTCGTCAAGCTGGTCGCCCGGTTCTACGACCCCACCGAAGGGCGGGTCACCGCCGACGGCACCGACCTGCGGGAGCTGGACCTCACCGCGTACCGGCACCGCCTCGGCGTCGTCCCGCAGGAGGCGTACCTCTTCCCCGGCACGGTCCGGGACGCCATCGCGTACGGGCGGCCGGACGCCACCGACGCGGAGGTGGAGGTCGCGGCCCGCGCGGTGGGCGCCCACGAGATGATCGCCACGCTGGACGGCGGCTACCTCCACGAGGTCGCCGAGCGGGGCCGCAACCTGTCGGCGGGCCAGCGGCAGCTGATCGCCCTGGCCCGCGCCGAGCTGGTCGACCCGGACGTCCTGCTGCTGGACGAGGCGACCGCCGCCCTCGACCTCGCGACGGAGGCGCAGGTCAACCAGGCCACCGAGCGGCTGGCCGGGCGCCGCACCACTCTGGTCGTCGCCCACCGGCTGACCACGGCCGCCCGCGCGGACCGCGTCGTCGTGATGGACCACGGCCGGGTCGCGGAGGACGGCAGCCACGAAGAGCTGCTGGCCCGGGGCGGCCGGTACGCGGAGCTGTGGCGCACGTTCATAGGGGAGGACGAGGCGGAACGGGTGGCCTGAGCGCCGCGCCCGGGGCGCTGCCGGAGCCGGGTGCAAGTTCACGGGCGCGGCCCCGTGCGGTCCCCGGCCCGGCGTTCGGCAGGACGGCCTCCGCACGTCGTCCGCGTCGGCCGGGACCATGCGCCCCGGGTTCGGCGGCTGCCCGCACCGGCCGCCCTCCGACCCGGCATACGGAAGGCAACCCTCCGAGCGTCGTCCGCGTCGTACGCAGGTACGGACCTGGACGTGGACGCACGAGGTGAGGGAGCACGCAGTGGGCGCTGGAGCAGGGCACACCGGCATACGGGCGGCCGCACGGACGCTCGCGGTCCTGGTCGCCGCCGGGCTGGCCCTCACCGGCCCGGGCGCGGTGACCGCCGACGCCGCCGCCCTCGCGGGCTGCTCGGGGCGGCTCGCCAAGACGGCCCGGTTCGCCGGCGGGGAGCTGCGTGTCTACAAGTCCCGCCAGTACGCCTGCGCCGTCACCGTCGCCGCGAAACCGGGCGTCCGCCGCAGCATGTCGGTGACGCTCCAGGCGCGCGGCGGCCGGGCCGTCACCGACAAGGGCCGCTTCACCCACCAGGCCGGGCCGGTCACCGTGCATGCCCTGAACCGCTGCGTCCGCGCCTCCGCCTCCCTCGCGGGGAAGAAGACCGCCACCGGGTGGATCCTGTGCTGACGGGATGACCGCCCGGGAGGGCGGCGGCCGCCCCGAGCGGATCAGTACGTCAGCCCGTGCCCGACCGGGTACAGCACCCGGTCCGGCGCGTCGGCACGGTGCACGGGCACGGGGAGCCGGCCCCGCGGCGGGGTCCGGCCCGCGAGGACCCGCGCGGCGGCCCGCAGCTCCACGTCGGTCCACGTGTACGTGGCGAGGGCGGCGCGGTGGCCGGTGAGCAGGCCCGCGTCGTACGGGTCGCGCACCGCCACCGCCACCACGGGCACGCCGGTGGCGGCGAGCCGGGCCACCAGGGCGCACTGCGCGTCCCCGGCCCTGACGTTGTACGTGCAGACGACGACCGCGTCACGGCCCGCGGCCGCCGCCACCGACTCCTCGATCCGCGCGGGGCCGGGCGTGAGGCCCGTCGCCAGGGCGGACGCGGTGAAGCCCAGCTCGGTGAGGGCCGCCGCGAGCACCGCCGTCGGAGGGCCCCCCGTGCCGGACGGGGACGCCGGGTCGGCCCCGACGACCAGCACGTCCCGGTGGGTGCGGCTGCTGAGCGGCAGCAGGCCGCCGGTGTTCAGCAGCAGCGTCGTCGTCGCGTCCGCGATCCGCTCGGCGGCCTGCCGGTGGGCCCGGCTGCCGACCAGCCGGTCCACGTCCTCGCGGACGGTGTACGGCTGCCGCAGCAGCCCCAGCTTCTCCTTCAGCCGCAGGATGCGCAGCACCGACGCGTCCAGCCGCTCCTGCGGGAGCTCCCCGTCCCGCACGGCGTCCCGCACGGCCGTCCATGCCAGCTCCAGGTCCGGCGGGTTGAGGAGCTGGTCGCAGCCCGCCTTCAGGGCGAGCACGGGCACCCGGTCGTCGCCGTACCGGGTGCGGACGCCCTCCATCCGCAGCGAGTCGGTCACCACCACCCCGTCGTAGCCGAGCCGTTCCCGCAGCAGCCCCGTCATGATCGGCCGGGACAGCGTCGCCGGGTCCCCGCCGGGGTCCAGGGACGGCACGACGATGTGCGCCGTCATCACGGCGTCCACCCCGGCGGCGACGGCCGCCCGGAACGGCGGCTCGTCGAGGAGGCCCCACTCCTCGCGGCTGTGCCCGATGGACGGCAGGTGGGTGTGGCTGTCGGCGGTGGTGTCGCCGTGGCCGGGGAAGTGCTTGGCGGTCGCGGCCACCCCGGCGTCCTGGAGGCCCCGCACCTGCGCGGCCACCAGGCGGGCCGCGGCCCGCGGGTCGGCGCCGAAGGAACGGACCCCGATGACCGGGTTGGCGGGATCGACGTTCACGTCCGCGACCGGCGCGTAGTTCTGCCGGACCCCGAGCGCGGCCAGCTCCGTCCCGGCGATCCGCGCGGCCAGCCGGGCCAGGTCCGGGGAGCCCGCGGCACCCAGCGCCATCGCGCCGGGCAGCAGGGTGGCGGGCGCGCCGATCCGGGCGACGGCACCGTGCTCCTGGTCGGTGGAGACGAGAAGCGGCACGGGCACGCGCTGGGCGAGCGCCGCGCGCTGCAACCCGTCGGACAGGTCGGCGATCTGGCGCGGGTCGCGGGTGTTGTGCGCCCACCGGAAGTAGATGACGCCGCCGACGTGGTACCGCCCGACGAGTTCGGCGGCGGTGCGCACCCCGAACTCCCGCAGGTTCGCCGCGGCGTCCTCCGGGTCCGGGTCGGTGGCGGAGTGCCCGTACGCCCGGGTGACGAAGAGCTGACCGACCTTCTCCTCCAGGCTCATGCGGGCCAGGAGCCGCGCCGCCCGCGTCTCGGCACCCCCGGCGGTGCGGGCGGCCCCGGCGGCGCGGGCCCCCGGCGGGGCCGCGGCGGCGAGGGCGGCGGCGGTGGCGGCGGCACCGGCGAGGACGGTGCGTCGGGAGGGGGCGGCGCGTTCCTGCACGGACAAGGGTGCTCCTTCCGGCCCGTATGCAACGGACATTCCGTGGCATGACGACCAACAGGCCACGCTTAGGGGAAAGCCGTGACCGGCGCAAGGAAGCGCGCAGACGACGCGCCGCCCTCGCGGCCGGCGAGGAGCGGGGCCCGGCGGTGGGTGGCCGGTCGGACGATGGGCGGCACCGGACGGGATGCGCCCGTGGGCGGACGGTCGGGCGGCGGGTGGGTGCGGCCCGGGCCGGGAAGAGCGGGAAGGTTCCGGCGGTGGGTGCGGGTGTGGGACCGCGGGTCCTCGCGGACGGCGGGGACCTCCGACCGCGGGTGGGGCGCGGGGCTGGGGGCCTGTCGGTGGCGGCGGGAGCCTCCGGCAGCGGCGAGGGTGGGGGCCGGGGGCGGCCGGAGCCTCCGGCGGAGGGTGCGGACGCGGGCGACGGACCGGTGCGGGTGAGGCGACGGGCATGGTCGGTGCGGCGGCCGGAGGGCGGAAGCGGCCGGCGCAGGCGGGCCGTCGGACCAGCGGCGGGGCGCGGGCCGGGGCCGGCGCTCCGGGGCCTCGGCGGGAACCGTACGGCCCCGTGAGAGGCTGCGGCCATGGCCACGGACACGTACCTCTCCGACCTCTTCTCGCTGGACGGCCGCGTCGCCGTCGTCACCGGCGGCAGCTCCGGCATCGGCCGGGCCATCGCCGAGGCCCTCGCCCAGGCCGGGGCCCGCCTCGTCGTGATCGCCCGGCGGAAGGCCGAACTCGCCGCCACCGTCGAGGCGCTGGAGGCCCGGGGATGCCGGGCCGCCTGGGTGAGCGCCGACCTCGGCACCCGCGACGGGGTGCGGGCGGCCGCGGAGGAGGCGGCCGCCGTGTACGGCGAGCCGGACATCCTCGTCAACTCCGCGGGCGTCAACCTCCGCCCGCACCTGAGCGACCTCGGCGAGGACGTCTGGGACACGACCCTGGCCGTGAACCTGGAGGCACCGTTCCTCCTCGGTCAGCGCTTCGGCCCCGGCATGGCCGAACGCGGCTTCGGCCGGATCGTGCACGTCAGCTCGCAGCAGGCCCACCGCGCCTTCGTCCAAAGCGGCGCGTACGGCGTGTCGAAGGGCGGGCTGGAGGCACTGGCCCGCTCCCAGGCGGAGGCGTGGTCCCCGCACGGCGTCACCTGCAACACGCTGGTGCCGGGCTTCGTCATGACGGCGCTGAACGCCCACCTGTCCTCCGACCCGGACAGGGTCGCCGCCCTCGCCGCCCGCACCTTCGTGGGCCGCAACGGACAGCCGGAGGACTTCGCGGGCGCCGCCGTGTTCCTCGCGAGCCGCGCCGCCGCGTACGTCACCGGCCAGGCGATCCACGTGGACGGCGGCTTCTCGGTCCACTGACCCGCCGCGGTCCCGGCTCCCGCCGGACGGCGGGCCGCAGGCCGGCCGCCGCCGCGGCCAGACGCGGGACGCCGCACCCGCTGGATCGTCCGCGTTCCATCCCTTCACCGGACGCCGGGCCCGCGGGCCCACCGCCCCGGCCTTCGGAAGTCCGCCCGGGCGGCGGCGCGGGGCCCCGCTGCCCCGGCCCGTACACCGACCGGCCCTGAACGCTGTCCCTACCGGCCGTCAGCCGCGAACCCTCGGCCGCAGCCGTCAGCGGCGAACCGTGACAGATCGGCCGCCGACCGGACCCGGGCCGTGCCCGGTCGGTCGTGTGCCGCGCGCCCCGTCGGTCGCGTGCCACCGCGCGCCGCCCGTCACCGGGCGGGGAACGGCGCCAGCTCCGCGTCCCAGGCGTCGGCCGCGCGCAGCAGCCCGGCGGGCCCCACCCGTACGTCGACTGCGTCCGGCAGCCCGGGACCGGCGTGGGCGAGCCCCACCCGCACCCCCTCGGGGACGCGACGGAACGTCAGGGTGGGCTCGATGAAGTCCAGTACGGCGGGGGCGCCACCGTCGGCCGCCGCCTCCCGCAGCCACGCTGACAGCCGCCGCGCCTCGTCCGTCAGCAGGCACGGCTCGGTGAACGTCCGGCGCCCCTCAGGGGTGACGACCTCGCCGCGCACGACCAGCCAGTTGTCGTCGTACGCGTCGCCCCTGGCCGCGGCGAACTCGTACCGCATCACCTTCAGCCCGATCCCGCACCCCTGATCGTCGAACAGCATCCGCACACCCTCTCACGGGGCGGGTGTCCCGTCCTCGGCGGACGGACGCCGCACCTCGAAGTGGAAGCACCCGTACTCCACCGCGCGGACGTGCACGAGCACCACGTCCGGATCGGCGAACGCGTCGTCGAAGGCCGCGTCGAAGGCGGCCGTGGCGTCGGCCGGGACCTTCAGGAGACGGCCCCCCGCGATGCGGCCCCTGGCGTCATAGCGGCGCACGGTACGCAGCGCGCCCGGCCTGGCGGAGGGGTAGCCCGCACCGGGAGCGAGCCCGCCGCAGTCGTCGGCGTGGACGAAGACGGGTCCCTGCTCGTCGTAGGCACCCGGATCCACGCCGCGGGCGGCGGCCCAGCGGCGCAGCGGGGCGTACGAGACGAGGGCGATCCGCTCGCCGGGCGCGACCGGGCGCAGGCAGCAGCGCAGCGGGGAACCCGCGTCGTCGCCGGTCGCGAGGTACGGAACGCAGGGGCGGCCCGCGTCATCGGTGACGCGCAGCTCCTTGAGGGCGGCCGGGTCGACGGGCAGCACGGTGTACGCGGTCATGCACCCATGCTGGGCCGCCCCGCGGCGACCTGCTGGCGGGAACCGGACATCACGGTGGCTGCGGGCCCGCGGCAGGGCGGAACGGGCACCCGGCGGCGGACCGCCGGCCGCCGGGGGGGGGCCGACGCCCCCAGCCGGAGCGGCTCAACTACTCCGGAGCCGCACCCCGTAGCGGCTGCGCAGCCGCGCGACCTCCCACCACGCCACCGCCGTCACCGACGCCGGGCCGCCGAGGAGCGCGGCGAGCTGCACCGGCGGCGGGCCCGGCGGGAGGCCGCCGACGGCCAGGTTGATGGCCGCGAACTCCCACACCAGCACCCCGGTCAGCAATGCGGGCAGCGTCGGGTGCACCAGCGTCGTGTTGAACGCGCTGCGCACCGCGCGCCCCGAGGAGAACGCCACGAACATCGCCGTCCACACGGGCGGCAGCATCAGCAGGAACCCCACCGGCATCCACACCGGCTCGGCCGGGAGCTGACGGCCGAGCAGCACCGAACCCCACACCAGCAGCGGCGTCGCCGTGAACGCGCCGAAGTACCACAGCACCGACCGCACGGCGGGCCGCACACCCCGGCGCATGCCCGGACGGGCGTGCACCGGGGCCAGCCGGAAGAGCACGAGCACCACGAGCGGCGTGCTGAGCAGCAGCAGCCACGGCGTGAACGCCAACCGCATCGTGAACTGCTGCCACGCCTGGTCCCAGTCCTCCCCGCTGCCGTACGCGGCGAGGATCACGAAGGAGGCCAGCGCGGCGGCCCACGCGCGGGTCTTCTGGGCCCGCGCCACGGACGGGTCGGTGACGGTGCGCTGGTCGGCGGGGAAGACCCGCCGCGCCTGCGTCCGCGCCGACCGCACCAGTGGGTAGCCGGCGAACAGCAGCATCGCGGGCCACACGCACAACAGCAGCGGCACCCACAGGCAGCCGCTGACCCGGCCCGCCAGCTCCCGCAGCGTCGGCCAGTCGTCCTCGCGGAACCGCGCCGACAGCGAGGGCGGCGGCGCGGGGTACCCGTACGCGTGGGGCGGCGGGTACGCGGCGGGGTGGGGTGCCCGCGGACCCGGGACGTACGGCCCCTGCGGCGGATACGGTGGCGACGCCACCGGCCGGCCGTGAGAACCCTGCGCGTACGGGTTCCCGGCGTACGGATTCCCCCCGTAAGGGTTCCCGTTGTACGGATTCCCGCCGTATGGCTGCTGTCCCCCGAACGACACCCTGGCGCCCCTCTGCTGCGGTGAAACGTCTGACAGGAGGTCAACTCCTATCGCACGCGACGGCCTCGGGCGAAGCCGAGCACCAAGGGAGCCGCCCTGCCGCGCGTCTCACCGCCCCGCCGACGCCTCGCATCGCGCGTGTCCGGCGGCCGACAGCGCGGGTGGCTCCGCCACCTCCGCTTCTCGTACTCCCAGCGCACCCGGGCGCCGGGACCGCCTCCGACGCCCCCGAGGCAGCCCCCAGCGGCAGGACGCCCGCGCCGAGCGGCACCGGCGCGCTCTCCTCGTGCGAGGCGATGTCCCTGACCGACATGCGGCGCCGGCCATGCGGCCGAAGCCACCGCCGGGCAGGCGCCCGGACACGCCCGGCAGCGCGGCGCGGCCTGGCCCCCTTACGAGGCCGGCGCGCCCGGGTGGCGCAGGAAGCGGGCCCAGGCGGTGGGGGAGACGGTGAGGGCGGGGCGGCGGGTGTCCTTCGAGTCCCGGACGTGGACGGAGCCGGTGCCGCGGGCTACTTCGATGCAGTTGTCGCCTGCGCCGCCGCTGTAGCTGCTCTTGGACCAGTGCAGGTCTGGGGTGCTCATGGGGCTCCTCGCAGTTGCTCCAACAGGCGGATCGACGCCTCCGGGTCGAGAGCCTGTCCACGCATCCTGCCATAGCGCTGCAGCAACGTACTGACCTGATTCGGGTCGTTGTAGAGCAGGCTCGCTTGGTGACCCTCCACGTAGCCGACCCATTCGTGATCGGGGCCCTCAGCCAGATACAGAGACCCTTCGAGCCCGGCATGGGCAGTGCGGCGCCGGGGCATGACGAGGAGTTCCACGTTCCGGAGCCTGGCGCAGGAGAGGAGATGGCTGATGAGGTTGCGGGTGACTTCGGGCCCCCCGAGTTCCCGCTCGACCAGATGCTGTTCCATGACGAAGCTGAACATCGTGGTGCCCCGCTCCGTCAGCAGACGCTGCCGCGCCAGCCGGGCGGCCACTTGGAGCTCCAACTGCTCATCCGTGAGCGGCGGAAGATAGCAGTTCATCACCTCCCTCATGTACGCTTCCGGCTGCAGTAGCCCCGGCACGACGCGGCACTCGTACGCGTTCAGCGTCAGTGCCTGCTCTTCGACCTCGGCCCAGTGCTGGAACCACGAGGCCAGCCCCGCCTTCCGGTTCAGCTTCTTCGCCGCGGCTTTCAGGGCACCTGCTGCCGTTGGGCCGAGAACGGGTTCCACCCGCTCCGGTAGATCGCGCGGTGGGAACCGCCTCCCCTGCTCGATCTTGGCGATGTAGTGCACCGAGTACCGGATCTTCGGGGCGAAGCTCTCCTGCGTGTAGCCCGCGTCCTGGCGGAACGCCTGCAGCACCGCGCCGTACACCTGCAACCCTTCGGAGACCTCCTCCTCCGGCGTCCTGTCGTCGCACCCGTCGACATCACCCACTGCCATCGCCGCCCCGCTTCCGCTGTTCGGTGTGTGCCTCACCCGACGACGGAATCCTTACGGTGCGTGACTCGCCCGGTCCAGCCGGTGAGCTGGTACAGATGGATCTGTACCAGCGGAGTGCCTGGTGACCCGTATCATTCGCCCGCCAGCCTTTCGGACATGCCAGTGGTCCCCGCCCAAGAGGCCGTCACCGTCCGTGTGTTCGCCCAGCGCTTCAGCTCCACGCGGCGCGGGGCGCACCTCGCGCGCCTGCTTGCCGCGCACCAACTGCACCTGTGGGGCGTGCCGTACGACAGTCCGCACAGCGACGCCGTGCTGCTCGTCGTGGCCGAGCTGGCGGCGAACGCGGCGCTGCACGGCTGCGTGCCGGGCAGGAACTTCGAACTGCGCCTCCTGCGGGACGAGGCCGCGGGCCGCGTACGGGTGGAGGTGTCCGACACGCACGCGGGGCGCCCCGTCCTGGCGGCCGTCCCCGTGGACGGTGAGCACGGGCGCGGGCTGCTGCTGGTGGACTCCGTGGCGTCCCGCTGGGGGGTGTCGCTGCGGCAGGGGCCGGGGAAGACGGTGTGGGTCGAGATCGCCTGCCCGTGAGCGCTGTCAGTGCGGGCGCCGTCGCCGCGTCAGGCCGACGCGAAGGCCAGGATGTGCGGGACCGCCTCGCGCAGGCTCGCGAAGTGGCGGTGCACGCCCTCGACCGCGACAGAGGCGTTCACCCCCCACACCGTCATCCCGGCGCCCAGCCCGGACCGCACTCCGGAGGGAGCGTCCTCGATGACCAGGCAGTCCTCCGGTTCGGCTCCGAGCTGCTGAGCGGCCAGCAGATACGGGACGGGCGAAGGCTTGCCCTCTTCGACGGCGGCCGCGTCCACGATCACGCCCGGCACCGGCAGGCCCGTCCGCAGGAAACGGCCGCGCACCCGGTGCTCGTAGTTGGAGGTCACCAGTGCCCAGGACCCCGGTGACAGGCCGTGGAGCAACTCCGAAGCGCCGTCGCAGGCCGTATAGACGCCAGAGCGCATGTCCTCGTCCTCCAGCTCGTGCAGCGCGGCCAGGCACTCCTGCGGATCACGATCCGCAGCGACCTGGGCGAACGTCTCGATCGGCCGCGTCCGCAAGGCCACCCGGTACACCTCGTCCGCATCCAGCCCGTATCGCTCCGCCCAGGTCGCCCAGACCCTGCGCTGATTCCTCACCGCGTCTATCAACGTGCCGTCGACATCGAACAGCACGTACTTCGTGCGGTCCGGCCGACCGGTTGCAGTGGTCACCCGCCGATCATGCCAGGCCGCCGAGGGCTCGCCCCCGGCCCGGGCCGTGTCCCGGCGTCCCCGCCCGCCTGCCGGTGCCCGGCCCGTCCGGGGAAGGCCGACGCCGCCGCGGGAGGGCACCCCTAGCGCAGCACCCGCACCCGTACATCGGCCGGGAGCTTCGCCCACCAGTGGTCGTACGTGCGGTAGACCCGCGGGTCGCGGTCGGCGAGGAACGCCGTCAGGGCGCGGGCCTCCTCGGCGAGGCCGTCCCACGCGGTGGGCGCCAGGTCGTGGAAGGCGGTGGCTTCGATGCCGCCCTCCACCGGGCGCCACACCCCGGCGACGTACCCGTCCACCAGCAGCGTGGGCAGCACGTCGCCGTTCGCCCGGGTCACCAGCGGGCGGTACGCGGGCGGTATCAGGCGGCTCCGGTCGGCGTACGCCAGCAGGACGTTGTCCCACATGCCCAGCAGCCGCGGCGGGGCCGGGGCGTCCTCCGGCGGGCGGGCGGCGCCGGGGACGTCGAACAGGGCCGTACCGCCCGGGCCGCGCAGCGGCTCCACCGCGTCCCCGAGTGCGCTCAGGGCCTCGCGGACGGCGGTCCGCCGCACCATCGCGAACTGCGCCACGTCCGCGACCGACGCGGGCCCGAAGCCGTGCAGGTAGCGCAGCACCAGGCCGGCCAGCGCCTGCGGGTCCGCCTCGCGTCCGGCGGGCACCGCGCCCGTGCCGGCGGCCGCGTACGCGGGGCGGCGCCCGAACGACCAGGAGCCGCCGGTCGGGACGTGCCACAGCGGCGCGTACGCCCGTAGCCCCCACCAGGCCCCGGCCTTCCGCTCGGCGCCGACCCGCCCGGCCAGCCACTCCTCCATGTCGGCGTTCGTGCGGGGCCGGTCCGCGAACCGCAGGACCTCCGGCACCAGCCGGTGGGCGTCGTCAGGGGTGAGGCCCGCGGCGGCGAAGCGGGCACCGAGCCGGGAGGCGTACAGCGTGGGCTGCAGGGCCGCGCGGAAGGCGGCGTAGTCGTCGGCGCGGACCGCGTGGAGCGTGATGCGCATCAGCGTCGCCTTGACGACGGCATGGGCGGTGAAGGCGTTGTCGAGTGCGGCCGGGTCGAACCCGGCGACCCGGTTCCACAGCGCCAGGTAGGGCGAGGCCGGATGCTGGGCCTGGAGGGCGACCAGCCGGCTCACCGCGTCGGCCGCGCCCAAGGTGCTGCGCTCAAGGAGGAGTTGGCGGTGCAGGGCGGCCCGGTTCAGTGCGCGCTCGGTGATCTCCACGAGCGGGATTGTGCCGTGGGCGGGGCCGCGGCCGCCAGGCCGGGCGCGGAAGGCCGCGCCCGGCGCTGGGCATGCGGTGTCAGTAACGGCACCACGGGATGTAGTCGAGGTTCTTCACGTAGCGGGCCGACACCCAGCCGTGGTGCTTGTCGTGGTGCTTGTCGAGCAGGTACCAGATGTGGTTGCCCTTGACCTTCTTGCCCTTGACCTTGCACTTCAGCTTGACGATGTCGCCCTTGTGGACGTGGCCGACCGTCTCGGAGTGGGTGGTGGCCTTCTTGCGGACGTTCAGGGTCCGGACGAGGACCTTGCCGCGGTGCTTGTCGTGCTTGGGGTGCGCCGCGACGGTGGTGGTGTCGCCGCCGGCCGGGGCGGCCTGGACCGCGGGCGCCGTCATGGCGCCGAGCAGGCCGAGCGCGATCGTGCCCGTGGCGAGGCCGATGGCCGCCTTGGTGTTCCCTCTCATGGGGTTCCCCTTCTCGTGAGGTGCGGAGAGCGGGGGACACCGCCCTCCACGGGCCACGAGAGCCGATGCGCGCGCCGCCCGCCGTCCGGCGCGCGGGCCGCTTAGCCCGGCCGGGGCAGGCACTCCACTCGTACGCGCCAACGGACGGGCGTCCGGGCATGCCCGGCGGGGGCGCGGTACTCCTCAGCGCCCCGCGCCAGCCGCCCCGTCGCCTCTGGCGGGAGCGTCCCGTTCCGGAGCGCCCCGCCCCGCCTCGTCCCCGTCACCGTGTCCCGCCCCGTGGCGGTGCCGTCGAGGCGCGCAGGGCCAGTTCGCCGCGGACGGTGGCCACGCCGCCCATCGGCGGGGCGTCCGCGCCCACGGCGAGGCGGCCCGCCCGTACGCCCGCCTCGTACAGGGGGAGGCGGACCGTCGTCAGGGACGGCACCGCGTCCACCGAGAACGGCAGGTCGTCGAAGCCGGCCACCGACACGTCCTGCGGGATCCGCAGCCCCGCGTCCCGCAGTGCCGCGCACGCGCCCAGCGCCACCGTGTCGTTCGCCGCGACCACCGCCGTCAACGACGGTTCGCGGGCCAGGAGTTCGCGTGTCGCCGCGTAGCCGGAGGCCCGCGTGTACGCCCCGTGCAGCAGCAGGGCGTCCGGCTGGTCCGGCAGCCCGGCGGAGCGCAGCGCCTCGCGGTGTCCCTCCAGGCGGTGCCGGGTCGTCGTGCGCTCCGCCGGCCCCGCCACGTAGCCGATCCGCCGGTGCCCGAGGGACAGCAGGTGCTCCGTCAACTGCCGTGCCCCGCCGCGGTTGTCGAAGGCGAGCGTCGCCGTCACGGTGTCGCCGGGCACCGGCGGGCGGCCCAGCAGCACCACGCGCGTGCCCGCGTCCGTGAGCTTCGCGCACTTCGTCGTCAGCGCCGCGACGTGCTGGGGGTCCTCCGGGGCGCCGCCCGTCACCACGACGGCCGCGGCGCGCTGGCGCTGCAGGAGCGTCAGATAGGTGAGTTCGCGTTCCGCCGAACCACCCGTGTTGCAGACCACGGCCAGCTTCTCGCCGCCCGCGCGGCCGGAGCCCGCGTCGCCGATGGCGGACTGCACGGCGCCCGCCATGATCCCGAAGAAGGGGTCGGCGATGTCGTTGACGAGGATGCCGACCAGGTCGGAGGCGGACGCGGCCAGCGCGCTCGCCGGGCCGTTGAGGACGTAGTCGAGCTCGTCGACCGCGCGCAGCACCCGCTCCCTGGTGGACGCGGCCACCGGGTAGTTGCCGTTCAGCACCCGCGAGACGGTCGCCGGCGACACCCGTGCGCGCGCCGCCACATCGGCCAGGGTGACTGTCATCGCGTCCCTCCGAGGAGAAGTCGGGCGCGCCCCTTGTGCGCGCCGCAGTGGGCAGGCTAGCGCCATGACCGGGAGAAAGTGCTTGCCGTCAGGGGACGGGCGGCGGCCTCTGCGACCTGCTCGGCTCCGTCGTGGCGGGAGCCGGGCCCCGTGGCCCGCGGCGGCGCCCGGGCCCCGGAGGAGACGGCCCGACGCCACGTCGACCACACCCCGTGGGCGGCAGCCCGGGTTCCGGAAAAATCACCCCCCGCATTCATGCAACCCTTCGGGCGTGACGGGTGTCGTAGGTATCGGCAGAGCCCGAGAGGGGGGACCCGGGGGGGCCAGGAGGGCTCGTGCCAGGGGGGAGGAAGGGGCCCGGTCCGCGCGTCCGTCGCCGGACCGGGCCCCTCCGGTACCGGCGGGACGCCGAACGCCGGCGCCGCGTACCGGCCGTGCCGGAGCGCCGCACGCCGGCCGCGGAACGAGGGCGCACCCTGCCCCGCCGTCGTACGCGTGAAGCCGTGCGCTCAGTGGGCCCCGCCGTCGTGCGCGTACAGCCGCACACCCCCTGTGCCCCGCCGTCGTGCGCGGGCCGTTGTCCCGCCGGCGTGCGCCGCAACCGGCACGGGCGCAGCCGCACGCCGGGGGCGGACGCCCGCCCGCACCGCGCCGCGCCCCGCCGTGCCGTGCGGCCGCAGGACGTGCACCGGGCGTGCGGGGCTGTCGGAGGCGGCCGGTAGCGTCGGGGCATGACGCAGCTGGCCGTGGTCGAAGGGGTCCTGGAGCGGATCACCTACAGCAACGAGGAGAACGGCTGGACCGTGGCCCGGGTCGACACCGGGCGGGGCGGCGGGGAACTGCTCACGGTCGTGGGAGCGCTGCTGGGCGCCCAGCCGGGGGAGTCGCTGCGGATGCGGGGGCGCTGGGGCTCCCACCCGCAGTACGGACGGCAGTTCACCGTCGAGGACTACACGACCGTGCTGCCCGCGACGGTGCAGGGCATCCGGCGGTACCTCGGGTCGGGTCTGGTCAAGGGCATCGGGCCGGTGTTCGCGGACCGGATCACGCGCCACTTCGGCACGGACACCCTGAGGATCATCGAGGAGGAGCCGGAGCGGCTCATCGAGGTGCCCGGGCTCGGACCGAAGCGGACGAGGAAGATCGCCGAGGCGTGGGAGGAGCAGAAGGCCATCAAGGAGGTCATGGTCTTCCTGCAGAGCGTCGAGGTGTCCACCTCCATCGCCGTGCGGATCTACAAGCAGTACGGGGACGACTCCATCGCCGTGGTCAAGGAGCAGCCCTACCGGCTGGCCGCCGACGTGTGGGGCATCGGGTTCCTCACCGCCGACCGCATCGCCCGGGCCGTCGGCATCCCGCACGACAGCCCCGAACGCGTCAAGGCGGGCCTGCGGTACGCCCTGTCGCAGTCCAGCGACCAGGGACACTGCTTCCTGCCCGAGGAGCGGCTCATCTCCGACGCCGTGCAGCTGCTCCAGGTCGACACCGGGCTGGTCATCGACTGCCTCGGCGAGATGGCGCAGGACGAGGAGACCGGCGGCGTCGTGCGGGAGCGGGTCCCCGGGGCGGACGGGGAGCCGGTCACCGGGGTGTACCTGCTGCCGTTCCACCGCGCCGAGTGCTCGCTCGCCGGACAGCTCCTGAGGCTGCTTCGGGCCGAGGACGACCGGCTGGCGGCGTTCCGTGACGTGGCCTGGGACAAGGCCCTGACGTGGCTCGCCGACCGCACGGGGGCCGAGCTGGCGCCCGAGCAGGAGGAGGCGGTGCGGCTGGCGTTGACCCGGAAGGTGGCGGTGCTGACGGGCGGGCCCGGCTGCGGCAAGTCGTTCACCGTGCGGTCCATCGTGGAGCTGGCCCGCGCCAAGCGGGCCAAGGTCGTCCTGGCCGCGCCCACGGGCCGGGCGGCCAAGCGGCTGGCGGAGCTCACCGGCGCCGAGGCGTCCACCGTGCACCGGCTGCTGGAGCTGAAGCCCGGCGGGGACGCGGCCTACGACCGGGACCGGCCGCTCGACGCCGACCTCGTCGTGGTGGACGAGGCGTCCATGCTGGATGTGCTCCTCGCCAACAAGCTGGTCAAGGCCGTCGCGCCCGGCGCGCACCTGCTGCTCGTGGGGGACGTGGACCAGCTGCCCAGCGTGGGGGCGGGGGAGGTGCTCAGCGACCTGCTGGCCCCCGGCGGGCCCGTGCCCGCCGTCCGGCTCACGCGGATCTTCCGGCAGGCGCAGCAGTCGGGCGTGGTGACCAACGCCCACCGGATCAACTCGGGTGACTTCCCCGTGACGAGCGGGCTGCCGGACTTCTTCCTCTTCGTGGAGGAGGACACCGAGGAGGCGGGGCGGCTCACCGTCGACGTGGCGGCCCGGCGGGTGCCCGCGAAGTTCGGGCTGGACCCGCGCCGCGACGTGCAGGTGCTCGCGCCCATGCACCGCGGCCCCGCCGGCGCGGGCACGCTGAACGGGCTGCTCCAGCAGGCGATCACCCCGGCCCGCCCCGACCTGCCGGAGAAGCGGCTCGGCGGCCGGGTCTTCCGCGTCGGCGACAAGGTCACCCAGATCCGCAACAACTACGAGAAGGGGGAGAACGGCGTCTTCAACGGGACGGTCGGCGTGGTGACCGCCATCGACGGGGACGAGCAGCGGCTGACCGTGCGGACCGACGAGGACGAGGAGGTGGGCTATGACTTCGACGAGCTGGACGAGCTGGCCCACGCCTACGCGGTGACGATCCACCGGTCGCAGGGCAGCGAGTACCCGGCGGTGGTGATCCCCGTCACCACGGGAGCCTGGATGATGCTCCAGCGGAACCTGCTGTACACGGCCGTCACCCGCGCCCGCAAGCTGGTGGTCCTCGTCGGCTCCCGCAGGGCGATCGGCCAGGCCGTGCGGACCGTCTCCGCAGGCCGGCGGTTCACCGCGCTGGACCACCGGTTGGCCGCGGCGCTGCCGGTGGGAAACATCACCCGCGGTTGATCAGGGCTTTGCCCATCGGGACGAAGGGGGCAAGATGTGCAGGTTGACGGCACTGAGTGCCGCCAATAGGCGCAATGGTCGACCCCGAGTGCACTCTGCTGAGCCAAGTGGGGGATGGTAGAGACAGTCAGGGCACCTCGAAGAAGAGGCACTACGTCGGTGAGGGATGACGTGAGCGAGAACTCTGTAGTACTGCGGTACGGCGACGGCGAGTACACCTACCCGGTGGTCGAGAGCACCGTGGGCGACACGGGCTTCGACATCGGGAAGCTCCGCGCGCAGACGGGTCTGGTGACGCTGGACAGCGGCTACGGCAACACGGCCGCGTACAAATCGGCGATCACGTACCTGGACGGCGAGCAGGGCATCCTGCGGTACCGCGGGTACCCGATCGAGCAGCTCGCCGAGCGCTCGACCTTCCTCGAGGTGGCCTACCTGCTGATCAACGGCGAGCTGCCGAAGGTCGACGAGCTGGCGGGCTTCACCAACGAGATCACCCAGCACACGCTGCTGCACGAGGACGTCAAGCGGTTCTTCGACGGCTTCCCGCGGGACGCCCACCCGATGGCCATGCTGTCGTCCGTGGTCAGCGCGCTGTCCACGTTCTACCAGGACAGCCACAACCCGTTCGACGAGGAGCAGCGCCACCTCTCCACGATCCGGCTGCTCGCCAAGCTGCCCACGATCGCGGCCTACGCCTACAAGAAGTCGATCGGCCACCCGTTCGTCTACCCGCGCAACGACCTCTCGTACGTCGAGAACTTCCTGCGCATGACGTTCTCGGTGCCGGCGCAGGAGTACGACCTCGACCCGGTCGTCGTCTCCGCGCTCGACAAGCTGCTGATCCTGCACGCCGACCACGAGCAGAACTGCTCCACCTCGACGGTCCGCCTGGTCGGCTCCTCGCAGGCGAACATGTTCGCCTCGATCTCCGCGGGCATCTCCGCCCTGTGGGGTCCGCTGCACGGCGGTGCCAACCAGTCCGTGCTGGAGATGCTCCAGGGCATCCAGGCGAACGGCGGCGACGTCGACTCCTTCATCCGCAAGGTGAAGAACAAGGAGGACGGCGTCCGCCTGATGGGCTTCGGCCACCGGGTGTACAAGTCCTTCGACCCGCGCGCCAAGATCATCAAGGCGGCGGCGCACGACGTGCTGTCGGCGCTCGGCAAGTCCGACGAGCTGCTGGACATCGCGCTCAAGCTGGAGGAGCACGCGCTCGCCGACGACTACTTCGTACAGCGCAACCTCTACCCGAACGTCGACTTCTACACCGGTCTGATCTACCGGGCGATGGGCTTCCCGACTGAGATGTTCACGGTCCTGTTCGCCCTCGGCCGGCTGCCGGGCTGGATCGCCCAGTGGCACGAGATGATCAAGGAGCCGGGCTCCCGCATCGGCCGCCCGCGCCAGATCTACACCGGTGTGGTCGAGCGCGACTTCGTGCCGGTCGAGGCCCGCTGAGCTGCTGACCTCCGACGGGGGGCCCGCCCCCCGTCACCCGCTCCGCCGTAGCGGAAGAAGCGAGAAGCGCCCCGCCTGCCGATCCCCCCACGGGTCGACGAGCGGGGCGCTTCCCATGTCCCCGACAACGGATTCCCCCCACGGGATCCGGTCGGGCGTCTGCCGCGCGATCTGCCGGGGTACGTACGGATCGGGAGGGCCGCTCAAAGCTCCCCGGTGCACGTGCCCCGGCCAACGCTTGCCTGGGATGTCCCCCAAGACACCCCATGAACGTCCCCCAAGACGTTCTTGGCATCGCTCATTTAGACTCGCGAGCCATCCAAATGGTTACCCCCAAATATCTGTGATCTAGGTCTCTTTGTGAAGGTCTGGTGAGTCACGTGAAGGTGAATTCACGTGTGTACCGGCCAAGGACGGGGTAGCGAAACGGGTCGTACCGCACCGAAGGGTGCGATACGACCCGCAGGGGTGGCGGGGTTCCCCGCGCCGGTTGTCGTTCAGGCGGTGGTGCGACCCACCAGTTCGTAGCCGGCCTCGTCGACGGCGGCGCGCACGGCCTCCTCGTCCAGCGGTGCGGCCGACGCGACCGTCACCCGGCCGGTGGCGGCCACCGCCTCGACCGACGTGACGCCGGGGAGCGCCGAGACCTCCTCGCGGACGGCGCCCTCGCAGTGGCCGCAGGTCATGCCCTTGACCTCGTAGACCGCGGTGACGCCGGCGGACTGCCCGGCCGTCGCCTCGCTGTGGCCGGAACCGTTCGACGCGCAGCAGGAGCCGCCGGCCTGGGGCAGTTCGGTCCTCGTTTCGGGGGTCATGACGTTCTCCTCCGTTGTGTGTGCGGGTGCGGGCGGTGGCGCTGGTGCGCGTGGGGCGCCTCGCCCTCTCCATGTTATACCCCTAGGGGGTATGGGGCGAGGAGGGGTGTGCGGGCGCCGCGTGTCACGGTCAGTCTCGACGGGCCCGGTTTCCCGGCCGGTTCGCCACCCAGGTGCGGACGGTGTCCGCATACCAGTACGGTTTGCCGCCCTCCACGTGGTCGGGGCGGGGCAGCAGGCCGTGCTTGCGGTAGGAGCGGACCGTGTCCGGCTGCACCCGGATGTGGGCGGCGATCTCCTTGTACGACCAGAGCCTTCTGTCCGTCATCGTCAGGCACCTCCCTGGACGCGCCGCGGCGCGACCCGGGCGGGGTCGTCGGGGGAGCCGCGGCGCGGACTGGTGATCACCAGCCCTGTGCCCTCCCGCGACGCAGGGTGACCAACCGGAAGCGGAATGTGGATTACCTGTGACCGGAAACCCGCGTGATCGAAACAAGCGTGACGGGAGGGAGACAACCGGACGGCATGGGTAGGACAGGGGTGTCTACGGCGGCGGGGGAACGCCCGACACAGTGTCGGGCGCCGCCCCGGGACCCGGCGTGGTGGGATCGGCCTGACGCCGCCGCCATCCGTGGCCGCCAACTGGAAGGAGCACCTGCGACATGACGAAGAGCGTCCACCACTGGATCGCCGGCAGGACCGTCGAGGGCACGTCGGGCGACTGGGGGCCCGTCACCGACCCCGCGACGGGCGAGGTCACCACGCGCGTCGCCCTCGCCTCCGCCGCCGACGTCGACGAGGCCGTCGCCGCCGCCCGCGCCGCCTTCGCGACGTGGGGCACCGCGTCGCTCGCACAGCGCACCGCCGTCCTGTTCCGGTTCCGTGCCCTGCTGGACGCGCACCGCGACGAGATCGCCGCGCTCATCACCGCCGAGCACGGCAAGGTCCACTCCGACGCGCTCGGCGAGGTCGCCCGCGGCCTGGAGATCGTCGACCTGGCGTGCGGCATCACCACCCAGCTGAAGGGCGAGCTGTCCACCCAGGTCTCCACCGGGGTCGACGTGGCCGCCATCCGCCAGCCGCTCGGCGTGGTCGCGGGCATCACCCCGTTCAACTTCCCCGCGATGGTGCCGATGTGGATGTTCCCGCTGGCCATCGCGTGCGGCAACACCTTCGTGCTGAAGCCCAGCGAGAAGGACCCGTCGGCCTCCGTGCGCCTAGCCGAGCTGCTGAAGGAGGCCGGGCTCCCGGACGGCGTCTTCAACGTCGTCCACGGCGCCAAGCCCGCCGTGGACCGGCTGCTGGCCCACCCCGACGTGGCCGCGGTGTCCTTCGTCGGCTCCACGCCCATCGCCCGGTACGTGCACGCCACGGCCTCCGCGAACGGCAAGCGGGTGCAGGCCCTGGGCGGCGCCAAGAACCACATGCTGGTGCTGCCCGACGCCGACCTCGACGCGGCGGCCGACGCGGCGGTGTCCGCGGCGTACGGCTCGGCGGGCGAGCGCTGCATGGCGATCTCGGCGGTCGTCGCGGTCGGCGCGACCGGCGACGCGCTCGTGCAGAAGATCCGCGAGCGCGCCGAGAAGGTGAAGGTCGGGCCCGGCAGCGACCCGGACTCGGAGATGGGCCCGCTCATCACCCGCGAGCACCGCGACAAGGTCGCCTCCTACGTGACCGGCGCCGCCGCCGAGGGCTGCGAGGTCGTCCTCGACGGCACCGGCCACACCGTGGAGGGCCACGAGGGCGGCCACTGGATCGGGCTGTCCCTGCTGGACAGGGTCCCCACCACCGCGCGGGCCTACCAGGACGAGATCTTCGGTCCCGTGCTGTGCGTGCTGCGCGCCGAGACGTACGAGGAGGGCCTGGCCCTCGTCAACGCCTCGCCGTTCGGCAACGGCACCGCGATCTTCACCCGGGACGGCGGCGCGGCGCGGCGCTTCCAGCTGGAGGTCCAGGCGGGCATGGTCGGCGTGAACGTGCCGATCCCCGTGCCGGTCGGCTACCACTCGTTCGGCGGCTGGAAGGACTCCCTCTTCGGCGACCACCACGTCTACGGCAACGACGGCGTGCACTTCTACACCCGCGGCAAGGTGGTCACCACCCGGTGGCCGGACCCGGCGGAGGCGCCGGCCGGCATCGACCTGGGCTTCCCCCGCAACCACTGAGCCCGGCCCGCCCGCGCCCCGGCCCGCCCCGGCCCCACGCCGGGGCGGCCGTGTCCGGGGCAGCGCGGGCGCGCCCGCCCGAGGGGAGGCCGGGTGCCCGCAGGCCGACCGGGCGCCGAGGCCGCGCCCCGCTAGGAAGCCGCGCGGAACGTCCAGGTCCACATGGTGAACGGGCCCTCGTCGACGGCACCCGCGGAACGGTACGTCGCCAGGGCCGCCGCGTTGTCCGGGTCGACGCCGACCCACATGCCGTAGCAGCCGCGCGCCCGGGCCTCCGCCGCCAGCGCCTCCGTCAGCGCCCGCCCGACACCGCGCCTGCGGTACGGCTCGGCCACGGACAGCTCGTACAGGCACATCTCCGTGCCCTTGTCCGGGTGGAGCATCTCGATCCCGGACACCATGCCGACCGGCACCCCGTCCTCGTGGGCGAGGAGCATCAGGTGTCCCGGGGCGGCCAGGAACCGCTCCGCCCACTCCGGGCGGGGCGGGCCGTCGTACAGGTCGGCCGCGGCCAGCAGTTCCTCGACCGTCGTCGCCCGGCGGATCTTCATGGTGAGGCGCCCCCTCGTACCGCGTCTGGTGTACGGGGACCGTAGCCCGTACCTCTCAGGGAGGCCACCGGATTCCGACCGGCGGCGGCCGAGACCGCGCACCCGTCCGTCTAGGGTCGGGGGCATGCAGATCCGACTTCCCCGGACGCGGCCGCGCCGGTGGGCCGCGCTCGCCGCGGCCGCCGCCGTGCTCGCGGGCGCCGGCACCTGGACGGCCGCCGCCTCGGACGGCGAGCCCGCGGTGCAGCGCCAGGACGCCGTGATGGACATGCCGGGCGCCGCGATCGACACCTCCTACTTCACCGCCGGCGGCGGGCGACGCCCGGCCGTGCTCCTCGCCCACGGGTTCGGCGGCAGCAAGGACGACGTCCGCGCCCAGGCCGAGCGGCTCGCCCGCGACGGGTACGCCGGGCTGACCTGGTCCGCCCGCGGGTTCGGGCGGTCCGGCGGCACGATCGGGCTCAACGACCCGGACCACGAGGTCAAGGACGTCCAGCGGCTCATCGACTGGCTGGCCCGGCGCCCCGAGGTGCTGCTCGACGCGGACGGCGACCCCCGGGTGGGCGTCACGGGCAGCTCGTACGGCGGCGCGGTGTCGCTGCTCGCCGCCGGCTACGACCGCCGGGTCGACGCCGTCGCCCCGCACATCGCCTACTGGAACCTCGCCGACGCCCTGTTCCCCGACGGCGTGTTCAAGAAGCTGTGGGCCGGCATCTTCTTCACCACCGGCGCCGCCCCCGGCACGGGAGCCGCCCCCGGCACGGGAGCCGCCCCCGGCACCGGCGACGGCACCGGCCGCGGAACCGGCACCCCCGGCAGCGGCCCGGGCACCGCCACCGGCTGCGGGCGGTTCCAGCCCGAGCTGTGCGCCATGTACGAGCGGGTCGCCGTCAGCGGCACGCCCGACGCGGACGCCCGCGCCCTGCTGGAGGCGCGCAGCCCCTCGGCCGTCGCCCGGCGCATCGACGTGCCCGCCCTCATCGTGCAGGGCCAGTCCGACTCGCTCTTCCCGCTCGCCCACGCCGACGACATGGCCCGGGCGATCGCGGCCAACGGGGCGCCCGTAGCCGTCGACTGGGCCGCCGGCGGACACGACGGCGGCGACCAGGAGGCCACCCGCCTCGAACAGCGGATCACCCGGTGGTTCGACCGCCACCTCAAGGGCGAGGAGGACACCGACACCGGACCCGCCTTCCGGGTCAGCCGCACCGGCGGCGTCGACTCCACCGACGGGCAGGCCCGCCTGCGCGGCGCCTCCGCCGACCGCTACCCGGGCCTGCGGGCCGGCGCCCGGGAACTGCCGCTCACCGGCCGCCCGCAGACCTTCCGCAACCCGGCCGGTGCAGCGCCGCCCGCCGTGTCCGCCGTCCCCGGGCTCGGCGGCGGACTCTCCCAGCTGTCGTCGCTCGGCGTCGGCGGCCTCTCGCTGGACTTCCCCGGCCAGTACGCGCACTTCGACTCCGCCCCGCTCGACGAGCCGCTGCGGATCACCGGGTCGCCGACCGTCCGGGTGCGCGTCACCTCCGACAGCGGCGAGGCCGTCCTCTTCGGCAAGGTCTACGACGTCGGACCCGACGGCCGCCGCCAGGTGCTGCCCTCCCAGCTCGTCGCCCCCGTGCGGATCCAGAACGCCGGCGAGGCGCGGGAGGTCACCCTCACGCTGCCCGCCGTCGACCACGAGGTGGAGGCCGGGCACCGGCTGCGGGTGGTGCTCTCCGCCACCGACCTCGGCTACGCCTCGCCTGCCGCCCCCGCCGCCTACACCGTCGGTCTCGCCGGCGGCGCGCTGTCCGTGCCCACCGCCCCTGCGGTGCGCACCCAGGCCGCTGCCCTGCCCTGGTGGGTGTGGGGCGTGCCGGCCGCGGGCGCCGTCGCCGCCGGGCTGCTGCTGACCGCGCGCCGCCGCAGCGCCGCCCCCGCCCCCGACCCGGCCCTCGCCGACGTGCCGCTCACCATCACCGGCCTGACGAAGCGGTACGCCCGCTCCGCCGACCGGTACGCCGTGCAGGACCTGTCCTTCCGCGTGGAGAAGGGACAGGTGCTGGGGCTCCTCGGGCCGAACGGCGCCGGCAAGACCACCACCCTGCGCATGCTGATGGGGCTCATCACCCCGGACGGCGGCGAGATCCGCGTCTTCGGGCACGCCGTGCGGCCGGGCGCGCCCGTGCTGTCCCGCGTCGGGGCCTTCGTGGAGGGCGCCGGCTTCCTGCCGCACCTGTCCGGGCGGGAGAACCTGGAGCTGTACTGGCGGGCCACCGGCCGCCCCGCAGCCGACGCGCACCTCGACGAGGCACTGGAGATCGCCGGACTCGGCGACGCCCTCGCCCGCGCCGTGCGCACCTACTCCCAGGGCATGCGGCAGCGGCTCGCCATCGCCCAGGCCATGCTGGGCCTGCCCGACCTGCTCATCCTCGACGAGCCGACCAACGGACTGGACCCGCCGCAGATCCGCGAGATGCGGGACGTGATGGTCCGCTACGCCGCCGCGGGCCGGACCGTCATCGTCTCCAGCCACCTCCTCGCGGAGGTCGAGCAGTCCTGCACCCACCTGGTCGTCATGGACCGGGGGCGGCTCGTGCAGGCCGGTCCCGTCGCGGACATCGTCGGCAGCGGCGACACGCTCCTCGTCACCGTCGCGGACGAGCTCCCGGACGCGGTCGTGGACAAGGTCGGCGCGCTCGCGGGCGTCGCGTCCGCCACCCGCGCGGAGGGCGGCGGCCTGCTCGTACGGCTGGACGGGGCCACCGCGAGCGGCCTCGTCGCCGAACTCGTCCGGCTCGACGTGCCGGTGGCCGGGGTGGGGCCGCACCGCCGCCTGGAGGACGCGTTCCTCACCCTGATCGGAGGAGGCGGATCCGCATGACACCGCTGCTCGACGCCGCGCCCGGCTACCGGGCCCGGCACACCCTGCCGCTGCGGGTGGAGGCCGTGCGCCAGCTGAAGCGGCGCCGGACGTACGTCATGGGGGCGGTCCTGGTCGCCCTGCCGTTCGTGCTCATCGCGGCCTTCGCGATCGGCGGCGACGACCGGAACGGCCCCGACAACCGGATCACGTTGATGGACACGGCCACCGCGTCGGGCCTCAACTTCGCCGCGACCTGCCTGTTCGTGTCCGCGGGCTTCCTGCTGGTGATCCCCGTCGCCCTGTTCTGCGGTGACACGGTGGCCTCCGAGGCCGGCTGGTCGTCGCTGCGCTACCTGCTGGCCGCGCCCGTGCCGCGGGCCCGGCTGCTGTGGTCGAAGCTCGCCGTGGCCCTCGGCTTCAGCGCCGCCGCCGTGGTGCTGCTGCCGGTGGTCGCCCTCGCCGCGGGCACGGCCGCCTACGGGTGGGGGCCGCTGCGGCTGCCCGCCGGAGGGGCTCTGGCGGCCGGGGACGGCGTGGCGCGACTGGCGGTCGCCGTCGCGTTCGTGTTCGTCTCCCAGCTGGTGACCGCCGGGCTCGCGTTCTGGCTGTCGACCAGGACGGACGCCCCGCTCGGCGCGGTCGGCGGCGCCGTCGGGCTCACCATCGTCGGCAACGTCCTCGACGCGGTGACCGCGCTCGGCGACTGGCGCGACCTGCTGCCGGCGCACTGGCAGTACGCCTGGATCGACGCGCTCCAGCCGCAGCTGGAGTGGTCCGGCATGGCGAAGGGCGCGGCGGTGTCGACGGGCTACGCGCTGGTGCTCTTCGCGCTCGCCTTCCGCGGGTTCGCCCGCAAGGACATCGTGTCCTGAGCGGCACGGCACCGGACGCGCCCGAAGGGGCGGGTGCGTCCGGTGACTGCCTCCGCACGGCGCCACGGATCGGCCCGGTCAGGAGCCGGGGCGCTGCGGCCTGCGGCCTGCGGCCTGCGGCAAGCGGTGGCGCGGACCGCGCGCCGGGAGGCTCACACCCAGCCGCGGCGGGCCGCCTCCACCCCGGCGCGGAAGCGGCTCGTCGTGCCGAGCGCGGCCAGCAGCTCGCCCACCCGGCGGCTGTACGTGCGCCCCGATATGCCGAGCCGTGCCGCCGCCGTCTCGTCGGTGAGCCCCGCCACCATGGCCTCCAGCACCGGCCGCAGCCGCGTGGGCAGCGCGTGCGGCGGGGCCGCGGCCTCGGCGAGGTCCTGGCCCGCGTCCCACCACGCGCGGTGCGCCCGCACCAACGCCTGCACGATCACCGGGTCGCGGATCAGCAGCAGCCCGTTGTAGAGCAGTTCCAGGTCCAGCGGGACGGCCGCCACCGCCCGGTCCACGACGATCATCTTGAACGGGATGGTCTCCGTCAGCCGGGCCCGGCCGGGCAGCCGCGCCACCACGCCGACGTCTGCCGCCGTCACCCGACCCAGCGCGTGCCGCGGCACCACCTGCCGCACCGTGCGGACCCGTTCCGCCGCCGTCCGCACACACGCCCCGGCCAGCTCCAGGAAGGGCTCCGGCACCGGCTGCCGCAGCCCGGTCGCCGGATCGTCGAACGTGAGCAGCTCGCGGCGGGCCGATTCGGTCAGGGCCGCCAGCGCCGCGCAGACCTGACGGGTGCCGCGCACCGGCTGGCCCGCCGGCCGGGGCGCCTGCGGCGGCACCGTGCGCGCCACGGCCGCCTCATGTGAGGCCGCCAGGCCGAGCACGGCGCCCGGGACGTTCACCACGGCCGATCACCCCCGCCATCCCCTCGGAACGTACGCCACTCCATGTACTCATGTGACTCCACACGGTGACAAGGGTGCCGGGGGCCGATGGCGAGTCCCGGCCACTTCCCGCGCGCACGTCGCGCCGCCGCGACCCGCCGGCCCGACCCGCCCCACCCCGCCGCGACGCCGGGCGGGGCCGTCGGAGTGACGGGCCGAGCCGTTCGCACTACGGCGGATGGCGGACCCGCGGCGGCCGTGTCCGGATGGTCCTGTGGCCCCGTGTCACCCGGGGGCCGTACTGCCGACCACCATGGATGGATGACGACACCGTGATGCACACGCACCGCTCCCGCCGCGCGGCGACCACGCTCGCCGCCCTCGCCGTGACCTGCATAGCCGCCGCCCCCGCCGCCGCCGCGGACCAGGACGGCGGACTGCCCACCGACAACGCCTTCCTGCGCGCCGCCCACCAGGCCAACCTCGCGGAGATCGCCCTCAGCCGGGACGCCCGGGAGAACGCCACGACGGCCTGCGTCAAGGACGTGGCCGCCGAACTGGAACGCGACCACGCCAAGCTGGACGCGGACGTGCAGGCGCTCTCCGACAAGCTCGGCGTCGATCTGCCCCTCGCCCCCACCCCCCATCAGCAGCAACTGCTGGCCGACGTGATGGCGCGCAAGGGCACCACGGCCTACGACAGGGTGTGGCTGAAGACGCAGGACACCGCGCACCGGCTCACCCTCAAGGCCGTCGACCACCAGATCGCCCGCGGCGAGGACCGGCAGATCACCGCCGCCGCGAAGGCCGCGCGCCCGGTCGTCGCCGGTCACCTGGAGAGGGTGGAGGGCGGCACCTGCCACGGCGCCGCCCCGGTGCGCACCATCCGCGCGGGCAGCGGCGGCCAGGCCGCGACCCCGTTCGCCGCGGGCGTCCCCGTCGCCGTCGCCGTGCCGGCCGTCGCACTGGGCGGGGCCCTGGTCGCGGGCGGCGCCTTCTGGACGGCGTCCCGGCTGCGCCGCAACGACCTCCGCTGAACGGCGGCGGCCGTGCCCGCAGCCGGTGCGATCGTCACGGCCGCCGTGCCGGCGGCCCGACG
>NZ_MKXB01000076.1 GCF_001865245.1 Streptomyces sp. CC53 | reverse complement strand
GGGTTCACGTAGACCTTCGCGCCGGCGTACGGGTTGTCGACCTTGCTGCCGCTCGGCGACGTGCGCCAGGAGTGCCGCGGCCTCGCCCGCGCCGCACTGCGCCTCGACAGCACCGCCCTGGACGACCTGCTGCACCGGCTCGTGGCGGAACACGGCCTCGTCGACGCCTGGCAGGAGGTCATGATGCCGACGCTGCACGCGGTGGGCCGCAAGTGGGAGACGTCGGGAGACCGTTACGTGGAGGTCGAGCACCTGCTGTCCTGGCACGTCTCCAGCGCCCTGCGGCAGGTCGTCGCGTCCGCACCGGTACGGGCCGCCGTCCCGCCCGTGCTGCTGGCCTGCGTGCCCGCCGAGCAGCACACCCTGCCGCTGGAGGCCCTCGCCGCCGCGCTCGCGGAGCGCGGCCTGCCGGTGCGGATGTTCGGCGCCGCCGTGCCCCCCGAGGCGCTGGACTCGGCCGTCAGGCGCACCGGTCCGGTCGCCGTGGTGCTGTGGTCACAGGCCCGGTCCACCGCGAGCCGCGCCCTGGCGCGGCACCTGGCCGGGCACGCCTTCGGCGTGAAGGGCGCGCGGACCCGGCCGCTGGTGCTGCTGGCCGGCCCCGGCTGGGCGGGGCAGACGCTGGAGGCGGGCATGGTGCGACCCGTCGGGCTCCAGGACGCCACGGACACACTGTGCCGCCTGTACGAACCGCTCGTGCGGGCCCCGTCGGCCTGACACCGCCGTCCCGCGCCGCCGGAAGGGCGCGGACCCCAACGGGCATCCCGAGCCGGTGCTGCCGCCCTTCGCGGCGTGAGCGGGCCCCGGCGGCGTCCCGGGGGCGCGCCGCCCGGTCCTGCCGGTGTCCGGAAATCGGCGCCGCTGCGCCGACAGGGTGACGCCACCGCATCCCACCGGGTCCGCGCGGGCGAAAGGAGTACGCGCCGGGCACAGCGGAGGGAGCGGCACGTGGGAGACGGACACCTCGATCCGGCCATCCTGGGCGCGATCGCCGCAGGGCTGCGGCCCCCTGCCGGTTACGGACCGGTGGAGCGGCGCCACCTCGGCGGCTGCCCGTCCTGCGCCGCGGAACTGGCCGCCCTCCGCCGGATCGCCGCGGGCCCCGCGTACCCGGCGCCGCCGGAGCGCGTGTGGTCGGGGATCGTCGGCGAGCTGGCCCGCCCCCTTCCGGCCCTGCCGGAGCCCGCGGGGCCGGGTGCGGGTCCCGGACGTTCACGGGCCCCCCTCCTTGCCGGCCCCTACCTGACCGGCGCGGTGTGCCTGGCCGCGGGGGTGGTCCTGGGCGCCGGCGCGCTCGCCGCGGCCCGCCGGTTCCTCCGGCCGCAGGCATCGCCGCGGAGCCCCGCGCCGGGGCGGAGCCCGGGCGACCGGGCCCGCCGCCCCCGCGGCTGACGGGCACCCCGGGGCGAGCACGGGCGGCACCGGCCCGCGCGAGCGCCGCAGCCCGGTACGTGCGGGGGCTCGCCCGGGCGGATGCATGCGGCGGGCGCGTTTCGGATCGCCGGTGGGCGCGGCTCGTCCCCTGCCGCCTCCCGCGGCTCCGGACCCCGCCGTACACACCGCCGCGTCCCCCGCGTGGAGGCGAAGGGCCTGCGGGTCGGCGCCCGCGAGCAGCGCGCCGGGCGAAGGAGGTGGCGGCACAGGCGGCACGGGTGGGGGCGCGCCCGGTACGGGGTGCTGCGGCTCGGTCCCGCGCAGGCCGGCACGGCGCCGGCACAGCCGGTGGGTCAGGCGCAGCCAGTGGGTGAGGGCACCGGGCGAGGCGGGCCGAGGGCGACGACCGGTACGGACCGGCGGTGCAGGGACCGGGGTCGGGCCGGTGCCGCGGCGTCGACGGGCCCGCGAACGCGCCCCGGCACGTGCGCGAAGAGGCCCGCCGGGATCGCTCCCGCGGGCTTCCGCGTCGGCCAGCCCCGCCGTCCCGCCCCTCTCGGGCGGGCGGGGCGGCGGGGCGGGCTCTACCCGGCCTGCCGGGCGGGTTCCCGCCCGGACTCCAGGCTCTGCCGGAGCCTCTGGAGGCCGCGCCGCGCATGGCTCTTCACGGTGCCGAGCGGCAGGCCCGTCCGCCGGGCGATCTGGGTCTGCGTCAGGTCCGCGAAGAACGCCAGGGCGAGCACGTCCCGCTGCACGCGCGGAAGCCGCTCCAGCTCGTCGGTCAGCAGGACGTGGTCCACGACCCGGTCGGTGTCGTTCGGCGCGGTCGCGGAGCCGGGCAGTACCGCCCCGGCCGCGGCGACGAGTTCGAGGCGCCGGGTGCGGGCCGAGAGCGCGTCGGCGATCTTCCTGCGGGTGATGCCGACCAGCCACCCCGGAAGGGCGCCGCGTTCGGGCCGGTATCCGGCGCGGCCGTGCCACGCCGCGAGGAAGACCTGCTGGGTGACGTCCTCGGCTTCCCGGGCGTCGCCGAGCGTGCGGGTGGCGAGGGCCAGGACGAGACCGCCCCAGCGCTCGTAGGCGAGGGCGAGGCAGCGTTCGTCGCCCCGTGCGAGCCCTTCGCCGATCGCCGCGTCGGACACGGCGCCGCGGGCCGCCACCTCCTGCGCCGACCCGGCGGGCGCCGGGGCGTTGCGGTCCGTGCTTCGTGGTGCCGTCATGGCGACTGCTCCTCCCGCCGGTACGGACCGGCCGGTGGTCCGGGCGTCCCCCTCAGACCGAGGGCCGAGCGCCCCGGGAGCCTCGATGGGTGCCCCCGGCTCGCCCAGACTCGGGCGACCGCGGCGCGTCGATCCACTCGCATCGATCGTGCGTCGTCTTCTGGCCGGGGGGCGCGCGCGGCTGCGGGTCCGGGCGGGGCCGGCGGCGCGCACCCGGGCGGGGGCACGAGGCCGGGCCGGGGCACGGGGTCAGGCGGCGGGGGCACGGGGTCGGTCATCGCGGCTCGCCTCCCGGTCGGGTCGTGTGCGTCGTCTCCAGGTACGGCCGCGGCCCCCTCCGAGTGCGGGCGCAGATGTGCACGGATGCGGCCGTGCGTCCGGCTAGATCCGGCCGCGGGCCTCCCGGAAGCGCGCGAGGCCCGCGGCCAGGTCCACCACGGGGTCGGGGTAGTCGAGGGCGGCCCGCTCGGGCCCCGCCAGCTTCCAGGGCTCGTGCACGGCGGCTCCGGAAACGCCCGCGAGCTCCGGGACCCAGCGGCGCACGTAGTCCCCGTCGGGGTCGTGGCGCCTGCCCTGGAGCACCGGGTTCAGCACGCGGTGGGGGCGGGTGTCGGTGCCGGTGCCGGCCACCCACTGCCAGTTCAGCTGGTTGTTGGCGATGTCGCCGTCCACCAGCAGGCCGAGGAAGTGGCGCGCGCCCTCCCGCCAGTCGACGTACAGCGTCTTGGTCAGGAAGGACGCGGTGAGCAGCCGGCCCCGGTTGTGCATCCAGCCCTCGTGGGCGAGCTGCCGCATGGCGGCGTCGACCACCGGGTAGCCGGTGCGGCCCTCCTGCCAGGCCCGCAGGTCCGCCTCCGCCTGCGGGCCACGGCGCCAGCGGTCGCCCCTCGGGCGGTAGTCGGCGCGGGACGCGTCGGGCCGCGCGTGCAGCACCTGGTGGTGGAAGTCCCGCCAGCACAGCTGCCGCACGAACGCCTCCGCTCCCGGCCCGCCCCGCCCGCGCGCCCGGTGCACCGCCTCCACCGCCGACACCGCGCCGAAGTGGAGGTACGGCGACAGCCGGGAGGTGGCGTCGCCCGCCAGGTCGTCGTGCCGCTCCTCGTAGGCGTCGCCGTGCCGGTCGAGCCACCGCGTCAGCAGGCGGCGGCCCTCCGTCTCGCCGCCGGGCGCGAGGCCCTCCGACACGGCGGCGACGGAGGAGCGGGAGGGAAGGTCGTCGGACCGCACGTCGGCGGGGACCCGCACGGCCCGGGGCGGCGCCAGCGGGGCGCGCACCGCCTCGCGGGTCCAGCGCCGGTGGTACGGGGTGAACACGGCGAAGTGATCGGATCCGGCCGGGGTGACCGCCCCGGCGGGCACGGCCGTGACCACCCCGTCGTGCACGTGGAGCCTGCGCCCGTCGGCCTCGAGGGCGTGCCCGAGCCGTTCCTCGCGGTCCCGGGCGAACCGGCTGTACCCGGCGGCGAGGTGCACGTCGCCCGCATCCGTCCGCCGGGCCACGTCGAGGACCTCCGCCACGGGGTCGCCCGCCCGGACGACGAGCCGCCCGCCGCGCCGCCGCAGACCCGCATCCAGGTCGGTGAGGCAGTCCGCGAGGAACGCGGTCCGGTTGGGCGCCGCGAAGCCCGCACGGTCGACTGCGGGGTCCCGGACGAACAGGGGCACCACCTCGTCGGCGGACGCGAGTGCGGCCCTCAACGGCGGGTGGTCGTGGAGGCGGAGGTCCGAGGTGAAGAGGACGACCGAGGTGTTCATGGCACTACTCCGACGTTCGTGGCACGGCCGGTGCGGTCGCCCCGCCGCGCCGGGGGCGGCCCGCGGCGTGCTCCGCGATGCGCTCTGGCGCTGCTGCCGCTTCCGCGTCCGCCGACGGGCCGGATGCGGCGCGCCGTCGCGTCACCGGACCGGGGGACGGGGGGCAGCGCCCGGGCCGCCCCGGGATGCGCGCCGGCTCGCGGCGGATGCGGTGCGCCTCCGCGTGCGGCGGGCTCGCGGGCGGTGCGCTGCGCCGCCGCCTGCGGG
>NZ_MKXB01000075.1:6018-22504 GCF_001865245.1 Streptomyces sp. CC53 | reverse complement strand
CCGCGGTGCCCTCCGGCCCCGGGCGGGAGCGGCCCGCCGCTCCGTCGTGGCTCCCGGGCCGGTCGTGGCCCCCGGAGGCTCCGGGGCCCGCCGGTCCGCCCGGGCGCTCCGAGGCACCCGGGCCCGCCGGGGTGCCGCCCGGGGACGCGGGCCCGCCGGGTCCGCCCGCACCAGAGGCCACGGCCGAGCCCGGGGTCACACCGGAACCGGGAGCCTCGACGGAGCCCGGCGCCCCACCCGGGCCGGGCGGCACGACGGGCACGTCCCTGCGGGGGCCCGGCAGCACCCGGCGTGCCGTCTCCCGTGTCGCGCGTCGGACGGTCGTGTGTGTGCGGCGCATCAGGTCCCCTCCTCGGTCCGGTGATCGTTTCACCCGTTCGCCAGCGGGCTCACGCGGGGGCCCCTGCTGCCCTGAGCTGGGACGTTGCCGACCGCCGCGATGGTTCCTGACAGTGCATCAGCGAGCGGGCGGCGGCCGGGCCGTCTTTGCTCGGAGGCACGAAGCCCCGCCGCGCCTGCCCGGAGGACCCCCATGCGCTGCACGTCCCGCCCGCTGACCGGTACCGCTCTCGCGGTGCTCTGCCTCGGCGCCCTGGCCGCGCCGGCGGCGCACGCCGGTGAATCCGGCGCCCTGGAGGTGAACCCGGCGACGGCCGCCCCCGGCACCAAGGTCACCGTGAGCACCCGAGCGTGCGGGCCGGACGGCCACGGCGTCGGCGACGCCCAGTCACTGGGCGCCGGGGACTTCAAGCTGCGGCCCGGCACGCCCAAGGATCTCGCCGTGGGCCGGTTCACCGTGCCCGACCACACCAAGCCCGGCACCTACGGCATCGCTGTGGCCTGCGACAACGGCAAGACCGCCGCCGGGGACCTCGTGGTGGAGGCCAAGCACGACGGCGGCGGCCACCAGCCGACGCGGGCTCCCGAGCACGACATGCCGCACGGGCACGTGAAGACCGGAGTGGGCGGCAGCGTCGGCACCGACCCGGCCCGGATCGCGGCGGGCGCCGCCCTGCTGGCCGCGGCGGCGGGCGGCGGCCTGTGGATGCTGCGCCGCCGGACGGCCGGCGACGGCTGACGGGCGCACCCGGGGCACGCGGGCCGGGCCGTCGACCCGCCCCCGTGCCCTCCCCCTGAACCTCCCCGCCCCCGCCGCGTGGCCCCGAGACCGCGGCTGGGGCGGGGAGATCCCGTACGGCGCACCCCGTACCGCACCGGCCCGCCGCGCGCGTCCCCGCACCGCACGGCCCGTACCCGTACCCCCGCAGGACGCCGGAGGGCACCCGTATGAGCGGCTCCACCGCGGACCACCAGGCCAGGAGCAACAAGGGCTGGGGCCTGGCCGCCGCCGCGTGCCTCGGGCTGTGGCTGGTGCAGAGCGGCTCCGAGCACGCGACCCCGCCGGCGCCGTCCGCGGCCGAGGCGTTCGCCGCGGGACCGGGCTGGCACACGACGGCCGCAGCCGAACCGCTCACGCCGTCGGCGCCCGTCCGGATCAGGATCCCGCGGATCGGCGTCGACGCGCCCGTCGTCCGGCTCGGTCTGGCACCGGACGGCAGCCTGGAGGTGCCGCCGCCGGGCAACCGCAACGTGGCGGGCTGGTACCGGGACGGCACCCCGCCCGGAGCCGAGGGCACGGCGATCATGGCGGGACACGTCGACAACGCGCAGGGGCCCGCCGTCTTCTACGCGCTGGGCTCGCTGCGCAAGGGCGACCGGATCGAGGTGGCGCGGGTCGACGGGCGCACCGCCGTCTTCACCGTCGACGCGGTGGAGGTGTACGACAACGACGCCTTCCCCGACGCCAAGGTGTACGGCCGGGCCGCACGCGCCGAGCTCCGCGTGATCACCTGCGGCGGCGACTACGCCCCGGAGACCGGCTACCAGGGCAACGTGGTGGCGTACGCCCACCTCATCGGCGCCCGGTAGCGCCTCCGGCGCCGGGCGGACCGCCCCGCGTCGGGTGCTCAGGGCCGCACGGCGGCGGCGAGCCGGGGCGGCCGGGGCCGCGGCTGTTCGTCGCGTGCCTCGCCGGGGTGGGAGCCGCGCCACCCGGCGGCTCCCCGCTTGTACGCCCGGCACCGGCAACCCGGTGCCGGTCACGCACGCGAAGAATGCCGCCCGCGTCTCCCGTGCCGCCCGGGCGGCGTGCGGTCGGCGCGCGGGTTGCGGCCGTCCGGCCTGTGCGTGAAGGGTCGCGGAGGCCGCACGACCGGTCGTGGCGGGCCGGTCGCCCCAGCCTCGCCGGGCGGCCCGCCGGGGCTCACGTCCACTGGTCGAACGCCAGCTTCGCGACCAGCGAGAACACCACCACCAGCAGCACTCCGCGGACGAACTCCGCGCCCTTGCTCAGGGCCATCCGCGCGCCCAGCATGCCGCCCACCAGGTTGAACGCGGCCATGAGGGCCGCCAACTGCCACAGCACGTTGCCCTGGTAGGCGAACATGGCGAGCGCGCCCACGTTGGTGCACACGTTCACGATCTTGGCGGTGGCCGAGGCCGTCACGAGGTCCAGGTGCAGGACGGCGGTCAGGGACAGCACCAGGAAGGTCCCGGTCCCGGGGCAGAACAGCCCGTCGTAGAAGCCAATGCCGCCGCCGACGAGGACGACCGCGGTCACCGCCCTGGCCCGCCCGACCGGCCCCGCCTGCGCCTCCCCCGTGCCGAAGGACGGGCGCAGCAGCACGAAGGCGGCGACGCCCACCAGCACGACGAGGATGACCGGGCGGAGCACCTCGCTGCTGATGCCCGCGGCGAAGAAGGCGCCGCCCATCGAGCCGGCGAGCGCCGCCAGGCCGATGCGCAGGGCCCTGGCCACCCGGACGGGCGCCCTGCGGACGTAGGTGACGGCCGCGCCGGTCGTGCCCACGATCGCGACGGCCTTGTTGGTGCCGAGCACCTGGGCCGCAGGCACCTGCGGCAGACCGATGAGCAGCGCGGGGATGAGCAGCAGGCCACCGCCGCCGACCACGGCGTCGATCCAGCCCGCCACCAGGGCGGCCAGGCAGAGCAGTACGAGGACGGTCAGCGGTATGTCGGGCATGACCATGACCTTATGTAAGGGATGGAGTCTCCGTCCATCGGTTACGGCTGCCGCGGGTGGGCTTCCCGCACGGGCAGGTCGGGTGCACCGCCGGCCGGTCACCGGGCACCCGGGCCCCGGGCGCTGCGGTCCACGGGCGCGAAGCCCCGCGCCCCGCGCCGGGGGCGGGTGTGGTGGGCGCCGGGCGCCCGGGCCCGGCCCTGCCCCCTGGCGGTGGAGCGGGCGCCGGTCTCCCGTGGAGGTGTACAGGCGGGCGGGGGCCCCGTCGTGTGCCGGCCGCCCGCCGCGCGGCGGTTCCTCACGTCCCCGTACCGTGCCCGCTGAGGTCAGCTTTCCTCCCGCGAAACAACCGGGATCCCGCCGGGAAACACCGCCGACGCACGCTGCTGGACATGAGTACACGGATCGTGGTCGTCGGCGGCGGCACGGCGGGGGCACGCCTCGCCGAGCGGCTCCCCGTCACCCTGCTCGGCGAGGAGCCGCACGCCCCCTACAACAGGGTGCTGCTCGCGGACGTCCTGGCCGGCCGGTACGGGCCCGAGGTCATCGCCCTCCCGTCGCCGCGGGGCGAGCCGGTGCGCCGCGGTGTGCGGGTCACCGGCATCGACCGGGAGGCCCGCGAGGTGCACTGCGGCGACGGGACCCGGGTCGCATACGACCGGCTGGTCCTGGCCACCGGCTCGAACCCGGTGCTGCCCCCGCTGCGGGGACTGGCCGGGAGCGGCCGGCTGCCGGCCGGGGTGTACGCGTTCCGCACGCTGGACGACTGTCTGGCGCTCGACGCGCTGGTGCGCGAGGGCGCGCGGGCCGTCGTCATCGGCGGCGGGCTGCTCGGGGTGTCCGCGGCCAGGGCGCTCGCGGCCCGGGGCGCCGAGGTGGTGCTGGCCCAGCAGGGCGAGCACCTGATGGAGCGCCAGCTCGACGCCGAGGCGTCCGGGCTGCTGCGCGCGCACCTGGCCGAGCTGGGCGTGGAGGTCCACACCGAATGCCGGGTGCGCGGCCTGAGGACCGCGGGCGGCGCCGTCACCGCGGTGGAGCTGGCCGACGGGTTCGTGCTGGACGCGGACCTGGTCGTGCTGGCCTGCGGGGTGCGGCCGCGCGTGGGCCTCGCCCTGGAGGCGGGGCTGGAGGTGCGGCGCGGCGTCGTCGTCGACGACGAGCTGCGCACCTCCGATCCGTACATCCACGCCATCGGCGACTGCGCCGAGCACGACGGGCGGCTCTACGGGCTGGCCGGGGCGGCTCTGGAGCAGGCCGACGTCCTGGCGGACCTCCTGTCCGGGGGCTCCGCCCGCTACCGGGGCACGCGCGCCCTGACCCGGCTCAGCCTGGACGCCCTGGAACTCGCGGCGTTCGGCGAGGCCGTGCCGCAGCCGGGCGACGACACCGTACGGCTGGCCGACGCGACCCGCGGGGCGTACCGGAAGGTCGTCGTCCGCGGGGACCGGCTGGTCGGTGGCGTGCTGCTCGGCGACCTCGCCGCGGTCGGCACGCTCGCCCGGGCGTGGGAGGGCGACGAAGCCCTCCCGGACGCTCCCCTGCTGCACCTGCTCACCCACGACGGAGGCTCCTGACATGCCGCACACGCCCGGGGCTGCGAACACGCCCACCATCGTCCTCGTCGGCCACGGCATGGTCGGCCAGCGCTTCCTGGAGGCCCTCGCCGAGCGCGGCATGACCGCGCGGGCGCGGGTGGTCGTGCTGTGCGAGGAGCCGCGGCCCGCCTACGACCGGGTCCACCTCACCTCGTACTTCTCCGGCACGACGCCCGACGAGCTGTCCATGGTGCCCGAGGGGTTCATGGCCGAGCACGGCATCGAACTGCACACCGGCGACCCCGCGGTCGCGGTCGACCGGGAGGCCCGCACGGTGACCGCACGGTCGGGCGCGGTGTTCCCGTACGACACCCTGGTCCTGGCCACCGGCTCCTACCCGTTCGTGCCGCCGGTCCCCGGCAGGGACGCGACGGGCTGCTTCGTCTACCGGACCATCGAGGACCTCCTCGCCATCGAGGAGTACGCGAAGGGCGCCGCGACCGGTGCCGTGGTGGGCGGCGGCCTGCTCGGCCTGGAGGCGGCCGGCGCGCTGAAGGGCCTGGGACTGCGCACGCACGTGGTGGAGTTCGCTCCGCGGCTCATGCCGGTGCAGGTGGACGAGGGCGGCGGCGCGGCGCTGCTGCGCACCATCGAGGGCATGGGCCTGTCCGTGCACACGGGCGTCGGCACCCAGGAGGTCATCGCCGCCGAGGACGGCACCGTGACCGGCATGAAGCTGTCGGACGGCTCGGAGCTGGCCACCGACCTGGTGGTGTTCTCGGCGGGTGTCCGCCCCCGCGACCAGCTGGGCCGGGACTGCGGCCTGGAGGTCGGGGAGCGCGGCGGCATCGTCGTCGACGAGCGGTGCCGCACCTCCGACCCGGCCGTGTTCGCGATCGGCGAGTGCGCGCTCGCGGCGGACGGCAGGGTGTACGGCCTGGTGGCGCCGGGCTACGAGATGGCGCTGGCGGCCGCCGACACCATCGTGGAGCGGGAGGCGTCGTTCACCGGGGCGGACACCTCCACGAAGCTGAAGCTGCTGGGCGTGGACGTGGCGTCGTTCGGCGACGCGCACGGCACCACCGAGGGCTGCCTCGACGTGGTCTACTCCGACTCGCGGTCCGGCATCTACAAGAAGCTGGTGGTCGCGGCGGACGGCACGCTGCTGGGCGGTGTCCTGGTCGGCGACGCCGAGCAGTACGGGATGCTGCGGCCGCTGACCGGGACCGTGCCGCCCGTGTCGGCGGAGCAGCTGGTGCTGCCCGCGGGTGCGGGCGCCCCGGTCGCGCTGGGCCCGGAGGCGCTGCCGGACGACGCGGTGATCTGCTCCTGCCACAACGTGACCAAGGGCGCGATCTGCGAGCACACGACGCTGCCCGAGGTGAAGAAGTGCACCAAGGCGGGCACGGGCTGCGGCAGTTGCGTCAAGGTCATCGAGAAGCTGCTGCCCAAGAGCGGCGACGGCGGCCTGTGCACCTGCTTCGCCAGGACGCGGCAGGAGCTGTACGAGATCGTGCAGGTGCTGCGGATCACCTCGTACGCGGAGCTCCTCGACCGCTACGGGCGGGAGGAGGCGCGGGGCGGCGAGGGCTGCGAGGTCTGCAAGCCCACCGTGGCCTCGATCCTGGCGTCCCTGTCGAACGGCTACATCCTGGACGGGGAGCAGGCGGCCCTCCAGGACACCAACGACCACTTCCTCGCCAACATCCAGAAGAACGGCTCGTACTCGATCGTGCCGCGCATCCCGGGCGGTGAGATCACCCCGGAGAAGCTGATCGTCCTCGGCGAGGTCGCCAAGGACCACGGCCTCTACATGAAGATCACCGGTGCGCAGCGGATCGACATGTTCGGGGCGCGGGTCGAGCAGCTCCCGGGCATCTGGGCGCGGCTGGTCGACGCGGGCTTCGAGTCGGGGCACGCCTACGGCAAGGCGCTGCGGACCGTGAAGTCCTGCGTGGGGCAGACCTGGTGCCGGTACGGCGTGCAGGACTCGGTGCGGATGGCGATCGACCTGGAGCTGCGCTACCGGGGCCTGCGGGCGCCGCACAAGCTGAAGTCGGGGGTCTCCGGCTGCCAGCGGGAGTGCGCGGAGGCGCAGAGCAAGGACTTCGGCATCATCGCGACGGCCAACGGCTGGAACCTGTACGTGGGCGGCAACGGCGGCGCGAACCCGCGCCACGCCGACCTGCTGGCCAAGGACCTGTCGGACGCGGAGCTGGTCCGGCTGATCGACCGGTTCCTCATGTACTACGTCCGCACGGCGGAGCGGCTGGAGCGCACGGCGCCGTGGATCGAGCGGATCGGCTTCGACCACGTGCGGCAGGTCGTGGTGGAGGACTCGCTGGGCATCGGCGAGGAGCTGGACGAGCTGATGGCCCGGCACGTGGCGAACTTCCGCGACGAGTGGGCGGAGACGCTGAACGACCCGGAGCGGCTGCGCCGGTTCGTGTCGTTCGTGAACGCCCCCGAGACACCGGACCCGACGGTGCAGTTCGTACCGGAGCGGGACCAGATGAAGCCGAACCTGACGATCCTCACCCTGGAAGGGGTCAGCGCGCGATGAAGCTGGAACTCTCCCCCGGCGGCGGCGAGTGGCTGCCGGTCTGCGACCCGGAGGTGCTGACGCCCGGCCGGGGCATGGCGGCGCTGCTGCCGGACGGCCGCCAGGCGGCGCTGTTCCGGGACCGGTCGGGGCGGCTGTACGCGATCGACAACCGCGACCCGTTCACCGGCGCCCAGGTGCTGGCCCGCGGGCTGATCGGCACGGCCGCGGGGCGGACGTTCGTGGCGTCGCCGCTGCTGAAGCAGCGCTTCGACCTGGAGACGGGGCGGTGCCTGGACGACGACGAGGTGGCGGTGGACGTCTACCCGGTGCGGACCGCCTGAGCCCGCGCCGCGAGGGGAACGTCGACGCGGGGTCCGTGGTGGCACGGACCCCGTCGTCGGCCGCCCGCGGGGACGGCCCGGTGGCCGTCAGTCCTGCGGGGCCCCGGGCCCGGCCTGCGCCCGCATCTTCTCGACGTCCATCCAGACGATCTCCCAGATGTGGTGGTCCGGGTCCTGGAAGGAGCGGCTGTACATCCAGTCGCCGTACTCCTGGGTGGCGTTGCCCGGCGTGCCGCCGTGGGCGAGGGCGGTGTCGACGAGCTCGTCCACCTTCGCGCGGCTCTCCGCGCTGAGCGCGATCATGGTCTCGGTGGTGGTGGCGGCGTCGGCGACCTCCTTGTCGGTGAACGAGCGGTAGAACGGCTCCGTCAGCAGCATCGCGAAGATCGTGTCGCTGAAGACCAGGCAGGCTGCGTTCTCGTCGGTGAACTCGGGGTTGAAGGAGTACCCCAGCTTCGTCCAGAACGCCTTGGTCGCGTCCAGGTCCTTCACCGGCAGGTTCACGAAGATCATCTGAGCGGTCATGGCGGGTCGCTGTCCCTTCGGGTGAGCCGTGGTGGCGCTTACGGAAGGGTGGACCGGGGGGCGCGGCGGAACTCATCGGTGCCGCCGGGATCTTTTTCCGACCGCCGCGCCCGGGGCCGGCCGCCCCGCCCCGGGGCCGGCCGGCTCCGTGGAGCGCCGGTGTGCCGTGGGCCGGCCGTGTTGCGGCGCCGGGCGGCCGGTCCTGGCGTCGCCGCATGAGCGCCGCCGGCCGGAGGATCACCGAGAAGCCGCCGGATGACGCCCTGCGCGCCGCGACCGGCTGCGACCGGGCGGGCTGGTCGGCGCTGCTCGACGCCCGGGGCGCCACCGGGCGCGGCCACGCGGAGACGGCCCGCCACCTGGTGGAGGAGCACGGCGTATCCGGCTGGTACGCGCAGTCGGTCACGCTGGGGTACCGGCAGGAGCGCGGGCTACGCCAGGTCGGGCAGTCGTCCACCGGGGGCCGGCCGGCGTCGGTGAGCAAGACCGCGAGCGCCCCGCCGGAGCGGATCACCGAGGCGTACACGGACCGGGCCGTAGGGGGCCGGTGGCTGCCCGAGGCCGGTTCGGCCGTCCGCACCCACCGGCCCGGCAGGTCCCTCAGCGCCGACTGGGAGGGGCGGCACGAGCCGGGTCTCCGTCCACCTGGCGGCGGGCGCGTCCGGGTGGGTGTGGGCCACGCGGGGCTGCCGGACGCGGGCGCGGTCGCGGTGTACAAGGGGTTCCGGCGGGACCGCCCCACCGCCCTCGAGGGCCTCCTGGAGCACTGACGCGGCGACGCGGACCAGCCGACCGCCGCACGCTTCTTCCGCTTCACCACTTGTTGATGCACCGTCAATCCGGCACTCGTAAGTTCCCGCAGCGCGCGACCCCGTCGCCGAAGCGAGCGACGGGGCGGTCACGATCCCCCTGGAGTGATCTCGTGGAACGTCGCAGCTTCCTGCGCGGAGCGGTCGCCGGTGGCACCGCCATGGCCTTCGGTTACACCCTGATGCAGGGGGCGGCCTACGCGGCCCCCGCGCAGCCCGGCACCGGCCCGTACGGCCCGCTCGGCGCGGCCGACGCCAACGGCATCCGGCTCCCCGCCGGCTTCACCAGCCGGGTCGTCGCCCGGTCCGGCCAGAAGGTCGCGGGCACCGCCTACACCTGGCACAGCGCCCCCGACGGCGGTGCCTGCTTCGCGGACGGCACCGGGTGGATCTACGTGTCGAACTCGGAGATCTCCAGCACGGGCGGCGCGGGCGCCGTCCGGTTCGACTCCTCGGGCAACATCACCGACGCCTACCGGATCCTGTCCCACACCAACCGCAACTGCGCGGGTGGAAAGACGCCCTGGGACACCTGGCTGTCCTGCGAGGAGGTCACCACCGGCTACGTCTACGAGACGGACCCGTGGGGCGTGAACGCCGCGGTGCGGCGGCCCGCCATGGGGCGGTTCAACCACGAGGCGGCCGCCGCGGACCCGGTCCGCCGGGTCGTCTACCTGACCGAGGACATGTCGGACGGCTGCTTCTACCGGTTCGTGCCGAACACCTGGGGCGACCTGTCCTCCGGCACCCTCCAGGTGCTGAAGGCCGGCTCGGCCACGTCCGGCACCTTCACCTGGGCGAACGTCCCCGACCCGGACGGCTCCCCCACCGCCACGCGCAAGCAGGTCAAGGGCGCGAAGCGGTTCAACGGCGGCGAGGGGTGCCACTACGCCAACGACACCGTCTGGTTCACCACCAAGGGCGACAACCGGGTCTGGCAGCTGAACGTCGCCGCCAACACCTACCAGCTGGCGTACGACGACTCGCTGGTGAGCGGCACCGCGCCGCTGACCGGCGTGGACAACATCACCGGCGCGTCCTCGGGCGACCTGTACGTGGCCGAGGACGGCGGCAACATGGAGATCTGCGTGATCACGCCGGACGACGTCGTCGCGCCGTTCCTGCGGATCACCGGCCAGTCGAGCTCGGAGATCTGCGGCCCCGCCTTCTCGCCCGACGGCACGCGGCTGTACTTCTCCAGCCAGCGCGGCACGAGCGGCAGCTCGTCCGGCGGCATCACCTACGAGGTCACGGGGCCGTTCCGGGCCTAGCCCGGCACCGCCTACGAGGTGACGGGCCCGTTGCGGGCGTAGCCCCGGCTGCGGGCCCTCTCCCGCACCTCCGGCCGGGCGCCGCCGTGCAGCAGGGCGGCGCCCAACGGCGTCAGGGTGTGCAGCACGGAGCTGCCCTGGCGCAGCGTGACGACGAGGCCGGCGTCGCGCAGCACACCGGCGTGCTGGCTGGCCGAGGCCAGGGACACCCCCGCCCGGCGGGCCAGCTCGCTCGTCGTCCCGCCGTGGCCTATCGCCTTCAGGACGGCCGACCGGGTGTGGCCCACCAGCCGGCCCAGCGACCCGTCCGGCTCCGTGTGCGCGGCGGGCGCGTCGGTGTGGGTCACCGGGTAGACCAGGACCGGGGGCAGCCCCGGATCGCGGTACGTCACGGCGCTGCCGCGGCAGAAGTACGACGGCTGGAGCAGCAGCCCGCGCCCGTCGAGGTGCACGTCCCGGTCGACGGGGTAGTCCGCCTCCAGGACGGGCGCCCGCCACCGCAGCATCGGCGGCAGCGACGCCAGCAGCTCCTCGGCGCCGCCGTCGAGCAGCGCCCGGCCGCGCACGGCGCGGTCCGCCTCCACCCGGGACTGGATGTACGTCCAGTACGGTTCGATGGCGGCCCGGTGGTAGCCGCGCAGGGCTCCGAGGAGGCGGCTGAAGGACTCCGGGCGCCCGTCGCCCAGGCCCGCCGTCCAGGACGGCAGCGGGGCCGCCGCGGGGCGCTCCGCGGCCAGCAGCTCCAGCTCGGCGGCCATCCGCTCCAGCGGTGTCGCCCGCAGCGCCTCCAGGGCCGGGTCGAGGCCGTGCAGGCCCTCCGGGGGCGTCAGGAAGTCCGGGAAATAGCCCCGGGCCGGCACGAGCGCGCCCAGCAGCCGCGTTTCGCCGTTGAGCCGCGTGCGCGTTTGGGCTCGCCATTCCCCGTAGACCAGCGCGCCGCGGCGGTCCCGCAATCGGTGAAAGCTGAGAACCGTTTCCCAGAGGACGTCGGGCCGGGCGGCCATCCGAACCCCGGCGAGATCCGCACCGGTGAAATGTATACGAAGCACTGAACCCCCACCTGTTGCATCCGCAATCACCCCCCACCGATGAGTATGCATGCCATCACAGGTTGTTACCACGGCATTTCAGCCACACTTGAAACCTATGGCCAGGGGTGGCCCCGAACCGAAAAGCTGTACGCCGTCGGACAGGAAACCTTCAGGACCGAGGTGGCGTGTCGAAGACCGTGGGGGGCTTCTCACGCCCGGCGGCGGGCCTGAAAGGTTGCGGCTCTCCTGTCTGGCAGGGGTAATGGGGCGCGGTCGGCGGGTGGGGATCCGGTGGCCGCGCTCCGCCCTGCCGTTTGCGGGCACAAGGCGGAGAATTGACGCGAAGTCACCGGCCCACAAAAAGTCCGAACTTCAACTTGCAGGAATTCAACCGCTCGTAATTCATGGGGCACCTGCATGACACACACTGGACGAAACAGTACGGGGCGGACACCTCCGCACAAGGTGTCCGCCCCGTCTCGGTGTACCGGGGCCGCCGCCGATCGGTGAGGGTCGGGTGACAGACGGCGGCCCCGGTGGCCTGGGCAGGTTGCCGCCCCGTGACGCGGGCGGCGCGTGGTGGTGCGCCGGGACCGCCGCCGATCGGTACTGGTCGGAGACAGGCGGCGGCCCCGGCAGCCGGGGGTCGGCCGTCCCGTGGGAGCGGACGGCCGGGGCCGTACGGGACGGCCCGGGGGGTGGCCGTTCCGGAGAGGGCGGCCGGAGGGGCGGTTCAGGGCGGCCCGGGTGGCCGCCCGCGGGTGCGGGCGGCCGGCGGGCCCGGGTCAGCGGCTGTCGCTGCCGGTGGACTGCGCCGCGGCACGGCCCGCCTCCAGGCGCGCCACCGGGATCCGGAACGGCGAGCAGGAGACGTAGTCGAGACCGACCTCGTGGAAGAAGTGGACCGACTCGGGGTCGCCGCCGTGCTCGCCGCAGACACCGAGCTTGATGTCCGGGCGGGTGGCCCGGCCGGCCTCCACGGCGTGGCGGACCAGGGCCCCGACGCCGTCCTTGTCGATGGTCTCGAACGGGCTGACGCCGAAGATGCCCTTCTCCAGGTACGCGGTGAAGAAGCTGGCCTCCACGTCGTCCCGGGAGAAGCCCCACACGGTCTGCGTGAGGTCGTTCGTGCCGAACGAGAAGAACTCGGCGGCCTCCGCGATCTGCCCGGCCGTCACGGCGGCGCGCGGCAGTTCGATCATGGTGCCGAGCGCCAGCTGCAGTTCGACGCCGCTGGACTGCGCGACCTCGGCGATGACCTGCTCGGCCTCCTCGCGGACCAGCTCCAGCTCCTGGACGGTGCCGACGAGCGGGATCATGATCTCGACACGCGGGTCGCCCTTGGCGTCGATCCGCTCGGCCGCGGCCTCCGCGATGGCCCGCACCTGCATGGTGAACAGGCCGGGGATGACCAGGCCGAGGCGGACACCGCGCAGGCCCAGCATCGGGTTCTGCTCGTGCAGCCGGTGCACGGCCTGGAGCAGGCGCAGCTCGTTCTCGTGCGGCTCCTTGCGGGACTCCGCGAGGGCGACGCGCACCGACAGCTCGGTGATGTCGGGCAGGAACTCGTGCAGCGGCGGGTCCAGGAGGCGGACCGTGACCGGCAGGCCGTCCATCGCCTCGAACAGCTCGACGAAGTCGCCCTTCTGCAGCGGCAGCAGCGCCTTCAGGGCGTCCTCGCGCTCGGCGTCCGTGTCGGCGAGGATGAGCCGCTCGACGTACTGGCGGCGCTCGCCGAGGAACATGTGCTCCGTGCGGCACAGACCGATGCCCTGGGCGCCGAACCGGCGGGCGCGCGACGCGTCCTCGGCGTTGTCGGCGTTGGCGCGCACCCGCAGCCGGCGGCGGCGGTCGGCGTAGGCCATCATGCGGTGCACGGACTGGACGAGCTCGTCGGCGTCGTCGGCGCCGGCGTGCATGCGGCCCTCGAAGTACTCGACCACCGGGGACGGTACGACGGGTACCTCTCCGAGGTATACCTTGCCGGTGGAGCCGTCGATGGAGATGACGTCGCCCTCCTCGACGACGTGGCCGCCGGGTACCGTCATGCGGCGGCGCTTGGTGTCGACCTCCAGCTCCTCGGCACCGCAGACGCAGGTCTTGCCCATGCCGCGGGCGACGACGGCGGCGTGCGAGGTCTTGCCGCCGCGCGAGGTGAGGATGCCCTCGGCGGCGATCATGCCGTCCAGGTCGTCCGGGTTCGTCTCGCGGCGGATGAGGATGACCTTCTCACCGGAGCGGGACCACTTGACGGCGGTGTACGAGTCGAACACGGCCTTGCCGACGGCCGCGCCCGGGGAGGCGGCGATGCCGCGGGCGACCTTCTCGACGGCCGCCTTCTCGTCGAAGCGCGGGAACATGAGCTGGGCGAGCTGCGCGCCGGTGACCCGCTGGAGCGCCTCGGCCTCGTCGATGAGGCCCTGGTCGACGAGCTGGGTGGCGATCCGGAAGGCGGCGCCCGCGGTGCGCTTGCCGACCCGGGTCTGGAGCATCCACAGCTGACCGCGCTCGATCGTGAACTCGATGTCGCAGAGGTCCTTGTAGTGGTTCTCCAGCTTCTCCATGATCGCCATGAGCTGGTCGTACGACGCCTTGTCGATGGACTCCAGCTCGGCGAGCGGGACCGTGTTGCGGATGCCGGCCACGACGTCCTCGCCCTGCGCGTTCTGCAGGTAGTCGCCGTACACGCCCTGGTGGCCGGAGGCGGGGTCACGGGTGAAGGCGACGCCGGTGCCGGAGTCGGGGCCGAGGTTGCCGAAGACCATGGTGCAGACGTTGACGGCGGTGCCCAGGTCGTGCGGGATGCGCTCCTGGCGGCGGTACAGCTTGGCGCGGTCGCCGTTCCAGGAGTCGAAGACCGCCTTGATGGCGAGGTCCATCTGCTCGCGCGGGTCCTGCGGGAAGTCGCGGCCGGCCTCGTCCTTGACGATCTTCTTGAACTTCCGGACGAGCTTCTTCAGGTCGGCGGGCTCCAGGTCGGTGTCGACCGTGACCTTCTTGGCCTTCTTCGCGTCGTCCAGGGCCTCCTCGAAGAGCTCGCCCTCGACGCCCAGCACGGTCTTGCCGAACATCTGGATGAGGCGGCGGTACGAGTCCCAGGCGAACCGCTCGTCGCCGGACTGCTGCGCCAGGCCCTCCACGGACGTGTCGGACAGGCCGATGTTGAGGACGGTGTCCATCATGCCCGGCATGGAGAACTTGGCGCCGGAGCGGACGGAGACGAGGAGCGGGTTGTCGGCCTGGCCGAGCTTCTTCCCCATCGTCTCTTCCAGGGAGGCGAGGTGGGCGCTCACCTCGTCCCGCAGGGCGGACGGCTCGGAGCCGCTCTCCAGGTAGACCTTGCACGCCTCGGTGGTGATCGTGAAGCCGGGTGGCACCGGGAGACCGAGGTTGGTCATCTCGGCGAGGTTGGCGCCTTTACCACCGAGAAGGTCCTTGAGGTCCTTGTTGCCCTCGGTGAAGTCGTAGACGAACTTCTGATCTTTGATTTCCGACACGGGTCTCGACTCCTCGGAGACGCGGTGGCTGCCCTGACGGCGAGGAACATACCCAGATCGAAGGCGTCTGGGTATGTACGCCTACCCGTCATGGGGCCTTAACCACGCGTCCGCCAACAGATTGAAAGTTACGACGACGTTGCGTCGCAGGCGCCCGAGGATTCACCCCTTGAAGCATACGCCTCACAGAAGAGCGGGTGAGCCGCTCACATGAGCGGCGGCAGCCTTCATGTGTTCACTTCTTGAATGCATGAAGAGATGGCACTCAGTGCCACCCTTAGAGAAGTACACCCGCCCTCAATCCGCTCATCTGAGCGCAACCCCTATCAGGGGTGGCGAGAATCACGCCGCCGGCGCCCTCCGGATCCCACGATCCGGACGCACGGAAGGGGCCCGCCGGAACATCCCGACGAGCCCCTCCGCCCCTGGTCAGCCGCCCGAAGTGTCCAGTTCCGCGTCGGAACTCACGGCCGCGCAGTCGTACGGGTCCTTCAACCAGCCGTCCGGCAGGACGACCCGGTTGTTCCCCGAGGTCCGCCCCCGCGGGCCGTCCGCGCCGGTCGGCCAGGGCTGGTCCAGGTCCAGCTCGCTCAACTGAGCGCGCAGCTCGTCCAGGGAGGAGGTGACCGCGAGGCGCTTGCGCATCTCGGACCCGACGGCGAAGCCCTTCAGGTACCAGGCCACGTGCTTGCGGAAGTCGATGACACCGCGCGCCTCGTCACCGATCCACTCCCCCAGCAGCCGCGCGTGCCGCACCATGACGTCCGCGACCTCCCGCAGCGTCGGCGCGGCCGAGGTGCCCGTCCCTTCGAACGCCGCCACGAGGTCCCCGAAGAGCCAGGGGCGACCCAGGCAGCCGCGCCCCACGACGACCCCGTCACAGCCGGTCCGCCGCATCATGCGCAGGGCGTCCTGCGCCGACCAGATGTCGCCGTTGCCGAGCACCGGGATCTCCGGCACGTGCTCCTTGAGCCGCGCGATGGCGTCCCAGTCGGCGGTGCCGCCGTAGTGCTGGGCGGCGGTGCGCCCGTGCAGGGCGATCGCGGTCACGCCCTCCTCGACGGCGATGCGCCCCGCGTCGAGGTACGTGATGTGGTCGTCGTCGATGCCCTTGCGCATCTTCATGGTGACCGGCAGGTCCCCGGCGTTGGTCACGGCCTCGTGCAGAATCGCCCGCAGCAACGGCCGCTTGTACGGGAGGGCCGACCCACCGCCCTTGCGGGTCACCTTCGGGACCGGGCAGCCGAAGTTCAGGTCGATGTGGTCCGCGAGGTCCTCGTCGACGATCATGCGCACCGCCTTGCCGACGGTGACCGGGTCCACCCCGTAGAGCTGGATCGAGCGCGGTGTCTCGCTCGCGTCGAAGTGGATCAGCTGCATGGTCTTCTCGTTGCGCTCGACCAGCGCCCGCGTCGTGATCATCTCACTCACGAACAGCCCCTTGCCGCCGCTGAACTCGCGGCACAGCGTCCGGAACGGGGCGTTCGTGATGCCGGCCATGGGGGCGAGCACCACCGGCGGCTGCACGGTGTGCGGACCGATCGACAAGGGAGCGAAGGGGCTGAACGCGGTCATTGCCCCATTGTCGCGTATCCCCCGCGGGACACGGCCCCCGGCGGAGGGCGGCCTCCGGCGAGACGGCGGACGGCACAGGGACCCGGCGGCGGGCAGCGGGCGAGGGTGTGCCGGGCCGCAGAGCCGGGGTGCGGATGCGGCGGCAGGCAGGCAGTCCGCACGGGACGGCGGGCGGCACAGGACGGCACGCGGAGGCGGGCGGCGGAGGACCGAGTGAAGCGCGGGCCTCCCACCAGGCGCGGGCGCGGCGGCACACGGCACACGGCAGAGGTCCGTACGGAGTGCGGGCGTGCGGCGGGAGCGGCGGGGCCGTC
>NZ_MKXB01000075.1:0-6008 GCF_001865245.1 Streptomyces sp. CC53 | reverse complement strand
CCGCCGGGGCGCCGGGAACGGCGTGAGGGGCGGGGACCAGCGTGGTCCCCGCCCCTCCGCTGCCGCCTCCGCGGCGGCGCGTCAGTCCTGCTGCGCGCGCTCGCGCATCTTCCTCAGCAGTTCCTGCCGCTGCTCGTCGGCGGTCCGGCGGTCGGCGGCGGACGCGGTGCCGCCGCCCTGCCGCTGCGCGCGGGTCAGCTTCTTGCGCTGCCCGCCGACGCCGAGCAGGTTGTTGCGGTTCTTGGCCATGACGGAGCCTCCCTTCGGGGTGAGAAGTGATCCTGGACACATCAGGCGGGGCGTCGCGGGCTCAGGCGGCCCGGCGCACTCTCACTCGTAGATCGGAAGGAAGGAGTACATGCGGAGCACGCTACCGACCCGGCGACGCACCGGCACCCTGTTTTCCGGTCCCGTGGACCCTCGCTCGGCCCTCCGCCGGGCCACCCCCCGGCGGCGTCACGGGAGGGCGTCACGGGCGCAGGCACCCGTCACGGCTGCCGGGCGGGTCTTCGGCGGGCCGTCGACGGCGGGCGGCGCGTGCGGACCGCCGCGACGCCGATGCCCTGGCCGCCCTCCCGCAGCGCCGGACCCGTGCCGGCACTCGCGGCGCCGGCACACGGCGAAGCCCCCGGTCCCTTCCGGAACCGGGGGCCTGAGCCGTACGCGTGCGGTGCGTCAGCAGCCGATCAGGCGGGAGGCGAGGTAGCCCTCGACCTGGTCGAGGGAGACGCGCTCCTGCTTCATGGAGTCACGCTCGCGGACCGTCACCGCGTTGTCCTCCAGGGTGTCGAAGTCGACGGTCACGCAGAACGGCGTGCCGATCTCGTCCTGGCGGCGGTAGCGGCGGCCGATGGCGCCCGCGTCGTCGAAGTCGATGTTCCAGTGCCGGCGCAGGTCGGCGGCGAGGCCCTTGGCCTTCGGCGACAGATCCGCGTTGCGGGACAGCGGCAGGACCGCGACCTTCACCGGCGACAGGCGCGGGTCGAGCCGCAGCGAGGTGCGCTTCTCCATCTTGCCCTTGGCGTTGGGCGCCTCGTCCTCGACGTACGCGTCCAGCAGGAAGGCCAGCATGGCGCGGCCGACGCCGGCGGCCGGCTCGATCACGTACGGGGTCCAGCGCTCGCCGGCCTCCTGGTCGAAGTACGACAGGTCCTGGCCGGAGGCGCGGGAGTGCGCGTTCAGGTCGTAGTCGGTGCGGTTGGCGACACCCTCCAGCTCGCCCCACTCGCTGCCGCCGAACCGGAAGCGGTACTCGATGTCGGCGGTGCGCTTCGAGTAGTGGGAGAGCTTCTCCTTCGGGTGCTCGTACCAGCGCATGTTCTCCTCACGGAGACCCAGGCCCGTGTACCAGTTCCAGCGCTGCTCCATCCAGTACTCGTGCCACTGCTCGTCCTCGCCCGGCTTGACGAAGAACTCCATCTCCATCTGCTCGAACTCGCGGGTGCGGAAGATGAAGTTGCCCGGCGTGATCTCGTTCCGGAAGGACTTGCCCGTCTGCGCGATGCCGAACGGCGGCTTCTTGCGCGACGTCAGCTGCACCTGGGCGAAGTTGGTGAAGATGCCCTGGGCGGTCTCGGGGCGCAGGTAGGCGACCGAGCCGGAGTCCTGGGTCGGGCCGAGGTGGGTGGAGAGCAGACCGGAGAACTGCTTGGGCTCGGTGAACATGCCCTTGTTGCCGCAGTTCGGGCAGTTCAGGTCGGTGAGGCCGTTCTCGGGCAGACGGCCGTGCTTCTCCTCGTACGCCTCCTCCAGGTGGTCCGCGCGGAAGCGCTTGTGGCAGGAGGTGCACTCGGTGAGCGGGTCGGTGAAGGTGGCGACGTGACCGGACGCCTCCCACACCTCGGAGGCCAGGATCACCGACGAGTCGATGCCGACGACGTCCTCGCGGGACGTGACCATGTAGCGCCACCACTGGCGCTTGATGTTCTCCTTCAGCTCGACGCCGAGCGGCCCGTAGTCCCAGGCGGCACGCTGACCGCCGTAGATCTCGCTGCAGGGGTAGACGAAGCCACGGCGCTTGCTGAGGCTGACGATGGTGTCGATCTTGTCGGCGGCCACGGTGCTCTCTTCATTACGACGACGACGAAGCGAATGCCTCACATTAGCGGCGCGTACGGCCCCGGGATCAAATCGGTGGGTGGTGCGGGCCACTTGACCCGTTTGTTGACAATCGTTTCCAGCAAAGTTGAAAATGAGTGTCATGAACGTACGACGCTCCATATCCGCCGCCACCGCCACCGGGGCCGCCGCCCTCGCCCTGGTCACACTCTCCGCCTGCGGCGGCTCCTCCGCCGCCGGCGAGCAGAACAAGGACGGCAAACTGGACGTCGTCACGTCCTTCTACCCGATGCAGTTCCTGGCCGAGCAGATCGGCGGCGAGCACGTCGCGGTCACCACCCTCACCGAGCCGGGCACCGAGCCCCACGACCAGACGATCACCGCGCGCCAGCGGGTCGAGCTGGAGAGCGCCGACTACGTCCTCCACCTCACCGGAGTCCAGCCCGCCGTCGACGACGCGATCAAGGAGGCGGGCGTCGAGCACACCGTGGACGCCGCCACCCTCACCGAGCTGCACGTGCACGGCACCGGGGGCGACGGCCACGACCACGGCGGCGCGCACGAGGGCGAGACCGGCGAGCACGGCCACGAGCACGAGGGCGACGCCCACGCCGACGAGCACGCGGGCGAGGCGGACGCGCACGGCCACGAGGCCGAGGAGCACGGCGACGCCCACGAGGCCGAGACCGAGGGGCACAGCCACGAAGCGGCCGAGGGCGGCGCCGACCCGCACATCTGGCTGGACCCGACGAAGTACGCCGAGGTCGCCGAGGGCGTCGGCGAGAGCCTCGGCAAGGCCGACCCCGACCACGCGGCCGACTACAGGAAGAACGCCGACGCCCTGGTGAAGAAGCTCAAGGCGCTGGACGCGTCGTTCACCGCCGGGCTGAAGAACACCGACACCAAGACCTTCATCACCACCCACTCCGCCTTCGGCTACCTCGCGGAGCGCTACGGCCTGAGGCAGGAGGGCATCGCCGGCCTCGACCCCGAGTCCGAGCCCAGCCCGGCCCGCATCAAGGAACTCCAGGACGTCGCCAAGCGCGACAAGGTGACCACCGTCTTCTTCGAGACGCTCGCCAGCGACAAGACGGCCAAGACCCTCGCCAAGGACACCGGCCTGAAGACGGACGTCCTCGACCCCCTGGAGGGAATCACCGACAAGTCCGCGGGCGCTGACTACTTCGCGGTCATGGAGGCCAACCTGGCCGCACTGCAGAAGGCGCTCGGCGCGAAGTGACGCGCTCCCCCGGCAACCCCCTGGAGGCACGGTGACCAGCGAGCCGCCCGTCATATCCGTCGAGGCCGCCACCGCGGCGCTCGGTTCCCGTCCCGTCCTGCGCGGCATCGACTTCGCCGTGCGGCGCGGCGAGGTCGTGTCGCTGCTCGGCGCCAACGGCTCCGGCAAGTCGACCGCCGTCCGCGCCGTGATCGGCCAGGTGCCGCTCACCGGCGGCCGGATCGCGCTGTTCGGCACCGAGCTGCGCCGGTTCCGCGACTGGGCCCGCATCGGATACGTACCGCAGCGCACCACCGCCGCCAGCGGGGTGCCCGCGACCGTGCGCGAGGTCGTGTCCTCGGGCCGGCTGTCCCGTACGGGGCTGCGCTGGCCGTCCCGGGCCGACCGGGCCGCCGTCGAGCGGGCCATCGAGCTCGTCGGGCTCGCCGACCGCGCCAAGGACTCCGTCTCCGCGCTGTCCGGCGGCCAGCACCAGCGGGTGCTGATCGCCCGGGCCCTCGCCTCGGAGCCCGAACTGCTGATCATGGACGAGCCCATGGCGGGCGTCGACCTGGCCAGCCAGGAGGTCCTCGCCACCACCCTGCGCGAGCAGGTCTCCCAGGGCACCACGGTGCTGCTCGTGCTGCACGAGCTGGGGCCTCTGGAGCCGCTGATCGACCGCGCGGTGGTCCTCAGGGACGGCTGCGTCGCCCACGACGGGCCGCCTCCGGAAGCCGTCGGGCAGCACGCCCTGCCCGGCCACGACCACGTCCATCCGCACGCGGCCGACGAGCCGCTCCGCACGGGACTGCTGACCTGACCATGGAATTCCTCGACCACGCCTTCATGCAGCGGGCCCTGATCGCCGCCCTGCTGGTCGGTGTCACCGCGCCCGCCGTCGGCATCCACCTCGTCCAGCGCCGCCAGGCACTGATGGGCGACGGAATCGGCCACATCGCGCTCACCGGCGTCGGCCTCGGCTTCCTGATGTCCGCGAACCCGGTGTGGACGGCCGCGCTGGTGTCCATCGCCGGTGCCGTGCTGATGGAGCTGATCCGGATGTACGGCAGGACCCGCGGTGACATCGCCCTCGCCCTGCTCTTCTACGGCGGCATGGCGGGCGGAGTGATGCTGATGAGCCTCTCCGACGCCGGCTCCAACGCGAAGCTGGTCACGTACCTCTTCGGCTCCCTCTCGACGGTCTCGGACGAGGACGTCGTCGCGATCTGCCTGCTGGCCGCGTTCGTCGTCGCCGTGTCGCTGGGGCTGCGGCGGCAGCTCTTCGCCGTCAGCCAGGACGAGGAGTTCGCCCGGGTCACCGGCCTGCCCGTGCGGGCGCTGAACCTGCTGGTCGCCGTGACCGCCGCGGTCACCGTGACGGTCGCCATGCGCGTGGTCGGGCTGCTGCTGGTCAGTGCGCTGATGGTGGTGCCGGTCGCGGCGGCGCAGCAGCTGACGCGCAGCTTCCGGGCGACCTTCGCGGTGTCGGTGCTGATCGGCGTGGCGGTGACCCTGACCGGCACGGTGACCACGTACTACCAGGACGTGCCGCCCGGCGCGACGATCGTGCTGCTGGCGCTCGGCGTGTTCGTCCTGTTCACGGCGCTCGCCGCGCCGCTCGCCCGGCGACGGGCCAGAGCGGCCGAGGCCGCGGTGCACCCCGCGCCCCGGGGGGCCGGGGAGGCGGACGAGGTGCGGGTCTGAATCACGGCTGGCGGGCCCCGGCACCGGGCCTGGCAGAATGGCCCGACGTACGAGCGAAGTGAACGAGCGGGCCGAGGGCAAGGAGACACCTGTGGCGACGGCAGGATCCGGCGTACGCGGCCGGTCGACCCGGCAGCGCGCCGCCGTGGCGGCGGCGCTGAACGAGGTGGACGAGTTCCGCAGTGCGCAGGAGCTGCACGACATGCTCAAGCACCGCGGCGACTCGGTGGGGCTGACCACGGTCTACCGCACGCTGCAGTCGCTCGCTGAGGCGGGCGAGGTGGACGTGCTGCGCACGAGCGACGGCGAGGCCGTCTACCGGCGCTGCTCGTCCGGCGAGCACCACCACCACCTGGTGTGCCGCAGCTGCGGCAAGGCCGTCGAGGTCGAGGGCCCGGCCGTCGAGGAGTGGGCCGACGCGATCGCGGCGCAGCACGGTTTCGTGAACGTGGCCCACACGGTCGAGATCTTCGGCACCTGCGCGGACTGCGCGGCGGCCCTGAAGGACTGACCACACCGTCACGGTGCCCCCGTCGACCTCCACCGGCCTTTCGCCCGGAGGCCGGCGGGGGCTTCGTGCGTACCGCGCGGAAGCCGGCCGGCGGCTGCCCTGCCCGGCGGGCGGGCCGTGCCAGGGGCCCTGCACGAAGGAGACTCCGCGTACCCGTCCGGTGCCGGGGGTGCAGCCGGGCGGCCGTCCGGTGCCGACCGGGCACCTCCCGGGGACGGCGCCCCGTGCGGTGCGCGGCCGGGCCCGTACTGCGCCGGGCAGGCTTCCCGGCCCTGTCCGACGGCCGGGGGCTCTCTGCGTTCCGGCTGCGCGGGGGCGGCCCCGCCCGATCGCCGCAGGTGTCGGACGCCCGGCCCGACCGGGCGGATCCCCTGGTGGGCCTCTTCGCCCGGCGGTACGCGGCCACAGGCCCGCCCGTACGCCGCCGGACCCCCGCCCCGCGGGCCTGCGGGGCCGATGGCCGTGCGGGCTCCGTGGGCCCGGTGCATCCGGCCGCGCGACAGGCCGTACACCGCT
>NZ_MKXB01000074.1 GCF_001865245.1 Streptomyces sp. CC53 | reverse complement strand
CCGGGGCCGACGGCCCGGGCGAGGGCGCAGCGGGTGCGGGCACCGCGGGCCGGGCGGCGGCCCCGCCGGCCACCCTCGGCACCGGCGCACCCGCGGTCCCCCGAACGGGCGCGCGGGGCCGTCTCCTCGCGCGCGTGGCGCGGGTGCCCGCCGCACACCCCGTGGCGGCCGCGACCGGACTGGCCGCGGTCCTGCACGTGCTGTGGTTCCTGCTGCTCGCGAACAGCGGCGGCGACCTGGCCGCCCAGGACGCCTGGGCCCGGTTCGCCGCCGACCACCCGGACAGCGCCTACAACTTCTCCTGGTACGGCGGGATGCACACCGCCTCCTACAGCCTGCTCTCGCCGTACGTGATGGCGCTCCTCGGTGTGCGGGCGACGATGGTGCTCGCGGGCACGGTGTCCGCCGGGCTCGTCGCGCTGCTGCTGGTGCGGGCGGGGGCGGTCCGCAACGTGCCGGCCTGCGCGCTCGCCGCGGTGTGCGCGCTGCTGGGCAACGCCCTGTCGGGGCGGGTGACGTTCGGGCTCGGTCTCGTCCTCGCCCTGGGCGCGGTGGCGGTGCTGGCGTGCCGGGCCGACCCGGAGTCCCGGGCCGCGGCGCCCGTCCGGCGCCGGGGCCGGGGCCTGTTCGTCGTCGGGGTGCTGGGCGCGCTGGCCACCGCGGCCAGCCCCGTGGCAGGACTGTTCCTGGGGTTCGTGGCGGCGGCCCTCTTCCTGCGGGGCCGGTTCGCGCAGTCGTTGGCGGCCGGGCTGCCGGCGGTGGCGGTGGTGGCGCTGTCGGCATGGCTGTTCCCCTTCGCAGGGACGCAGCCGATGGGCCTCGGCACCGCCGTGCTGCCGTTCGCGTGCGCGGCGCTGGCCTTCGGTCTCGTCCCCGCGCAGTGGCGGAGGGTCCGCGCGGTGGCCGCCGTCTACGCGCTCGCGACGCTCCTGACGTGGCTCGTCGACTCCCAGATCGGCTCCAACGTGACCCGCCTGGCGATGCTGTTCGGCGGAGTCGTGCTGCTCGCGGCGCTGCCCCACGCCCGTACGGGGGGCCCGGACGCCCCCGCTGCGGGGCGGGGCGGTGACGGCACGACAACCGGGTGCGCGGGCGGCGCGGGTCCGGAGGGCGCGCGCGTGGGTGACGGAGGCGCGGACGCCGCGTGCGCGGGCGGCGAAGGCACCGGCGGTGCGGACGCGCGCGGGCCGGGCCGGGACCGGAGCGGTACGGGTGCGCAGACGAGCGGAGGCACGACCGGCACCGTCACGGGTGGCCGTGGGTACCGCTGGTACGCGCTGGCCCTGGCGCTCGTCGTGTTCCACGCGTGGATCGGCTTCAAGACGGTCGACGACGTGGTGCGCACCGCACCGCACGGGTCGTGGGCCCGGGACCCCGCCCCCCTGATCGCGGAGCTGACCGACCGGGGCGCGAACCTCGCGCGGATCGAGGTGGTCCCCGCCCGCAGCCACCGAGAGTCGTCCGCGCTCGCCCCGCACGTCACCCTGGCGCGCGGCTGGAACCGGCAGGCCGACCTGGAACGCAACCCGCTCTTCTACGACGGGTCCCTGACCGCCGGCACCTACCGTGCCTGGCTGGACCGGTGGGCCGTGCGGTACGTGGTGCTGCCGGCCGACGCCACCCCCGACACGGGCGCCCGCGAGGAGGCCGCGCTGGTGGCGGGCGGACTGCCGTACCTGGAGGAGGTGTGGTCCGACCCGCACTGGCGCCTGTTCGCCGTCCGGGACGCCACCCCGCTGGCCGAGCCGCCCGCCACCGTCGAGCACGCGGGCGCGGGCGGACTGCTGCTGCGCGTCGACGAGCCGGGGCGCGTCCTGGTCCGCGTCGCCTACTCGCCGTGGCTGGCCCTGGTCGACGAGCGGGGCCGGCGGTTGACCGCGGACGACGGCCGCGGCTGCCTGCGGGCCGCGCCCGCCACGGCGGACGGCGACCGGTGGACGGAACTGGTCGCTCCGGAAGCCGGGTCGTACCGGCTGGAGGCGCCCTACGCCCTGCTGTCGCGGGGCACGAGCTGCTGAGGCGGCCCCGCCGCCCCGCCCTCCACGGCAGGCCCCGGCCGCCCCTCGGTGCGGGACGGCCGGGACGTGGAGCAGCGCGGCGGCGGGCGGAGGGGAAGCGCGCGGCGCCCTGCCGCGGGCGCCCGGGGACGCCCGACCGCGGGCGTCCGGCGGCGGAGGAGAGCGCCGCACCCGCGGCCGGGCCGGCCGGTCACCGCCGTCCGCTCCCCTGCGGTGCTCCCGGGGCCACCGCTTCCGCGCCCGCTACTGACCGGCGGTGGTGTGGGTGGCGTCGAAGAACGCCTGGGTGTGCTTCCAGACGTCCCGGGCCAGCCCCTGGCCCTGCTGGTAGGCGGCGTCGTGGTCGTAGTACCAGTGCGCGCCGCCGTAGATGCGGGACTGGCCCACCTCATGGGCGGCCGCCGAGAACGTGTCCCACTTCAGGGGCACGTCCTTCGAGGGCATGCCGGGCTCGATGGCGGAGCTGCCGGCCTTGATGACGCCGGTGGCGCCGTAGCGGTCGGAACCGGTGAAGAGCTTGAGCGTCTCGGCGCCCACCGCGGTGAAGCCGGTGTGCCCGGAGCCGTACGCGGCGAAGGCCGGGGTCTTCAGGTACGGGGTCCACTTCTCGCCGTCGATGATCCGGGTGCCCTTGCCGGGACCGGCCCAGCCCGGGATCCGCTTCCCCGACATGGCGTGGCGCACCATCGTGATCGGGCGGCCGTAGTCGAACGACACCTTCGTCAGCCAGGCCACCACCGACTCCTCGCCCTCGGCGAGATTCAGGGCGAAGAACATCTTCACGTCCTGGTCGAGGGTGTACCCGTCCCGCTGGGAGACGTGGGCGGCCCACTCCTGAGGGATCGAGGAGGAGCTGGAGCCGGGGTACTGCCAGTGCTCGGCCAGCGCCTTCTGGCGTTCCGTCAGCGTCGCGTTGACGAGGATCTGGTGGTAGATGGCCCGCTTCGCCTTGTTGGTGCCGTACGCGGGCGGCGCCGGCGGCAGGTACTTCTTGGGGTCCTTCACGACGAACGGGTCGGCCGTGGCGAAGTGCGGGGTGGCGAACTGCTGCACCTTGCCGTTGACCCGCAGCGGCACCCAGCGGTCGGGGTGGGTCAGCGCCGCCTTGTCGAACGCGTCGCCGTCCTGCGGGGCGTTGACCGGGGTGTAGTAGCCCTCCGGCGTGGCGTAGGGCGGAGTGCCGTGCTGGTTCGAGCCGTCGTCGGCGCGCTTCTCCAGCAGCGCGTCGGCGGCGGTGAGCGCCACGTCCGCCGGGCTCCCGGCGACCGGGGCCGCCAGGTCCGCCGGGCTGTAGCCCAGCGCGGTCAGCCGGGCGTCGAAGGTCGCGCGCTGACCGGGGAAGAGGTCGGACAGGGCGCGGTGCGCCGCGTAGCTGACCGCTGCCCTCTTGTTGGCCTCGGTCCGCTCCGCGGCGGGCCGCCGCAGCTCTCCGCCCAGCACGGTGCCGACGGCCTTCGCGTCGTACGCCGCCCAGGCGTCGTACATCGCGGTGTGGACGATCGCGAAGGCACGGGCGCCGACCGGCGGCGACGTGACGCGGCCGAGCGCGGCGGACTCGGCGCTGAGGGCCTGGCTGATCTGCTGGTTCCACTGGACGACCAGGCTGCCGGACACGGCGGCCGGAGCCGCGGCGACGTCGGCGGCCGGTGCGGGGGCGGCGACGGCCTGGAAGCCGGTGGCGGTGACCGTCAGCACGAGGGCGGCGGCGGCCGAGAGGCCGGAGCGCATGCGGACGGCGTTGCGGGACGTGCGGGTGCGCGGGGTGCGGGTCTGCACGACGGGTTCCTTAAGGGATGCGTGGATGCGTGGGTGTGGCCGTGGGCGCGGGCCGGGTCGACGGCCGCGTACGGCTGTGGCGCAGGGGCGGAGACGCCGGTCGGGGCCACGGGACGCGCCCGTGGTCGTGCCGTGGTCGTGCAGGGAACGTCCCCGTGGTCGTGGTCGCGGTGGTCCGGGCGGGTGAGCGGTCGGGCCGTGCCCGCGGTCGTACGGGCAGGCGGAGGCGCCGCGATCCCGTGGCGCTGCGGTCGGTCGTGCCGGCGGCCGCACGAGGGGCGGCCGGACGGGCGCGCCGGACCGCGGCGGCACCACGCGCTCGCGCCCGCGGTCACCAGGGCGGGAACGACCGGTTCGTGGACGGGCGCGGGCGGACCCGTGCGGCTCGTGGTCGTGGGTGGGCGCGGGTGGACCCGTGCGGTTCGTGGTCGTGGGCGGGCGCGTGGTCGTACACGGATGAGAGGGGGCTCGTGGTCGCGCGTGCGTGAGTGCGGGCTCGTCCCCCCCACAGGGGTGAGCGCGGGAGCGTGCCCGCACCGTCAGGCCCCCGTGGCCGCGGGACAGGGCCGGCGGGGGCCCGTGACGGGCGCGTTCCTGCGGGTGCCGCCGGCCGGGTGGCGCGTGGGGTGGTCAGGGCCGGGGCGGGGCGCCGGTCACTCGGCCCAGGGAGAGCCCTCGATGACCTGCACGAAGTTCGGCCGGACGTAGCCGTCGGTGAACCGTTCCAGCACATCGGCCTTCACGTTGCCGAACGTGGTGGCCGGGCGGCGGGTGATGCCGTCGTTGAACGCCTGCAGGATGCGCCGCTTGAAGTCGGGGCGCGGGTGCGCGTCGACGACCGCGCTGCGGGTGTCGTCCGACACGTCGTGGTAGCCGATGCCGAGCACGTCCAGCTCCACGCCCGCGGTCACCAGGGCGATCTCCGGGGCCATCCGGGTCGGGATCTCCGGGGTGGTGTGCAGGGCGATGGCCTCCCACACGATCCGCGCGCGCTCCGCGTCGACCCCGTGGGAGAGGAGGAACTTGCGTGCCTCGTCGGCGCCGTCGATCTCGAAGCGGGTCGCGTTGTCGCGGTAGGGCTCGGTGAGGCCCAGGTCGTGGAACATGGCGGCGACGTAGAGCAGCTCCGCGTCGAAGGAGAGCCCGCGGTTCCCGCCCTGGAGCGCGCCCCAGACGAAGACCCGGCGGGAGTGGTGGTAGATCAACTCATCCGTGGTGTCGCGGATCAGCTCGGTCGCCTCCTTGGCGATCGTGCTGTCGGGAATGGCGACACCGGCGATGGTTTCGGACATGAAGTGACACCTCACGGGCGGTTGCGTGGTCGAAGCGCAAGAGTGAGCAGCCGAAGAGGCGGCGTGCGAGCACGCCGCCGGAGTGGAAGCCGCATTCATGGAACATCCACGTACTCGACCCGCAATCCAGAACGGCTCGAAAAGCCCCGCTCACCTGGCACGTTGCCCGTGTG
>NZ_MKXB01000073.1:3978-26022 GCF_001865245.1 Streptomyces sp. CC53 | reverse complement strand
CGCTCCTCCGGGTCGTACGCGGGGGGCACCGCCGGCTTGCGGGCCTGCTCGCCGCCGGTGCCGACCTTGCGCTCCAGCCAGGTGTCGGTGACGACGTTGACGAGGATGAGGCTCTCCAGGGTGCGCACGGTGGGGTGGACGGCGATGACCCGCTCGGGCCGGTAACCGTCCCACGCGCGGCCGCGCTGCGTGGCGGGGAGGCGGCCCTCGGCGGGGGTGCGCAGCGGGTTGCCGTCCGTGCAGCGGACGCGGGGGGAGCCGTAGGCGTCGACGAGGACGGCGGTGCCCGCCTGCAGCACCGCCTGGTAGGGAACGGCGTCACCCTCCCGGTAGCCGTGCCCGGCCACGTGCGTGTCGGCGCGCAGCATCACGGGGGTGAGGCCGCGCAGCCACTGGGCGAGCCCCGTCCGGCTCACGCCCGCGGCCCGGGCGAAGGCCTCCGCCTTGGCCGTGTCGGCGGTGAGGAAGCGCACCTGCTGCTCGACGTCGCAGCTCGCGAGCGACTGGGTCCCTCCGTACAGGCCGGGGGTGGCACCGTCGACGGTGCGGAGCGGCGCGCCGGCGGCGGCCGCCGCGCCTGCCGCGGCCCGGGGCGACGGGCGGTGGCGCGCGGAGGAGTCGGAGGTGAGGACGGTGGAGGCGGTGAAGGGGTGGGGGCCCGGTTCCGCGGACGACTGGAGGAGGGCCGCGGGGGGCGCCGGGGTGCGGCGGGAGGCGGGCGCGTCGCTGCCGCCCCCCGCGCAGCCCGCGGCGAGCAGTCCGGCGGCGGCCGCCATCGCGACGTACGCGCCGGGGCGGTGGCCGGTCTGCGGCGAGCGGCGGCGTGTGGGTGGGCGCACGTCAGATCTCCGCCTTTCCGAGGCATGGAAGGACATGTCCCTCCATATCTGCAGGACGGCCGAGATCGCCGCAACCCGGCACGGCCCGTCGGAGGCCCCCAGCGCACCCGCCGCCGTCTTGAACATGTTCAACTTCCCCGGGTACGCTCACGCGCAGAGAACTGAACGCGCTCAAGCACCGGTGCCGCCGGTCGGAGCGCGACGGGGAGGGATGATCCATGACCGTGCTCGTGGACCTGGTCGTGACGCTGGGGATGCTGCTGATCGTCCCGTGGGGCCTCGGTCTGGTGGACAGCGCCGCGGGCTCCGCCCGGGGAGCCGTTCCGGGCACGGCGGCCCTGCGTCGGCTGTGGCCGCTGTTCGCCGTCCCGGGCGCGGTCTCCCTGTGGCTGCCGCGCGGCGCCCTCGCGGCGGCGCCGGCGGCGGTGTACGCGCTGGGCACCCTGCTGCTGGCCCTGGCGGGGGCGCGGCGATGGGCCCGCACCCGCTCCCTGGCGCCCGCGGAGGTCGCGCTGCTGACCGCGCTGGCAAGTCCTTCGGTGGCCGCGACCGCCCTGGTGGCGGAGCGCTGGGGGTACCGGCTCTTCGGCTTCGACCTGGAGATCCTGGACCTGACCGTGCCGCACTTCCACTTCGCCGGATTCGCCGCCGCCCTGGTCGCCGGGCTCGTCGCGCACACGGTCGGCGGCGGGCACCCGCGCTTGAGCGGCTTCGCCGCGCTGAGCGTGCCGGCCGGCACGTTCCTGGTGCTCGTCGGCTACTTCCTCGACGACTGGGTCGAGTTGGCCGGCGCCGCCGTACTGACCGCCGGGATGTGGGCGGTGGGCCTGCTGACCTGGCGGGACGTGCGGGCCCGAGCGGGGGACCGGGTGACCGGCGCCCTGCTCGGCGTCTCGGCGGGGGTCCTGGTGGCCACCATGCTGCTGGCCCTGAGCTGGGCGCTCGGGGAGGCCACGGGGCTCCCCCACCCGTCACTGGGGTGGATGGCCGCCACGCACGGCCTCGCGAACGCCCTCGGTTTCGCCCTCTGCTCACTCCTGGCCTGGCGCCGCCTGCGGTCGCCCGCCCGCACCGTCCCGTCCACCGGCTCCGCCCCGGCGCGTCCCGCCTCGGACCACCCCCAGGAGCCGTCCGCCCACCTCTCTGCGACCGGTGAGGAGACCCTCGTATGACCAGTCCGACCCGCCCGGCCGGCCCGGCAGGGGCGGGCCGCGCGTGCCCGCCGCCCCGCCCGCCCGACACCCGGCGGCCACCCGCCTTCTCGTATCCCGAGGTGGGCGCGACCGCACCCTCCGAGGGCCTCCCCTCCGGTTACGCCCACCTGCGGCACCGCACGTTCGTCGGCCGCGGGCGTGACGTCTTCGACGCGGCCGGTGCGGCCGTGACGACGTGGCGGATGCACCGGGAGTCAGGCGCCCGCGTGCACGCGGAGGCCGAACGGGCGGCCCCCGGCGCGCGTCTGCGGGTCGCCGTGGGCGTCGGACGGCTGGAGTACGCCGTTCCCTGCGAGGTGGTGTGGGCGGCGTACGGCGGGACCCGCACCGGCTTCGCCTACGGCACGCTGGAGGGCCACCCGGAGAGTGGCGAGGAGTCGTTCGTCGTCACGCTCGACCCGGACGGTTCCGTGTGGTTCACCGTGACGGCGTTCAGCCGCCCCGCCCGCTGGTACACCCGGGCGGCCGGTCCCGTCGTCCCCGCCCTCCAGCGCTGGTACGCCCGCCGCCTCGGGTGCGCCGTGCGACGGCTCGCAAAGAACCGGTAACCCGCCCGATACTGGGGGTGATGGACGGATTCGGCTGGTTCGCGTCATCCGACTACTGGCTGGGACGGCTGGTCTTCCAGCGTGGCCTGGCCGGCCTGTACGCCGTGGCCTTCCTGTGCGCGGCCCTGCAGTTCCGGGCGCTGATCGGGGAGCGCGGGATGCTGCCGGTGCCGGCCTACGTGCGCCGGGTGCCGTGGCGGCGCTCACCCAGCCTCTTCCGCCTGCACTACTCCGACCGGTTCTTCGCGCTCTGCGCCTGGGGCGGCGCCGCACTGGCCGTGGCCCTCGCCGCCGGGGCCGGCGACGCGGTTCCGCTCGGCGCGGCGATACTGATGTGGGCGGTGCTGTGGGGGCTGTACCTGTCGATCGTGAACGTCGGCCAGACCTGGTACGCCTTCGGCTGGGAGTCGCTGCTGCTGGAGGCCGGGTTCCTGGCGGTGTTCCTGGGCAACGCCGAGACCGCGCCTCCGGTGCTGCTGATGTGGCTGCTGCGGTGGCTGCTGTTCCGGGTGGAGTTCGGCGCCGGACTGATCAAGCTGCGCGGCGATCCGTGCTGGCGTGACCTGTCGTGCCTGTACTACCACCACGAGACCCAACCGATGCCCGGTCCGCTCAGCTGGTTCTTCCACCACCTGCCGCGCTCCGCGCACCGGGTGGAGGCGGCCGCGAACCACGTGACCCAGCTGGTCGTGCCCGTGCTGCTGTTCGCCCCGCAGCCGGTGGCCACGGTCGCGGCCTGCCTCATCGCGGTGACACAGCTGTGGCTGGTGGTGTCCGGGAACTTCGCCTGGCTGAACTGGCTGACGATCGTGCTGGCCCTGTCGGCGGTGGACGGCACCCTGGTCGCGGACGCGCCCGCGCTCCCCGACCCACCGCTGTGGTACGCGGTCCTCGTGGCCGCCGTCACCGCCCTGGTGCTGGTGCTGAGCGTGCGCCCGGCACGCAACCTCCTCTCCCGCCGCCAGGCGATGAACCGCTCCTTCGACCCGCTGCACCTCGTGAACACGTACGGCGCGTTCGGCACCGTCGGCCGGGTGCGCCACGAGGTGGTCATCGAGGGCACCGACGAGCCTGCCGCCCGCCCCGGCGCGGTCTGGCGGGAGTACGGCTTCCGGGGGAAGCCGGGCGGGGTGACCCGGCTGCCGCGCCAGTTCGCGCCGTACCACCTGCGGCTCGACTGGATGATGTGGTTCGCGGGGCTCTCCCCGGCCTACGCGGCGGAGTGGTTCGGGCCACTGGTGGAACGGCTCCTGGAGAACGACGGGGACACGGTGCGGCTGCTGCGCCACAACCCGTTCCCCGGCAAGCCGCCGCAGCTGGTACGGGCCCGGCTGTACCGCTACCGCTTCACCACGTGGAGGGAGCTGCGCGGGACCGGCGCCTGGTGGCACCGCACCCTCGTAAGGGAGTTCCTCCCTCCGACGCGGCTCGACACCACCGCCCCGCGCAACGAGTGAAGCTTTGGGGAGAGCTGGTGGTGACCGGGGGGCTCCGCTAAGTTGCGGCGGCAGTGAGGCGGGCCGAGCGGATGCCGATGACGTTCGGCCTGCCCGCCGCTCCGCTGTCGCGGCCCGCCCGGGGTGCTGCTCCCGTGTCGTCACCGGGCGAAAAGGCCCGTACCCCCGCCGTCGCGGCGGGGGTACGGGACCACTGCTCGTTTCCTACGCGTCCGCGGCGGGCGCTCCCGCGACCGCGGGGCGCGGCCGTCCGCGTACGGCTCAGTCGATGCCGGGCAGGATGTGCGGCTCGGCGAGGTCGTCCTCGTAGCCGGCCAGTCGGATCGGGGCCGAACGCGCCCAGACCTCCAGGCTGCCGAACTCGTCCGATCGGGTGGACCGGGTGGACCGCTCTGCGAGCTGTGCCGGGCTGACGCCCGGTTCCCGCGTGGTCGATTCTGTTGTCACCGCGCACTCCTGTCGTGTCGCGAACCTGTGGGATACGTGTCTGCCGTCGGTCGCGGTGGCGCCGGTCACCGGGCAGGACCGCGGCCTTGGTGGCAGGCCGGTCCCGCGGTCGGCCCGAGGGTGTTTCGTGGCTCCCTGTCGGCCGACCGTTCGCATCAGAGTAACCAAATGAGCGCGCCCCCGCTCGATGTAACGCATCACATCGTCGGTTTCCGGCCACAGTGGCCCGGAGTGCCCCCCTGGACGGCACCACGTGCCGTCCGAGGCCGGACGGGTCCGAGAGGCCGAGGCGGAGAGGACCCGCAGGGGTCAGGGCGGGCAGAGCGGGACGAGCGGTGCGCCGCAGGCCGTGATGTCCCCGGATGGAGACCCGGGGACATCACGGCCTGCGGGAACACCTCCGAGCCGGGGCCCGCTGCCCGCCGGGGGCGCCGCACCTGCGGCCCCTCCCGTGGGCAGGGCGTCACGGCCTTCCGGTGGTCACCACCTGCCGGGGGCGTAGTCCTTCAGGAAGCAGCCGTACAGGTCCTCGCCCGCCTCGCCGCGCACGACCGGGTCGTATACGCGGGCCGCGCCGTCCACGAGGTCCAGCGGGGCGTGGAAGCCGGCCTCTGCCAGCCGCATCTTGTCCGGGTGGGGCCGCTCGTCGGTGATCCAGCCGGTGTCCACGGCCGTCATCAGGATGCCGTCCTTCTCGAACATCTCCTCCGCGCTGGTCCGGGTCAGCATGTTGAGCGCGGCCTTCGCCATGTTCGTGTGCGGGTGGCCGGCGCCCTTGTAGCCGCGGTCGAAGACGCCTTCCATCGCGGAGACGTTGACGATGTACTTGCGCCGCGCCGGGGACGCCGCCATCGCCGGGCGGAGCCGGCTGATCAGGATGAACGGCGCGGTGGAGTTGCACAATTGGACCTCCAGCAGCTCCACCGGGTCGACCTCGTCGACCGTCTGGATCCAGCTGTTGGTGGGCGCCAGGTCCGGCACCAGGCCGCCCGCGTCGATGGCGGTGCCCGCGGCGATACGGGCCGGCGTGGCGGAGCCGCTGACCAGCGCCAGGTCGGTGACGTCCTGCGCGGTGAGCGCGTCCCCGGAGCGTGCGGAGGGCAGGGCGGCCACGGCCTCCACGGCACCGCTGCCGAAGGTGCCGATCACCTCGGCGGACGGCAGCTCGCCTGCGGGCAGCGGCGCGGCCTCCGCGGCCACCAGCTCGCTGTACGCCCCCGGGGAACGGCGCACGGTCTGCGCCGCGTTGTTGATCAGGATGTCCAGCGGGCCCGCGGCCGCCACCGAGTCGGCGAGTGCCACGACCTGCGCCGGGTCGCGCAGGTCGATGCCCACGATCTTGAGCCGGTGGATCCACTCGTCGCTGTCCGGCTGGGCCTTGAAGCGGCGGATGGCGTCGTTGGGGAAGCGGGTGGTGACCGTCGTGTGCGCGCCGTCGCGCAGCAGCCGCAGCGCGATGTACATCCCGATCTTGGCGCGGCCGCCGGTGAGCAGCGCCCGGCGGCCGGTGAGGTCGGTGCGCGCGTCGCGCCGCGCCCGGTTCTCCACCGCGCACGTCGGGCACAGCTGGTGGTAGAACGCGTCGACCTGGACGTACCGGCTCTTGCAGATGTAGCAGGAGCGGGGGCGCTGGAGTATGCCGGCGATCTCCCCGGCGGTGGACGAGCTGGGCAGCAGGCCCTGCGTCTCGTCGTCGATCCGCTCGGCGGAGCCGGTGGCGGTGGCCTCGGTCACGGCCCGGTCGTGCGCCGTCTTGGCGGCCCGGCGCTCCTGACGCCGGCGCTGCTTGACCGTGCGGTAGATGTGCGAGGTGGCGCGCCGCACCTTGATCGCGTCGGGGTGGTCGACGTCGAGTTCGTCGAGCTCCTTCAGCACGTCCAGGCAGACGGCCAGACGCTCGGGGTCGATGCCCGGCCCGTACGCCTGGTTCTCTTCTGTCACCGTCATCGCCGCTGCCGTTCCTCGATCACTCGTCCGCCTGTTCTCAAAAGCGGAACTTTACGGAGCGGACGGCCCACCCGCCAAACCCGGGCCCCTCGCTCACCGCCGGCTCGCGGCGGACGAGCCGGGTGGGCGGTCGAAGACGCAGTCGCCGCACAGCCCGCCGCCGGGGCAGCGGTAGTACAGGCAGCAGCTGCGGCGGCGCAGCGCCGGCCCCTGCAGCGTGCCGGCCAGGTCCGGGTCGTCGAGCAGAGCGGCCGCGAGCGCGACGGCCCGCCGGGCGGCCTCGGGGCGGCCGTGGCGGTGCGCCCAGCGGGTCAGCTCGCGGACGGCGCCGCCGAGGGCGGAGCCCGCGTTGCCCCACAGCAGCCGCGGGGAGACCGCGCCGCCCGCGCGCAGGGCGTCGGCCAGCGGGGCGAGGTGCCCGTGCTGGACGATGTCGCGCAGGTGCTCGGGCGTAGCGGGCCGGGTGCGGTCGCCGGACCACCACAGGTCGTCGGGGGTGGTGCGCGCGGGGTCCCAGTGGAGCAGGTCCGGGCGGAGGTCCGGGACGACGCCGTACAGGGCCGCGGAGCCGAGCGTGACCGACCAGAGGCGGGCGGCGAGCCCCAGCTGGGCGACGGAGGCGGCGACGCGGTACTCGGGTGCCCGCAAGCGCTCGGCGACCCGGCTGACCCTGGCCTCCAGGGGTGCGTGGTCGCCGGCGTACACGCGGGCGAGGGGCACGTACGTCCCGGCCACGCTCACGGCGGCCGGCTGAACGGCGCCGGGCCCCTCCGACGGCGCGGGGCGAGCGGGCGCCGCCGGCCCGGGGCGGGGGAGGCGTCCGGCGGTCGCCGTGGGCCGTTCGGCCACCGACCCGGCCCGCTCGGTGCCGTCCGGGGCCTCCGTGGGCTGCGTGGGCTGCGCGGCGGACGTGCCCGCCACCCGGCGAGCGGGCCCGGGAGCCGTCTCCGGCGGGACGGGGGGCGCGGGGGCGAGGCGCAGCGCGAAGAAGCCGCCCACACCGCCCAGGGTCTCCAGGCCGGCGTGGCCGAGCCCGCCGCTCCCCCGCTCTGCCCCGTCCCCTGCCACCACGCCGTTCCTCCCCGTCCCGCCCCGCGTTCGTCCGTCCGACCGCCCGAAGACCGGAACCACGGTAACGGGGCGCGGCCGTGGAGGGGGCGCAGAGGGGCGACGCCCTCACATGCCTCCGCCGGAGACCCGCAGAGATGGCGTCCTCGAAGAACGGCGCCCCTCAGGGAGCGGTGCCGCGCGGGGACGGCCCCGTCAGAGGGAGACGCCTCGGGCCCTCAGGTAGGCGACGGGGTCGATGTCGGAGCCGTAGCCGGGGCCCGTGCGGATCTCGAAGTGCAGGTGCGGCCCGGTGCTGTTGCCGGTGGAGCCGGAGCGGGCGATGCGCTGGCCCGCGGAGACCGTCTGGCCCTCGCGGACGGTGAGCGCGGACAGGTGCGCGTACTGGCTGTACTTGCCGTCGTCGTGCCGGATGACGATCTGGTAGCCGTACGCTCCGGCCCACCCGGCGGAGACCACGCGCCCGGAGGCCACGGCCTTCACGGAGGTGCCCGTCGGCACGGGGAAGTCGACACCGGTGTGGTAGCCGGCGGACCAGGCGGAGCCCCGGGTGCCGTAGGCGGCGCCCGGCGAGGCCGAGACGGGCGCGGCCACCGTGCTCGCGCGGGACGCCGCGACAGGTGCGGTGCGCGGGGTCGCCGGGCGCGCCTTGGCCGCCCCTGCGGGCTTCTCCTTGGGCTTGGCCTTCTCCTGGACCTTCCCCTGGGGGCTGCCCTTGGCCTTGCCGCCGTCGCTCCGGGGCCGGGGCGCGGCCGGCGCCTTCGGGGCGGCAGCCCGGCCCTTGGCGCTGATCGTGAGCTTCTGGCCGGGGAGGATGAGGTCGGGGTCGTCGCCGATGACGCCGCGGTTCTGCTCGTAGAGCCGCTGCCAGCCGCCCGGGACGCGTTCGGCCTGTGCGATCCCCGACAGGGAGTCGCCGCGGGCCACGGTGTAGCTCTCGCGGCGCTGGTTGGGCACATGGGTGGGCGAGGTGCCCTTCGCGCGGACGGGTTCGGTCTTCCGGCCCGGCGCGATCTCGGGAGACTCGCCGCCGCGGGTGAGCCCGGCACGCGTCGAGCAGGTCGGCCAGGCACGGGGGCCCTGGCCCTTGAGCACCTTCTCGGCGATCGCGATCTGCTGGTCCTTGGTCGCCAGGTCGGCGCGGGGCGCGTAGCGGGTACCTCCGTACGCCTCCCACGTGGACTGGCTGAACTGCAGTCCGCCGTAGTACCCGTTCCCGGAGTTGATCTTCCACCGGTTGGTGGACTCGCAGGCAGCCACCTTCTCCCACACGTCGACGGACGCCGCCTGGGCGGTGCCCGCACCGATGAGGGGCAGCGCGATGCCCGCGCCGCCGACGGTGACCGTCAGCGATGCCCGGTTGAGACGGCCGAGCAGGCGGCTCGGCTGTTGGCGGCGGTGTCGTCCCCGTACTGCCATGGGTGGTTCCCCCCTATGCACGTCAGCGGCCGCCAAGCTATGGGCGGCCGGCTGCCCGTGACAAGGGGGCGCAGTGGGCACAGGGGGCGCGAGCCTCCCTCAAGTGGTCTTTCTGCACGCGAACCTGACGGCCCGTGCGGCACGGCGCCCGTCGGGACGCAGAGGCTCTCACGGACCGCCCACCCGGCGCGCGGCCGCGGCGACGGCCGGACCGGGGGCACCCCCCGGATCCGCGCCCGCCCGCGGTGCGCCCCGGGGCGCACCGCGGGCGGGGGGGCTCAGCTTGGGGCAGGGGCTCTGCCCTGATTGAGGGGGCGGCTCAGGAGCCGGGCAGAGGGTCAGCCGTTGAGGGGGCCAGGCGCAGTCTCAGCAAGCTCAGCCCCGGCTGAGGGGGCAGCTCATGCGCACAGCCCGGGCAGCGGCTCAGCCGCGGCTGAGGGGTCCGGGAGCGGGCTCGGGCTCCGGCACGGGGTCGGGCCCGGGCGGTTTGGGCACCGGGTCCGGTGGCGGCACCGGCTCGGGGCCGGGGCGCGGCGGCTCGGGCACGGGTCCGGGTCCCGGCCCGGGGCCCGGCGGGGGCGGCGGCACGGGGGCCGGATCGGGCATGGGCGGCACGGGGTCGGGATGGGGCTCGGTCATGACGTCCCCCTCGGGATGTGGCCACGGTGACGCGTCGCGCGTCCTCCGCCGCGTGTTCCCCCACACGCCGAACCCATGCCCGCCGGGCCCCCGGCGGCCACGGCCCGCGCAGGCGCCGAGACCTCCCCTGCCGTACGTCACGGCCAGGTACTCCGGGCACGGGCCCGTCCGCGACCGAAGGCCCAGGCCGCGTACGTGTCTCCCCCAGCCTGGCCCAGGACCGGTGCCGATCTCTCCCCTGCCGTACATCACGGCCAGGTACTCCGGGCACGGGCCCGTCCGCGACCGAAGGCCCAGGCCGCACACACGTCTTCCCGCGCTGACCCCGGACTCCTGGCAGGGCGCCCCACGGCCCCTGCCCGCGGCGGGCCGGGCACGCCGGGCTGCCCGGCGCCGCGGCACGCTCCGGGCCCGGCCGACCGGCAGGGGTGCGGTTTCCGCACGCGCGGCACTGAGGGCGCCTTGCCGGGGCAGGGCTGCCCAGGAGCACCGATCCACTCGCCCGCCCGCCGCCGCGCCCTCCGGCCACGACCGTCCGGCCCAGCGGGGTCCGGTGCCGAGGGGCCCTGCCCCGGCCGCGCGGCCGGCGGGCGGGGACAGGCAGCAGCGGCGCCTCCTTGTCCAGGGAGCGGCGGCGCCCCCTGCCGGCAGTCGGAGCTTCGCCTCAGCCCCGGGCCGCGGGAACGGCGTGCGGGCTGCGTGCGGTGTCCGTGCCGGGAACGGGCGCTGACGCGTCGGAGCCGAGCTCCACGATCCGGTTCTCCTCGTCGACGTGCACGACCCGCGGTACGAGCGTCCGCGCCTCGGCGTCGTCGACCTGGGCGTAACTGATCAGGATGACGAGGTCACCGGGGTGCACGAGGTGGGCGGCGGCGCCGTTGATCCCGATGACCCCGGACCCCCGCTCGCCCTCGATGACGTAGGTCTCCAGGCGCGCCCCGTTGGTGATGTCCACGATGTGCACCAGCTCACCCGCTAGCAGGTCGGCGGCGTCCATGAGGTCGGCGTCGATCGTGACGGACCCGACGTAGTGCAGGTCCGCCTGGGTCACGGTCGCCCGATGGATCTTGGACTTGAACATGGTGCGCAGCACTGGGGACTCCTCTAAGACGGCTCCCTGCCAGCTTTCTGCAGGTCAAGGGCGCTCTCGACTGTACACCGGGACACGCCGGTCGAGGATTGTGAGGAACATCGCTCCGCTCGGGCGAGTCGGCTTCACGCCTGGGCTTTCGCGCCGCACCGGCACCTGTTCCACTGAACGCGCGCCTGCCTCCTCCGCACCTTGACGCAGTTCCTGCGCGATGAACGCCTCTCAGGCGTTCTCGTCGTGGATCCGTGCACCCAGATCCTCTGCCCACTCCAGCGCCCACGCCTTGAGTTCTTCGATCTGCCGGGAGGTGAGCCCGTACGCGGTGTAGTCCTCATCCTCGTACCAGTCCGCGCCGATGAGCCGGTCCCTGAGGTCCTCGAGGCTGAACTCGTCGTGGGCGCGACGGCGGCCCAGGGATTCGAGGTCGGCGGTGGAGCGGTGGCGGGAGGCGGCCTGGACGTCGATGAGGTCGCGGACGGTGCCGCGGTCGGCGAGGGCACGGACCTTGGTGCCGATCACGTCGTCGAGGGAAAGAACAGGGCCGTAGGGGGTCTGGGCGGGCGGGGCCCAGAACGCCTCCTTGAGAACGTCGACCTCGCACTCCTCGCCGGTGTCCGGATCGGTGACGAGAAACCGTCCGCTGAGCGGATCGGTCTGGACGTGAGTGGTCCGCCATCCGCGCGCGCTGAGGCCGGCTGTGAGTGAGGCGACGATCTCCTGCATCGGAGCAGGGTTCTCAGTGGCGACGTCGAGGTCACGGCTGAAGCGTTCGACCAGGCCGTGGGCCTGCACGGCGTATCCGCCGGTGAGGACCAGAGGGTAGGGGGAGCCGAGATCGAGGATGTCGGAGAGGAGACGCTCGTGGAGCGGAGTGAGCTTCACGCGCCGGTCGTGTCGGTGGGGGCGGTGCGGCGCAGCTCGGGGAAGGCGTCCTCCCAGACCTCGCGGATGTAGGGACTGATCAAGCGCCGCAGCACGGGCCACTGCTCGGTGAGCAGCCGGTGGTGCAGGAGAGCCACCAGGTCCTCACTCAGCCCTTCGGCGAGGACGGTCCGGTAGAGCGTCATGCGGGACTTCGGACGGTCCAGGCTGAAGCTCGTCCGCCCGGACCAGACGATGTGGAGCGGCAGGTCCACGTCGCCCTCGATGGGGCCGGCCAGCTCCTGCAAGCGCTCGGGCAGGCGGCTGCGGTAGCGGTCCCGCAGCACCTCGGCGCGGGGCGCGGTGGTCGTCGTGTCCATGCATCCAGTATCGCTGCTGGGAGGCGGCGGCATCGCGGTTACGGGAGTCCGCTGCCGTACGTGCGTCGGGCAGCCGTCCGCTCTTGCCTCGGGCGTCTCACCCCGTGGGCGCTCAGCGCATCATCGCCTACCCGCGTAGCCCCCCGGTGGCGCGGCAACCGACTGCCCTGCAGAGCCGGGACCAGCCCCGCTCGCGGGTCCCGGTGGTCATGAGGCAGCGGGTCGCGGAGGGCCGCCGCGGTGCAGTCGGCTGCGGCTTCGGTCTCGGTGCCGGAAACGACGGCGTTGCCGAAGCCGAGGCGGCGCCGGTGCGATGGAACCTGGCATCCCTCTGAACACGACAGCGGGACAGCACCGTCCGGGGGGCGAAGAGGCCCTCGCCGTCGTCCGCAACGTGCTGGGGGCTCCCGCCGCCGAACCGTGGCGACTGTACCGGAGCACCAGATTCCGCTCACCAGCATGATCGGCACGGTCGTCGGGGCACTGTGCCCTACCGGTGCTCGGGGTTCGGGAAGTCGTAGCGGCACCCGGCGTCCCATTCCGAGCGCTGGTTGCCGTGCGCGGGGATGCCCCCGGCGCGCTTGAGCATGGCGCCGAGGTGCATCAGGTTCCAGGTCATGAAGGCGGTGTTGCGGTTGGTGAAGTCGTTCTCCGGCCCGCCGGACCCGGGGTCGAGATACGAGGGCCCGGGCCCGGCTTCCCCGATCCAGCCCGCGTCCGCCTGCGGCGGGATGGTGTAGCCGAGGTGCTGGAGGCTGTAGAGGACGTTCATCGCGCAGTGCTTCACGCCGTCCTCGTTGCCCGTGATGAGACACCCGCCGACCCGACCGTAATAGGCGTACTGTCCGCGGTCGTTGAGCAGCGACGAACACGCGTACAGCCGCTCGATCACCTGCTTGGTCACCGAGCTGTTGTCGCCGAGCCAGATCGGCCCGGCCAGCACCAGGATGTCGGCCGCCATGACCCGCTCGTACAGTGCGGGCCACGCGTCGCTCTCCCATCCGTGCTCGGTCATGTCCGGCCACACGCCAGTCGCGATGTCCTGGTCGACGGCTCGAACGACTTCGGTGGAGACGCCGTTGGCTTCCATCACGGTGCGGCTCTTGTCGATCAGCCCCTGGGTGTTGCTCACCTCGGGCGAGCGCTTGAGCGTGCAGTTGATGAACATCGCCCGCAGACCGTCGTACGAAAGCGGCTGGGTGTTCACAGAGTGCTCCTGGATCCTGCCGCCGTGCCGTTCACAGCGGTGCGACGCCCTCCATCGTGCGGGCCGGGCCCGTCGTCGTCGCCGTATGGGTGCCGGACGACGATGACGATCACCCCGACGGCCGAACTGCCACGCTGCGACGGCTGAGGGGGGCGTTCACCCGCCGGGGCCGCTGCGTAGTTGTGCGCACTCGGCATGCCGTCGATCAGTTGCACGCCCCGAGAGGCACACGCCGGCGGCGCGTACCTCGACGAGGACCTTTCCGGGGCCCCGGGGTCCGGGACCTCCTCGACGGCGAAGTGAGGGACCCAGGTGGAACCGTCCGGCGAGCATCGTGCTCATGGCGTGCACCTCGATTCGTGCATCGGGTGCGTCAGTCCGCGACGGGCAGACAGCTCTGCCGTTCGACCGGGTCGCTCGTCAAGGAGATCGAGGCGGGACGTTCGAGGGCCCCACATGGTTCTGTCAAGTGATCGTTTCGTTCGACACGATCATCGAACATTGTCGGGCGACAGAAGTCGGTTCCCGGCGCCCGGGAGGGCCGCCCGCCCCTCCCGGACCCGTTCTCGCCCTGCTCGCCGCCTGCGAGGATGAGTCCGCCGCGCCCGCCCCTCCCTTTCCCCGCCAGATCTCTCACCCACCGTCAACGAGTCCGAACTCAAGGCGTCTCGGAGCAACGTGAAGCCGCTTGGCTCCCCGGGGCTGCCTCGTCCACCAACTCGTCGAGGGCCGCACGCGCGAGAGGAACGGAGCCCACTGTCCGCTCATGATCACGGTCTCGCATACTTCTCGGATGGGCGCACCGAGGGCTTCATGGCTCAACACGACTCACGACTGGTCCGGCACCGTCGACCTTGACCATCTGGAGCACATCCGCCGTAACGCCGCCGTCTTCGCCCCCGGGGGCGTCCTGCAGCTGATCCTGGAAGTCGTCGCCTATGCGGCGGACGAGGCCGAAGCCGGCCACGGCGGTCGCTGCCACATCACCCTCTGCCCGGACGGCTCGGTGGCCGTCGCCGACAACGGACGGGGCACGGACACGCGCCTCGACGAGCTCGGGCACATCGTGAAGAAGCCGGTCATGGCCACGAGGGACCTCCGGTTCTTCGACAACCCTGATGCGCCGCGCCTCCCCGACACTCACCTTCGCCGGGGCATGTCCGTTGTCGCTGCACTCAGCACGTGGCTCATCCACACCAACCGCCGTCTCGACGGCTCCTGGACACAGCGGTACGAACACGGCGTGCCCACCACCGGCCTGCGACCACTCGCTGGCGTCCGCACGACCGGGACCACCGTGCACTTCCTGCCGGACGAGCCGTTGCGTACCGCCGGCAACGCCTCGTTCGACGACCTGGCACGGCTGACGCAGTCGTGGCCACACCTCTCCGTCGCAGTGGACGACCGTCGAAGCACGTGAAGCGGTCACTTCTCACGCAGCGATCGCGTCAGGAACCTCTTCCCGTGACCTGTGCAGCTCCTCTGACGGTCATGGAGACTCCGGCAGTCCGGCCGCTGCCGTCGTGCCGGTAACGATCTCCAGGGCGGAGGCAGTCCCCCGGGCAACGGGCTCCTGCCCGCCGTGTGATCCGCGCGTCGGGCCGGGCGAGTCCCTCCTCACCGTGGGACACGCCGCTCCGCAGGGCAGGGGCGACCGTACGGCCCGTGCCTCTGCGCACCGTGCACCTGACTGCCCGAATGCCCACCGGTTCATGGTCCGCCTCCCACCGGCGGACCCCTGTGGCCTCGCGCAGGGGCCCGGCCACCCCCACTGCGGCCCGGGTCGTCGGCGACACGCCCGGTGCAGGGGAGACGCCTGTCCTCCGACCGGCCGCTGTCACACGTGCCGTGCACGCGCGTCGGCGGGGCGGGTGTTAGCCAGGGCGCACCGGCCGCCCCCTCGACTGCCGGCTGCCTTCCGCACGCTAGGAGACATCCGTGCCCACCCGCGCCCCCGTACGCCGCTTCCGTGCCGGACTGTCCGTCGCCGCCCTGGCCGCCGCCGCGCTCGGCGGGCTCCTCCCTCCCGCTCAGGCCGTCGGCGGCGGCTCCGACGCCGACCAGCGCCTGCAGCGGCAGCTCGACCGGCTCGTCGCCCAGGACGACGGGCCGCCCGGGGCGATCGCCGTCCTGACCCGGGACGGCCGCACGCGGGTCTACACCGCCGGGGCCGGGGATCTCGCCACCGGCCGTCCGCCGCAGCTCGACGACCACATGCGCATCGCCAGCATCGCGAAGGCGTTCAGCGGGGCCGTCGCCCTTCAGCTGGTCGACCGGGGGCTGCTCTCGCTCGACGACACCATCGGCACCCGGCTGCCCGACCAGCCCGCTGCCTGGCACGCGGTGACCCTGCGCCAGCTGCTACAGCACACCAGCGGCTTGCCGGACTTCTCCGGCTCTCCCGAGTTCCAGAGGATCGTGCAGGCCGACCCCCGCCACGTCTTCGAGTCCCGCAGGCTCCTCGACTTCGTGGCGGACGAGCCGCTGCTGTTCCGCCCCGGCACCCTCTACGAGTACTCCAACTCCGACAACGTCGCCGTCGCCCTGATGGCCGAGGCCGTGACCGGCCGCCGCTACGAGGAACTCCTGCGGGAGCTCGTGTACCGCCCTCTGGGGCTGCGCCGCACCAGCCTGCCGTCAGGCCACCTCCTGCCGCACCCGTTCCTGCACGGCTACGACGTCACCCCGCCGGACGCGCCGGAGGACGTCAGTGAGGCCATCAGCGCCTCGGGGGCCTGGGCTTCCGGCGGCATCGTCTCCACCCCGCGCGACCTGGGCGCCTTCATCCGCGGGTACGGCGGCCCGGCCCTGCTGTCGGAGGAGACCCGCGAGGAGCAGCTCAGCTTCCGGCCCGGCGACTCCTCCGAGCCCGCCGGGCCGGGAACCAACGCCGCCGGACTGGCGATCTTCCAGTACACCACGCGCTGCGGCGTGCTCTACGGCCACACCGGGAACACTCCCGGCTACACGCAGTTGGCCGCGACCACCCCCGACGGCCGGCGCTCCCTCACGTTCTCCGTCAACACCCAGATCAGCAAGAGCCTCAAGCCCGCCCTGCTCGCCCGGCTCCGCACCGTCCAGGAGGACTTCGCCTGCGCCCTCCTGAAGGACCGCTGAGCCGAACTGCTCGGCGCCGCTCGGACGGTCTGCCTGAGGGAGGCCCGGTGCGCCCCTGTGCCGCACCCGGCCGGGATGGCGGGAGGGGCGCGGCAGCGTCGGGCCCCGGGCGCCCGGGGCGCGGCGCAGGAGGCGTGGCACCCCTGGACAGTCGGCTGCGGGGGCCACCGGCACGCGTCGTCCACGGACGTACCGGCCCGAGTGCGGGGCCCGGCCGCCCGGCACGCGTTGGTCCGCGGACCGCCGGGCCCTTCCCCGGCCCGCCTCGCGGGCGGTGGCGGAAGGGGCCCGGCATGGGGGTCGGTCAGATGACGCCCTGAGCCGTCATCGCCTGCGCCGCCCGCAGGAAGCCCGCCACGTTGGCGCCGAGCACGTAGTCGTCAGCGTCCGCCCCGTACGCCTCGGCGGTGGCCCGGCACTGGGCGTGGACGTCCCGCATGACCGTGGCGAGCCGGGACTCGGTGTGGTCGAACGACCAGGTGTCGCGGGCCGCGTTCTGCTGCATCTCCAACGCCGAGGTCGCCACTCCGCCCGCGTTGGCGGCCTTGCCGGGCCCGAAGAGGACCCCCGCCTCCCGGAACACGGCCACCGCTTCGGGGGTGCACGGCATGTTCGCCCCCTCAGCCACGGCCACGACCCCGTTCTTGACCAGGGCCACCGCGTCCTCGCGCCGCAGCTCGTTCTGCGTGGCGCACGGCAGCGCGATGTCGCAGGGGACGTCGTACACGGTGCCCCGCGCCGAGAAGCGCGCGGCCGGCCTGGCTTCGGCATAGGCGGCGAGGCGGGCCCGGCGCACCTCCTTGACGTCCTTGAGCAGGTCCAGGTCGATGCCGTCCTCGTCGACCACGTACCCGGAGGAGTCGCTGCACGCCACCACGCGGCCGCCGAGGGCGTGGACCTTCTCCACCGCGTACACGGCCACGTTCCCGGACCCGGAGACCACGACGCGGCGCCCGTCGAAGCCCGCACCACGCGTCGCGAGCATCTCCTGCGCGAAGTACACCGCGCCGTAGCCCGTCGCCTCGGTGCGGGCGTGCGAGCCGCCCCAGCCGACCGGCTTGCCGGTCAGGACCCCGGACTCGTAGCGGTTGGTGATCCGCCGGTACTGGCCGAACAGGTAGCCGATCTCGCGTGCGCCCACGCCGATGTCCCCGGCGGGTACGTCGGTGTGCTCGCCGAGGTGGCGGTACAGCTCCGTCATGAAGGACTGGCAGAAGCGCATCACCTCGCCGTCCGAGCGGCCCTTCGGGTCGAAGTCGGCGCCGCCCTTGCCCCCGCCGATGGCCATCCCGGTCAGGGCGTTCTTGAAGATCTGCTCGAAGCCGAGGAACTTCACGATGCCGAGGTTGACGCTCGGGTGGAACCGCAGGCCGCCCTTGTACGGACCGAGGGCGCTGTTGAACTCCACCCGGAAGCCCCGGTTGACGCGCACGGTCCCCTCGTCGTCGACCCACGGCACGCGGAAGATCAGCTGCCGCTCGGGCTCGCACAGCCGCTCCAGGATGCCCGCCTGCGCGTACTCCGGGTGCCGGTCGAGCGCCGGCTTGAGGGACTCCAGCACCTCGACCGCCGCCTGGTGGAACTCCGCCTCCCCCGGGTTGCGCCGGCAGATCTCCTGGTAGACGGCTTCGATGTGCGCGTCGACGTTCATGGCTGTGTCTCGCTTCCCTGTCATCGGAAGGTGCGTTGCCCGTATCCTGCCTGGGCGGCCGCCCACTCCACGACCGCCTTCCCCACACGGGGCGGTACACGATCCCGCTCTCCTGTCGACAACGGCTCGTGTCTCCTCTCCGTTCACCGTGGCGACGGCTCGCGGTGAACCACCGTCGAACCGGCCCGGTCCTGCGTGCCCCACGGGCCGGCGCCGCACGGACCGGGCTCTGCACGATGGGGGGCGCTACACGGAGGGTGCGTCGTAACCGCGGGCGAACTGCGGCGGCGGCCTGTGGTCGTATCACTCCACCGTGGTCCGGGCGCCCTCCGGGACACACACCCGGCACGCCTCCGCCCGCGGGCTGTCCCCCGTGCCCCGCCGTAGGGGCAAAAAGCGGTGGGCGGCGGCAGTGCCCGCGCCTATCGTCGCCCCTTGATGGAGATGTCCTTCCGGAAGCTGCCGGACAACCAGCACGAGATCCTGGTCCGCGCCCGCAAGGGGCCGGACGTCAGACTGCCCGCCCAGCCCGTCGGCCCGAGCATGCCGCACGACCTCGTCCACGCCGTCGTGGAGACGGCGCTCGGCATCGACGACGGCTTCTGGGGCGCGGTGGCGCGCGGCGCCACCTTTCAGGGCTTCGTCATGCTCACGCCGGGGCGGCACCGCCGCTCCGGCATGAAGGTGCTGCGGCGGGGCGGTGACGCCGTGATGGCCGCCGAACTCTCCGTGAACTGGGCGTACCGGGTGTGGCGCGGGCTGCCCACGGAGGGCCGCGGTGTCGGCCGGGCACCGCTCGACGCGGAGGCGCTCGCCAGGACGGGGCCACGGCTGGACGCGGCCGCCGCCCGCTGGGCCGCGGTCCCCGAGGGCGGGGAGCTCCTCTGGCGCTGGGGCTCGGACCGCTAGGCGTACCGTCCTGCGAGACCCGCGGTCCTCGGGTGCTGCCCGCTCGCCGGTCAGCCCTGCCCGGCAGGGGCGGTTCACCGCGGGCGGGCGGAGGGCGGCGGTCCTTCCGCCGTCCTCCGCCCGCCCGAGGCCCTGCCCGCCGGCGGGCAGGGCCTCGGGGTGCGAGGCGCGGCGGCGGCCCCCAGCGGTGTGCGGGGGCGACGGCACTCGGAACGGCGCCGCTCGTGACCGGCCACGCAGCCGGGCGGGCCGGTTGGTCCGGTTTCGATAGGTTTCGTCGTACGGGATGCGCCTCACCTGCCGGCGTCGGCACGGCGCGGGGTTGATACCGTCGCCGCGGAGGTGCGTTCGGCGTCATGGCAAGCATGCCCTTGGAGAGGGTGGACCTGTTCGACCAGGGGTATGTGCGGGACCCGTTCCCTGTGGCGGCGGCGCTCCGCGAGCACGCTCCCGTGATGTACGACGACCGTACGGGGTTGTGGCTGGTCAGCCGGTACGACGACGTGCGGGCGATCCTGCTGGACACGGAGAACTTCCTGCCCGACAACGCGCTCGACGCGGTCAGCCCCCTCTCGGTGCGGACGCTGCGCACCCTCGCCAAGGTCAGGTTCTCCCTGCCGCGGACCCTCGCGAACAACGGCGGCGACAGCCACGCCGGCTACCGGCGCATCCTGACGAGGTTGCTCAACGTCCACGCCGTGAACCGCGCGGCCCCACTGGTCGAGCGGATCACCGCCGAGTGCCTGGACGACGTCGAGGCCCGCCTGGACGCGGACGGGGTGTGCGACCTGGCCACCACGCTGGCCCGTGACGTCCCGTTCCGCGTGATGCTGGGCGTGCTGGGCCTGGAGGAGGCCGTGGCCGCGGACGGGGACGGGGACATCGAGACCCTCACCCGCTGGAGCGCGACCTCCCTGGAGCTGTTCTGGGGGCGTCTCGACGAGGACCGTGAGGAGGAGCTCGCCCGGGACGCGGCGGACTTCTACGCGTGGCTCACCCGGCTCGTGCAGCGGGGGCCCGACGACGACCCGGGCACCCTGCTCGGGGCGCTGGCGGCACACCGCCTCCCCGACGGGCGACCGCCGAGCGCGGCGCAGCGGGCGGCCGTCCTCTACTTCATCGTCATCGCGGGCCAGATGACCACGAGCCAGATGCTCAGCACGATGTTCCGGCGCGCTCTCGAACAGGACGGCCAGTGGCGGCGGTTCGCCCGTGAGCCGGAGACCGCCGCCCCCTGGGCGGAGGAGATGCTGCGGAGGGAGCCGCCGATCACCACCTGGCGGCGGGTCACCGCGCGTCCCGTCACGGTGGCCGGCACGGACCTGCCCGCGGGCGCGCAGGTCCTGCTGATGCTGGCGGCTGCCGGGTCCGACCCGGCCGTGTTCGACGATCCCGAGCAGATCTGCCCGTACCGCGGGAACGTCCGCAGGCACCTGGCGTTCGGGCTCGGTGCGCACCGCTGTTCGGGGGCGGAACTGGCGCGGTTGGAGGCCGGGACGGTCCTGCGGATGGCAGCCGCCCGGCTGCCGGGGCTCCGGTCGGCCGACACGTCGCCGCCACCGATGCTGTCACTGCTGTCGTTCCGTGCTCCGCTGCGGGTCCTCGTCACGCGCGGCTGACCTCCCCCGGCACGGCGACGCCGGGGCGGCGTGTCGCGGGCGTCTGCTGTCCTGCACCCGTGCGACGGCTGCACGAGGACACCCGGATCACCCCCCCACCACTCCTATGCGATCATGAACGTGACCGACATAGGGGGTTTTCCTTACACATGCAGAAGATGAAGACGCTGGGACGCGCCGTCGTCGCCCTGGCCCTGGCGGCCGGTGGTGTGATGGCGACCGGGGGCACGGCCAACGCCTACGCCACCTGGGACTGCAAGCACCGGGTGCAGAAGACGAAGTCGGCCAAGGGTGATCAGGTCATCCTCAACATCTACCGCTGCCCGGACGGGCACGACTACGCACGCGGCATCATCTCGGGCGCCCGGAACGCGCGTAACGCCCGGGTGTGGCTGGACGACTCCATCGACGGCGGCCGCACGTGGAAGGCGCGCCAGTACACGAAGACGTCGTCCCGTTCGACGCAGACGCCGCAGCGGAACCTGCTGTTCGACGGCTCGCCCCACAAGGTCCGGGCCTGCGGTGACACCAGCGGCCACCGCCCGATCTGCACCGTCTGGTACTGACCTCACCGCCAGATCCGCACGCCGGTGCATATGTCGCCGCCCGGACCGGGTCCCCCCGCGTCCGGGCGGAGGCATGTTCGGGCGGCCGTCGAGGACCTCGCCCCGAGCACCCCGCCCGTCCGGGTCCGGGCCGGCTGCTCGTGTCGCGAAACCCGCCCGCGTGTGCAGCGCCGCCCGTCCGCGTCCGGGGTCGGCGGCTCGCACGCCGAAGCCCCTCCGCCTGGGCGCCCGGTACGGCGCCGATCGTCCGCCTGGGCGACCGCGTGCGGGAGGCGCCCACCGCGCGCCGTCGGAGCCGGTGGCGGGCCCGGCGGTACGGACCGGGCTCCGCCCGATCGGCACGGGGGCACGGTCACGCCGGTCGGGGCGCCGGGTCCGCGGTGACGGGGTGGGTGGCGGACTGGGTGCGGTCGGTGGCGGGGTCGGGCTGTTCGCCGAGGTACTCCACCCATGCCTGCTTGACGCACGGGTAGTGCGTGGTCGCTTCGACGAGGCTCATGAAGTTGCGGACGTTGGCCTCGAAGCGTGCCCGCAGAGTGGGATCGGCGATCTGCCCCTCGCCGTCCAGGGCGGTGTGGGCGGAGGCCAAGGAGAACATGTCGGGGTAGACGCGTGAGCCCAGGTGCTCGAGCGGGACGCGCAGGGCCCACAGCCCGCGGTTGCCGCCGACCATGGACGGCGAGGCCGACATGAGGAGGGTCTGCAGTTCGTTGAACGGCTGCGGCCTGAAGCGGGACGTCCAGTCGATGAGGTTCTTCAGCACTCCGGGCACGGACGCGTTGTACTCGGGTGAGGCGATGACCAGGGCGTGCGCCTGCTCCAGGCGCTGGCGGAAGCGCTCGGCGCCTTCCGGGATGCCGTCGCTCCGCTCGCGGTCGCCGTCGTAGTCCGGTACGGCGAAGTCCTTCACGGAGACGAGGTCCGCGGAGGCGCCGCCCGCGTCGACGGCGTTCCGGGCGAGGCGGGCGAGCCGGGTGTTGAGGGAGTCCGCCCGCCGGGACCCGGTCAGCACGAGGAACGTCAGCGGTCCGTGCACGGCGTGGCTCATGGTGATGCGCCTCTTCTG
>NZ_MKXB01000073.1:0-3707 GCF_001865245.1 Streptomyces sp. CC53 | reverse complement strand
GCCGGTGGTGGGGCGGGTACGGCCGGGTGGTCCGCCCCCGGTGGGGGTGACGCCGGTGACGCGCCGCCGGGGGACGGCCGCCGGTCGGTGGTCGCCGGTGGTGGGACGTCGGGGGCGGTCGGGCGCCGCGGGCAGCGGGAGCCCGCCCGCGCGGTCAGGTGACGGAGTCGTCCGGCCGGTGGGCCTCGCCCGTGCCGTCCTGCTCCCGCGCGCGTCTGCCGATGACGACGGCGGCCCCCGCGGCACTGGCGACGAACGCCGCGGCCAGCGTCCACGTCCGGTCCAGCCGGTGCCCGGTGAGGTGGTCCAGGGAGTAGCGGCCCGCCCCGGCCAGGCCGAGGGCGGCGGCCGTGAAGCCGAGGAAGGCCGGGTACTCGAAGCCGCCGGACTGGTTGAAGAACCCGGCGGGCACGTGCACCGCGACCGCGCCCGCCATGGTGCCGGCGACGACCGCACCCGCGGCCGGGGTGGCCAGTCCGAGGGCGAGAAGCGTGCCCCCGCCCGCCTCGCCGAGTCCCGCGGCGACCGCGCTGTGCCTGCCGGGGCGGAACCCCATGCCCTCCATGGCCTTCGACGTGCCGTCGACGCCGCCCCCGCCGAACCAGCCGAACAGCTTCTGCGTCCCGTGCGCGATCAGGACGGTACCCGCCCCGGCGCGCAGCGCCAGCAGGCCGAGGTTCGTGCGGCGGCCGCGGTGGCCGGAGCGCGAGCAGGAACAGCGTCGGGACTGTCTCACGGTGGGGCCTCCCGGTGCGGTGGCAGCGTGCGTCGCCGTTCCACTGTGCGCGGCAGCACCTGGCTCGCGCCCCACCGGGCGGGTCATCCGGGTGACCGGGGCGCCGCCACCGGTGCGGCGTCACCCCGTGGCGTCGATGGGCTCCACCTCCAGGAAGCGGCGTCTGCGCGGCCCCCGGTAGAGGAGGGCCTCCCATCCGAGACCGCCCAGCGTGCGGGCGCACGCGGTCAGGGCGCGGTCCTCGTCCTGCGCGGCGCCCGCGCCGGGCGGGCCGAGCCACTCCACCCGTACCGTGCCGGGGCGTTCCCCGGGTGTCACGCGGTAGCCGGTCGCCACCCGCGTCCCGTCCGGGGTGCCGGCCGACGGGGGGAAACCGCCCGCCTCCAGGGCCAGCGCGACCGCCCGCACCGGTTGGTGGCGCTCCCAGTCGGCGGGCACCGCCCGCGGGTCGCCGCCCGCTCCACGGGTGAGGCGGCGGATCTGCAGCAGCCCTTCGTACGCCACGCGCACCTCGGCGACTCGCCGCCGCGCCGCTTCGGTGTCCGTCGCCGGGTCCGGCAGGGCGGGCCCGTCTCCCGTGGCCGCCTCGAACGACTGCCCGTTCGCCATGTCGCGCGCTCACTTCCCTTCCCCCTCGATCCGGTTCCACGGTAGGCGGCGGCACTGACACGGCGGCCGCGGCCGTTTCCGTACGGAGCACTCCGAGGGGCGGGCGCCGCCGGTGTTCGCGACGATGGTGGCCGGAACGCCGGGGCGGGCGAGGTGGCGCGGAGCAGCGGAGGAGGCGTCGAGCATGAGGCTGCCGTACACGCGCCGCTCGCATGCCGCCGCGCTCGCGGTGCTCCTGCTGCTCATCGCGACCTGCCTGGCGGTCAACCCTTCATCGGCACCGCGGCGCCCGGACGCGGCCGTGCCCTCGACGCCGGCCGTGCCCCGCCCCGTACGGCACCAGGGTCCGCGGCCGGAGATCGTGCCGCGCGCGGCGTGGCGGGCGGAGACCGTCACCACCGCGCCCGCCGCCCGGTACGCGCCGGCCGTGAAGGCAGCGGTCATCCACCACACGAGCACGCCGAACGGCTACGACTGCGCGTCCGTGCCGCGGCTGCTGCGCGGCCTGTACGCGGGGCACGCCTTCGGACGGCACTGGGACGACATCGGCTACAACTTCCTCGTCGACGCCTGCGGCACCATCTACGAGGGGCGCGCGGGGGGCGTGGACCGGCCGGTCGTCGGCGCGCACACCAAGGGCTTCAACGAGGGCACGGTCGGCATCGCGGCGATCGGGACGTTCACGGAGGGCGCGGACGTCCCCGAGCCGATGCTGGACGCGATCGCCCGGCTCGTCGCGTGGAAGCTGGACCCGTGGGGGCCCGACCCGCGCGGCACGGTGGCGCTGGTGTCGACGAACGACGAATCCCGCTATCCGGAGGGCACCACGGCCCGGCTCCCCGTGGTGGGCGGTCACACCGACGGCTATCAGACGCGCTGCCCGGGCGCGGCCCTCTACGCGCGGCTGCCCGAGGTCAGCGCGCGGGTGGCACGCCTGCAACGGCGCTGAACCGGGAGGACGGCGCCCTGGGCGGAGCCGTGAGGACCGCCCCGGCGTGGGGCCGCGGACGCCCATCGGGTACACATGGCCGTGCGGTGGTCGGGGGACCGCGCGGTGGTACCGCGCGTCCGAGGTGCTCGTGGCACCCGGTCGGCTCCCGGGGTCCGCGCCACCGGTGTCACGGCGGAAGCAGGCCGGTGCTGCGTGCGGGGCGCCGGGAGTCCGCGGTCGCCCGTCCGGCGGGGTGCCGGAGACGGGAGGCGTGCGGAGTCGGCAACGGCCCCGGAGACGGGAGGCGTCCTGCCCCGGAGGTCGCGGCGGGGGGTTCGGGATTCTCGGAGGACCCGGGCGACTTTTGTGTTGTCGGCGGGGCCGTGCCGGGTCTCCGGGGAGGAAGGACCTGCGGGAGCCGGTGGTGACACCTCTGTCGTGGGCGCGGAAGGAAGACAAGGCGGGACGGACGGCATGCACAGGGAAAGCGAGCACAGCCCGGAGCTGGTCAGTGCGGCACGGGCGGGTGACGGGCCCGCCCGGGAACGCCTCGTCGCGGACTACCTGCCGCTCGTCTACAACATCGTCGGCCGGGCCCTGGACGGACACGCGGACGTGGACGACGTCGTCCAGGACACCATGTTCCGCGCGCTGGACGGACTCGGCGGGCTGCGGGAGCCGTCCCGGTTCCGGCCGTGGCTGGTGGCGATCGCGATGAACCAGATACGGCGCCGTTGGAGGGACCGCCAGCCGGTGTCGGTGGCCTCCCTCGACCGGGCTGAGGAGCGGCCCGATCCGGCAGGGGACTTCGTGGACCTGACGATCCTGCGGCTGGGGCTGTCGGGGCAGCGCCGGGAGGTGGCGGAGGCGACGCGCTGGCTCGACGAGGACGACCGGGAGCTGCTGGCCCTGTGGTGGCAGGAGGCCGCGGGCGAACTGACGCGTGCGGAGCTGGCGGACGCGCTGGGCGTGCCCGCGCGTCACGCGGCGGTGCGGGTGCAGCGGATGAAGGAGCGGCTGGAGACGGGGCGGGTCGTGGTGCGGGCGCTGGGGGCGCGGCCGCGCTGCCTGGAGCTGGCACGGTTGACGGACGACTGGGACGGGCGCCCGGCGGGGGTGTGGCGCAAGCGGGTCGCGCGGCACGCCCGCGGGTGCCGGACCTGCGGCGGGCACTGGGCGAACCTGGTCCCGGCGGAGGGGCTCCTGGCAGGTCTCGCCCTGGTGGTGCCGCTGTCCGGCTACCCCTCGGTGCCGGTCGACCCGTCCGCCCTGGCGGCGTCATCGGCCCCGGAGGCCGCCCCCGTACCGCCGACGGAACCGGTCCCGGCGGCGGACGCGGGCCTGCCGGGGTACGTGCCGGGGGACGCCGGACTGCCGGGGACGGCGGGGGCGTGGGGGGACGCGGGGTCGGCGGCGGGTCCCGGGCACATC
>NZ_MKXB01000072.1:3986-49812 GCF_001865245.1 Streptomyces sp. CC53 | reverse complement strand
AACGCCTCCGCGTGGAGGCCCGCGAGGGAGTGGCCGACCACGGTGACCGGGGCGCCGGTGAGGCGCAGGGCGTCGAGGACGCCGGCGATCCGGTGGGCCTCTCCGGCGGCGGTCGGGGCGGTGCGGGCGGGGGCGCTCAGGCCGTGGCCGGGCCGGTCGAAGCGGACGACGGTCCGGTGGGGGGCGAGGAGGGGCACGACCGGGTCCCAGTCGAACCAGCTCATCGCCAGCCCGGCGCTCAGCACGCAGACGGGCCCGGCGCCTTCGACCACGACGTGGTGGGCGACGCCGTCGACCCGCAGGAAGCCTCGCCAGCGCGTCACGGCCGTCCCCGCCCCGGCCCCGGGGGGCAGGCGGAGGAGGGCGCCTCGGGGGGCTGGGAGGAGGCAGGCGCGGGCGGCCCAGCGAGCCCCTCGGGGGGCGTCCCGGCGGGCTCGGCGGCCCCGGATACCGGCGGCCCGGCGGAGACGGGGGCTTCCGCGGTTCCCGGCGCGCCCTTCGCCTCGGCCGCCGTCGGCCTCCGGGCGGATACGGGCGCGATTCCCCCGGCGGACACGGAGGCGGACGGCCCGGCGGAGGAGGCGGACGGCCCGGCGGCAGCGGAGTGCCCGGCGGGTTCGCGGGCCTGGGCGGGGGCGGGCGGCTCGACGGCCGCGGTGGCTTCCGCCGTCCCCGGCGCCTCCGCCGCCCCCGGCGCTCCCGCCGTCCCCGACGCTCCGACCGGCCGGGGCGCTTCGTGCTCCGCTGCCGCTCCCGGTGCCTCCGGTGCCGGCGGTTTCCCTGCCGCGCCCGGCGCCGGTCGCCCCGTCGGGTCCTGCGGGGTCTCCCTCGTCACGGCCCAGGCCAGGACCAGCAGCCACGCGGCGACCAGCAGCACCTGGAGGCGCTGTCCGGCGCCCAGGCCCCAGTGGCCGCGCTCCGCCTCGAACGCGGCGACCCCGGCCAGCGTCCACACCGTGGCGGCGGCCGCCGCCACGGCCAGCGCGCTGCCCGTGCGGGCCACCGCCGGCCAGCGGCCGTAGCGTCGCGCGGCGAGGGTGAGGGCGGCGAGGCCCGCGAGGGCACCGGCCATCGCGAGGCTGGAGCTGACGGCGTGCGCGAGGTGGGTGACGGCACGTCCCCGCTGTCCTCGCGAGCCGCGCAGGCCGCGTCGGCGGTGGGGGTGCAGCTGAGCGGCAGCCGCGAGTCGGCGGCGGTGGCGGCTCCGAACAGCGCCAGCGCCGCCCAGCCCGCGACCGTCAGCGGGCGCCGCTCCGACCGGGCAAGCGCCCCGAGCGCGGCGGTGAGCACCAGCAGTCCGGACACGAGGTCGGTGGTGCGGAAGAGCACCCCGAGGCGCTGGTCGGTGGCGGCGAGTTCGCTGACGTACGACTGGACGGGGTCGAGTCCGGTGCCGAGGACGGTTTCGAGGAGCCACGCGCTGTACGTGACCGCGCCCAGGGCGAGGAGGACGGCGAGGGGCCACCGCGCGGTGCCCCGGCCGCGGGGCGGCGGTGTCATGGGCCCATGATCGGCGCGCGGCCCGGCCACCGCAAGGCGGGTACCCCACGGGGGTAGGCTGCGGCGTATGGCGGTCAGGGCGGTCAGGCGGAGCGCGCAGGGAGCCGCGCGGTACGGGCGGCTGCTGCTGCTCGCCGCCCTGCTGCTCGGCTTCGTCACGATGCACACGTGGGGCCATCCTCCGGAGCATGCGGGTGCGCACTCGGCTGTGGCGTCCTCGCACGGTGCCCCGGCGCACGACGCACCGGCACAGCACGTCCCTGAAGACGTGCCCGGGGCCGGGATGGATCCCACGACGGCGTGCCTCTTCCTGCTGGGCTCGGCCGGAGCCGGCCTCCTGGGCGGACTCGCGCTGCGCCGGCTGAGGCGGCGGTCGTCGCCGTACGGCGCGTGGTCGACGCGGCTCGGCGGCCGCGGGCGGGCGCAGCGGCCGCACCGGCGGCCGCCACCACTGCGGGTGGCCCTCGCGGAGCTTTCGGTGCTGCGGATCTAGGACGCACGGGCGCGCCGCCCGTGCGGCGCTCACGCACGTCCTCTCCCTTCACACCGAACACCTGACACCGACACGAGGTGCACGACACCCATGCGCACGTTCCGCATGCACACATCCCGGCGCTCCCTGCTGGGCGCCGGGCTCGCCGCCGCCGGCCCGGCGGCGCTCACCGCCTGCACGGGATCCGAACCGGGCCGTTCCGGCCCCGGATCCGCCGGGTCCGGGCGGGCCCCCGAAGGCTTCGTCGCGCCGGACGGTCCGGAGGTCCGGGCCGCCGAGGCGGCGCGCGGCTCCGGCCCCGTCCGCACCGTCCGGCTCACCGCGACGGCCACGACCCTGGACCTCGGTGCCGGCCGGACCGTCAGGTCGTGGGCGTACGGCGACGAGCTGCCCGGCGGGGAGGTGCGGGTCACCGCGGGCGACACCCTGGCGCTGACCCTCGCCAACCACCTGCCGGAGGCCACGTCGCTGCACTGGCACGGGCTGGCGCTGCGCAACGACATGGACGGGGTGCCGGGCCTGACGCAGCGGGACGTGGCGCCCGGCGCGGAGTTCCCGTACCGCTTCACCGTGCCGCATCCGGGCACGTACTGGTTCCACCCCCACTCGGGCGCCCAGCTGGACCGGGGGCTGTACGCCCCGCTGGTCGTGGAGGACCCGAAGGAGCCCCTGGCGTACGACCGGGAGTGGGTGGTGGTCCTCGACGACTGGCTGGACGGTGTCGACGGGTCGACGCCCGACGCCGTGCTCGCGGAGCTCCGCCGGGGCATGGGCGGCGGGCACGGGGACGGCCACGGCGGGCACGGGGGGCACGGCGGCGGGCACGGGGACGCGGGGGCGGGCGCCCCGCCGTCTTCCCCTGCGCCGGCCGTGCCCTCGGGGGCGTCGGGGCCGTCGCGGATGGCGATGGGCGCGTCCAGTGAGCTCCTGGGCGGCGACGCCGGGGACGTGGCCTACCCGTACTACCTGGTCAACGGGCGCACGCCGGAGGCGCCTTCGGAGTTCCGCGCGGCACCGGGCGACCGGATCCGGCTGCGGATCGTCAACGCGGGCGGCGACACCGCGTTCCGGGTCGCGCTCGGCGGGCACCGCATGACGGTGACGCACACGGACGGCTTCCCCGTGCGGCACGTCGAGGCCGGCGCGCTGCTGGTCGGCATGGGCGAGCGGTACGACGTGCTGGTGACCGCGGGCGACGGGGTGTTCCCGCTGGTCGCCGCAGCCGAGGGGAAGGGGGCGGCCGCTCTCGCCGTGCTGCGCACGGGTGCCGGTGCGGCGCCGGGTGCCTCCGTGCGGCCCGCCGAGCTCACCCGCGGACCGGTGCTGACCGCGGACCGGCTCGCGGCGGACCCGTCCGTGGCCCTGCCGCCGCAGAAACCCGACCGGACGATCAGGATCCGTCTCACCGGCGGCATGGCGGCGTACGACTGGGCGTTCGACGGCGAGCCGTACCGCGCGGACCGGCGGCATCCGGTGCAGGAGGGTGAGCGGGTCCGGCTGGTGTTCACGAACACGACGGCGATGTGGCATCCGCTGCATCTGCACGGCCACACCTTCGCGCTGGCCGGCACGGCGGGCGGGCCCCGCAAGGACACGGCGGTGATCCTGCCCGGAGCGTCGCTCGCCGTGGACTTCGACGCGGACAACCCGGGGCTGTGGATGCTGCACTGCCACAACGTCTACCACGCGGAGGCCGGGATGATGACGGTGCTCGGCTACCGGCGCCGACCGGCCTCCGACGGCACCTGAACGGTGCGGGTCCTCCCGCGTTAGGGTGATCCTTTCACTCGGGGGAGGACCCGCATGAGCACGTCCGAATGGGACGACGACCCGTTCCGGCCGGGGTGGACACCGCCGTCGCCGAAGACCACGGCGACCGGGGAGCAGGAGCGGCCGGGTGGACCGGCCGGGCCCGGCGGCCAGGCACCGGCGGACCCGCAGGGGCCCGCCGACGAGCACGGCCGGCCGCACGTGCAGGAGCAGTCGGAGGAACCGGCGCAGCCGGGAGTGCACGGACCGGCGGACCCGCAGGGGCCCGCCGACGAGCACGGCCGGCCGCACGTGCAGAAGCAGCCGGAGGGGCCCCGGGCCCCGGGCGGGCCCGGGGCCGGCTTCGGTGCGCCGACCGCGCCGCCGTGGGCCGGTGCGCCGGGCGTGCCCGGCGCACCCGGTCCCTACGGCATGCCGTTCCCGCCTCCGTACGCGGCGCCCCGCAACGGGTTCGGCACCGCCGCTCTGGTGCTGGGCATCGTGGGCCTGGTGTTCGGAGCGATTCCCGTCGCGTTCGTGCTCGGCGGTGTGCTGGGGGTGCTGGCGCTGGTGTTCGGCCTGCTGGGGCGGGCGCGGGCCCGCCGCGGGGAAGCCACCAACCAGGGCATGGCGCTCGCCGGTGTGGTCCTCGGCGCCCTGGCGATCGTCGCCGTGATCGTGTGGGCCGTCTTCGTGGGGTTCGTCATCGCACACGCGCAGGGAGAGCTGGACGAGTTCGCCGAGCACGGCCCGTCGCCCTCCGCACCGGCGGTCCCGGGCGGCAGCGTGGAAGACGGACCGGACGACGAGGTGCCGGACGACTACGGCAGCGACCACCCCGGCAGCACGGAACCCCTCGCCTGGGGGCGTACCCACACGTACGCGGACGGCCTCAAGGTCACGGTCGGCAAGCCGGAGCGGTACACACCGCCCGCGCACATGGCCGACTCCGTCCCCGAGGGCGCCGTCACCCTGCGCGTGAAGCTCAGCCTCGCCAACGGGGGCACGGAGCCGGCGGACATCCGGCACGCGCTGCCCCTCCTCAAGGACGCCGACGGGACCGAAGCGGAGCACGCGGGGAACTACGAGGACACGGGCCTGCACCTGATGGCCAAGGAGCAGCTGGCGCCCGGGGAGCGGGTCGACGGCACGTTCTCCTTCACCGTGCCGGCCGAGACCGCGGGGTCCCTGGAGGTGGCGGTCATCCCCGCCGTCTCGGTGTACGGGGAGACCGTCTGGACGGGCCCCGGCACCTGAGCGGCCGCACGGCTCCCCCGCGCGGACCGGGCCGGCCCCGCCCCGGGGGCAGCGGGCCGCCTGGTCCCCGGGCGCCCTTCCCGGTGGCCGGGCGGGGCGGGGGCGGCTCCCCGCCTCCCCCAGGGACATCGCGTCGGACTGACGATTACACTGGGCGGCGTGCCTCAACTTCGCCTCGCCCTGAATCAGATCGACTCCACCGTCGGTGACCTCGCCGGCAACGCGGAGTCGGTCGTCCACTGGACCCGGCACGCCGCCGGGCAGGGAGCGCATCTCGTCGCGTTCCCCGAGATGGTGCTGACCGGCTACCCCGTCGAGGACCTGGCCCTGCGCTCGTCGTTCGTGGAGGCGTCGCGGGCCGCGCTGCGCGCGCTCGCCGAGCGGCTGGCGGCCGAGGACCTCGGCGAGGTGCCGGTGGTCGTCGGCTACCTCGACCGTGCCGAGAAGGCGCAGCCGCGGTACGGCCAGCCGGCCGGCGCCCCGCAGAACGCCGCGGCGGTCCTGCACCGCGGGCAGGTGGTGCTCACCTTCGCCAAGCACCACCTGCCGAACTACGGGGTCTTCGACGAGTTCCGCTACTTCGTTCCCGGCGACACCCTGCCGGTCGTCCGGGTCCGCGGCGTCGACGTGGCGCTGGCGATCTGCGAGGACCTGTGGCAGGACGGCGGCCGGGTGCCCGCGGCGCGCAGCGCGGGCGCGGGGCTGCTGCTGTCGGTCAACGCCTCCCCGTACGAGCGGAACAAGGACGACACCCGGCTGGAGCTGGTGCGCAAGCGCGCCCAGGAGGCCGGCTGCACCACCGCCTACCTGGCGATGATCGGCGGGCAGGACGAGCTGGTCTTCGACGGCGACACGATCGTCGTGGACGGCAACGGCGAGGTGATCGCGCGGGCGCCGCAGTTCGCGGAGGGCAGTGTCGTCCTGGACCTCGACCTGCCGGCGGCGGCCGCCGAGCCGGTGGAGGGCGTCGTGGACGACGGGATGCGGGTCGACCGCGTGGTCCTGTCGGAGGAGCCGCTGCCCGCGTACGAGCCGGAGCTGACCGGTGGCTACGCGGACCGGCTCGACGACGACGAGGAGATCTACACCGCGCTCGTGGTGGGCCTGCGGGCGTACGTCGCGAAGAACGGCTTCCGCTCGGTCCTGGTCGGCCTGTCCGGTGGCATCGACTCGGCGCTGGTCGCCGCGATCGCGTGCGACGCCCTGGGGGCGGAGCACGTGTACGGGGTGTCGATGCCGTCGAAGTACTCGTCGGAGCACTCGAAGGCGGACGCGGCGGAGCTGGCCCGCAGGACGGGGCTGCACCTGCGCACCGTGCCGATCGAGCCGATGTTCGACGCGTACATGGGGTCGCTGGGGCTGACGGGGCTGGCGGAGGAGAACCTCCAGTCCCGGCTGCGCGGCACGCTGCTGATGGCGCTGTCCAACCAGGAGGGCCACATCGTGCTCGCCCCGGGCAACAAGTCCGAGCTGGCGGTGGGCTACTCGACGCTGTACGGCGACTCGGTCGGCGCGTACGGCCCGATCAAGGACGTGTACAAGTCGCAGGTGTTCCGGCTGGCGAAGTGGCGCAACCGGGCGGCGGAGGAGCGCGGGCAGACCCCGCCGATCCCGGAGAACTCCATCGTGAAGCCGCCGAGCGCGGAACTGCGGCCGGGGCAGGTCGACACGGACTCCCTGCCGGACTACGACGTGCTCGACCGGATCCTGGAGCTGTACGTCGACCGGGACCAGGGCCTGGAGGCCATCGTGGCGGCGGGCTTCGACGCGGAGCTGGTGGCGCGGACGCTGCGGATGGTGGACGCGGCCGAGTACAAGCGGCGCCAGTACCCGCCGGGCACGAAGATCTCCGCGAAGGGCTTCGGCAAGGACCGGCGCCTGCCGATCACGAACCGCTGGCGCGAGACCGGCTGACGCAAGGCCGTGGCGAGGGGGCTTCCCTGGGGGAGGCCCCCTCCGCGCGTCCGCGGCCGGCTCGCGGCGCCCGCCGTGCGGAGGGCGGGGCGCCGCCTGCCCAGTCGTGCGGCGGCCCCCTCCGGCCGGCCCTCGCGGACCGCCGGGGAGGCCGGGCGGCCGGGGAGGCAGCCGGGCCGTCAGAGCGTGACGCGGGCCGCGATCGGCAGGTGGTCGCTCGGGGTGCGGGGCAGGGACCAGGAGGCGACCGGCTCCACCCCCTTGACGAGGATCTGGTCGATGCGGGCCATCGGGAAGGCGGCCGGCCAGCTGAAGCCCATGCCGTCGCCCGCCGCCCCCTGGGTGGAGCGCATCTGCGAGGTGACGGCCCGCAGGGCGCGGTCGTTCATCGTGCCGTTGAGGTCGCCGAGCAGGATCACCCTGCGGTTGGGCTCGCGGGCGATGGCCTCGCCGAGCTCGTCGGCGCTGGCGTCGCGCTGGCTGGCGGTGAAACCGGCCTTCAACTTGACCCGCACGGACGGCAGGTGCGCCACGTACACGGCGACGTCACCCCGGGGGGAGGCCACGGTGGCGCGCATCGCCCGCGTCCAGCCCAGGCGGATGTCGACCGGGCGGCTGTCGCCCACCGGGTGCTTGCTCCACACCCCGACGGTGCCCTGCACCGAGTGGTACGGGTACGCGTCGGCCAGCGCCCGCTCGTACGCGGGCACCATCGACGCCTTCAGCTCCACCAGGGCCACCACGTCCGCACCGGACGCGGCGACCGTGCCGGCGGTGCCCTCCGGGTCGGGGTTGTCGGCGTTGACGTTGTGGGACACGACCGTCAGGTCGCCGCCCGCACCCGCCTTGTCCGTCACCAGGCCCCCGAAGGCGTTGGCCCACACCAGTGCCGGGAGGAGCGTCGCGATCACCGCGGTGGCGGAGCGGCGCAGCAGGGCCAGCAGGAGCAGGACGGGCACGAGGAGCCCGAACCACGGCAGGAACGTCTCCGTGAGGCTGCCCAGGTTGCCGACCGCGTTGGGGATGTGGGCGTGCAGCGCCATGAGGAGGGCGAGCAGCACGCAGCAGAGGGCGAGGACGACGCCGCGGCGCCAGAGCCCCGGGTCGTCGCGGAGGCGGTCGGCCAGCGACCGCAACCGGGTCTGCGGGCGCCGCGGCTCCGCGACCCCGTCCCGGTCCTGGTCATGTCGTCCGCCCCACGCCATCCTGCCGCCCTCACGTGCTGTCCTGCCTGTCCCGTCCCGGTCACGACAGTAGGCGATCACGGAACGGCCGTACGGCCACGAGGACGAGCCGGGGCGGGGACGAGTTCCTGAGGGTGCGGCAGAAGCGCGGGTTGTGACAGAACCCGCACACTTCTGGCCTGGGGTTTTCCCGCCGTTCACAGGCGGCGCACGCCCCGGGGGCGGTGGCGCGGGAGCGGTCAGGGCGTGGACCGCACCGCTTGGGGGCGGTCCTCCCCGCCGACGGGGCGCGGACGGTCCGGGCCGCCGCCGGGCCGTGCCCGCCGCCCCGGCAGGAACAGGGCGACGACCGCCGCCCCGGCCGCCGCGACGGCCGCCGAGCAGAGCGCCGTCACATGCATGGCGTGCAGGAACGCGGCGTGGGCGGGCGCCACCAGGGCCTCCCCCGCCGCGCCCAGGCGGTCCGCGGCGGCGAGGGTCGCCTCGACGGACTCCCCCGCCGCCGCGCGGTCCCCCGGCGGCAGCATCCCGAGGTGCCCCTCGATGCCGTTGCGGTACGCGGCGGACAGCACCGAGCCGAGCACGGCCACCCCGAGGGCGCCGCCGACCTGCCGGAACGTGTTGTTGACGGCCGAGCCGGAGCCGGCCTTCTCCCGGGGCAGCGACTGCATGACGGTGACCGTCACCGGCGGCATGACGTGGGCCATGCCGGTGCCCTGTGCGAACAGCACCAGTTCGACCGCCCAGATCGGCGTCGCGTCGTCGAAGCCGGTGAACGCGGCCATGCAGGCCGCCACCAGCAGCAGCCCGGCGGTGCACACGGCCCGGGCCCCGAACCGCCGCACCACCAGCCGCGACCGCGGCGCGAACACCAGTTGCGTCACCGCGAGAGGCAGCAGCAGCAGGCCCGTCTCCAGCGGGGTGAAGCCGCGCACGCTCTGCAGGTAGAACGCCGTGAAGAAGGTCACGCCCATCAGCGCGAAGAAGACCAGCGCGATGCCGCAGACGGCGGCGGAGAACGCCGGGACGCGGAACCAGCCCATGTCGAGCGCCGGGTGCGCGGTGCGCCGCTCGTGCAGCACGAAACCGGTCAGCACCAGCAGTCCGCCCGCCACCGGCAGCACCACGCCCCAGTCCGCGAAGTCGGCCTGTTCGCCGCCCCGGATGATGCCGTACACCAGCAGCACCAGTCCGACGACGGACAGGGCGACCCCGCCGGGGTCGAGGCGGCCGGGCGCCGGGTCGCGGGACTCGGGCACCACCAGCGCGGTGGCCGCCAGGGACACCACCACCACCGGCACGTTCACCAGGAAGATCGAACCCCACCAGAAGTGTTCGAGCAGCAGCCCGCCGGTGACCGGGCCGACCGCGATGGCCACGCCGACCGCGCCCACCCAGATGCCGATGGCGCGGGGCTGTTCGTCCCGCTCGAAGACGTTCATGAGGACGGCGAGCGTGGCGGGCATCACGAAGGCCGCGCCGAGCCCCATGACCGCGCGCCACACGACCAGCTCGACCGGCGAGTCCGACAGCGCGGCGAGCGCCGAGGCCACGCCGAACAGGGCGGTGCCGCAGAGCAGGACCCGGCGGCGGCCCAGCCGGTCGCCGAGCAGGCCGGCGGTGAACAGCAGCCCGGCGAAGACCAGCGCGTACGCGTTGATCGCCCACTCCAGCTGCCCCTGGCTGGCGCCCAGGCCCGCGGGCGGGGGGAGCGCGATGGTCTTGACGGCCACGTTCAGGCTGGAGTTGTCCAGCACCACGATCAGCAGGCTGATCATGAGCACGCCGAGCACCGCCCAGCGCCGGCGGTGCACGTCCGCGGGGACGGTGGTGGGGGGCGCGGGCTCGGGGGGCGGCGGGGCGCCGGTGGACGGGGCCATGTCTCGACGGTAGGGAGGCGGCGGTACGGCGTCGTGCCGCGCTACTCCATTCGCCCCACGCTCCCTCCCGTCGCTCCCCCTCCCGTCGGCTTCCGTGCCGCGGCCGCGGGCCGGCCGGCCCCCGTCCGGGGCCGTGTCGCGGAGGCTCGTCCACCGGTTCGCCGGGCGACTTCCGTCGCGCGGCACGTAGTGCCACCATGGACGTGGTCTGGGGACGCCGTCAGGGCGCCTCAAGATGACGAAGGAGCCGTTCCACATGACGCTTCAGCCTGCCCGTGAGCAGACCGGCGACAGCAGCGGGGGCAAGCACCCCAAGGCGCTGTACGGCGGCAAGGGCACGCGCCGCATCACCGTCCACGACATCGCCTCCGCCAAGGAGCGGGGCGAGAAGTGGCCCATGCTGACCGCGTACGACGCGATGACCGCGTCCGTCTTCGACGAGGCCGGGATCCCGGTGCTGCTCGTCGGCGACTCCATGGGCAACTGCCACCTCGGCTACGACACCACCGTGCCCGTCACGCTCGACGAGGTCGCCATCCTGTCCGCCGCCGTCGTCCGGGGCACCCGGCGCGCCCTGGTGGTCGGCGACCTGCCGTTCGGCTCGTACCAGGAGGGGCCTGTGCAGGCCCTGCGGTCCGCGACCCGGCTGGTGAAGGAGGCCGGCGTGGGCGCGGTCAAGCTGGAGGGCGGCGAGCGCTCGCTGCCCCAGACGCGCATGCTGGTCGACGCGGGCATCCCCGTGATGTCGCACCTCGGCCTGACCCCGCAGTCCGTGAACACCATGGGGTACCGGGTGCAGGGCCGCGGCGACGAGGACGCCCACCGGCTGCTGCGGGACGCCAAGGCGGCGCAGGACGCCGGCGCGTTCGCGGTGGTGCTGGAGCTCGTGCCGGCCGAGCTGGCCGCCGAGGTGACGCGGTCGCTGCACATCCCGACCATCGGCATCGGCGCGGGCGCCGGCACCGACGCGCAGGTCCTGGTGTGGACCGACATGGCCGGGATGACCGGTGGCAAGGTGCCGCGCTTCACCAAGCAGTACGCGGACCTCCGCAAGACCCTCGGCGACGCCGCACAGGCGTTCGCGGAGGACGTCGCGGGCGGGGCCTTCCCCGCGCAGGAGCACACCTTCCACTGACCTCCGCCCCCGCCGCCCACCGACCACTGCGGCACGGACGACAGCCCGCCGACCTTCCCCCATCGGCGGGCTGTCGGGCGTCCGCGGCCGGGCGCCCTGTACGGTCGACCGGGTCGGGGGCCGGCGGAACCCGGCACCCGACGTGCGAGGAGCCCGCCATGACGTCCACCGCCTTCCGCCGCGACCGCGAGGGCCACGGGCGCGTCAGCCCCGTCTTCCTCGGCATCGCGGCGGTGACCGCCGTCACCGGCTGGGCGGTGTGGAGCGGGTTCGCGGCCCTTCCCGGGCTGGCGGTGTTCCTCTTCGTGACGTCGGCGTGGATCGTCTCCCTGTGCCTGCACGAGTACGCGCACGCCAGGACGGCCCTGCACGGCGGGGACCTGACGGTGGGGGCGAAGGGCTACCTGACGCTGAACCCCCTCACGTACACGCACGCCCTGCTGAGCATCGTGCTGCCCGTGGTCTTCGTGATCATGGGGGGTATCGGCCTGCCGGGCGGCGCGGTCTTCATCGAACGGGACCGGATCCGCGGCCGCTGGAGGCACAGCCTGGTCTCGGCGGCGGGCCCGCTGGCGAACGTGCTGCTGGCACTCGTGTGCACGGCGCCGTTCTGGCTGGGTCAGGCCGGGGCGATGCCGACCGGGTTCCGCTTCGCGCTGGCGTTCCTCGCGCTGCTCCAGGTGGGGGCGGCGCTGCTGAACCTGCTGCCGGTGCCGGGCCTGGACGGGTATGGGATCGTCGAGCCGTGGCTGTCGCACCGGGTGCGGCGCCAGGTGGAGCCGTTCGCGCCGTTCGGTCTGATCGCCGTGTTCGTGCTGCTCTTCGAGCCCAGCGTGAACCAGGCGTTCTTCGGGCTGGTCGACGGCGTCCTGGAGGGCCTGGGCGTCGCCGGGTCCGACACGTACTGCGGATGGGACGCGTACCGGTTCTGGGAGGACGCCGACGCGGTGTGCGCGGCAGCGGCGGCCGTGCCCGCCCGGTGAGCGGTCAGCCCGCGGTCTGCCGGTCCCGGCGCCAGTAGTACCAGCACATGTTGGACGACAGACCGGCCAGCAGGACCCAGACGACGCCGAGCCACATGCCCTGGACGAAGGAGACCACGGCCGCGGTGGTGGCGAGCACGCAGACGACGAGGCTGTAGAGCGCGAGGCGGGACATGGGGGTCGGCTCCTGTCCGGGGTGGGCGGGCGGTGGTGCCCGTCCAGTGTCCCCCATGTGCGCCGGTGCCCCGCGTCAGGGCACGGCCCGGAAGGAGGGGCCCGCCCCGCGGCGCCGTCAAGGCGGGGCGGGGCGGGGCGGGGCCGGCTTCCGGCGGGGTCCGGCCGCTACCGGCGGCCGGGGTCGACGTCGGTGAGGCGCAGCCCCGCGTGGGCCTTGTACCGGCGGTTCACGGAGATCAGGTTCGCGACGAGCGCCTCGACCTGGTGGGCGCCGCGCAGCCGCCCCGCGAAGACGCCGCGCATGCCGGGGATGAGGGCGGTGAGGGCCTGCACGATGTCGGTGTCGGCGCGCTTCTCGCCGAGGACCATCACGTCCGTGTCGATCTCCTCGACGGACGTGTCCTGGAGCAGCACCGCGGACAGGTGGTGGAACGCCGCCGTCACCCGGGACTCCGGCAGCAGCGCGGCGGCCTGCTGGGCGGCGCTGCCCTCCTCCGGCTTCAGCGCGTAGGCGCCCTGCTTGTCGAAGCCGAGCGGGTTCACGCAGTCCACGACGAGCTTGCCGCGCAGTTCGGTGCGGAGCGTCTCCAGGGTCCTCGCGTGGCCCTCCCACGGCACGGCGACGATGACGACGTCGCTGCGGCGGGCGCACTCGGCGTTGTCGGCGCCCTCGATGCCGAGGCCCAGCTCGGCGGCGGCCGCGTGGGCGCGTTCCGCCGCGCGGGAGCCGATGATCACCTTCTGTCCTGCGCGGGCGAACCGGTAGGCGAGGCCGCGGCCCTGGTCGCCGGTGCCGCCGAGCACGCCGACGACGAGTCCGGACACGTCGGGCAGCTCCCAGGGGTCCCTGGTCTTCTTGGTCTCCGTGTCAGTCATGGAGGTGACACTACGTGCCACGGCGCCCGTACGGGTGACGCGGCGCGGAACGCGCGCGGGGGCGGTCGGCGGCCCGGCAGGATGCGGCGCCATGGACGCCGTACGGGTCGCGCTGCTGCGCGAGGTCCTCGCCGGGACCGCCTGGCCCGCCGCCGCACGCCGGTTCGCCGGGGCGCTGCGCTCCTCCGTGGTGCCGCAGGGCGGCGGGCTGCTGCTGGTGGGCACGGAGCGGTACGAGCCGTGGCACCTGGCCGCGCACCTGGCGGACGAGGCGATGTGGTCGGGTCAGCCGGAGCTGGCGCCGACGCTGGTGCGCCACCGGGCGCGCCCGGACGGGCCCGCGCACCTGTCGGTGGGCCTCGGCCGGCTGGAGGCGGCGGGGCGGGGGGCGACGCTGCTGGTGGTGGCTCCGGACCGGCCGGGCGGGGGGCTGCTGGAGCGGGTGCACGACGCGCGGCGCGCGGGGGCGACGGTGCTGTCGCTGGATGGCGGGGACCCGGAGGTGCACGGCCTCGCGCACGAGGCGCTGTCGGTGCCCGCCGGGCGGGACGAGGGCGTCGACCTGGACCTGGTGCAGCACCTGGTGAGCGCGGCGGCCGGGGAGAACAGCCTTCCCGTGCCGCGGGGGCGCCGCCGCCTGCGGGACCGGCTGGCCCGCCTGGCCGACCACATGACGGCGCCGCCCCCGGCCCGCTGGTAGCGGAGACGGCTTCCGGGGCCGGTGGGAGGACACCGCTCCCCGCGTCGTCGCCGCTGCCGTGCCGTGGGGGCGGCGCGCGGGGGCGGCGCCGGCTCCCGGCGGGAGAAAACCGATTGCCGGGGAGCCGGTGCGTTGCGGAGCATGGCACCTCGTGACCGAGAAGCTCTCCGCGCTGCTGCCCGACCTGTCGCCGTGGCGTTCCTCCCGGGATTTCCGGCTGCTGTGGGTGCAGGGCCTCGTCGCGTACTTCGGCAGCTTCACGGCCATGGTCGCCCTGCCGCTCCAGATCAAGGAGCTGACGGGTTCTCCGCTCGCCGTCGGGGCGATGGGGGCGGTCGAGCTGGTGCCGCTGGTGGTGTGCGGCCTGTACGGCGGGGCGCTGGCGGACGCGGTGGACCGGCGCCGGGTGATCCTGGGCACGGAGGTGTGCCTGGGCCTGCTGGCTGGGGTGCTGCTGGTGAACGCGCTGCTGCCGGAGCCGCTGCTGTGGCCGCTCTACGTGGTCGCCGCCGGGGTGTCCGCGTGCGCGGGCCTCCAGCGTCCGGCGCTGGACGCGCTCATCGCGCGGATCGTGCCGCACGACCAGCTCACGGCGGCGGCCGCGCTGAACGCGCTGCGCTGGCAGCTCGGCGCGATCGCCGGTCCGGCGGCGGCGGGGCTGGTCGTGGCGTACGCCGGTCTCCCGGTCGCGTACGCGACGACGGTCTGCTGCTTCGTGTTCTCCGTGCTGCTGTGCCTGCGGCTGTCGCCCGCGCCGCCCGCGCACGGCGGTGAGAAGCCGTCGCTGCGGGGCATCGTGGAGGGCGCGCGGTACGCGTGGTCGCGGCCGGTGCTGCTGGGCACGTACGCCGTCGACCTCGCGGCGATGGTGCTCGCCTTCCCGCACACGCTGTTCCCGTTCCTCGCGGACGAGCTGGGCGCCCCGTGGTCGCTGGGGCTCATGTACGCGGCGGGGTCGGTGGGGGCGGTGCTGCTGAGCCTGACCAGCGGGTGGACGGCGCGGGTGCGGCGCCACGGGCTGATGGTGGTGTGCGGTGCGGCCGGGTGGGGTCTCGCGGTCGCGGTCGCCGGGCTGCTGGAGAACGTGTGGCTGGTGCTGCTGTGCCTGGTCGCGGCGGGGGCGGGCGACATGCTGAGCGGTCTGGGCCGGTCCACGATCTGGAACCAGACGATCCCGGACGAGCTGCGGGGGCGGCTGGCGGGGATCGAGGTGCTGTCGTACAGCGTGGGTCCGCAGCTGGGCCAGGTGCGGGCGGGCGTCATGGCGGGGTGGACGGGGACGCGCTCCGCGGTCTGGGCGGGCGGCGCGGCCTGCGTGGGGGTGGTGGTGCTGCTGGCGGCGGCGCTGCCGAAGCTGGTCTCGTACGACGCGTCCACCGACGAGGACGCGCGCCGCCGCCGCGAGCTGTCGCTGTAGCGCCGGCTCGGCGGGAGCGGGGTTCGCCCGGGCCGCACGCGCCGGGGCCCCGCGCCGACGCGGGTACGGAGCGCGGCCCACGGACCGTAACGCGCGGGCGCGTCCCGCCAGGCCGTCCCGGTCCGGAACTTCCGCACGCCCGCTCCCGGGCCGCGCGGCCCGGGGCCTCCCGCGCGGCCGGCGGAGACGGCCGAGGCCGGTGCCGGTCGGTCGGTCGGTCGGGACGGCTCGTCGGGCGCGCGGGGCCGGGCGGGCCCCCGGACTCAGCGCGGCGCGCGGGACCTACGGTTCCGCGGGGCGGTCGGGTGCGCCGCCGTCCGGGTCCTGGTCGTGCCAGCGGGGGTCGGTCTCCCAGTCGAGGTTGCGGGCCTGCGCGGTCTCCATCGCGTGGGACGCCTCGGCGGCCGTCGCGTACGGGCCGAAGCGGTTCCTGGCCGGGCACTCGGGGCCCTCCTCGACCTTCTTGTGCTGCAGGCAGTAGTACCACTCGCCCGGCTTGCCCGCCGCGCGCTTCTTGAACAGGGCCATGTCCGGCTCCTTTCTCTGTCGCCATGGTGCCCCGCGCACCCTGGTTAGACTCGCTGGCATGTCTGGCCAGTCACTGCTCGTCCCAGGGGTCCTGTCCCCCACCCGTCCCGTTCCCGGCTCCATCCGCCGCCCCGAGTACGTCGGGAAGCCCGCCCCGAAGCCGTACGACGGCCCCGAGGTGCAGGATGCCGACACCGTCGAGCGCATGCGCGTCGCGGGCCGCATCGCCGCGCGGGCCATGGAGGAGGCGGCCAAGCACATCGCTCCCGGCGTCACGACGGACGAGCTGGACCGGATCGCGCACGAGTACATGTGCGATCACGGGGCCTATCCGTCGACGCTGGGCTACCGGGGCTTCCCCAAATCGCTGTGCGCCTCGGTCAACGAGGTGATCTGCCACGGGATCCCGGACTCGACCGTACTGCGCGACGGCGACATCGTGAACCTGGACGTCACCGCCTACATCGACGGCGTCCACGGCGACAACAACGCCACCTACCTCTGCGGCGACGTCGACGAGGAGTCGCGGCTGCTGGTCGAGCGGACCCGCGAATCGCTGCACCGGGCCATCAAGGCGGTCCGGCCGGGCCGGCAGGTCAACGTCATCGGGCGGGTCATCGAGTCGTACGCGAAGCGGTTCGGGTACGGGGTGGTGCGGGACTTCACGGGCCACGGGATCAACTCGTCGTTCCACTCGGGGCTGATCATCCCCCACTACGACTCGCCGCACCACACCACCGTCATGCAGCCCGGCATGACCTTCACGATCGAGCCGATGCTGACGCTGGGCACCCACGAGTACGACATGTGGGACGACGGCTGGACGGTGGTGACGAAGGACCGCAAGCGGACCGCCCAGTTCGAGCACACACTCGTGGTGACGGAGACCGGAGCCGACATCCTCACGTTGCCCTGACGCCTCCGGGGGGTACCTTTTTACCGACAGGGCGTCGGAAAGAGGTTGACTTAGGCAAGCCTAAGTTGCAGGATCGGTGGAGTCACGCCGCGCCCTGCCCTCTTCCCGCACCCACGGTTTCCCTCGGCCCCCCGGAGGCCCGCCTTGACCGCACGCGCCACCGCCGCTACCGCCGCCACGCCCTTCTCGACGCTCATCCGCACCGCGTCGCACGAGGCGCACATGGAGGCCGAGACGTCGACGTTCATGGGCGACCTGCTCGGCGGCCGCCTGGGCGTGGACGCCTTCGCCCGGTACACGGAACAGCTCTGGTTCGTGTACCGGGCCCTGGAGGGCGCCGCCGCCGAACGGCTGGCGGACGACCCGGTCGCCGGGCCGTTCCTGCGGCCCGAACTGCTGCGGACCGCCGCGCTGGAGCGGGACCTCGCCCACCTGCGGGGCCCCGGCTGGCGCGCCGGGGCGGCGCCGCTGCCCGCCACCGCCGCGTACGCCGCGCGCGTCGAGGAGTGCGCCCGCACCTGGCCCGGCGGGTACGTCGCGCACCACTACACCCGTTACCTGGGCGACCTGTCGGGCGGTCAGATCATCCGCGACAAGGCGGAGCGCACCTGGGGCTTCCCGCGCAAGGGCGACGGGGTGCGGTTCTACGTGTTCGAGGGCGTCCCGAACCCGGCCGCGTTCAAGCGCACCTACCGGGAACTGCTCGACGGGGTCCGCGCCGACGACCTGGAGCGGCAGCGGATCGTCGACGAGTGCAAGCGGGCCTTCGCCCTCAACACCGCCGTCTTCCAGGCGCTGGGGCGGGAGTTCCCGCTCAGCGCGTGACGCCGCGGGGGCGGCTCACGGGAAGGCGATCCGGCGGACCCTGCCGCCCAGTTCGATGACCCCGTCCGGGCCGGGGGCCGTCATGACCTGCGAGCCCCGGCCCTGGGTGATGTTGAGGGCGCGGCCCAGCTCCGCCGTCAGCAGCAGGGCCGCCGCGCCGGTCGCCTCGTCCTCGTCGACGCCGTCGCCCCGCCCGGGGAACGCCCGCGCCCGGATCCGGCCCGCGGCCTCGTCCTCCCAGGCCCACGCGTACACCCACTCCCCCGGCGGCGGCACCGGCAGGGCGTCGACCTCGGCGGCGGAGCCGTACCGGCGCAGGGTGCGCGGCGGGGCCCACTCGGCGCGGGCCTCGATCCAGGTGAACTCGCCGTCCTGACGCGCCCACACCTCCCCGACGGGCAGGTCGAGGACTTCCAGGTCCAGCAGCCACGCGGCGCCGACGACGGGGTGGCCCGCGAACGGCAGCCGCACGCTGGGCGTGTAGATGTCCAGGGCGCCGCGCTCCGGGTCGTCGACGAACACCGTCTCGCTGTGGCCGAGCCTGCGGGCGAACTCCTGGCGGGCGGCCGGGTCGGGGCAGGCGCGTCCGTCCCGCACGACGCCGAGGCGGTTGCCGTGCCGCCCGTCGGCGCCGCAGAAGACGGACAGGACCTCGGGTGCGCCGTTCGCGCCGTGCGGGCTCATCACGCGGGCATTCAAGCACGCCCCGTGCCGGCCGGCCGCCTCCGGTCCCGGGGGCCCGCCCGGGTAGGGTTCGGTCGGTCGGTGCGGGAGGGGCGAGGGCGTGAGGAGCAGCAGGCAACCGATGACGAGGCTGGGTCGGGCGCTGGGCGTCCTCGCGGCGGTGGCCGTGCTGGCGCCGACGGCGAGCGGATGCGTGACGGTGCACGGCGAGTCGGAGGTCGTGCCCGCGGTCAGCCGGGACGAGGCGGCGCGGGCACTGGAGGAGTTCGTCGAGGCGTACAACGCGGCTGACGAGGCGTACGACCCGTCACTCGACGCGCACCGGGTGACCGGTTCGCTGGGCGCGATCCACCAGGCCGGCCTGAAGGCCCGCTCGGTGACGCACCCTCAGGGAAACCCGAAGCACACGCCGCTGGAGCTGACGGACGCGCGGTTCGTGATCCCGAAGAAGGCGGGCTGGCCCCGCTGGTTCGTCGCCGACGCCGATTCCAACCGGGACGTGGACGACAAGGGCCCGGGCGACGACCGCTGGCTGCTGGTCTTCATCAGGAACGGCAACGACCAGCTCTGGGAGGCGTCGCACCTCACCGTCCTGGAGGAGAAGGCGGTGCCGGCGTTCCGCACGGACGCGGACGGGTTCGCCGAGCCGGTGGCGGACGGCCGGGTGGCGGGCATCAGCAAGGACTACGCCTCCTACCTGACCTCCGGGCGGCCCGCCGTCTTCGCGGCCGGGCAGCACACCACGGTGTGGCGGGAGGAACGCAACAAGATCGCCAACCGGCCGGGGCTCGCCGTCCAGTTCGCGGACCAGGCCCTGGACACGGGGACGTTCCGGCCGCTGGCGCTCGCCACCGAGGACGGCGGGGCGCTGGTCTTCTTCGCCACTCGGCTCTACGAGCGGCGCACGGCCGCGGAGGGGTACCGGCCCAAGGTCAGTGACAGCGAGAAGCCGCTGCTGACGGGTCGGGTGCGGGACACCGTCACGAAGGACTGGGTGCTGAGCGTGGCCGCCCGGCTGGCCCCGGGGGCCGAGGGCGCGGGCGGCGAGCAGGTCACGATCGTGAACCGCTCCCAGGGCGTGACCGCGGTCACCGGTTCGTAGCGCCGGTCGGGAGCGGGCCGACACGGCGGCGAAGGTCCGCGGACGGGCCGGGCGACCCGGTCGCTCGGGCGGTACGGACGGCTGCGCCCCTCGGGCCGTCGCCGCCCGGAGGGCCGTGGCGGCACGGCGGGGGCGTCCCGCGGGAGGCGGCCCCACGGGCGCGTGAGCCGCGCCGGGTGACCGGACCCGCAGGCGCCCGCTGCGGCGGCACCTGTCCCCGCAGGCCCTTGACGCGGGGCCCGCCGAGCCCCGCCTTGCCTGCCGACCCCGGAGGCACGGCGTCCGCAGGCGGAGCAGCCGACGGCGAGCGCCGGCTGCCCGCACGGGACGCGGCCGGTCGTGCCGGGGGCGCGGGCACTGCGGGCGCCTCGGGCGTCAGCGGCCGATGGGCCAGGCCACGGCCGGGTGGCCGCCCGAGCCGCCGTACTCGTCGGCGTACCGGGCGCAGGCGTCGGTGAGCGTCTCCAGCAGGGTCAGGGGGTCCGGCAGCGGATGCTCCGGCCCCCGCACCCACTCCACGGCGTGGTCGCCGGGCAGCCGTGCGGGCGGCACGAGCACGTAGCTGCCGCGGCAGTGCCAGCGCAGCCCGGGGTGCTCGTCCATGGTCTCGGGGTGGCAGTCCAGCTCGCACGGCCACCACTCGTCCTCGTCCTCCGGGGTGCCGCGGGTGGCGGTGAAGAACAGCATGCGGCCCTGCCCCAGCGCATCGCCCGCCTCGGCGACCGGGCCGACGTCCACGCCGTCGGCGAGCAGCCGCTCCAACGCGGCGCGACCGGCCTCCACGGGCACGTCCAGGACGTCGTGGACCATGCCGGTCGCGGTGATGAAGTTGGCCTGCGGCTGTTTCTGGGCCCAGCGCTCGATCTGGGCCGGGTCCGTGCTGCACTGCGTCTGCCAGGCGAAGGAGACGGGATGGCGGGCGGGCGTCGGACACCCGATGCGCTCACAGGAGCAGCGGTAGCCGGAGGGGTACGCGGCGGGGGCGAGCGGCAGTCCGGCCGCGGCGGTGGCCAGCAGGAGTTCCAGGCGGCTCGGGGCGCCGGACGGCTCCCCCGGGTCCTTGGGCCTGCGGCGCAGCCAGTTCGCGAGTCTGCTCTCCCCCGTGCCGCGGTAGCGGCCGATACCGTCGCCCATCTATCCCCTCACACCTGATGCAAGCCCCTGCGGTCCCTGCCATGGTCCCACCATCCTGCGCCGCAGGTGACCGGACGGGAGAACCGGGGTGTGCAGGAGGGCTCCAGCGGGTAGGCACGGGCGTCCCGACATGCGGTCAGGGGGGTGGAGTTGCCGCTTTTTGTCGGGTTATGCCCGGTGACGGAGCACCGTTCACCGTGAGGAGACCCACGCCGCCCCCGCATGGCGCGCACGTGAACACCGGTAACCACCCGTACGGTGCGATGCGCGAAGCGGGGCTGCGGGCGCACCATGACTGCGTCGCACGCATCCCGCGTGCACCTGACGTCTGTGAGGAGCCTTCGTTGCCTCGTGACGCAACACCGCGCCGTTGCCTGATGTGCCCACCTGCGCATTTCAGGGTGACGTACTCCATCAACCCGTGGATGGACCCGGCGAAACCGGTCGACCTGCCGCTCGCCGTCGCGCAGTGGGAGGACCTGAGGGACCGCTACCGCGCCCTCGGGCACACCGTGGAACTCCTGGAGCCGCACCCGGACCTCCCGGACATGGTCTTCGCCGCGAACGGTGCCACGGTCGTGGACGGCCGGGTGCTCGGCGCCCGCTTCCTGTATCCGGAGAGGGCCGCGGAGGCGGAGGCGCACCGCGCCTGGTTCCGCGCCCACGGCTTCCCCGACGTCCACGAGCCCCAGCACGTGAACGAGGGCGAGGGCGACTTCGCCGTGACCTCGTCGTACGTCCTCGCGGGCCGCGGGTTCCGCTCCACGTCGCTCGCGGGCGACGAGGCGCAGGAGTTCTTCGGCCGGCCGGTGATCGGCCTGGACCTGGTGGACCCGCGCTACTACCACCTGGACACGGCGCTGTGCGTGCTGGACACGGCGGCGGACGAGATCATGTACTACCCGGGTGCGTTCTCGCCGGGGAGCCGCGCGGTGCTCGCCAGGCTGTTCCCCGACGCCCTGCTGGCGGAGGAGCCCGACGCGGCGGCCCTCGGGCTGAACGCGGTGAGCGACGGCCGCCACGTGCTGCTGCCGCAGGCGGCGGTGGGCCTGTTCGGGCCGCTCAGGCGGCGCGGCTTCGAGCCGATCGGGATGGACCTGGGTGAGCTCCTGAAGGGCGGCGGCAGCGTGAAGTGCTGCACCCAGGAGCTGCGTCCCTGACCGGCCGGGGCGGGGTCAGTCGTCGAGCGTGATGCGGAACCCGGCCGTTCCGCCGTGCTCGGTGATCCTGGCCTCGCCCTCCCCGTCGGCGTACACGCCGGTCACGGCGCCGGGTGCCCCGTGCGGGCCGGTCCCCTCCACGTCCAGGCGTCGGTGAGGGACAGATGCCCCGTGTCGGTGCGCAGGACGCGCTCGCACTGCCGGACGTGACCACGTGCGTGGACGAGGACGGCGGTGCAGCGGGCGGTCATGTCGCCGATCTTCGTACCGGGCCCACGGTCCTCGGTGCGCTCGTGGAGGTGACCGTACAGGCTCCACGTGTCGCCGTCGTGCACGAACAGCGGCTTCGTGCCGCGCTTCAAGGTGACGGCCCAGTCGAGCACCATGCTCCCGGGCTCCGGTTCCGGGGCGGCGGCGCGGGCGGTCGTCGGGCTGGCCAAGAGGGCGGCGGCCAGTGCGGCGGCCGCCGTCAGGTGCGGTTCTTCGCCATGCCGTCAGACCAGCGCGCCCCGCGGGGCTGCGGCAAGGGGCGCGCGGGGCGGCTCACCCGGGCGGGCGCCCCGGCTCACCCGCCGAGGGGCCCGGCCGCGGATCGCCCGGCTGCGGTCAGTCCGGCGGCCAGGGGTCGCCCCAGTCCGCGTCCCGCGCCGCCTTGTACAGGGGCCCGTGCCGCTTGCTGACGGTGTCGCGGCGCAGCCCCCCGTCCTCGGTGCACAGGTCCAGCAGGACCTGGCCCTTGCGGGTCTGCGGCCTGCGGACGATCCGTCCCGCCGCCGCAGCGGCGGGGAACCGCACGGCCGCCACGTAGGCGAACTTCTCGTCCTCGTACGGCAGGGACCCGCCCTTCACCTGCCGGTGCAGCGACGACCGGGCCACGCGCGCCGAGAAATGGCACCAGTCGGTGCCCGGCACGATGGGGCAGGCCCCGCCGTGCGGGCAGGGCGCGGCGACGGTCAGCCCGGCGGCGACGAGCTGCTCCCGGGCCGCGAGGATCCGCTCGTACCCGTCGGGGGTGCCCGGTTCGACGACGACGACGGCCTGCGCCGCGCGCGCGGCCTCGGCCACCAGCGCGCGGCGGTCCTCGGGGGTGAGCTCCTTGAGGACGTACGAGACGGTCACCAGGTCGGTGGCCTCCAGCGTCAGCGCGGCGCCGATGCGGGCCCGCCGCCACTGCGCGTCCGGCCCGGCCCCCGCGGCCAGTTCGCGGCCCAGGGCGAGGGCGGGCTCCGCCCAGTCCAGCACCGTGCTGCGGGCGGCGCCGTCCCAGGCCTCCGCGACCGCCCACGTCGCCGCGCCCGTGCCGCCGCCCACGTCGGTGTGGGTGCCGGGCGCCCAGTCGGGCGCCGCCTCGCGCAGCGCGGCCAGCGCGGCCCGTACCGCCTCGAACGTGGCGGGCATCCGGTACGCCGCGTACGCGGCGACGTCGGCGCGGTCCCGCAGGACGGGCGCGTCGGTCGGGGTGGTGCCGCGGTAGCTGGCGATCAGCCGGTCGACGGCCTGCGCCGCCCTGGTCGGGGGCAGCCCGTCGAGCAGCCCGGCGAGGGCGGCGCGCAGGGCGTCCGGGAGGGGGAGGGAGGCGTTCACCGATCTATGGTAGGTGCGGGTCCGCGCTCCGTCCGCCACGGGCGGCACAGGCCGAGGAAGCAGCCCAGTGCGGCGACGGCGCAGACGAGCTGCACCACGGCCATCGGCACGGCGGTCGTCTCGCCCGCGATGCCGACGAGCGGGGAGGCCACGGCCCCGACGAGGAACGACGCCGTGCCGAGCAGCGCCGACGCGGAACCGGCGGCGTGCGGGGTGCGCATCAGGGCCTGCGCGTTGGTGGTGGGGAGGGTGAGGCCCATCGCGGACATCAGCACGAACAGCCCGGCGGCGACCGGCACGAGCCCGACGGGCCCGAAGACCCCGGTGGTCATCAGCAGCAGCGCGAGCGCGGCCAGGGTGACGGCGGCCAGACCCGCCGCGAGCACCTTGTCGAGGGACACCCGGCCGACCAGCAGCTTGCCGTTGACCTGGCCGACGGCGACCAGGCCGACGGAGTTGACGCCGAAGAGGAGCGCGAAGGTCTGCGGGGAGGCGCCGTAGATCTCCTGCACGACGAACGGGGACGCGGAGATGTAGGCGAAGAGGGCGGCGAAGGCGAGGCCGCCCGCCAGCACGTAGCCGGTGAAGACCCGGTCGGCGAGCAGCCCGCGCATGGTGCGCAGCGCGGTGCCGACGCCGCCGCCGTGCCGGCGCTCGGGCGGCAGCGTCTCGTGCAGCCACCTCCACACCACGAACGTCAGGACGGCCCCGATGACGGCGAGGACGTGGAAGACGCCCCGCCAGTCGGTGACCCGCAGGATCTGGCCGCCGATGAGCGGGGCGATGACCGGGGCGACGCCGGAGATCAGCATGAGGGTGGAGAAGAAGCGGGCCATCTCCACGCCGTCGTACAGGTCGCGGACCACGGCGCGGGCGATGACGATGCCGGCGGCCCCGGCGAGGCCCTGGAGCAGGCGGAAGCCGATGAGCAGGCCCGCGCTGGGGGCGAGCGCACAGACCGCGGTGGCCGCCACGTACACGAGCATGCCGGCGAGCAGCGGGCGGCGGCGCCCCCACCGGTCGCTCATCGGGCCGACGACGAGCTGCCCCGCGGCCATGCCGGCGAGGCACGCGGTCAGGGTGAGCTGGACGGTGGCGGCGGGCGCGTGCAGGGACCGGGTGACCTCGGGCAGTGCCGGGAGGTACATGTCCATGGACAGCGGCGGCAGGGCGGTGAGGCCCCCGAGGACGAGGGTGACGAGGAGCCCCACCCGGCGGGCGGCGGCACGGGGCAGGGGGGCCTCCCCCGGCGGGGACCCGGGGGCGGTGGCCCCGCTCGCCGGGGGCGCGGGGGCGGCGCCGGTCCGCTCCGCAGGTATGTGTCCCGGGGTGTCCGTCGGTGGCTGTCCCTGTGTGCTCGGGCCGCTCTCCGGCATGGGGTCTCGTCTCCTGTTCTGGGGGGGGTGCGCCCGGCCTATGCTCTCAGCTCGACCGGAGTGGTTGAAAGCTGAATCGGAGGGGGCGGGCGTGGAGCGGACGATCCGCCGGGGTGTGCCGGCGACGGGCGGCATCGCGGCGTCGTTCACCCAGGACCTGCTGGGCATGCCGGACGACGCCGAGGTGGTCGCCGTGGCGTCCCGCACCCTGGAGGGGGCCAAGGGCTTCGCGGAGCGGTTCGGCCCGCCCTGTGACGCTGACCGGGCGGTGTGCCGACCGGGCCCGGTGACGGCGGCGGGGCAGCCGGTACCGGTGGCGCGGTGGGCCCCGGCGGCCCGGCGGCCCCGGTGAGGGAGGGGAAGCGGCGGACCGGCGGGCCGCCCGGGGACGCCGCCCCCGTCCGCGGGGAATGCCGCCGGACACCCCCGCCCCGCCCCTCCGGCCGGCTGCCGGCAGGCCCGCCCGTCAGCGGAGCGACCCGTGGCGGGTGCCATGCCGCGTGCGGAGTGATGAGGCAGGTGGGCCATTCGGCCGTGCCACCCTGCGGCCTGGCTTGATCACGGGCGGGTCGGGAGGCCGATGTGTACTGCTCACGTGAGTGGCTGTACGAGCGGATCCGCCGCGACCGCCGCGCGGCCCCGGTCGTCCTGCCGCGGGCAGCGGCCCGGTGCGCCCCCGCGGCGCCGCGGACGTCCCCCGGCACCGTCCGGGCCGGGACCCGGCTGCGGAAAGGCCGCGCTGTCGTGCCCGGAGGCGGGCCGGCGGGCCGGGGCGTGCCGGCCCGTGCCGGCACGGGCTCCCGCCCGCCGACGGCCCCCGCGTCCGGGCGCCGGTCGAGCAGGCCGTCGTGACGGCGGCCGGCGAGCCGGGAGGCGGAGGCCGGCGCTCGCCCCTGTCCGGCCCGCCGGCACGCCTGAACGCCGAACTGGGGCGGATGGACGAGCAACCGGGACCGGAGGACGGTGGACCGCCCCGGCAGCCACGAGCCGCGGGGCCCCCACCGAAGCGACGCCGGAGTGCCGGGAGCCGGGCTGTCAGGCGGGCCTGAGCCCGGGGTCACCGGCTTCCGTGACGAACGACGCGGCCGTGGCGACCGGTGCGCCCGGTGTCGTCACGGCGGAGACGGTGCGGAAGTCGGCGCGGGCCGCGTCCTCGGCGAGGGTGACGCGAAGGTAGCCGCGGCGGCCGTCGTAGTGCTTCATGTGCGGGTTGGCCCGGGTCAGGTTCTCCCAGTTGGCGGGCCGCTCCACACCGTCCTTGCCGCTGCTGACGGAGGTGGTGACGAGTTCGGTGCCGATGGTGCGGGAGTCCGGGTCGTCGAAGTCCGCCTTCAGGTCGAGGGCGTAGCCGACGTGCACGTCCCCGGTGAGGACGACGAGGTTGTCGACGCCGGCGTTCCACGCCCCGTCGAGCAGCCGCGTGCGGGCCGCCGGGTAGCCGTCCCAGGCGTCCATGGAGACCTTGTGGCCGGGGCCCGGGGCGTTGCGCCGCCGGGCGAGGACGACCTGCTGTGCGAGGACGTTCCAGACGGGGCGGGACCGCCGCCAGCCGTCGAGCAGCCAGCGCTCCTGCGTCGCGCCGAGCATGGTGCGCGACGGGTCCTCCGACTCGGGGCCCGGCACCCGCCAGCCGTCGCCGTACGCCTGGTCGGAGCGGTACTGGCGGGTGTCGAGCACGTCGAACTGGGCGAGCGTGCCGAAGCGCAGCCGCCGGTAGAGACGCATGTCGGGCCCGTCCGGCCGCTGCGGCCTGCGCAGCGGCTGGTTCTCCCAGTACGCGCGGTACGCGGCGGCCCGGCGCAGCAGGAACTCCTCGGGCGGCACGCCGTTCTCCGGGACGCCGCCCGCGTAGTTGTTCTCCGTCTCGTGGTCGTCCCAGGAGACGACGAAGGGGTGCGCCGCGTGCGCGGCCCTCAGGTCCGGATCGGTCTTGTAGAGGGCGTACCGCAGCCGGTAGTCCTCCAGGGTGACGGTCTCCCGGGCGAAGTGGGCGGGCAGCACGCGGTCGGTGTAGCGGCGGGCGCCGCCCGCGGCGTCGACGGCGTACTCGTAGAGGTAGTCACCGAGGTGGAAGACGGCGGCGAGGTCGTCCTCGGCCGCGAGGTGGCGGTACGCGGTGAAGTAACCGTCGTGGTACGCCTGGCAGGACACCGCCGCGAGCTTCAGCGCGGCCGGGCGGGCGTGCGGGTGCGGCGCGGTGCGGGTGCGGCCGGCCGGGCTGGTCCAGCTGCCGGCGCGGAAGCGGTAGTGGTAGGCGCGGCCCGGTTCGAGGTGCCGCACCTCCACGTGCAGGCTGTGGTCGAACTCGGGGTGCGCGAGGGCGGTGCCGCGCCGCACGACCCTGGTGAAGCGTTCGTCGTGGGCGAGCTCCCACTGGACCGGGACGCGGGCGGCGGGCAGTCCGCCGCCGGGCTCGTACGGGCGCGGCGCGAGGCGGGTCCAGAGCAGCACGGACGCGGGCAGGGGATCACCTGAGGCGACCCCCAGCGTGAACGGGTCCTCGGTGATCTTCCGGGCGTCGAGTTCGGCCGCCTGGGCGGCGCCCGCGGCCGGGAGGTGGACTGCGAAGGCGAGTGCCGCGGCGGCGCCGGTGGCGCCGAGGAAGCGTCGACGACCGAACTGCTGTGCGGCTAAGCGGAGTTGGACTGCGTCGAAGGTCATGGACCCCAGTGCAGGGGGCCGGGCCGTCCGGAACACGACATCCACATGGCGGTCGCATGATGTCCGGGTGCCGGACCGTCCCGTACGCTGCGCCCCCATGGACGGTGCACGCAGGATCGCGGTGGTGACCGGCGCCGGCTCGGGCGTCGGCCGGAGCGTGGCCGCGGCGCTGGCGGAGGCCGGCTGGTCGCTCGCGCTCGCGGGGCGCCGGGGGTCCGCCCTCGCGGAGACGGCGGCGCTGACCGGCGGGGACGCCCTGTGCGTCCCGACGGACGTGACGTCGCCGGAGGCGGTGCGCGCGCTGTTCTCGGCGGTGCGGGACCGGTACGGCCGGGTGGACCTGCTGTTCAACAACGCGGGCTCGTTCGCGGGCGGCGGCACACCGCTGGAGGACCTCCCGTACGAGACGTGGCGGCAGGTGGTGGACGTCAACCTGACGGGCGCCTTCCTGTGCGCGCAGGCGGCGTTCCGCCAGATGCGGGAGCAGGCGCCCCAGGGTGGCCGGATCATCAACAACGGCTCCCTCTCGGCGCACGTGCCGCGCCCGCACTCGGTGGCGTACACGGCGACGAAGCACGCCGTCACGGGCCTCACGAAGTCCCTGTCCCTGGACGGCCGCCCGTACCGGATCGCCTGCGGCCAGATCGACATCGGCAACGCGGCCACGGAGATGACGGCCCGCATGCAGACCGGCATCCTCCAGGCGGACGGCACCGTCGCCGCCGAGCCGGTGATGGACGCGGCGGACGTGGCGCGCACGGTGGTGCACATGGCGTCGCTGCCGCTGGAGGCGAACGTGCAGTTCGCCACGGTGATGGCGACGACGATGCCGTACGTCGGGCGCGGTTAGCGCGGCGGACACGGCCGGCGGGGCAGGCGCGGGAGCCGACTGTCCCTCGCCCACGAGCCGGCGCGGACCGGTTCGCCCCGGGCACGCGGACCGGCGGGGGCCGCGGGACACGGGCGACCGCCGACCGGTGGGTCGCGGCGTGGCCGGTCGTCGGGGATCGGCGGGTCGCACGGAGGCCGGGACCGGTGCCGGACGCGGGGCACGGCCGCAGTCGGCTACGCCTGGCCGGTCTCGAAGCGGCTGATCCTGCCGTCGTCGACGACGAAGTGCCACTGGGTGCGCATCTCGCCCCACGTGTCGTTCCGGTAGCGGGCGACGAGGTCGCGTCCGCCGCCCTTCTCCGACTCCACGTCCATGTGGCCGCGCGTGGCGAAGACCTCGTTCTCCACCCACTGGGTGAGGTCGCGGTCGGAGCCGTCGTCGGACATGGTGGCGTCCGGGGTGAGCGTCGCGACGAACGCCTCCCGGTCGTGGGCGTTGAGCGCGGCGACGAAGGCACGCACGGCGGGGTCGGTCAGCTTGTCCACGGGGATCGGCACGGCGGACTCCGAGGGGAGAGGCGAAACGGACTGGTCGCCCCACCGGATACACCGCCTCGGGGGCGTCTCCGCGGCTGCCACGGGGGAGGCTCACCTGCATGGACCACACCTGGAAGACCATCGACGAGCTGCACGCCTGGCTGGACGGCCACGCGGACGGCCCGCCCGAGCGGACGGCGCTGCTGCGCGTGCTGAAACTGTCGGAGGAGGTCGGCGAGGTGGCACAGGCGGTGATCGGCGCGTACGGCCAGAACCCCCGCAAGGGCACCACCCACACGTGGGAGGACGTGCGGGCGGAGCTCTGCGACGTGGTGCTCACGGCGATGGTGGCCCTGCGGACGCTGACCCCGGACGCCCCGAAGGTCTTCGCCGACCACCTGGCCCGGGTCCGGGACCGAGCCCTGCCCTCGTGACGCCCGGCGCGCGCCGCCTCCGCCGGAAGCAGGACACGAGCCTCCAGGTGGCCGGCGGCTGCGGCTGCGGCTGCGGCTGCGGCTGCGGCACGACCGTACGGGGCGGCCGCAGGCTGCACCGGCAGGCCGGGCTGCGGCCGCCGGGGCTACCGCAGCCGCCTGGCGGCGACCGACGACGCGGCACCGGGCGCACCGCTCACCGGGGGCCGCCGTCGGTGCCGTGCGGGGCGCCCCCCGGGGGCGGGGGCGTCAGGCCCGGCAGCGCAGCATCTCCAGCGGCGGGTTGGCGAGGAAGTCGGCCCAGAAGTCCGCGCCGAACTCCTCCAGGCCGCTGTCGGACACCGGCACGGGCACCCAGGTCAGGTCGCGGAACCCGGCGGCCCGCAGGCTCTGCTCGTAGACCTCGCGGCGCGGGCAGGTGGAGGCGAACGTGACCGGCGGGTCGAGCAGGGCGGTGAGCCGGATGCCCGGGCCGGTGCCGCCTTCCTCGCCGGTCGCCTCGCAACGGAACCCGTACTTGTCCAGCGGCGGCCCGTCGAACCGGTAGTCGGGGTTCTGGGCGAGCACGAAGAACTCGCCGCCGGGCGCGAGGCTCCGGTGCACGGTGCGGCACATGCGCTGCATGGTGGCGGCGTCCGGCGCGTAGTTGAGCAGCTGCACCGCGGTGGCGATGTCGAAGCGCCGGTCCAGGGGACGCATCTCCGCGACGTCGCCCACGTCGTAGCGCACCCCGAGCGGGTCGCGCTCCTCGTACCGGCGCGCCACGGCGACCATCTCCCCGGAGATGTCGATCCCCAGGACCTCGGCCGCGCCGCGCCGCTTGAACTCCCGGCTGTAGAAGCCGGTGCCCGACGCCAGGTCGAGCACCGCCCTGCCCCGTACGTCGCCGACCATCGCCAGGAAGGCGGGAACCTCCCCGTAACGCGCCAGCGGCAGGGACTTGAAGCCCTCGAACGCCTCACCGATCCCGTCGTACAGCTGGTTGCCCACCGTTGCCGTCCTCTCTCGCATGCCGCCAAATCGGCTGTCGCTGGCCCCGGTTGATCCGAGACCGGCTTCTGGCGGGCAGTCTTCCGGCACGCCGGCGCGGTGCCGTACTGGCGGAAACCACGAAGATGCGGACACGGCCCCGGCTCCGCGCACAAGGGCCCGCGCGGGGCGGTGGCCCGGAGCCGCGGGAGGCCCCAGGCAAGGGACCTGCCAGGAGCGGGCGGCAGACACGTCGAGCCGTACGCCGAGGGAGTCACCGCGCCCATGACGACGCCACCAACGACTACGTCCGGGAGGCCTTCGAACGTTCCCAAGGCCGCTACGGAGATCCGCGCCAACGGAACCGGACCGCCCAGCTCATGGGCCGGATCGAGTCGATGCAGAGCATCCCCCGGCTGCCTCGTCCCCCCCGCCCCGCCGCCTCTCACCGCCACAGGATCGCCACACGGCGCCGAGGAACACCGGGGAGAACAGCACCAAGAGTGAGCAGTGAGCATTCGGGCTGCGGAAGTGCGGAAGTCGCCCTGACAAGGCGGGACGCCAGGTCAGGGGCCTACCCCGAAGACCGGAAAGGACCTCCGACGCAGGTCAGAGGCCCTTTCCGAGGCAAAGCAGCAGGTGGCGGCAGACGAGTCGGGCTGTACGCCCACTATGGGTCAACCTTGGCGACGATCACACCCCGACCCGTCTGACCAGGTACTTTACGTAAGACGGAGGGCCCGAGGCGGCCGCTGGGACTTCTCGGGGACATTCGGCCGAGAGGCTTCAGGCGTGAGGGAGGCGTACGGGCGCCCGAAGAACGAGGAGTCCTCGCCCATTGCTGGCCCTACTCGAATTCGCTCCGTCCACAGGCGCCCGCAGCACCAGGATCGCGGCGGTCGCAGGGAGCTCCAACTGTTGCCGGTACACGGCCTGGCGTGAGTGTCCGTGACCACTTCTACGCTGCTGGCGGAGCGAGCCGTCAGTCAGTACGGAGTTGGGATGCCACATCGACTCAATCAATCCAAACCAGGCCGCCGAGCGGATGCGCGAGGCTGGGGCGAAGACCCTTGGCCCCGTACCCGGGCGCGGACGGTCCATGGCACTGCGACCGTACGACCTGCGGGACAAAGGCACGGACTGCTTCCTTCCGGTGCCGCAAGGGGCAGCGCCGGCCCTCCAAGCAGTTACACATATTGCACTTGGTTCACTTGTTTCATATGGTTGGGGGTGGTAGTAGCCACTCAAAGCTGGGGACGCACCTATGCCCGTGACCCACCAGGACCAGAAACCGGCCAAGCAGAAGAAGCACCCCACCGGCGACAGTACGACGACCGTCAGCTCCGAGATCGAGACCTCCCGCACTCGGAAGAAGGTACGGCGCAAGCGCCCCACTGAGAACCCTCCGGCCCTGCGTGGGACCCAGGCGCAGCGGACGCGGAAGGAGCAGCGCAAACGCAGCGTCGAGGAGGCCGTGCCATGCCTGCGTGACGCCCTCACCAGCAGCGCCGAGACGTTCCACATCACCGTCGCCGAAGCTGACAAGGTCACCATGGAGGTGCCACGTGAAGCCCTGGCGGTCCTCATGGAGACCATGGCGCTCATTACCTCCGGCCGCACGGTCGAGGTAATCGCCAAGAGTGTGGAGCTGTCCACCATCCAGGCGGCGAAGACCCTCGGCGTCTCCCGACCGCACCTGGTCAAGCTGCTCGACAAGGGCTTGATCGAGTTCCGCATGGTCGGCACCCACCGCCGTGTGGACGTCGCGTCCCTGGAGAGCTACCGGCGACGCGAACAGAACGAGCAAGCCCGACGTCGCCAAGCGGCGGTCGCCTCCGCCATCGGCTCCACCGAGGCCGAGGGGCTGCGCGTCACCGCAGACACCACCGCCGACCTCGACGCCTATGCACGCGGAGAACTCGACGCCGCAGCCTTGCGCGCCCGCACCCTCGCCCGCTACACCCGTAAGGCCGCTGAGTGACCGACCCCTACAGCGAGCCCAACGGCGTCCTCCGACAGTCTCGGCATCACCGACGCAACCGAGCTTTCCGAGGCTGAATCGGACATCGCCGCGGTGGAACTCGCCATTCTGGACGCCGAGCCGCTGCCTGGCAGCTACGACCTCGCACACCTGCAAGCGTTCCACCGGCAGATCTTCGGCAGCGTGTACCCGTGGGCCGGGGAGCTGCGCACCATTGAGATCTCCAAGGGCACATCGTTCTGCCCGTCGATCCACATCGTCTCCTACGCGGAGGACGTGTTCCGCAAGCTCGCTAACAACGACCACCTGCAAGGCTTGGCCCGCCCGGAGTTCGTCCGAGCCCTGGCTGACCTGTACGGCGACGTGAACGCCATCCACCCCTTCCGGGAAGGCAACGGCCGCACCCAGCGCGCCTTCCTCGCCCAACTCGCCCGCGAAGCGGGCTACACCATCTCCTGGCAGGACATGGACCAAGAGGAGAACATCGCCGCACCGGTGGCCAGCTTCAACGCCGACAACGACCTACTGGAGAAGATGCTCGACGCCCTGGTACGCCCCGCCTGACTGGCGTCCGCCGGCGGCTCCGTCACTGAGATCGGTCAGCCAGTCACGACCTCTCAGCTCAGTCATCGAAAGCAACGAGCTCCCATACAGGCTCGTCCCAGGTTCCTTCCCTGACCGCCCGGGAGGCCGACTCCTTGAGTTCCAGAACGACCTGAGAGGGCGTCAAGTCCGTTTCTGGTAGCGGCCTCGTCCGGGTTGGGTGAGGAAGCCTTGGCGAGTGAGGCGTCCGAGGCGGCTGCGGGTGATGTTGACGGCTGCCTCGTCGGTGGGCATGGCGAGGAGTTCGTGCAGCTCACGGGCTCGGAAGACCTGGTCGGGGTGCTGGTTGAAGACGTTCACGATGGCCTGGTAGGCAGTGTTCGTCTCGGGCGGATCGGGCTCGCCTCCAGCCGGTGCGAGTTCAGCGATGACCTTGGCGGTGGTGGCCAGGTCTGCGAGCCGTGCTTCGGTCTCAGCCAGGGCGGCGGTCAAGTGCTCGATCTGGTCGCGTAGTCCACCGGCCCGGGCGGTGGTCTCGTCGATCTGGGCCTGGAGGTCGGCCAGGAGCTCGCTGACGTTCATGCGGCCAGCCCGAGGGTGTCGCGCCAGGCCGGAGACGGTGTGGTGAGGCGGCGGGTCATGTTCGCGATCGAGGCCCAGTAGACGCGCGAGGCGGAGGTGTCGGGCCGGTGGTCGTACTCACGGGCGAGTCGGCGGTGCAGCATCGGCGTGCCGTTGACCTGCTCCACGATCCACCTCTTCGGTTGCGGAACAAAGCCTTTGCCCTGATCGGCCCGGTTGCGGCGGACGATCTCGACGTCGATGCCGGCCAGGGCGCCGTGAATGAGGACCTCGTCCTTGAAACCCTGGTCCACCAGGGCCTTCTCCAGGCGGCTGCCGCACCGCTCGGCGGCCTGGTCGAGCAGGGCGGTCCCGGCGGCGTTGTCATGGGCGGAGGCGGCCAGCACGACAACGCCGATGACCAGCCCCATCACATCCACAGCCAGGCCCCGCTTGCGGCCCGACACCTTCTTGTGCGCATCCAGCCCCGTCGTGGTCTTCGGGACACCCGCCGCGGCGCGGACGGACTGGGTGTCGATGATCACGAGGGACGGGTCCTCTAATCGCCGGGCTCTCTCCCTCACCTGGCAGCGCAGGATCTCCTGGATCCGCTGGTCGAGACCGTCCTGTCGCCACAGGGTGAAGTAGTAGAACACCGCCGACCAGGCCGGCAGGTCGTGGGGCAGGTAGCGCCACTGGCAGCCCGTCCGGTTCTGGTAGAAGATCGCGTTCACGACTTCCCGCAGGTCGCAGGCCCCGGGATCGCCGGTCGCCGACCGTGCCACCCGGTCTTGCTTCCAGGCCGTGATCATCGGCTCGATCAACGCCCACTGCTCGTCCGACAAGTCGCTGGGGTACGGCTTTCTCTCCATGGCCGCATCTCAGCATGAGCATGCCCAGCAGGTGCCCGGCGCGGCAATCAGTACCACGATCGAGCGATCACGAACCGAGGAAGATCGGACTTAACGTCCACTGAGAGCAGAGGAACTGCGTGATGCCCATAGTCGTTGGCCGGACCTGATTCCAGTCATGGGCTGGTTCTTTCACATCGACAAAGCGCGGCCGGTCAGGCATGTCGGCTACATGCGACAGGGTGTTCCGCCGCTCGGCAAACTGCGAAAAGTGCCGCCCGATCAGCGTTCCCATGTGCTCAGGCAGGATCCGTCGAACCTCGACACCTACAGTAAGCGCTGCCCCGTAAATGATCTACGAATGAGGGCGGTCTGACAGGAGCCCTGGTGGTCTGGCCCCTGCGGTCAGCGCCTACCATGCCGTCGTGACGCGCCCCTGGACGGTAAGAAGGATGGCAGATCAGTTCGTCGAGCTGCTCGGCACGGCTCCTGTCAGCGTCGATGGCGGCAAGCTGACGTTCGTCCGGGGAAGCCTGTGCACCACGCTTTCGATCTGGAAGGACCGCTACAACCGGTCGGGCTTCGGCTGGATGGTCTACACGGACTACATCGATCTTCGTGACCGGATGGACGGTTTCGGTGGGGTGGGCATCCGGATCGACCACCCCCCGCCGTCCGGCAGCGGAGATCCCTCGGACATTCCTCCCGCCGCCTGCTATCTCTGGCCGGCGGGCAGCGTCCCGCTTTCCGCCGAGATCGCCGGCGGCGTTACTCGCTACGGGCCGTCCTCCCTGCGCTTCGTCCGTGACTCCCACGACCTGGGGCTGCTGCTCCTAGCGGACACCCACATCCACCGGGACGGGGTCTGGTCGTTCACCCCAGCCAACAACGAGCCGGGACGCTGGCGAAGGCCATCCTTCTGGCTCGTCAGTGCGGTGATCAGGATCTGGAGCGGGCGGCTGTCGCCAAGCTGCGAAACCGCGGTGAGGAACCGGTGCCCCGTCACCCCGACCACTTCTTCCGGCAATCCGTCGCCGACTGGGCCAGGCAGTACGCCAAGGCCACCGGCGTCGATCTCAGTGACCTGGCCAAGCTCAAGCGGAAGCGCCCCCAGTACCCCGAGATCCCGTAGCTCCACACGACTCTCCAGGCCCGGGAGATGATCTCGCCATGACTGGTGTGATCACGGTATCGGAGGATCGCGTGCTGCTCGTCGTCGCTTACTGACGAACCAACCTGACACTGCGGCAGCTCGCTCCACTGTTCGGGATCTCGAAGTCGGCTGCCGACCGCATCATCGACCACCTCGGGCCCACCCTCGCTCGGCGCCAGCGCCGGCGGTTCCGCAAGGATGCCGTGCTGATCGTGGACGGCACCTTGGTTCCCACCCGCGACCACAGCATCGCCGAGCGCTCGAAGAGCTACCGATACTCCACCAACCACCAGGTCGTCATCGACGCCGACACCCGGCTCGTCGTCGCCGTCGGCTGGCCCCTGCCGGGCAACCGCAACGACTGCAAGGCATGGGAGCTGTCCGGCGCGAAGGCTGCCGTCGGCAGGACAACCGTGATCGCTGACGGCAGCTACCGCGGCACCGGCCTGGTCATCCCGCACCGCCGTGAACGCGGCCAGGCCGAACTACCGGCCTGGAAAGAGGAGCGCAACGCCTCCCACCGCAAGGTCCGCGCCCGCGTCGAGCACGCCTTCGCACGAATGAAGACGTGGAAGGTCCTCCGCGACTGCCGCCTCAAGGGCGACGGGGTTCATCACGCCATGCTCGGCATCGCCCGACTCCACAACCTCACCCTCGCCGGATGAGCACAGGGTCCGATACGCGATCGGCGTGCCATAGATCATTTACGGGACAGCCCTTACCTGGACCACTTCGGACTTGTGTCCGGCAGCTTCGACCTGGCTATCGACGGGGCAGACAACCACTGGTGGCTGGAGCTGAACCCGAACGGCCAATGGGGATGGCTGGAACCGAAGACCGGACTTGAGATGTCCGCAGCCTTCGCCGAACTACTCACGCAAGGAGACAGCTTGTGAACGACTCAGCACCGGAGCGGCGCCGCCTGGCCGGCCTGCTGGCAGACAAGCAGGTTCTCACCCTCCCGTGGCTGCGGGCTGCCGTGGAGGCCGTGCCACGCGAGCAGTTCCTCAACCCTGGCGTGTTGCTCGACGAGAGAAGGGCCTGGCGGCCGATCACCCCCCGTGGCACGACCCGAGCAGAGTGGCTGAGGCTCGCCTACGGCGCGGAAACCCTCACCACTCAGCTCGACGGCCACCTGACCGCCGACCAGTGCGGCAAGCCGGTGACGGGAGTCCCCACGTCGTCGTCCACCGACCCGACCACCGTCGTCGGCATGATCGAGAGCCTGGACCTGGACGCAGGGCACCGCGTCCTGGAGATCGGCACGGGCACCGGCTACTCCACCGCCCTGATGTGCCACTACCTCGGCGAGGACAACGTCACCACGGTCGAGGTGGACCCGGAGGTCGCAGCCCGCGCGGACGCCGCGCTGGAAGCAGCCGGATTCTCGACGTGGACCGTGACCGGTGACGGACTTCTCGGGCACCCGCGCCGAGCACCGTATGACCGTGTGATCGCCACCTGTGCCGTGCGCCGCATCCCGTACTCGTGGATCAGGCAGACGAAACAGGGCGGCGTCATCCTGGCAACGATCGGCTCATGGCCCTACGGCACCGGCCTGGCGAAGGTCACCGTGAACGAGGATGGCACCGCTGAGGGCCGCATCATCGGCCGCTCGTCGTTCATGCAGGCCCGCGCACAGGCAGTCGCTCCGGTGGCCGGCGATCTCTCCGCCCGCACCGCCTACGCCGACAGCGAGCGTACGGCGAAGGTGTCCCCTCTCATGCTGGAGGAGTGGATGCCCGCTTTCCTCGCCCAGCTCGCGGCCCCCGGCGCACAGTTCGTCCGGGCCGCGACCGGCGACGGCACCCCACTCCTGTACGTCTTCGACCCAGAGCGGGAATCCTTCGCCGAGTTCCTCGCCGAGGGCGACGGCTGGACTGTCCGCCAGGGTGGCCCCGTGGCGTTGTGGGACGACATGGAACGCGCCCTCGTCGCCTGGCAGGACGCCGGGGCTCCGGATATCGACGCTGTGCGGCTCCGGGTCACCGCCGAATCCCACCTGTACTGGATCGACGCAATCCCGGCGCTGCGCTGGGAACACCGGCTCGCGTAAGCCGCTACTCTGCCCGGAGGTCCCCCTGCCATAGGAAGCACGATGGACGACGAGCCGCTGTCAGAGTGGGCCGAGCGCCGGGACGCCAAGATCGGCCGCCTTCGAGCCGTGCCGATCGTCTCCGGCGACGGCCCGAGGGCATCGCACCTGCACCCCGACGCACCGCGCGCCATCGAGCGGTGGAACGGTCACGCCTGGGAGCCGTACGCCTTCGCGGCCGACCTCGCGGAGGCCAAGCGCATCCTGTACCCCGAAGCCAGTACCCCGCCGACCCCGGCTCCGGGTCCAGCGCGACTACCTCTCGCGCCTGGAACCGGCCGCCATCGCAAGCCCTGAAGCAGTCGATTCAGAGCGCCCCGCGGCTGCCTCACCCACCCCGCACCGGCGCCTCTCACCGCCACAGGATCGCCACGCAGCACCGAGAAACACCCGGAAACAGCTACAAAGAGTGAGCAACGATCACTCGGCTGCGGAGGCATAGAAGTGGCCCCTGCCCAGGCAAAACGCCTGATCAAGGGCCTGCCCCCGAAGGGGCGGCAGACGAGTCGGGCTGTACGCCCACCTCGCCGACATCCGGCGCGGCTGGAAGACGGCACCCCTATCACTGGGCGAGCGGCGGGCGATCTTCATGCGCTTCGCCCTCGACTGGGACGACCAGCGGATGGCAGCGCGAGAGGCGGTCACCGACCGGGCCATCCGCTACCGCCTTGAGCGCGGGGTCGGCAAGCTCGCCGCCCATCTCAACGGCACGGAATACATCGATAGCTACGACGAGTTGGAGACCGCAGCTTAAGCGAGCCCCTGCCCGAGGAGTCGCCCGCCGAGGAGCCCGCCCCGAGCGTGGGAGCCCCCGCCGGCATGGCCCCGGAGGACTACGAGTTCTGGGACGACTCGACCCAGACCTACTACGAGCGCCAGCCGGACGGCACGGTCGCCGCCCGCCCTTACACGGAAGCGGAGGCCGCCCAGTACGAAGACGAGCTGGCCCTCGACAGTCTGCACGCGGAGGCCGCGACCGCGATTCATTACCTCGACGAGCGGATCGACCTGTGCCTCGCCTATCTCGCCCTCCCCCATCCCAACCGGCGAGGAGACGGCGGAGCAAGTACAGGTGTTGTCGGACCTCGTGGCGTACAGCGCGGGCACCCTCAAGCGGCTGATCAAGGTGTTGGCCATCATGTTGAACAAGCCGATCTGACCCTCGAAAAGCATGGACTCTCCGCATGCCAGGCAGAAGCTCCATGCTGACTCGATGCAGTAACCGCCGCCCGGCACAACCAAGTTGGGCCCCCTTTTCGGGGGCCCATTGGCGTTTCCGCAGGTAGAATTCCTGCATGACGTTCAAGATGACATGGGCTCTGATTGCCGAGCATGCAGACGAGTGGATCGGTGACGACTTCCTTCGAGTTGCTGCCGTCCTAAACGAGAGGGTCGGCGCGGCCGTAACCGCGAGCGGCATGACTACGGACGCTCAGGAGCACTTCCGCGAGACGTTCCTCGACCCCATTCAGGACGGCCTCACTACTGCCGGCAAGTCCGCGGTCGAATCAGGGCTCGAATGGAGCAAGGCCACCGGGCCACTCCTGGTTACACTCACCCCGACTGCGTGACAGAGGTCTACGACTGCTGGGCGAATTCCACGAACTCAACCCAAGTCGACGGCGGAAATACTAGAATTCCGCCGTCACGGTCCTTGGTGTCTCGGACCATGACCTTCATCGGATCATTGTCGGCCACTTCCACACAGTTTTCCGTGCCCGTGTAGGAACTGGTGCGCCAGTTCGGATTCACAGGATTTTTCCCTTCTAGTCGCGCGGCATGCGCTCGAAATGCTGCATCGCAGTGAAGATGAGATCTCGTGCGGAGTTTCCGTATACAGCCGACTGCTTCAGCGAGGCGAAAGCCTTGGCATACAGCTCGATCTCCCGAGGCTGCGTAACAGAGAACTCCGCCGAGTAGGTCTCAACCAGGACAAGCCTGTCGTCGAACATAGAGAATGAGTTCCCCGGCCATACGCTGAGGGCGGCAGATCGAGGGATCAGCCCCAAACTCAGGCGCGGGAGGCGCATTGCGGACAGCAGTCGATCAAGCTGTCCGATCATGACCTCCGGGCCTCCGAAGTTGGTGTAGAGGGCCTGTTCGCCAAGTAGCACATTGAAAATCCGGCCCCCTCGATACAGGTACTGCTGTCGCTCAAGCCGCTTCGCCACTGCGGCTTCCGTGTCATTTGGGACCTCATAGAAGGCGACAACCTGCTCGAAGGTCTTTGCGGCATATTCTGGCGTTTGCAGCGTCCCCCACACTAGCGTGGGATGCCAGATGCGGAACACCTTGGTTTTCGCGTAGACCGGCAAAGCCTTGCTCTGCCTTTTTTCCGCGCCCGTCTGGAGCTGTCGACGCCATTCAAGCCATAGCTCGTCGATGTGGCGCACCGTCGCTACGAGGTCATCGACGTGTTGCTCCTGGCCCGTCGCCGCGCACCAGGTCCTAATGTCCTCCTCGCTGGCGTTCTGCTTTCCGTTTTCAAGCCGTGAGACCTTCGACTCCTGCCAGCCGAGTGCACGGGCGAGTGCCCGGCCGCTCATGAATCCCGCATCCTTGCGGAATCCGCGGAGCCGGGCACCCAGCGCCTCACGTGCTTCTTGTGCCTGCGTGCTCACTGATGAGTCAGGGCTTGTACTCGACGTGCGGGATGGCGACAGCCCAGAGCAGGTCACGCAAGCGGATGCACTCGGTCACGATGTCGGGGTCTTCGATGATCTCGGACCCGAGCACCCGCCCCTCAGCGTCGAAGTGGCCCACGGCGAGAAGTCGATCGTCGTACAGCCACCAGTCGTTCCCGTTCACGGGGAAGGTGACGCCTTCAGGCAGCCGCTGTCGCGGCAGCCAGCGAATGTCCTCACCGACCTCCAGGTTGAGGCGGGTGAGCGAGTGCTCCCAGGTGACGTACTGGCTGTGCGGCTCGGTGACCACGCGGACGCGACGTACCGTCTTGCCTTCGCCCGTGACGCGCTTCATCAGCGCCTTCCAGTCGTCGAGCCAGGCGTAGTCGTCGGGCTCACCCCTTTTCCATCGGGCGTACGGCGTGTCCTCGATGGGAGAGCCGTAGTCGTCCCTCAGCTCCAGGTGAAAGGCGTCCCGCTCGAACCTGTTGAACAGCTTGTCGCGCTCAGCGCTGGTGATCAGGTCCACTCGTCTCCTCCAGCAGGGCTGCGATCGAGGACTTGGGGACCTCGATGCAGGTCTCGTAGTCGGGCATACGCATCTGGCTCAGGGCTTCAGCATCGTGCATCTCCGGGCCCTGAAGGACACACGTTCCCTGTTCGGTGAGGATCATGATCGGGTCCGTGAACTGCTTGATCTCGCCGTTCTCGTGGCCGTCCTTGGTCAGGTGCTCGAACAACTCGGTCGGCACCTCGATGACGGTCTGTCCCGCCGGCACGTCGAGCTGCATGAGCAAGTCGTTCGCGTACACCTTCCAGCCTTGGATCACGTAGGTGTCCCGGTCACTCGCGTACAGGGTGGGGCTGTCTCCAGGGGTGGAGTTCTTACCAAGGAACCGTAGCTTCATGGCTTCTCTCCCATCCGCTGCCTTGCGCCGGTTTGCGCGACAAGACGATGGTCGCCAGACAATTCGACGCCGTCAATCGACCTGCTGCAAACTCGCGCAATCTGCTTGGGACTTGGGAAGAGACCGCTCTACGTTCGTCAACGAGCCAAGCAGCCAAGAAGCCCACGGCAGCGTGCGGCACCGAGGGGAGACGCGTGGTGATCACCGTGACACGGATGCAGGATGCCCGGCCCGTCGATGTGGAACTGATCGGCGACAGCACCGACGCCGCCCTCCTCATGGAGCTGGGCACGACGACCCGCGACCAGATCGACCTGAAGACGCCGATCCTGACAGGCCACCTGCAACTGCTCGTGAGCGAGGATTTGGGCGCGGACGAGGACGAAGCCGTCAGAAAGCTGTTCCGCCAGGCTTACGCGCTCCTCGACCTGAGCCGCCGCCCCTCGCAGGACGCTCCGACCTTCGTCGCCTACTTCTACATGCGCGAGGTGGCCACCCTGACGCGCCGCTTCCTGTGGGTCTACAGCCAGAGGAACGGGCTCAGTGCGCCATGAGCCCCAAGGCGCAACAGATCGCGTACGTCGTGGTGCTGCTCGCGTTGGTGGCCGCCCTGGTGCTTGGCGTCTTCGCCGCCCCGGAGGCCGACACGCGCGTCCGCTCGGCTGGCGTCAGTGGGTCTTCCAGGGCCTCGTGATTCTCGCCTCCGTCTCGGTCATGGCCGCTTACTGGCGGCTGACCACGTGATCTTCCGCCTCCGAGGTCACTTCAGCCCGCTCCCCCATGCGGCCTTCCCTCGTGAGGCGGAACTCAACGCCCACCCCGGCTCCGAGACAAGGACAGGTCGGGCCGGGGTGGGTCGCAAGTGCACGACGGCGCGGGGACCGAATCTCCGCACAGCAGATGCACTGAGGAGGACTACCCCTCATGGACCTCTACAACCTGCCCGTCTCGGACGCTCAGTTCGAGAACTACTGCGGCGGCAACCTCCAGGGCGAGCACGAGTCCTGCGTCGAGGTGGCCGCCATCCCCGGCGCGGAGTCGGCCTTCGTCATCCGGGACACCAAGCCGGAGGGCGCCGGCCTGGAGCTGCGGTTCACCGCGGAGGAGCTGGACGACTTCACGCGCGGCTGGGCCCAGAAGCGCTCCCTCGCCCTCTAGCCTGGCTGCCCCTCGGTCAGGCGGACACTTCAGCGGGTCGCCCTTGGTATCGCCGAGGGCGGCCCGCCCCACCCCCCGGAAAGGCGCAAATGAGCTGGTCAGGACACTGGCACGGGTACGGCCCATGGGTCGGCACATCGAAGGTGTACGGGCGGGAGGGGGGACGGCGGCCACCGCATCCCAATGGCGCCCCCATGGTGCTGGACCCCGAAAGCAAGACGCAGGTGGATACCCTCAACCGGTACCGCGAGGCTGCCTCCGAGTTCCAGTCGGGCAACGTGCCACCGACGATGACCGGCTACTGGCTCATGAAGAAACGCCTGGTCTCCGCTGACCGCACCTGGACTGATGTCGGTGTCGCCCTCGCCTGGCTGACCAAGCACTACGAGGCGAATCCTCCGTTCCAGCGCACTGACGGACTCCAGGCGTACTGCGGTCTCGACTGGAAGCTGGAGTACGCCGAGGACGTACTCCCTCGTGGGGTCGATGTGAGCTGGGTGTACTACATGCCCTCCGAGAACTTGATCTCGTACTCGGTGGTCTGCTGCCCGAACCGGTTCCATCCGGAGATCCCCTGCCCGCTCCCGCCGTCATAAGGAGTCGATGCCATGTCGCTGAGCCTCTTACTGCCCGACGAAGGCGTGATCGAACTGCTGAACACGTGGCCTGACGAGCCGCGTGTATTCGAGCGCGGCAAGACAGCGCTCGACGAGGCGGTCACCGAGGACTCCCTCTCGGGCTACGCCTTCACGGGGTGCGTGCCGGCAAGCGAGATCGCGGTCGTGCGAGCCCCGGCCCCGTCACTGAACCAGAATGCCTACATGACCCATGCCCGCACCGACGCGGCTCGGCTCCGCAAGCTGTACGACAACGGGTACACGATCCGGCTCGGCAACCTGCAACGAGTCATCCCGTTCATGGCGAAGGTCTCGCGCGGCATTCAGGAAGAGACGGGCTTCTCCAACTACATCCACGCCTTCCTGACCCCGCCTGGCAACCAGGGCCTCCGCCATCACTGGGATCAGCAGATGGCCGTGATCGTGCAGATCGCCGGCATCAAGCGGTGGCAGCTCTGGCGCCCACCAGTCGAGGCCCCGATGCGGGAGTACAACGAGTCGTGGCGCGTCTGGCGCGACCACTACATCCCTGACTGGGAAGCTGCGGGCCCGGACCTGGAATTCGACCTGCGGGCCGGTCAGTCGCTTCTTCTGCCAAGAGGCTGGGTCCACAACCCTCGTGTGATCGACGAGGACGAGCACAGCGTCCACCTGACGTTCGCCATCCGGGAGCGCACGCCCCTGTGGCTGGTCGAGAAGCTCGTAGCGGAGGCAATCGGGGACCCGGAGTTCCGTCGCGTCATCCTGCCTGGCGACATCACTGGACCAGCACTGCCCGACCGAATGCGCGAGGCTCGCCAGGCGCTTCGGGCACACCTGGACGGTCTCGACATGAACGACCTCGCCTCGGCCATGCGCCAGGCCGCCGTGACTGAGCTGGAGTACACCACCTGACGCCAGCCCCTGGCCCCGGCGTGTTCGCATCCCCCGTTGCGGACGGGCCGGGGCCTTCGTGTACTCCAGTCGCCGTCACGGCTCGCCGTCGCGGCGACAAGGCCGTACGCCTTCTGGCACCTCGGCGCGACGACACGGCATGAATCATGGATGCAGCACGAAAGCCCCGCCCGAAAGAGCGCGGCTCCGCATGGGAGCACGTGGGCCAGGCAGCCGCTTTCGGAGTTCACCCTCCACCCTCGCCGAACCCCAAGGCGACGTTCCGGCACTTCGAAGCGAGGAACCAGGTCCACAGCCCGCCGGCAACCTCGGCGAGCCCGACCACAAGCGCCACGACGGAGCTAAGAAAGAGCAGTGCGCAAATGGCCTGCTCTGAAAGGTCACCAGGAGTCCAGACCTCGGCACGCAAACTGTCGATCTTCCCTTCCAGGGTGAACGCTTCGAGGCCGTGAAGTTCACGGAGGACACCAACGGAACTGTGGGCCCGCTTCGCGAGCGCAGACCGTTCCATCGGCACACCTTCGGGCCCATGACGAGCAGCGAGACGAGCAGCTCGGTCGGCATGGCGATGCATGTACCTGTCGATCTGATTAAGCGCCGCATCACTTGTCAGGCGCAACCACGCCTCGCGAAGCCCGTCACCGAGATCAGCCATACTCCTCATCTCGTCGGGGGTCATATGGTCGGAACCAAGCTGACGTGTCCACAGGGTGTCCATGGCCAATACGTCAATTGCCTGGACAACCCAGCTTCGCGCCGTTTCATCTTCGTGTAGGTCGCTCACGTGCGTGCGCTCCTGCTGTCGTGCGTCCTTCTCCTACGGAACCGTGAGTGCAATCGGGCGGCGACCTGAGTGCGCCAGACGAGGTGGGACCCTTCATACGGCCCGCTCACGATCGGCTCAGCAGGGCGTCGTCACCGCCACAGGATCGCCACACAGCACCGAGAAACACCCGGAAACAGCTACAAAGAGTGAGCAACGATCACTCGGCTGCGGAGGCATAGAAGTGGCCCCTGCCCAGGCAAAACCCCTGATCAGAGGCCTGCCCCCGAAGGGGCGGCAGACGAGTCGGGCTGTACGCCGGGTTCTGTTCCGTGGGGTCCTCGCGGGCCTCACGGCGACGGCCATCCATCTAGGACCGGCGTTGCCGCCGGTCTCGTGCGGTCTACCCGCGGACTCGGGCGGGCAGCCCTCGATCGTCCGCGCAGGACCACCGCGAGGCGGTCCCTCTTGACCTTGCTCCGGGTGGGGTTTACCGAGCCGCCTGAGTCACCTCAGGCGCTGGTGGTCTCTTACACCACCGTTTCACCCTTACCGGCGGCCGAGGCCCCCGGCGGTCTGCTTTCTGTGGCACTGTCCCGCGGGTCACCCCGGGTGGGCGTTACCCACCACCCTGCCCTGTGGAGCCCGGACGTTCCTCGGGGGGATCCCGAAGGGTCCCCACGCGGCCGCCCGCCCGGCTCGTCTGCCGTGCTGGTCATCGTACCCGCTGGTGCCGACCGGTGCGCTTGACCTTGTCGCGGCGTCAACGTTTCTACTGGCCGCATGAGAATCGGAGAGATCGCCGGGCTGGTCGGGGTGAGCACGCGGGCCGTGCGGCACTACCACCGGATCGGGCTGCTGCCGGAGCCGCAGCGGCGGGCCAACGGGTACCGGGAGTACACGCTGCGGGACGCCGTGCTGCTGGCGCGGGTGCGGCGCCTCACCGGGCTGGGGCTGTCCCTGGACGAGGTGCGGGACGTCCTCGCCGACGACGCGGGGCGGGAGCTCGTGGAGGTGCTGGAGGAGCTGGACGCGGACCTGGCGCGGGAGCAGGCCGGGCTGGAGGCGCGGCGGGGGCAGCTGGCGGTGCTGCTGGAGCAGGCGCGGGAGGGGCGGCTGCCCGCGGAGGGGCCGGTGTCGCCGGGGCTCGCCGCGCTGTTCGCCGACATGGCGCGCCTCAGTGCGGAGCGCGGGCGGCCGGAGCCGCGCGCCGCGGCGCTCGACCGGGAGTTGCTGGCCCTGCTGGAGGACGCCCCGGGGGGCGGGGAGGGGGCCCGGCTGGTGGGGGCCATGCGCGAGGCCGTCGCGGAGCCCGGGGCGCTGGAGCGGGCGTACGCGTTCTACGAGCGGCTCGACGCGCTGGCGGACGCCGACCCCGGGGACGTCCGGGTGGAGGAGGCGGCGCGGGAGCTGGTGGCGCTGCTGCCGGAGGAGGTGGCGCAGGGGGTGACCGTGCCGGACGCGGCGGCCGAGCGGGACTTCGCGCGGGTGTTCCTGGGGGAGCTGTCGCCCGCGCAGGCCGCGGTGGTACTGCGCGCGCTGCGGCTGGCGGCGGGTGAGGAGCGGTGAGGCGGGCGCTGCGGGGGCTCGTCTGGGGCGCCCTGGGGGCGGAGGCGGCGGCCGTCGTGTGCCTGGTCGGCGGGGTGGCCGTGCCGGTCGCGGTGGTGCGGGC
>NZ_MKXB01000072.1:0-3703 GCF_001865245.1 Streptomyces sp. CC53 | reverse complement strand
CGTCCGGCTCCTGCGGCACGAGCTGGCGCTGATGGGGAGCCTCGGGCGGTGGGCGCGGGGGCGGCGGCACGGGGTGGGGCCGGGGGTCGAGGGGTTCGGGCACGCCCGGGACCAGGCCGCGCTCATGTACGGCTTCGCGTTCGTGTGCCTCGTCGAGACGGCGGTGGTGGCGTGGCTGCTGTGGGACGTGCCGGTGGCGCACGAGGTGACGCTGCTGCTCGACGCGTACGCCGTGCTCTTCGTGCTCGGGCTGCACGCCGGCTCCGTCACCCGGCCGCACCTGCTGGACACCCGCAGGGGTGTGCTGCGGGTGCGGCAGGGCTGCCACCGGGACCTGGAGGTGCCGCTCGGCGCCGTCCGGGAGGTGCGGCGCGAGCTGCTGCTCAGTCACCGGCGGGCGGACGGCGAGGTGGACTTCGCGGTGGGCGGGCAGACGTCGGTACGGCTCGATCTGGTGGCGCCCGTGCCGCTCGTCGGGCTGCTCGGGCGGCGCAGGGAGGTGCGGACCGTGCGGTTCCACGCCGATGACGCCCACGGGCTGGTCGCGGCGGTCACGCGGGCACGAAGTGCGCTTTGTCCCGGCCCGGGTACGCCCGGGTGACGCGGACGGGGAGGCGTTCCCCGAGCGGCAGGGGGTCCGTGTCGGCGCTGTCGATCCGGGCGACCACGGCGGGGTCCCGGAGGTGGACGGTGCCGATCGTCGGGTCCTCGTCGCGGACGTCCACGACGACGCCGGGGAAGACCTCGCCGACCCGGTCCATGAGCAGGGCGGCCTCCACGAGGTCCACGCACTCCCGCTCGACGCGGTTCGCCCGGGCCGTGCCGTCCGCCATCTCCCCGGGCAGGGCGGGCAGGGCGGCCCGCACCCACTCGGGCGGCTCGTGGCCCGCGACGGCGGCGACGCACAGCTCGCCCGCGTACCGGTCGGCCAGGCGCCGCAGCGGCGCCGTGCAGTGCGCGTACTCGTCGGCGACGGCGGCGTGCGTCGCGTGTGCCGGGAGGCTGCCGTCCGTGAAGACCGTGTACCCGGCGCCGCGCAGCAGGGTCGTGCAGTCCTGGAGGAAGGCCGCGTGCCGCGGGTCGCGCGGGTCCAGGGTGCGGACGAGCGCCGCGTACGACACGTGGTGCGGCCAGTCGACGCCGAGGGCGCGCGCCGAGCGGCGCAGCCGGGCCACGGCGCCGTCGGGGGCGGTCGGCAGGGTGCGCAGGACGCCGGTGCCGGCGGCCGTCATCAGGTCGGCGGCGGCTGTGCCGGCCAGCAGCGAGATCTGGGCGTTCCAGGCGTCCGCGGGGCGGGGCGGCCGGTAGGCGAGGCGGTACCCGCCGTCGGTCCGGGTGATCTGCTGCTCGGGGACGTTGAGGGAGATCCCGCCGCGTTCGGTCTCCCGTTCCTCGCGGAGCCGGCCGATGTCGCGCAGCAGGGCGACCGGTTCCTCGGCGGTGCCCGCGTCGATCTGCCCCTGGACGGTGGCGTAGTCGAGCCGTGCGCGGGAGCGGACGAGCGCGCGGTGCACGTCGGTGGCGACCCTGCGGCCGTACGCGTCGAGGTCGATGCGCCACAGGAGGGCCGGGGCGGTCTGCGCGGGCAGCAGGCTGGCGGCGCCCTCCGACAGCACGGGCGGGTGCAGGGGGATCCGCCCGTCGGGGAGGTACAGGGTCGTGACGCGCCGGTGCGCCTCCGCGTCGACGGCGCCGCCGGGCTCCACGAAGGCGGCGACGTCGGCGATGGCGTAGTGCACGCGGTAGCCGCCGTCGGCGCGGCGGGCCAGGTGCATGGCCTGGTCGAGGTCGGTGGAGCCGGGCGGGTCGATGGTGAACAGCGGCAGGTCGGTGGCGTCCCCGCCGGGCAGGCGCGGGTTCTTCGCGGCGTTCTCGGCCTCGGCCAGCACGGCGGGCGGGAAGGCACGCGGCACGTCCAGCTCGGTGCGCAGTGCCCGCAGCGCGGCCGTGAGCGGTGTCTCGGCGGCGCCGCTCACGCGGAGGTGGCGACGGGGCATACGCCGAGCGTAGGCCGGGGCGGGGCGGGCGGCACTTTGTACGCTGGTCGGCGCGGTGTGCCCCGGTCCCGTGGCCGGGGGCCGCGCCGGTGGTCGGGCCGCGCCCCGCCGCCGTACGTACGGATACGAAGGAGACGCATCGTGCTCGTCCTGTTGCCGCCCTCGGAGGGCAAGGCCGCCTCGGGGAGCGGGTCGCCGCTGAAGCCGGAGGCGCTGTCGCTGCCGGGGCTCGCCGGAGCGCGGGCGGCCGTGTTCGAGGAGCTCGTCGAGCTGTGCGCGGCCGACGAGGACAAGGCGCGGGAGGTGCTGGGGCTGAGCGAGGGGCTGCGCGGGGAGGTCGCGAAGAACGCGGGGCTGCGGACGGCCGGGGCGCGGCCCGCCGGGGAGGTCTACACCGGGGTGCTGTACGACGCCCTGGGCCTGGCCGCGCTCGACGCGGCGGCGCGGGAGCGGGCCGGGACGTCGCTGCTGGTGTTCTCCGGGCTGTGGGGTGCGGTGCGGGTCGACGACCTGATCCCGTCGTACCGCTGCTCCATGGGGGTGAAGCTGCCGGGGCTCGGTGCGCTGGGGGCGTATTGGCGGGGACCCCTGGCGGAGGTGATGCCCGAGGTGGCCGGGGAGGGTCTGGTGCTGGACCTGCGGTCGGCGGCGTACGCGGCGGCGTGGAAGCCGAAGGGCGAGGTGGCCGGGCGGACGGCGACCGTGCGGGTGCTGCACGCGCCGACGCGGAAGGTGGTCAGCCACTTCAACAAGGCGACGAAGGGCCGCATGGTGCGGAGCCTGCTGGAGTCGGGGTCCGCGCCCGGCTCCCCCGGCGAGCTGGTGGAGGCGCTGCGCGGGCTCGGTCACGTGGTGGAGGTCACGGCCCCGGGGAAGGCCGGCAAGCCGTGGGCGCTGGACGTGCTCGTGGAGCAGGTGCACTGAGGGTGCGGGCCGGGGCCGGTGGAGGGCCCCGGGGGGCCGGTGGAGGGCCCGTCTCCGTGCCGGCCCGGGCGGTGTCGTTGCGGTGGGTGCAACGGTGATTGCGGGGTGCGCACGGCGGCGGGCACGATGCGGCCATGCTTGCTGTGCTGGACCTGGTCGGCGGGCCCGTGCTGCCCGTGGTCGTCGTCGAGGACGCCCGTGAGGCGGTGCCGCTCGCGCGGGCGCTGGTCGCGGGCGGACTGCCCGCGGTCGAGGTGACCCTGCGGACGGCCGCGGCCCTGGACGCGGTGCGGGCCGTCGCCGACGAGGTGCCGGAGGCCGTGGTCGGCGCGGGCACGGTCGTCTCCGCGCGGGCTGCGGCGGACGCGGTGGCCGCGGGGGCGCGGTTCCTGGTGAGCCCGGGGTGGACGGGCGGGCTGCTCGACGCGATGGACGCGGCGGGCGTGCCGTACCTGCCGGGGGTGTCGACGGCGTCCGAGGTGGTGGCGCTGCTGGAGCGGGGCGTGCGGGACATGAAGTTCTTCCCGGCCCAGGCGGCGGGCGGGGCCCCGTACCTGTCGGCGTTGGCGGGCCCGCTGCCCCGGGCGCGGTTCTGCCCGACGGGAGGGGTCACGGCGGCGACCGCGCCCGCGTACCTGGCGCTGCCCAACGTGCCCTGCGTGGGCGGCACGTGGGTGGTGCCGCCCGACGCGGTCGCGGCGCGGGACTGGCGGCGGGTGGAGCGGCTGGCCCGGGAGGCGGCGGGGCTGAGCCGTCGGGGCGCGGATCGTTGCGGGTGACCG
>NZ_MKXB01000071.1:22259-26836 GCF_001865245.1 Streptomyces sp. CC53 | reverse complement strand
CCAGCGTGCCGATGGGGCCTGGGATCCGGCTCCTGCTGCTGTCGGCTCCCAGGGCCAGAGGCCGGCCTGCCCGTCGCGGCGCGCAGCTCGGGCCCCCGATGTCCCCGCCCCCGGCAGGCCCACCCGCTGCCAGGCCGCGTGGATCCGTGCCGACCCGGGAATCCGCCGCCGCCCTGTTCCGAGTCCGGGAGGCGAACCGCCACCCGGACTCACGGGGACAGCAGGAAACGGATCACCACCCGCACCCAGCGGGACGACAGGACCGAGGTCAGCGATGACCGGCCGTCGTGGCGCCGGCCCCGCCGTCCCGGTGCGGCCGCCGCCCACGCGTCGTCCGGCTCACGGGCGCGCCGAAGCCCGGCGCCGTTCACCCCCGCACGAACCGCACCGCCGAGCCGGGCGCCGCCTGCGCCGCCGCGGCGAGGTCCGCCTCCCGCACCACGGCCACCACCGGATACCCCCCGGTCGTCGGATGGTCCGCCAGGAACACCACCGGGCGGCCGTCCGGCGGGACCTGCACCGCACCGCGCACCATGCCCTCGCTCGGCAGCTCGTCCGTCACGGCACGCTCCAGTGCGGGACCCTCCGTGCGCAGCCCGATCCGGTTGGACGCCACGGACACCCGGTACGCGCCCGTCGTGAACACGCGCAGCGCCCGCTCGGTGAACCAGCCGTCCCGAGGACCGAGCCGCACCCGCAGCACGAGTCCCTCCGGGACACCCGGCCAGGGCACGCCGTCGCACCCGGCCGGGGCCGGTCCCGGTCCCGGCCCCAGCGGCAGGACCGTCCCCGCCGCCAGCGGCTCGGGCCCCAGGCCCGACAGCAGGTCCGACGACCGGGTGCCGAGCACCGGCTCCACCGCCACACCACCCGCGAACGCCACGTACGACCGCACGCCCCGCACGGCCCGGCCCACCTCCAGCACGGCGCCCGCAGGAACCCGCACCACCGCGCCCCACGCCGCGGGCCGCCCGTCGACCGTGACCGGGCACGGCGCCCCGCCGACCGCCACGGTCACGGCGCGGTGCGGCCGCACCGCGCACCCGTCGAGCGTCGTCTCCAACACCGCCGCGCCGTCCGGGTTGCCCACCAGCCGGTTCACCAGCGCGGCCGTCCCCGGGTCCAGGGCTCCCGACCGCGGCACCCCGAGGTGCGCGTGGCCCGGTCGGCCCTGGTCCTGCACGGTCGTCAGGGCGCCGCCCCGCACCACCGTGAAAGCCCGCTCCGTCACGCAGCCTCCCTCACGGCACCGCCACGAACCGCACCCGCGCACCGGGCGACAACAGCGCCACCGGGTCCCGGCCGGGGTCCCACAGCACCGCGTCGGTCACGCCGATCAGGCGCCAGCCGCCGGGTGACGACCGCGGGTAGACACCCGTGTACGGGCCCGCGACGGCTACCGACCCGGCCGGCACGGAGGTGCGGGGCGTGGCCCGCCGCGGCACCTCGTACCGCTCCGGCAACCCCGTCAGATAGCCGAACCCGGGGGCGAACCCGCAGAACGCCACGCGGTGCTCCAGCGCGGCGTGGATCCGCCCGACGTCGCCCGGCGCCACGTCCCACAGCGCGGCGACCTCCGCCAGGTCCGGCCCGTCGTACCGCACCGGCAGCTCGACGACCGGCTCCCCGCGCGCGTGCAGCGGTCCCGGAGCCCAGCCCGCGACCTGGACGGCCAGTGCGCCCGGCTCGTCCACCCCGTCCAGCAGCACCGTCCGCGCCGCGGGCACCACGTCCCGTACGGGCGGCAGTGACCCGGCCGCCCTCCGGCGCAGCACCTCGGCGTGGAACGCCCCGGCCGACGCCCCGTCGGGGAACTCCACGAGCAGGGCCCGCTCACCCACCTGCAGCACCCTCATACGAACGCCTCCACCCGGACGCCCGCCTCCTCCAGGCACGCCCGGACCAGCCGCGCCAGCTCCACCGACCCGGGCGTGTCGCCGTGCAGGCACAGGGAACGCGCCCGCACCGACACCGTGCCGCCGCGGTGCGACGTGACCGTACCCGTCCGCGCCATCGACACCGACCGCTGCACCACCTCGGCCGGATCGTGCAGCACCGCCCCGTGCCGCCCGCGCGGTACGAGGGTGCCGTCCTCGGCGTACGCCCGGTCGGCGAACGCCTCCGTGACGACCGGCAGTCCCGCCTCCTCGGCCACCCGGTGCAGCAGTGACCCCGGCAGCCCCAGCAGCGGCAGCCGCTCCCCGGCGAGCAGCACGCCCTCGACCACGGCCCTCGCCTGCTCCTCGTCGCCGACCACGCGGTGGTACAGCGCACCGTGCGGCTTGACGTACGCGACGCGGGCACCGGCCGCCCGCGCGAACACCTCTAGCGCGCCGATCTGGTACGCCACCTCGGCGGCCAGCTCGTCCGGCGGCACGTCCATCGCACGCCGCCCGAAACCGGCGAGGTCGCGGTAGGACACCTGCGCGCCGATCCGCACCCCGCGCTCCACGGCGAGGTCGCAGACCCGCCGCATCGTGGCGGCGTCCCCCGCGTGGAAGCCGCACGCCACGTTGGCGCTCGTCACCACCGACAGCAGCTCCTCGTCGTCGGTCAGCTGCCAGCGCCCGAAGCCCTCGCCGAGGTCGGCGTTCAGGTCGATCGTCACGCGCGCCCGGCCCGTGTCCGCAGCCGTGCCCTCGTGCGGCAGCTCGTCCCCCGGCGCGGGGGCCGCGCTCGGGCGCGCGCCCCGGGGCACACCGTCGTCCGCGTCCGCGGCCGCGCGGCCCGCCCCCGGGCCCTCGTCCCCGGGCTCGTGTCCGTCCGTGCCCGCGGCCGGGCGTCCGCGCACCTCAGCGGGCCCGGCGCCACCCCCGGCGGCGTCCACGCCGCCGCGCGGACCGGTGCCCCCGCGGACGGCGCCGTCGCCTTCCCCGTTCGTGTGCATGTCCACGCAGCCCTCCCGTTCTGTTCCCGCCGTCGGGCCGGTCGCCCGGCGCACCACCGTGCGGTGCCCGCCACCGTAAACGATCAGGGTCGCCGCAGGTCCGCCGTTTCGACCGCTGTCAGTCCGAGGACCTACTCTGTCCACCGTGACTTCGCCTGCCCCGACGGAACCGACGGAAACCGCTGCGCCCCAGCTCAGCGCGGGGCCGCGGCCCGCGCAGGGCCCGGCCGCCGACGAAGGGCTGGCGCGCCGCCTGCGCGCCCTCGCCTGCACCGCCCCGCTGCACGACCTGGACGCCCGCAAGGCGAACCTGGCGGGGGAGTACTCGGTGTACTGCATGGCGGAGGTGGCGCTCGCCGCGATCGACCTCGTCACGCTCCACATGGACTTCGACACCGGCGCCGACCACGAGCAGGTCGTCTCCCGGCTGCTGCCCCGCGTCGCCGCACAGGCACCCCGGCGCCCCGCCGCCGAGCACGACCGGGTCGCCCGCTGGGTCCTGGAGAACCTGATCAACGTCGGCAGCGTCGACCGCGGCTTCCGCGCCGTGTACGGCACGTTCGGCGCCGACGGCGTCTACGTCCGCCGCGACTACGACTTCAAGCTCATCGAGGAGGTGCCCGGCTACGGCGGCGCCGTCTACCTCCGCACCACCGACGAGGCGGTGAACGTCCTGGTCGGCGCCCTCGACACGGACGTCACCAGCGCCCAGATCGCCGCCGAGGTCAAGCTGGAGGTCCTCATCAGCCGTGGCCGGCTGGCGGACGCGCAGCTGGCCGCAGAGCAGGCCCGCTACCGGACCGTGCAGTACGCGGAGACGCTCCGCAGGACCCTGGAGGCCACCCGGCGCAACGTCCGCGCCGTCGACTGGCTCAGTGCCGTCCCCGACATGATCGACGAGGCCCTCGCCCACGTCGCCGACCGCTACCGCCACGAGAACGCGATCCTCACCAACATCCGCAAGGCGCGCGACGAGGCGGAGGACCCCGAGCACAAGCGGCGCGCCGCCGAACTCGTCGACATCGTCAAGGACTGCATCCGCCGCCACACCCAGCTCCAGTCCCGGCTCCTCGAAGCCGGGCCGCTGTTCCGCGCGGAACAGGACCGGCAGGCCTTCGCCCGGCCCGCCGCCCGCACCGGCCTCGACCTGTACGGCCAGCTCGTCGCCCCGCTGCTGCCGCTGCCGCGGGAGCAGGCCGTCCGCGTCACCGACGCCTACTTCGCCCGCGGCACCGGACTGCGCAGCCCGGTCGCCGTCCGCCTGGGCGACCTCGTGGACCTGCTCCTCACCCCTCCGCAGGAGCGCGAGCACCTAGGCGCCGAGATGCCCGAGCCGGACCTGATCGCCACGCCCGACGACAGCCGGTTCAGCGAGGCGCAGCTCACCGAGGCCATGCGACTGCTGGACCTGGAGCACGACGCCCCGCGCCGCCTCTCCGGGCTCCTCGCCGACGCCCGCCGCCGCGACCCCGACCTGCCGTACCTCGTGGCCCTCCTCGCCGTGCACGCCGCGAGCCCGCCGGTCGGCACCGCCTACCGGCAGGGTGAGGAGCGCCTGCTGTTCGCCGTCGACGACGGGACTCCCCTCGACGACCCCGAGTTCGGTGGCGCCGACCTCATCGTCGGCACCGCCCTCCTCGACGCCGCCGGGATGGCCGCCGGCCGGACGGACACCGCGTGACCGGCCGTC
>NZ_MKXB01000071.1:6474-21978 GCF_001865245.1 Streptomyces sp. CC53 | reverse complement strand
CGCCGCCCCCTGAGCCCCACCCCGCACCCCCGCCGCACCGCACCAAGGAGCCCCCGCCGTGAGCGACCACCACGCAGAACCCGACGCGTGGAGCGACCCGGACGCCGACACCCGCGCGCCCGAACCCGCCGCGCCCGGCACCGCCCCCGCCGCCGTCACCCCGGCGGACGCCGCCGACGCGGCCCGCCTGGTCTCCTTCGGCCTGCAGCCCAAGCTGCTGCCGGCCCGCGACGCGGAGTACGCCGAACTGCTGCGCCGCTACCGCGACGACCCCGCCTTCGCCCGGCTCGCCGACGCCGTCGCCACCGGCCTCGGGCTCGTCGTCCTGGAAGTCTCCCCGCGCGCCGGCATGGCCGTCACCGCCGACGAGGACTCCGTCTTCGCCGTCCGCAGGGGCGACTACGCCCGCCGCGCCTCCACCGACTCCGCCGACCGCTTCCTGCACGGCCTGGCGCACCTCGCCGTCGCCGCCCTCGCCTTCCCGCGCCCCGAGGACCTCGCCGACGACACGTACATCGGCCGCGTCTCCGTGCACGGCGTCGACGCGTTCGTGCGGCAGGCCTGCCGGCGCCTCGAAGAACACGCCGAGCAGTCCGGCGAGAACACCGACCCCGCCACCGGCGCCCCCGGCCTGGAGGCCGCCTGGCGCGTCTACACGCGGCGCAGCGCCACCGGCGCCACCAAGGACGCCCGCCGCCTCGCCGGCTCCACCACCGGCATCATCGGCAAGGCGATGGCCTTCCTCACCGACTCCGGTTTCCTGCAGCGCACCGGCGACGAGGCGGGCGGCACGTACCGCACGACCGCCCGCTACCAGCTCCAGGTCCGCGACATGGCCGGGAACGCCGCCATGGCCGAGCTCCTCGACCTGGGGGTCGTTCCCGTCTCCGACGGCTCCGCCACGCTCGTCCCGCCGCCCGACGGTGACGATCTGGACCTGGTGGCCGACGCCGGCCTCCCGTTCCACGGCTGAGCCCGCCGCCCCCGAACACCACCGCCCCCGCACGCCACCACGAGAGTCCGCCGCCATGTACGAGCTGTCCCGGGTCCGCCTCTACTCCATCGGACCCGCCGGGGCCCGCTATGCCGACACCGTGCTGGACCTGCGCGGGGTGGGCGCGCCCGTGCCCCACCCCGCCCCCGCCCAGGCGGAGTTCTTCGAGGACGAGCCCGTCGGCCCGCCCCGCCGCCCGGCGCCCGCCGGGGTGCTGTTCCTGGAGAACGGCGGCGGCAAGTCCGTCCTCCTGAAGCTGATCTTCTCCGTGATGCTGCCCGGCCACCGCAACACGCTCGGCGGCGCCAGCTCCGGTGTGCTCCGCAAGTTCCTCCTCGCCGACGACTGCGGCCACGTCGCCCTGGAGTGGCAGCACACCCTCACCGGCGAGCTCGTCGTCGTCGGCAAGGTGAGCGAGTGGCGCGGCCGCCAGGTCTCCAACGACCCGAGGAAGTTCGCCGAAGCCTGGTACTCGTTCCGCCCGGGCCCCGGCCTCAGCCTGGACAGCCTGCCCGTCGCCGAGTCCACCGCCGTGCGCCCCGCCGCCGAAGGCGCCTCCGGCGCGCAGGGCCGGCGCCGCACCATGAAGGGCTTCCGCGACGCCCTCACCGACGCGGGCAAGGCGTACCCGCACCTGGAGGTCTACTGGGAGGAGATCCACGACCGCTGGAACGAGCACCTCGGCGACCTCGGTCTGGACCCGGAACTCTTCCGCTACCAGCGCGAGATGAACGCCGACGAGGGCGAGGCGGCGGGCCTCTTCGCGGTCAAGAAGGACTCCGACTTCACCGACCTGCTGCTGCGGGCCGTCACCGACACCCGCGACACCGACGGCCTCGCCGACCTCGTCAGCGGCTTCGGCAGCAAGCTCGGCCGCCGCGCCGAACTCACCGCGGAACGCGACTTCACGGCCGGCTCCGTCGACCTCCTCGGCCGGATCGTCGAGGCGTCCGCTGACCGCGCCCGCACCCGGGACGTGCACGCCGGTGCGGAACGCCGCACCCGCACCCTCGCCCGGCGCCTCGCCGCCCGGGCCGCCGAGGAGCGCGGCCGCGCCGCCGAGCTCGCCGAGCAGGTCACCACCGCCGCCCACGCCGTCACCGGGGCCGAGCAGGCCCGCGCCCACAGCTCCCGCATCGCCGCCGAGCTCGCCTACCGGCACGCCTCCCTGGCCCTCGCCGCCGCAGAGAAGGACGCCGCCGCCCAGCGCCGCGAGCTGTCCGACGCCCGTACCCTGCACGCCGCCTGGCAGGCGACGGAGGTCGTCCTGCGCCACCGTGCCGCAGCCGACCGCTCCACCCGGGTGGCCGCGGCCATCCGCGAGGCCGAACGGGACGCCGCACCCGCCCTGGCGGCCCGCGCGAAAGCCGCGGGCGACCTGATCCGCGCCCTCCAGGCAGCCGCCGAGGAGGGCGAACGCCACGCCGAGGAGGAGGAAGAGCGCTCGGCCGCCCTCCAGGAGGCCGCCGACGCCGCCCACCGCGACGCCACCGCAGCCGCCACCGAGGCGCAGCGCACCCGCAGCGAGGCCGGGCACCTGCGCCAGCGCCTCGCCGAGGTGGAGCAGGAGACCACCGAGGCCGTACGGCCCGGCTGGTTCGACGACACCGCCCCCGACGCCGACCCGGCCCGCGCCGCCCTCGCCGCCAGCGACGCGGAGAAGACCGCCGTAGCGGCCTGGGACACCGCCCGCGAGGCCGCCCGGCTCGCCGCGGACCGCGCCCGGGAGGCCGCCGCGGACGAGTCCCGCGCCGAACTCGCCGCCGCCCGCGCCGCCGACGCCGCGGACGCCGCCCAGGCCGCCTACCAGGCAGAACGGCGCGCTGCCGCGGCGCTCGCAGCCGAAGAACGGCTCGCGGAGCTCCTCAGCCTGCCGGCCGCGGCCCGTACCCCCCGCTTCCCCCGCCAGAGCACCGGCGAGTCCGCCGGAGCCGCCCCGCAGCCCGCCCCGCGCACCGCCGAAGGCCCCCTGACGGCCGAGGAACTCGACCAGTACGCCGACGAACTGCGCGAACTGCTCGACCAGACGGTCTCCACCGCCGAACGCACACTCTTCGACCTGCGCACCGCCGCGGCCGACGACTCCCGCATCCTCGGCGCGCTCGGAGACGGCGGACTCCTCCCGCCCGGCCCCGACGTGCTCGCCACCGTCGAATTCCTCGGCGAGCAGGGCATCCCCGCCCTGCCCGGCTGGCGCTACCTCGCCCAGTCCGTCGACCCAGCCGACCACGCCGCCGTCCTCGCCGCGCGCCCCGAGCTCGTCGACGGCGTCGTCGTCACCGACCCCCTCTCGTACACCCGCGCCCGGGAGGTGCTGGCCGGAGCCGCCCTGCTGCCGCGCTCCGCCGTCGCCGTGGGCACCGCTGCCGCCCTCCTCGCCCCGGTCCCGCAGGCCGCCGGCGACGGTGACGTGTTCCTCGTCCCGCCCAACCCGGCCATGCACGACGAGCACGCCGCCGACGAGGAACGGCAGGCCCTGCGCACCCGCGCCGCCGCCCGCGACGAGGAGATCCGCGCCCTCGCCGCCCGCCTCGCGGGCGATCGCGCCCTGGCCGCCCGCATCGGGTCCTGGCGCGCCGACTGCCCGCCCGGCATGCTCGCCGAGCTCGCCGGCGGCGCCGCCACGGCCCGCCAGGCCGCGGAAGCCGCCGCGGCAGCCCTCGCAGAAGCCCGCATCGCACGGGCAGAAGCCGACGAGGCCGCCGCGGAGTCCGCCCGGGTGCGGGAGGAGCGGCAGGAGGCGGCGCAGCGCGCCCGCCGCGCCGCCGACGCCCTCGCCGGCCTCGCCTCCCGGCTGCGCGACCGTGCCACCTGGCAGGTCCGCCTGCGGGAACTCGCCGACGAGACCGCCGAGGCGGAGGCCACCGCCCAGACCTGCCTGGAGCGGGCCCGGGCCGCCGACGAGGACCGCCGCGCCGCCCAGCGGGCCGCCGACGACGCCCACCGCACCGCCCGCGCCCTGCGCGCCGAGCGTTCCGAGATCGCCGGTGCCCACGAGGACCTCCCCGAGGAGAAGCCCGACGGCACCGCCCTCCTCGACGGCGGCGTCCCGCGCCCCTCCCTGCCCGCGCTGCGCGAGGCCTACCGTGCCGCGTCCCAGCTGTACGAGAAGGTCGGCGTCGGTGCCGACCTGCGCGCCGAGCAGGCCCGCGCGGAGAGCGACGAGAGCGCCGCGCACGCCGAGCTCGACCGGCTCACCAACAAGGTCCGCACCCGTGCCGCCCAGCTCTTGGAGAGCCCCGACGGCGCCGACGGCCCCTCCCGCCAGGCCGCCGCCGGCCGTGCCGAGTCCCTGGTGCAGCTCCTGGAGTCGCGCGCCTCCGAGGCCAGCGAGAAGCTCGGTCGGCTGCGCGGCGAAGCCGAGCGCCTCGCCCCCGCCGACGGCGACGCGCACACCGAGCTGCCGGAGGACCTGGCCCCCGCCGACGCCGAGCAGGCCCAGGTCCTGCTGCGCACCGCCACCGGCGAACTCGCCGCGCACACCGACGCCCTGGAGGCCGCCCGCGACGCCCACACCCGGCTGCTGCGTTCCCACCGCACCGCCGAGGAGTCCGCGAGCGGCTTCGACGAACTCGCCGCACTGCTCAGGGACCTCATGCGCGAGCACACCGACGACGAGCAGGAGCCCGCGCCGTACCCCGACTCCCTGGAGGAGGCCCGCAAGGCGGCCGCCGAGGCCCGCCGCTCGCTGCGTGGCTGCGCCGCCGACCTGTCCGCCGCGGAGGCCGCCGTACGGGACGCCTGCGACGTCCTCGTACGGCACGCCAACTCCACCCGCTACGAGCAGGTCCGCACTCCGGCGCGGCAGCAGATCCGCGAACTGCCCGCCGCCGCCCTGCCGGAGCACGCGGCGAAGTGGGCCGAGGCGTTCGCCCCGCGCCTGCGCGTCCTCACCGACGAGCTGGCCCAGCTGGAACGCAACCGCGATTCGATCGTCGACCGGCTGCGCGGACTGGTCGAGTCCGCGCTCACCACGCTCCGCTCGGCCCAGCGGCTCTCCCGGCTGCCCGAGGGCCTCGGGGAGTGGTCCGGGCAGGAGTTCCTGCGCATCCGCTTCGAGGAGCCCGACCAGGCCACGCTGGTCGAACGGCTCGGCGAGGTCATCGACGAGGCCACCCGGGCCGCCGTCAAGAAGAACTCCGACCTGCGCCGCGACGGCATGTCGCTGCTGCTGCGGGGCGTCCACGCGGCCCTCCAGCCCAAGGGCGTCGCCGTGGAGATCCTCAAGCCGGACGCCGTACTGCGCGCCGAACGAGTGCCGGTCGGCCAGATGGGCGACGTGTTCTCCGGCGGCCAGCTGCTGACGGCCGCGATCGCGCTGTACTGCACGATGGCCGCCCTCCGCAGCAACGACCGCGGCCGCGACAAGCACCGGCACGCCGGCACCCTGTTCCTGGACAATCCGATCGGCCGCGCGAACGCCACGTACCTGCTGGAGCTGCAGCGCGCCGTGTCCGACGCGCTCGGTGTCCAGCTCCTCTACACGACGGGCCTGTTCGACACCACCGCGCTCGCCGAGTTCCCGCTGGTCATCCGGCTGCGCAACGACGCCGACCTACGCGCGGGGCTGAAGTACATCAGCGTCGAGGAGCACCTCCGCCCGGGCCTCCCGCAGCCCCGCTCGGAGGGGGAGCAGATCCACGGTGAGATCACCGCGACGCGCATGTTCCGGCGCACGCCGGCCGACCCTCCGACCCGGCCCGCGTCCTGACACGCCCCCTGCCCGGCGGGGGGCAGCGCCACCCCGCGTGGGGACGCGGCTTCACCGTCGCGCACCGCGCCCCGGCGGTGGACGGTGCCGCCCCGCAGGTGGGGACGCGGCCCGGCGGGCACGCGGGCCCACGCCTCGGCGGGCGCGGGGGGCCAGGCGCCCCGGCGGGCGCGTGCCCACCTTGCGGGCGCCGCCGGTCCGCCAAGCTCTTCGGCTGCTACCACCCCGAGCGGGCCGAGCAGCTGCGCATAGCCGTGCCCCTCGGCCGTGGCACCTCACCCGACCCGGCGCTGCTCGGGATGCTCATCGACGGGCCCGGTCGTCGCGTGCAGCCGGGCACACCGATGTGCACGGCGAGTAGTCACCGCATCCCTGACGGCCGGCCCGCACGGTGACCCGCGGGTCTCGGCATCCACTGACACGCCGGATGGCCGGCAACGTCGGACTCAACACTGCGGCCGGCCTCCGTGACCACTCCCCGGGTCTGTGCCCGAACCCGGCTTCCGTGAACGAAGCCGCGCACGGCGTGCACGGGGCGGGGCCGCGACCGAGCCGCGGCCCCCGGCGCGTCCGGGCTCACACCTGCGACAGTTCGCCGGCCCCCGCGTGCCCGCTCCGCGGAGGCCGTTGCCGTATCCGCGCCGCCTCCCGTGCGGCCCTCCGCGCGCGGCGGCGCTCCCTGCGCAGGTGCCGCGCCGTGCTGCTGGGCTCCGAGACCACGCCGTACCGCTGGTTCCACACCTGCCGCGTCACCCAGACGTCCAGGGCCGCCCACGTGGCCGCCACCGTGCTGCCCACCGCGGTCAGCATCACCGGGAACGCCAGCCAGGAACCCGCGACTGTCAGCAGATAGGCCATCATGGCCTGAATCAGCGTCAGGGAGATGACCAGCACGGCCCGTACCGCCGACGAGCGGACCGGGTCGGGCAGCCTGCGCCGCCCCACCGGCTCCTCGACCCACAACTCACGCCGCCCCCTGTTCATCACGCCTCACTCCCCACCGGACTCTCCTCAGGAGGAGGTGGCTGCCCGTCTTGAGCGGATTTACGCCGACAGATCCCACCGCCCCCCTACAAGAAGACGTATGGCCGGACAGGAAGATTCCCGCAGGGCCGCCACCACCCCTCCGACCTCTCCCCGCAGCGACGAGATCCGGCCAGGTGGTCTCCGCCACAGAGCGCCGCGCCAACTCCCCGGATACCGGGACAACCCCAGAACAACGCCCTGGTTCCCGTCCCACAAAGACGCGCAGGCACCTTCGGGTTGCCTGAGCGTCAGTAGTAGGCTCGCGCAGGTTTGCTGATGTGTCGATGTGTACACCCGGGGCGTGCCAACGAGCGGCGGGGGCGGGTGCGAGCTGGGGGGGGCCATGCGCTTTCGCGGGAAGTCGATCCGCAGGAAGATCGTGGCGCTGCTGCTCGTGCCCCTCGTCTCCCTCACCGCCCTCTGGGGCTTCGCGACCTACCTGACCAGCCGTGAGGCCGGCCACCTCCTCGACGTCGGCCACGTGCTGGAAAAGGTCGGACACCCCCTGGAAGGCACCGTCCGCGTCATCCAGCAGGAGCGCAGGCAGAGCCTGATCTACCTCGCGGACCCCCGCACCGCCGACGCCCACGAGACCCTGCGCCGCCACCGCGCCGCCACGGACCGTGCCCTGGACGCCCTCCGCGCCGACGCCCGCGACCCCCGGGTCACCGGCACCATGGACGAGGCCGCCGCGGGGCGGCTCGCCTCCCTCATGGAGGCGCTCGACGGACTGGAGACCCTGCGCCGCTCCGTCGACACCCGTGCCGTCGGCCGCATCCAGGCCCTGGAGTTCTACAACCGGCTCATCGACCCCTGCTACACCTTCCTCGTCCACCTCCACACCCTCGACGACGTCGAGATGGACAAGCAGGCCCGTGCCCTCGTCGGCCTGGCCCGCGCACGGGAGATGGTCGCCCGGGAGGACGCCCTGATCGTCTCCTCCCTCATCAGCAACCGCCTCACCGCCGAGGAGGTCCGCCTCCTCTCCGACCTCGTCGCACGCCGCGAGCAGCTGTACGAGGTGAACCTGGAGATCCTGCCGAGCTCCGAGCGTGAGGTCTTCCAGCTCTTCTGGCGCGAACCGGTGACCGAGCCCCTGCGCGAGGCCGAGGAGACGGTCGTCGCCTCCGGTCCCACGGGCGACCCCGCGCGAGTCGTCGACGCCGTGCGCTGGGAGCAGGCCGCGAACGCCGTGCTCAGCGGGCTCGCCGCCGAGAACACCGAGGCCGGCGCCCGCTACCAGAAGCGCGTCGAACCCGCCGCGTACGGCGTCCTGCTCCAAGCCGGCGTCGCGGGCATCCTCGGCTTCCTCGCCCTCCTCGCCTCCGTCGTCGTCTCCGTGCGCATCGGCCGCAGTCTGGTCCGCGACCTCACGAGACTCCGCAAGGAGGCCCAGGACGTCTCCGGGGTGCGGCTGCCCAGCGTCATGCGCCGCCTCGCGGCCGGTGAACACGTCGACGTCGAGACGGAGGTCCCGCACCTGGAGTTCGACAGGAACGAGATGGGCCAGGTCGGCAAGGCCCTCAACACCCTCCAGCGCGCCGCCGTCGAAGCCGCCGTCAAGCAGGCCGACATGCGTCGCGGCATCTCCGAGGTCTCCGTCAACCTCGCCCGCCGCAACCAGGTCCTCCTGCACCGCCAACTCACCCTCCTCGACGCCATGGAACGCCGCACCGAGGACACCGAGGAGCTCGCCGACCTCTTCCGCCTCGACCACCTCACCACCCGCATGCGCCGCCACGCCGAGGGCCTCGTGATCCTCTCGGGGGCCGCGCCCTCACGCCAGTGGCGCCGGCCCGTGCAGCTGATGGACGTGGTGAGGGCGGCCGTGGGCGAGGTCGAGGACTACGAGCGCATCGAGGTGCGTCGCCTGCCGCGGATCGGCGTCAGCGGGCCCGCGGTCGCCGATCTCACCCACCTCGTCGCCGAACTCCTGGAGAACGCCACCGTGTTCTCACCCCCGCACACCGCGGTCCAGGTGCTCGGCGAGCGCGTGGCCAACGGCTTCACCTTGGAGATCCACGACCGGGGCCTCGGCATGTCGGCCGAGGACATGCTCGACGCCAACCTCCGGCTGGCCGAGACGCCCGAGTTCGAGCTGTCCGACACCGACCGGCTCGGCCTGTTCGTCGTGAGCCGGCTCGCCCGCCGCCAGGACGTCCGCGTCTCGCTCCAGCCCTCCCCGTACGGAGGAACCACCGCCGTCGTGTTCATCCCCGCGGCACTCCTCACCGACGCACCGGCGACCGAGGGCGCGGGATTCCGCCTGGATCGCGCCGCTCAGGACCGCCTCGGCAAGGACCGCCGGGACGATGCCGACCGGAAGATCTCCGACCGCAGGCAGGCACTGGAGGCCGCCGTCCTGAACGGGCCTGTCGAACTCGACGAACCGCTCGAACTGCGTGCCCCCCTCGGTCTCCTGGGTGAACTGGACGACGAGTGGGCCGACCCCCTGCCCGGAGCACGCGGTCAGGACCACCCCGGCGGTGAGCCACGCCGCCTCCTCCGGTCACGTCCCGCCCTGCGCCCGGCGGGGGAGTCCGAGCGTCACCGCGACGACAACGGTGCGCGGCCCGGATCCGTGGAATCCGGTACGGACCGCCTGGCGGCCCCCGTACCGCTGCCCCGCCGCCGCAAGCAGCCCACGCTGATCGCCCGCCACGGCCGCCGCCTGGACGTTCCGCACCCGTCGCGCAGCGACCTTCCCGATCCCGGTCAGGACCCGCGGCGCCCCGAGCCGCGGGACTCCGAGCCGCCGTCGCGGCCGGGCCGCTCCGGAATCCTCCAGCCCCTCCGGTCCCAGGACCAGCCCCCGTCGGACGCCCGGCACCCGGCACCCGCAGAACGCACGACGGCGGAGCGGACACCCGGCCGGGTGCCGCAGCCCGCCGACGCGCCCCGCCCCTCCGACAGCCCCCGCCCGACCCCGGAGCAGCCGCAGCCGCAGGTGAACCGAGCGCGCCCGTACGCCGAGCAGGACCAGGCAGCGGAGCCGTACGGGCACGACGGGGCCCGGCAGTCCGCCGAGCCGGCGCAGGCGCAGGAGCCGTCCCGTCCCTCGGGCCGGTCGGGCCCTGTCCCCGGGCCGCACGCCGCCCTCAAGCCGCTGCCCACTCGGCGCAGCCGCAGGGACCGCGGCGACCGCCCGGCCGCCGACGAGCCGGACGGGAGCCGGATGCCGCCGCCCGACGGCGGCCCCGCGCCGACCGAGCCGCCGCACACCGGGCCGGGGCCCGCGCAGCACACCCCCGGCCACGGGAAGCCGGAGCCCGACGAGACCGCGCTGACGCTTCGCGGCCTGCCCCGCCGCGTCCGCCAGGCGAGCCTCGTCCCCCAGCTGAGGCAGCCCGCCGAGCGCGGCGGCACCCCGCGCCCCGCCGCGCCGGCCCACCCGACCCCCGAGACGGGGCACGACACCGATCGCGACGCGGAAGAAGTACGCCTCCGCATGAGCGCGATGCAGCGCGGCTGGCAGCGGGCCCGCCGCGAAGAAGGACCAGGAACGACACCGGAGGGGAACGGTCGATGACCGCACCGAACGCCGCAGTACCCAACTCACCGGGCGAGCTCAACTGGCTCCTCGACGAACTCGTCGAGAGGGTCGGCTCCATCCGCAAGGCCCTGGTGCTCTCCAGCGACGGCCTGCCGACCGGTGCCTCCAAGGACCTCAGCCGCGAGGACAGCGAGCACATGGCGGCCGTCGCCTCCGGCTTCCACAGCCTCGCCAAGGGCGTGGGCCGCCACTTCGAGGCCGGCCAGGTCCGGCAGACGGTCGTCGAACTGGAGGAGGCGTTCCTGTTCGTGACCGCCGCGGGCGACGGCAGCTGCCTCGCGGTGCTCGCCGACGCCGACTCCGACGTGGGCCTCGTGGCGTACGAGATGACCCTGATGGTCAAGCGTGTCGGTGCGCACCTCGGCACCGCCCCCCGCGGCGGACTGCCCACCGGCGGGTGAGGCGGGATGCCGTGAACGACGCAGCGGGAGGACAACCGGGGCAGCTCGGCCCGGGCCGCCACCGCGGTGACGTCCACCACTGGTTCGACGACGACGCCGGGCCGTTGGTGCGCCCGTACACGATGACCCGGGGCCGCACCGGCAGCTGCACACGGCACCGTCTCGACCTGATCGCGGTCGTCGTCCCCGAGCCGGCGGTGGACGACCCAGGCCGCGACCGGGAGCTGTCCCCCGAGCACGTGGAGATCGTCGAGCGGTGCGTCGACTGCCCCTGCTCCATCGCCGAACTCGCCGCCGACATGGACCTGCCCGTCGGGGTCGTCCGGGTGCTGGTCGGCGACCTCCTCGACGAGGAACTCGTCCACGTGACCCGTCCCGTACCTCCGGCGGAACTGCCGGATGTGAGCATTCTGCGTGAGGTGATCAATGGCCTTCGGGCGCTCTAGCCGCATGGGTCCGCCGCCGGTCGACCCGGTGACCCTGAAGATCCTGGTCGCGGGCGGGTTCGGGGTGGGCAAGACCACCCTCGTCGGGGCGGTGAGCGAAATACGGCCGCTGCGCACGGAGGAGCACCTGACGGAGGCGAGCCGGCCCGTCGACGACCTGGACGGCGTAGAAGCCAAGTCCACGACCACGGTCGCCATGGACTTCGGTCGGATCACCCTCCGCGACGACCTCGTGCTGTACCTTTTCGGAACCCCCGGCCAGGACCGGTTCTGGTTCCTGTGGGACGAGCTCGCGCAGGGGGCGCTGGGCGCGGTCGTCCTCGCGGACACCCGCCGCCTGGGGGACTCCTTCGCCGCGATCGACTACTTCGAGCGGCGCCGCATCCCGTTCCTCGTCGGCGTCAACTGCTTCGACGGCGCCGACCGCTACCCGCCCGACTCGGTGCGGGCGGCCCTGGACCTCGACGAGGACGTACCGCTCCTCCTGTGCGACGCCCGGGACCGCGAGTCGGTGAAGGAGGTGCTGGTGACCCTCGTCCAGCACGCCCTCACGTTCACCGCACCGCCCGCAGCGGAGCCGGTCACCTGATCCGCACCGCCCCGGTCACCGCGCCACCGACCGGCGGGCCACCGGGAAGTCGAAGTACGTGTCGGGGAACGGCTCCGGCCGGTGGGTGAAGTGCCACCACTCCTCCGGCAGGTTCACGAACCCCTGTGCGGCGAGCGCGGCCCGCAGCAGCTCCCGGTGGGCCCGCGGTTCCCCCTGGATCCGCGGGTCGTCGGTGCGGGACAACGGGTCGAAGCAGTCGAACGCGGTCCCCATGTCCACCGATCCGTCGGTGGACCGCCGACCGGCCGGTGCCGCGCAGTCCGCCGGAGGTGCACCGGGTCCGTACGGCGGTACGTGCGGCAGGGCGGGCGCGTACGGCAGCCGCACCAGCGTCACGTCGACGGTCGAGCCCCGGCTGTGCCCCGACCTGGCCGCGATGTAGCCGTCGGCGAACAGCCGCGCCTTCTCCACCCGCGGGTAGTGCTCCGCCTTCGTCCGCTCGTCCGCGAGGTCCTCCGCCCACCGCACGAAGTGGTCCACGGCCCGCTGCGGCCGGTAGCAGTCGTACACCTTCAGCGCGTAGCCCCGGGGCAGCAGGGCCGCCTGGGCGCGGTGCAGCGCCCGCGCGGCGGGCCGCGTGAGGAGGCACACCGGCTGCCGGTAGCCGTCCACCGGCCGGCCCACGAAGTTGTGCTCCGTCGCGTACCGCATGTCCTGGAGGACCGTGGGGTCCACCGAGCGCAGCGCCACGAACAGCGGCGGCGCCACCCGCTCGGGACCTGCCCGCGCGATGGGCGCCCCCGCACCGGCGGCCCCGACGAGCACCGCCCCCAGCGCGACGACCACCCCGCGCACCACCACCGCGACGGCACCCTCACGTCGTGTCATGAGCACCCTCCTACCACGGTGTGCCCGCCGCTACAGTCGCCCCCGTGAAGACCACCCATTGCGTCGACTGCGGTACCGCCCACCCCGATGCCGCCGCGGCCTGGCCCCGCACCTGCCCCGCCTGCGGCGCCGTCGCCTACCGCAACCCGCTGCCCGTCGCCGTGGCCCTCCTCCCGGTCACGGACCGGCACGGCTCCGGCCTCGTCGTCGTCACCCGCAGCATCGAGCCCCAACGGGGTGGCACGGCCCTCCCCGGCGGTTTCGTCGACCACGCCGAGGACTGGCGGGACGCCGTCGTGCGGGAGCTGTACGAGGAGACCGGCATCGCGGCCGCCGCCGGGGAGGTGCGTCTCGCCGACGCCCTGAGCTCGCCCGGCGGCCACCTGCTCCTCTTCGGCCTGCTGCCGGAACGGCCGGCCGACGACCTCCCGCCCTCCGGGCCCACCGCGGAGACGACCGGCTACCACCTCCTGCGCGGCGCCGCGCCCCTCTGCTTCCCCCTCCACACGGAGGCGGCCCGCAAGTGGTTCGCCGGGGCCTACGCCCCCGCTCCGTCTCCGACAGGCCGCTGACACCGTCCTTCCCCGCGCCGGTCCCCGCCGGCACCGTCCGGCTGCTGCCACGACGCCCGGGCCGCCGTTCCCCAGCGACGGCCCCGGGCCGGGCCCGCCGTTCCCCCGCCGCGGCCGTAGGAAAGACGGGACCCCGCAGAGACCTGCACCCTGCCCGGCGCAGAGCTGGGTGCGGCGCACAGGGGCCCGCCCTCGTCGAAGGGCACCACGAAGGGCGCCCTCCCCGAGCGGTGCCGCAGCCCGGGCCACCGGGCAGCGAGCCACCGCACGACACATCGAGCCGCGGCCCGGAGCCACCCGCCGACAGGACCGCTAACCGCCCCGCACCCTCACGCCCTCCTCCACCACCACAGCCCCCTCGTCCGTCATCCGCTCCACCCTGACCTCACCCTCCACCCACCGCGTCACATACCGCTCCACCTCCACCGGCCCCCACCCGTCACCGGGGTCCCGTACGACCACACCGCCCCCCGTCCGACCCGGAGCCGGCGGCCACACCTCCAGCTCCACCGCGCCGCCGTCCTCCCCCCGCACCGGCACCACCGCGCCCGCCCGCGCCAGCACCGGGATCCGCGACAGCGGCGCCTCGACCAGCACCTGCCCCGGACCCTCGTACACCCGCCCCGTCACCGTCTCGTACCACCGGCCGCGCGGCAGCCGTACCGCCCGCCGGTCCGTCCCCCGCGTCAGCACCGGCGCCACCAGCAACGCGTCTCCCAGCAGAAACGCGTCCTCGCAGTCCCGCAGTTCCCGCTCCTCGGGGGCGCTCCACCACAGCGGCCGCACATACGGCGCCCCCGTCGACCGGGCCAGCCACGACAGCGTCACGAAGTACGGCCGCAGCCGCTCCCGCTCCTCCACCGCCGCCCGCGCGTACTCCAGCACCTTCGGGCCGAACTCCCACGGCTCGCGCCGCCCCGCGTCGATCGCCGCATGGGTGCGGAACAACGGCATCCACGCCCCCAGCTGGAACCACCGCAGATACAGCTCCGCCGACGGGTGCCCGTCGAAACCGCCCACATCCGGCCCCGAGTACGGCACCCCGCACAACCCCAGCCCCAGCACCAGCGCCAGCGACGCCCGCAGCCCCGGCCACTGCGTCGCCACGTCACCCGACCACGTCCCGCCGTACCGCTGCATGCCCACCCACCCCGACCGGGAGAACAGGAACGGCCGCTCGTCGGGCCGCAGCCGCACCAGGCCCTCGTACCCGGCGCGCCCCATCGACAGCCCGTACACGTTGTGCGCCTCCCGGTGGTCCCCGCCCCGCCCCTCCAGGGAGTGCCGTGCCGACCGGGGCAGCGTCATGTCCCCGAACGGCGCGAACGACACCGGCTCGTTCATGTCGTGCCACACACCCGAGAAGCCCTGCGCCAACCGCTCCTCGTACAGCCCTCCCCACCACTCCCGCACCGCCGGATCGGTGAAGTCCGGGTACACGCACTCACCCGGCCACACCACCCCCCGCACCACCCTGCCCCGCGCGTCCCGCACGTACGCCCCGCCCTCCCCGACCCGACGGCCCGCCTCGTACACCGCCCCGCCCGGCCCCGCCTTCACCGCGGGGTCCACGATCGACACCAGCCGCACCCCGCGCTCCCGCAGTTCCGCGGCCAGCCCCGGAAGGTCCGGGAAGCCCCGCCCGTCCACCGTGAACACCCGGTGCCCGTCGTAGTGGTCGATGTCCAGGTGCAGCACCGACAGCGGCAGGTCCCGCTCCTGGTAGCCCGCCACCACCCGGCGCACCTCCTCGGCGCTGCCGAACCCCCACCGCGCGTGCTGCGGCCCCAGCGCCCACGACGGGGGCACCGCCGGGGCCCCCGTCAACTGCGTCCAGCAGTACAGGACCCGGGCCGGGGACCCCACGACCACCCAGCACCGCAGCGGGCCCCCGCTCATCCGGACCTCGCTCACCCCCGGCCGGTCCAGCCCCGACCCCGCACCCTCGGCGCCCTCCCGCAGCGTCACCTGCCCGTCCCACGTGCTGTCGTAGAAGGCCAGGTGCGTCCCGCCGTCCGCCACCACCCACTGCACCGGCATCGTGAGGTACATCGGGTCCGTCTCCGGCCCGATCCGCCCCCGCGGGTCGGTGTTCCACAACCGGTACGTCCCCTCCCGCAGCCGCGGCCCCGACGCCCGCCCCCCGAGCCCGAAGAACCGCGCGTCCGCCGGCACCTCCGAACGCTGCACCCACCGCGCGGGCCCCCCGTCCTCCGGCTCCCACCAGCGCGGCGGCAGCTCCCGGCGCAGCACCACACCGCCCGGCGTGCACACCTCCACCGCCCCGTTCCGCGACACCCCCACCGTGACCCGCTCGGCCACCACCCGCCAGCCGCCGTCCGTGTCCGGCTCCAGCACCGCCC
>NZ_MKXB01000071.1:0-6124 GCF_001865245.1 Streptomyces sp. CC53 | reverse complement strand
GCCCCCCGGCACCGGCTCCGCCCCCACCACGCGCCCCGGCACCCGCGCCCGCTCCCGGCCCCGCGGCGCCAGCCCCACCGCGTCGGCCCGCCGCTGCCGCCACACCGAGCGCATGGCCCGCAGCCCCCGCACCCTGCCGAACACCCATACCGAACGCACCAGCTCACGACCGTCCATGCCGCTCACCCTGCCACCCCGCGAGCCGCCCGGGGGAGCCGTTCAACAGCCGTTCACCCGTGGCGCCGCCACATGCCGGGCGGCCCGGGCGTGGGGGGAGAACCCTGGTGCGAACAACGATCACGTGGCATCGTCCTGTCAGCCGCGTCACGCGCACACCCCAGCCCGTGCGCGGGACGCACGCCATCCGCGTACAGCCAGGGAGCAACCTCCAATGACGACGACGTCAGCGACCGCGCACTCCGAACCGTCCGGCCCGCTGTGGCAGCCGGACCGGGACCGCATCGCCTCCGCCGCGGTCACCCGCTTCCAGGCCTGGGCCGCCGGACGGCACGGCGCCCCCGCCGACGGCGGCTACCCCGCGCTCCACCGCTGGTCCGTCGACCACCTCGACACCTTCTGGCGCGCGGTCGCCGAGTGGTTCGACGTCCGCTTCAGCACCCCGTACGAGCGCGTCCTCGGCGACCGCGCCATGCCCGGCGCCCAGTGGTTCCCCGGCGCCGCCCTCAACTACGCCGAGCACGCCCTGCGCGCCGCCGACCAGCGCCCCGACGCCCCCGCGCTGCTCCACGTCGACGAGGCCCAGGAGGTCCGCCCCGTCAGCTGGACCGAGCTGCGCCGCCAGGTCGGCGCGCTCGCCGATCAGCTGCGCGCCCTCGGTGTACGCCCCGGCGACCGCATCAGCGGCTACCTCCCCAACATTCCCGAGGCCGTCACCGCGCTGCTCGCCACCGCCGCCGTCGGCGCGGTCTGGACCTCCTGCGCCCCCGACTTCGGCGCCCGCAGCGTCCTCGACCGCTTCCAGCAGGTCGAACCCGTCGTCCTGTTCACCGTCGACGGCTACCGCTACGGAGGCAAGGAGCACGACCGCCGCGACGTGGTCGCCGAACTCCGCCGGGAGCTGCCGGCCCTCCGCGCCGTCGTCCACATCCCGCTCCTCGGCACGCAGGCACCCGAAGGCGCCCTGGAGTGGTCCGACCTGACCGCCGGCGACACCGAGCCCGTGTACGAGCAGGTCCCCTTCGACCACCCGCTGTGGATCCTCTACTCCTCCGGCACGACCGGTCTGCCCAAGGCCATCGTCCAGTCCCAGGGCGGCATCCTGCTGGAGCACTTCAAGCAGATCGGCCTCCACTGCGACCTCGGCCCCGAGGACCGGTTCTTCTGGTACACCTCCACCGGCTGGATGATGTGGAACTTCCTCGTCTCCGGCCTCCTCACCGGGACCACCGTCGTCCTGTACGACGGAAGCCCCGGCCACCCCGACACCGGGGCCCAGTGGCGCATCGCGGAACGCACCGGAGCCACCCTCTTCGGCACCTCCGCCGCCTACGTCATGGCCTGCCGCAAAGCAGGCGTCCACCCCGCCCGCGACCACGACCTGTCCCGCGTCGCCTGCGTCGCCACCACCGGCTCGCCCCTGCCGCCGGACGGCTTCCGCTGGCTCCACGACGAGTTCGCCGACGCAGGCCACGACCTGTGGATCGCCTCCGTCAGCGGCGGCACCGACGTGTGCAGCTGCTTCGCCGGAGCCGTCCCCACCCTCCCCGTCCACATCGGGGAACTCCAGGCCGCCTGCCTCGGCACCGACCTCCAGGCGTGGGACCCCCACGGCAAGCCCCTCGTCGGCGAGGTCGGCGAACTCGTGGTCACCAACCCCATGCCGTCCATGCCGATCCGCTTCTGGAACGACCCCGACGGCAGCCGCTACCGCGACAGCTACTTCGACACCTACCCCGGGGTCTGGCGCCACGGCGACTGGATCACCCTGACCGACCACGGCTCCGTCGTCATCCACGGCCGCTCCGACTCCACCCTCAACCGCCAGGGCGTCCGCATGGGCAGCGCCGACATCTACGAAGCCGTCGAACGCCTCCCCGAGATCAAGGAGTCGCTCGTGATCGGCCTGGAGGAACCAGGCGGTGGCTACTGGATGCCGCTGTTCGTCCACCTCGCCGAAGGCGCCGCCCTCGACGAGCAGCTCGTCGGCCGCATCCGGCAGACCACCCGCCCCGAACTCTCCCCCCGCCACGTCCCCGACGAGGTCATCCAGGTGCCCGCCGTCCCCCACACCCTCACCGGCAAGCGCCTCGAAGTCCCCGTCAAGCGCCTCCTCCAGGGCACCGCCCTCGACAAGGCCGTCAACCCGGGCTCCGTCGACGACGTCTCGCTCCTCCACTTCTACGAGGACCTCGCCCGCGCCCGCCGCAGCCCCGAGGGCTGAGGACCGGGGTCACTGTCAGTCCCCCTGGTTACGCTGAGTGAGCAACGATCATCGGCTGATCACCAGGGGGACCCATGACACACACCACCAGGACCGGCAGCACCGCACTCCGCCGCGCCCTGCGCCGCGAAGTGCCGAGCACCGTCGGCCTCCTCACCGACGCACACGACTTCGCGGCCATGCGCCGCTACCGCTCCTTCACCTTCGACGACCACACCACCTACCTCCGCGAGACCGAGCGCCTCCTGCGGACCCTCGCCACCACCGGCGGCCACACCACCGTCGCCCTCTTCGACCCCGAGGACTACGCGGCCTACTGCACCGAAACGGGCCTCGACCCCGACACCCCCGCCAGCCGCAGCCGGTACACCTCCGAGACCGCCGCCACCGGCGCCCGCCTCACCTACACCGGCCAACCCATCGACGAGCTCGTCCCCGCCCTCGTCGACACCGCCGCACGCCACGCCACCCGCGCGTACGCGGCGGCCCTCCTCGCCGACGCCGGACCGTGCGCCGAATGCGGCCAGGACATCGGCCGCGCCGCCTACGACCGGGCGACCCGCGCCGTCCTCCGCCTCCTCGACCGGGCCGGACCCGGCCGCCACCACCTCGTCTGCAGCCTCCCCGCCGGCGACGACCACCTCCTGGCCGTCCTCCACACCGCCCGCGGAGCCGCGCCCCCCACCGCACTCGACTCGGCCGACGCCACCGAGTTCCTCACCGTCCTCGCCGCCGGCCTCGCCCGCAGGTCACCCGGGGGACTCGTGCTGCGCACCACCAGCACCGGAGCACCCGACCGCCTCCACGGCTGGCGCCTCGACCACGGACGGCTCGTCCCCCTCACCGAAGCCGAGGTCTTCGACGCCTACTGCACCGACGCCCACACCGGAGAGCCCCTCCCACCCGAACCGGGCGTCACCTACCGCCCCGGATTCGACCTGGCTCCCGACGACGGCCGACCCACCCACGACTGACCCCGGCACGCGGACGGGGGCCTTCCCGCCCCACAACGGGAAGGCCCCCGAAACCGCGACCGGACGTGTCACGGCCGCAGCGGCTCACTCACCGGACAGCACCGCCTGCGCGGCGAGGCGCGCCTCCTCCGCCGACTCCGCCGCACGCGCCGCGGCAGCCGCACGCTCGCACTGCGCGAGCGTGTACATCGCCAGGGCCGCCCGCACGTACGGAATGGACGCCGCACCCATCGACAGGGAGGTCACCCCCAGACCCGTCAGCACACACGCCAGCAGCGGATCGGACGCCGCCTCACCGCACACACCGCAGCTCTTGCCCTCGGCACGGGCCGCCTCGGCCGCCAGCGCGACGAGGTCCAGCAGCGCAGGCTGCCACGGGTCCTGCAACCGCGACACCGCCCCGACCTGCCGGTCCGCGGCGAACGTGTACTGCGCCAGGTCGTTCGTGCCCAGCGACAGGAACTCGACCTCCTGCAGGATCGAACGAGCCCGCAGCGCGGCCGACGGGATCTCCACCATGGCACCGAACTTCGCCCGCAGCCCCGCCTCGCGGCACGCCTCGGCGAACGCCCTGGCGTCCGCCCGGTCCGCCACCATCGGCGCCATGACCTCCAGGTACACCGGCAGGCCCTCGGCGGCCTTCGACAGCGCCCGCAGCTGCGTCCGCAGCACCTCGGGATGGTCGAGCAGCGTCCGCAGGCCACGCACACCCAGCGCCGGGTTCGGCTCGTCGGCGGGCGTCAGGAAGTCCAGCGGCTTGTCCGCGCCCGCGTCCAGCACCCGCACGACGACCCGGCCCTCCGGGAACGCCTCCAGCACCTTCCGGTACGCCTCGACCTGCTTCTCCTCGGACGGCGCCTTCTTGCTGTCGTCCAGGAACAGGAACTCCGTGCGGAACAGCCCGACACCCTCGGCCCCCGCCTCGACCGCCGCCGGCACGTCCGCAGGCCCGCCGACGTTCGCGAGCAGCGGCACCTTGTGCCCGTCCGAGGTGGCACCGGGACCGGTGGACGCGGCGAGAGCGGCCCTCCGCTCCGCAGCGGCCTGCTCCATCGCGGCCCGCTTCTCGGCGCTCGGCTCGACGAGCACCTCGCCCGTGCTGCCGTCCACCGCGACCACGACACCCTCGGCCAGTTCGCACGCACCCGGCAGCGCCACCACGGCCGGCACGCCCAGCGCCCGCGCCAGGATCGCGCTGTGACTCGTGGGCCCACCCTCCTCCGTCACGAACCCGAGCACCAGAGAGGGATCGAGCAGCGCCGTGTCGGCCGGCGCGAGATCGCGCGCGATCAGCACGTACGGCTCGTCACTGTCCGGCACACCCGGCATCGGTACGCCCAGCAGGCGGGCCACGATCCGGTTCCGCACGTCGTCCAGGTCCGCAACACGGCCGGCCAGGTACTCGCCGGCCCCCGCCAGCAGCGCCCGGTACGCCGCGAACGCGTCGTACACGGCCCGCTCGGCCGTCGACCCCACGGCGATCCGCCGCTCCACGTCGGCCATCAGCTCCGGGTCCTGCGCCATCATGGCCTGGGCTTCCAGCACGTGCTGTGCCTCGCCACCGGCCAGGTTGCCCCGCGCTATCAGGTCGGCCGCCACGGCCTCCACGGCCTGCCGGGCACGCCCCTGCTCCCGCTCGGCCTCCTCGGCCGGGATCTGCTTGGCCGGCGGCTCCAGCACCGCCGTGCCCATGTGCCGTACCTCGCCGATCGCCACTCCGTGGCTGACACCGACGCCGCGTAGCGTTGTCTCCATCGTCACCGTTCACCGTCTCCCGTCGGGCGGCGGCCCTGTCCCGTCCGCCGCAGAATGAACCACCCCGTCGGCGCCGCCCCGCGGACGGCGCCCGGGTGCCAGGTCACTGCCAGGCGAAGAGCGTGTCGCCGGTCTTGAGATCGCCGTCCTCACGCAGGTCGGACAGCGAGTCCGCCGTCGCCTCCAGCGCCACGATCGGGCAGACCGGGGACTTGCCCGCGGCCTCGACCGCGGCAGGGTCCCAGCGCACGATCTCCTGGCCGCGCGCGACGGTGTCGCCCTTGTCCACGAGCAGCTCGAAGCCCTCGCCGTTCAGCTGGACCGTGTCGATGCCCAGGTGCACGAGCACCCCGTGGCCCTCGCCGTCCACGACCACGAAGGCGTGCGGGTGCAGGGAGACGACCACGCCGTCGACGGGGGCCACGGCGGCCGACCGCTCGCGCACGGGGTCGATGGCGGTGCCCGGCCCGACCATGGCGCCGGAGAAGACCGGGTCGGGAACGGCGGCGAGTCCGATGGCGCGTCCGACGAGCGGCGACGTCACGGTGGTCATGGAGGGCCTCCCAGAGGGCGGAGATGGTGTGTCGCCGTCACTGCCTGTCCCGGACGGCGTACTGTTCAGAGCGTATGTCATAGAAAGTCCGGGTTCCGCATAAGAGATGCCTCTTGGTAGCCCTCGCGTTCGCCGGAACGATTTGCCTCAACTACCGCTGCGGGGTAGTGTCGTTGCCCTGCCTGACGCCCGACGCGACTCTGAGCCGAGGGCCGGCAGCGACCGCCTGACAGGGCGAGATCCTAACTGGTCTACACCACTACTGGTCTACACCACTGCGCGTGTACGTCCTTGGTGGGGTGGTCAGGGAGGGTCCGAAACCCTGGTAAGGTCGTCGGGCCGGAAAGGGAAAGCGCGAAAGCGAAGAACTTCCGGAGAAGGATCCCGCTCCAGCGGGTGGCAGAAACGGAAAACGGATCTGCTAAGCTGGAAGCACCGAAG
>NZ_MKXB01000070.1 GCF_001865245.1 Streptomyces sp. CC53 | reverse complement strand
ACGCCAGCACCAGGGTCCTGGTGAGGCGGATGAGGCGCCGCTGCCGGCGGTTGAACCGTGCGGTCCAGGGCCTACGCCGTGCCATGGGCGCGCCGGCGACGGCGGACGAGGACCAGCCCGGCCGTCCCCGCGAGGCCGGCCGCGAGCGCGGAGCCCACTCCGAAGGCCAAGGAGCTGTCGCCGTCGGCCGTCCCGGCCATGCCGCCGCCGCCCGCGCCGACGCCGCCGTGCGGGTGCTTGTAGTGGTCGTCCTTGCCGTAGTCCTTCTCGTAGTCCTTGCCGTGGTCCTTGCTGCCGTTCTCCTTGCCGTTCTCACCGCCGTTGCCGTTGCCGTTCTCACCGCCGTTCCCGCCGCCGTTGCCGTTGCCGTTGCGGTCGCAGTCGACGCGGAACACCTTGTGCTTGGCCGGCGGCAGCGGGGTGCCGGGGATGGTCCAGGTGACCTTGTACATGCCGTCCGGCAGGGTCAGCTCGTCCGTCACGCCGGTACCCGTGGTGAGGGTCATGGTGTCGCTGAGGACGGGGTCGCCGGCGCGCATCGGCTGGTGGTCGATCCTCCATTCGACCTCCTGGAGGATGTCGAAGTTGAAGGCCGCGAGGTAGAAGAGGCACCCCACCCGGGGTTCGTTGCGCTGGTCGGTGGCCGACGTGGTGTTGCGGTGCACCTTGATGTCGCCGTTCTCGCCGGGCACCTGGGCGTGGGCGGCGGGAGCGGAGCCGAAGGCCACGCCCGCGAGGGCGAGGCCGGCGACGACGGTGCGCAGGAGTGGTCGGGCTGCGGTCATGAAAGGGGCCTCCGTGAGAAGGTCGGATGGGTCAGCCTTATCAGCTGATAATCCGACTATCAGTCACTTCACGGACATCTCCGGCTCCTGCGGCGGCGCGCCGTGCCGGTTCCCCCGGTCGGCTCACTGCTCCGGCGACACCTCCACCGGGAACCCGTTGAGGACGGCCGTGCCGGACAGCGGGTCCAGGCGGGTGCCGTCGAGGAGCTGGTTGACGTTGGCGCCCGGCCTGGCCGCGGCCACCGCGAGGCGGGTCCCGGGCCGGTCGTGGCCCCAGCCGTGCGGGAGGCTGACCACGCCGGGCCGCACGGCGTCGGTCACGTCGACGGGCACCACGAGCTCCCCGCCCTCGCCCTTGACGCGGGCCCGGCCGCCGTGGACCACGCCCAGGCGTGCCGCGTCGTCGGGGTGCACCTGGAGCGTGCAGGTGTTGCTGCCGCTGTTCAGGGCGGGCAGGTTGTGCATCCAGCTGTTGTTGGAGCGCAAGTGCCGACGGCCCACCAGCACCAGCGGTGCGGGGCCTGCGTCCAGGGCGGCGCGCAGTCGCGGCAGGTCGGCCGCGACGGGCGCGGGCAGCAGCTCGACGCGCCCGCTGCGGGTCTTCAGCGGCCCGGGCAGCCGGGGCCGCAGGGGCCCCAGGTCGATGCCGTGCGGGGCGGCCAGCAGGTCGTCGAGCGTCAGCCCGTACGGGCCGAGCCGCAGCATCAGGTCGAGCCGCCGCTCGGCGGAGGTGCGGCCGGTGAGCCGCGCAGCGAAGGCGGCGGGGTCCTGGCCGTGGGCGGGCGAGTGCGGTTCCGTCACGGCCTTCGCCAGGGCGCGGTCGACCGCCAGGGCGTCGACGGCCTCGGGGCCCGCGGTGCCGTGCAGGCCCGACACGGCCAGGACGAGCCGGGCGTGGATCTCGCACTCGTCCATCCGCCCGGCTTCCAGAGGGACGGCTGCGCGGGTGTAGCGCACCTGGTTGCGGATGGCGAAGCCGTTGAACGCGAAGTCGAAGTGGGCGCTCTGGGAGGGCGGCGGCGGGGGCAGGACGACATCGGCGTGACGGGTGGTCTCGTTGAGGTACGGGTCCACCGCGACCATGAAGTCCAGCCCGCCGCTGAGGGCCCGGTCCAGGCGGTCGCCGTCAGGGGCGGACAGGACGGGGTTGGCCGCGATGGTGACGAGCGCGCGGATGCGGCCCTCGCCGGGGGTGTCGATCTCCTCCGCCAGGGCGGCGAGGGGCAGTTCGCCCTTCGCCTCCGGATGCCCGCTCACCCGGCTCGCCCAGCGGCCGAGGGCGAAGCCCTTCCCCGGGCCGGGCGGGCGGGGCGCGGGCGCCGTGGCGGAGAGCGGGAAGAGGGCGCCGCCGGGCCGGTCGAGGTTGCCGGTGAGCACGTTCAGGACGTCCACCAGCCAGTTGGTGAGGGTGCCGTGCGCGACGGTGCTTCCGCCCACGCGCGCGTAGACGGCCGCGGACGGCGCGGCGGCCAGCTCGCGGGCCAGGGCGCGGAGGGTGCCGGGAGCCACGTCGCAGGCTGCGGCCACCGCCTCCGGGGTGAAGTCCCGTAGCGCCTCCTCGACGTCGGCGACCCCCTCGACGTGCGGGGCGAGCGGCCCGAGGTCGGTCAGGCCCTCCGCGCACAGCACCTGTACGAGGGCGGCCAGCAGCAGCGCGTCGGTGCCGGGGCGGATCGGCACGTGCCGGTCGGCGAGGCGGGCGGTGCGGGTGCGGCGCGGGTCGACGACGGTGAGGGTGCCGCCGCGCGCCCGGAGCGCCTTGAGGCGGCCTGGGAAGTCGGGCGCGGTGCACAGGCTGCCGTTGGAGTCCAGCGGGTTGGCGCCGAGCATCAGCAGGTGGGTCGTGCGGTCGAGGTCGGGGACGGGGATGGCGAAGGGGTCGCCGAAGAGGAGGCCGCTGGAGACGTGCTTGGGCATCTGGTCGACGGTGGAGGCGGTGAAGAGGCTCCGGGTCCGCAGGGCCCCGAGGAGGAGCGGCGGGTAGAGGGCGCCCGCCACGGTGTGCACGTTGGGGTTGCCGAGGACGACGCCGACGGCGTGGGGGCCGTGGGCGTCGGCGATCGCGGGCACCGCGCGGGCCACGGCGTCGAACGCCTCGTCCCAGTCGGCCTCCCGCAGGTTGCCGCCCTTCCGTACGAGCGGTGTCCGCAGCCGGTCGGGATCCGCGTCGAGCTCGCCGAACGACGCGCCCTTGGGGCAGATGAACCCGCGGCTGAAGATGTCGTCACGGTCGCCGCGGGCCTGCGTGACACGGGTGCCGGCGAGGGTGAGCGTGAGCCCGCAGGTGGCTTCGCAGAGCGGGCAGATGCGGAGTGCGGTGCGGGTGGCGGCGGTGTCGCTCGGCATGGGTCTCCCCGGGTCGGCCTGTGAGGTGGACGGGAACCGCGCGCCGAGCATACCGACCGGTAGGCATGCTGGCGAGGGGCTGACGACGGCGGCCCGACGCGGAGCGCACGGCAGCGCAGCCCGGGCGTCGGGGCGCAGCCGGCCGAAGGCGGCCCGCGGGCCACAGGAGCGGGCGCCCGGGCCTCCGGACCGCGGCGCCGACCACCTGGCCGAGTACTCCACCATCGCCGGCAACACCATCG
>NZ_MKXB01000069.1:20727-28665 GCF_001865245.1 Streptomyces sp. CC53 | reverse complement strand
TCCGTTTCCGGTTCGGATTTCGTTTCCGGTGGCCGTTGGAGGGCCTTTGCCTTTCGGCTGATCCGACTTTATCAGATTCTTTCGGGGCCGAATTTCTTCGGCTCCGTATCCGATGCGGAGGAATCGTCGGCTCCAGCTTGTCGACTGATCGACTTCGCAGCGGAGCGAGAGAGAGACTAGCTGTTGCCACTGAAGCTGTCCAGCTCCACGCAACCGTTTGAATCTACCTCCCCACGCCACCCATGTCAACGGGCTTTGCGGGCGAAGAGAAGAGTAACAGGTCGCGGCCGTGCGGTGCACATCAGGCTGCGGTCGGCACCGCGGCGCTGCGGTCCCCGTCCTCGACGTCGCCTGCCTCCCCCTCCCTGGCGGCGCGGCCGCCGAGTACGTACACGTACACGAGGAAGGCCAGCTCGGCGAGGACGCCGATGGAGATGCGGGCCCAGGTGGGGAGGCCGGACGGGGTCACGAAGCCTTCGATCACTCCCGAGACGAACAGGACCAGGGCGAGGCCAATGGCCATGCCGATGGCGGCGCGGCCGCGCTCGGCGAGGGCGGCGCGGCGGGTCCGCGGGCCGGGGTCGATGACGGTCCAGCCGAGGCGCAGACCAGTGCCGGCCGCGACGAAGACGGCCGTGAGCTCCAGCAGGCCGTGCGGAAGGATCAGGCCGAGGAAGGTGTCCAGGCGGCCGGCCGCGGCCATCAGCCCGATGCCCACGCCGAGGTTCAGCATGTTGACCAGGAGTACCCAGAGGACGGGGACTCCGAGGAAGGCTCCCAAGGCCAGGCAGAGGGCTGCGGCACGGGCGTTGTTCGTCCAGACCTGGGCGGCGAAGGACGTGGCCGGGTTGCTGGAGTAGTACGTCTCGTACTGCCCTCCGGGCCGGGTCATCTCGCGCAGCTCGTCCGGTGCCGCGATGGCGGCCTGCACCTCGGGATGGGTGCCGATCCACCACCCGATGACCGCCGCGACGAGGACGGACAGCACGGCTGTGGGAATCCACCAGTGGCGCGACCGGTAGACGGCCGCCGGGAACCCCGCGGTGAGGAAGCGGGTGGCGTCCCGCCACGAGGCGCTGCGGGTGCCGGTGACGGTGGACCTGGCGCGGGCGACGAGCTGGGTGAGGCGAGCCGTGAGCGCCGGATCGGGAGCGGACGACTGGATGACGGAGAGATGGGTGGAGGTGCGCTGGTAGAGGGCGACCAGTTCGTCGGCCTCGTCGCCGGTGAGGCGGCGGCCGCGGCCCGTCAGGTGGTCAAGGCGGTCCCACTCGGCCCGGTGGGCGTTGACGTAGACATCGAGGTCCATATGCGGCTGCTGCTCCTGGCCCGGTCCGTACGTGTGGTCGTGCTGCTGCTCCTACGCGCGCGTAGTGCGCCGGTGCTCGTCTGCTGCCTGCTGCGGCGCGCTGTCCGACAGCTTGGCAGACTGGCGTTCGGAGGGGTCGGGCAAGGTCGATGAAGGGTGGGCGCCGTGAGTGAGGTCGTGACGGGGGACGCCGTCGTCCTGGGGCTGCGGCCGGCCCGGCTGCCCAGCAGGGCGCTCGCGCTGTTCGTGGACCTGCTGATCGTGTGGACGGCTTTCCTGCTCGTGTCCCTCGTCCTGGCGCTCGCCACGTCGGGACTCGACCCCGCGGCGGTGATGGCGGTGTCGATCGCGGCGTACATGCTGGTGCTGGTCGGTGCGCCGATAGCCGTCGAGACGCTGAGCCACGGGCGGTCGGTGGGAAAGCTGGTGTGCGGGCTCCGAGTGGTGCGGGACGACGGCGGACCGATCCGGTTCCGGCACGCGCTGGTGCGGGGGTTGCTCGGACTCGTGGAAATCGTCATGACCTTCGGGGTGATCGCCTGCATCGCGTCGCTGGTGTCGGCGCGGGGGCGGCGGGTCGGTGACGTGTTCGCAGGGACCCTGGTGGTGCGGGAGCGGGTCCCCTCGGCTCGTGCTGCCGCGGTGCCTCCGCCGCCGGCATGGCTGGTGGGGCGGTTCGCGGGGCTGGACCTGTCCGCGGTGCCGGAGGAGCTGTGGCTGGGCATCCGGCAGTACCTGACGCGGATGGGCCAGCTGGAACCGGTGGCGGGGCAGGCGCTGGCCGAGCGGCTGGCCGGCGAGCTGGCGGCGCGAACCGGTACTCCCCCGCCGGCGGGTGTGCCTGCCGCGGCCTATCTGGCGAGTGTCCTGTACGAGCGGCAGACGCGGGACGTGCGCCGGGTCGCCGCGGCGTCGGCTTCCCCTGCGGGCGGGGGCGCGGGGGCGGTTGCTCCGGTGGTTACGGGTGCGCCTTCCGTCGCGGGCGCGGGCTCTGGTGAGGGCGCGGCTTCTGCTTCCGGTGGGGCGGGAGCGGCTGCGTCCGGCTGGGGCGGGGGTGCAGGTGGTTCCGGCGGTCCCGTGTCGGGTGCGCCTGCTGGGGCGGCCGAGGAAGCCGGACGCGGGGAGGAGAAGCGGCGGGCTCCCGCCACGGGGTTCGCTCCGCCCGCTTGACCGTCGTCGGCGTTGCCCCGGCACGTCGTGGGGTTGCGGAGCCCGTGTGGCGGCTTCGTCCGGTCGCTCAGCGTTCGGGGAAGGTGGACGGGGGGCTCTGCAGGTCCTCCAGTTCGACTCCCGGCGCTGACAGCACCACGTCCCCGGCGATGTGGATCATGTGCTGTTCGCCGGTGTCCAGTGCGGTGACCTGGTACGCGTCCACGATGAGGGGGCCGTTGTCAGTGGGGTGCGCTTCACTGTTCAGCAGGGCCCAGGACTGGTCGACGGTGAGGGGTGCGAGGACCGGGTCCGTGAACGCCACGAGGCGGACGCGGGTCGCACCGGAATCGGGGGTGAGGCGTAGCAGGCGGGATGTGGCGACGAGGAATGCCGGCGATGTGCCCGTGAAGGCGTGGGCGCGGACGTTTCCTTCCGTGGCGTGGGCACCGGTCGGGTCGGTACGGACCCAGGTGACGCCTTCAAGGGCGGCGCCGCGGACCTGCCAGCCGCCGGCGTGGAGTTCCATGCGGAGGGGACGGCCCAAGTCGTCGATGGTGAGGTCGACGGAGCCGGCGTGGTCACCGGAGGGGGTGGTGGTCTGGGATACGTAGCGCCAGCCGGTGGGGCCGGGCGCGCAGTGGAAGTGCTCTTCGCCGAGGGGGGCGTGGTCGTGCGGGTCGTGGAGCGTATAGCGGCCGCGGGGCATGGGTCCTCGGGGGCGTCGTGGTCGGTTGTGTGGGGGCGTGGCTGTCGGGGGCGTTCGGGGAGGTGCGGGCTCGGCCGTGGGAGGTGCGGTGTCGTGGGCGCTCAGGGGTGTGGTTGCCGGTAGTTGGGGGGCATGTGGTGGTGAAAGTGCAGACGGGGGGTGCATGAGGGCTGCCGTCCCGCGCGGCGGGAGCGTCGTCCAACGGTAGTCGGGGCGGGGCGGGACCCGGAGGTCCCTTGTGGCTGCGGCGATCGCGGAGGGCTGCTCGTGCTGGTCGGGCCGGTCGCTGCAGGCTGAGGCGGCTGTGTGCGGTGGTGGCGTACGGCCGATCCCGTCGGCCGTGGGGTCGCGCGGCGGGCGGCGACCGGATCGGCAGGGGCGGCGAGGACCGGACCGACGGTGAGTGGGGAGGGTCCGTTGACCGGATGCCGGGGCTCCTGGGGGCGCGGCACTGCGCAGGGTTCCCCCCTGTCGCCTGTCCCTGGAGATCGTCAGGCGACGCGGCGGGGGGTCCTGGGCGCCCTGCACGGCCGTACGGCCTGGCCCCGGACGTGGCCCCGGGCTTCGCGCCGAGTGTGCCGGCGTCGGCGCGCCCGACCGGGAAGGCCGTCTGTGCGGGTGGGGCGCTGAGGGGCCGGACCGGACTGGACGGGGAGGGGAGGAGCGGGGGGCGCGGATGGGGTGGGCCAGAGGAAGGGGAAGGCCCCCCGGCAGTGCGCGGGGGGCCTTGTGGGGCTCTGACGCGGGCGTCAGGAGCGGCGGTGCGGGCCGTCAGTAGCGGTAGTGGTCGGGCTTGTAGGGGCCTTCGACCTTGACGCCGATGTAGTCGGCCTGCTCCGGGCGGAGGGTCGTGAGCTTCACACCGAGGGAGTCGAGGTGGAGGCGGGCGACCTTCTCGTCGAGGTGCTTGGGCAGGACGTAGACGTCGGTGGGGTACTGCTCGGGCTTGGTGTACAGCTCGATCTGGGCCAGGGTCTGGTCCGCGAAGGAGTTGGACATCACGAACGAGGGGTGACCGGTGGCGTTGCCGAGGTTCAGCAGGCGGCCCTCGGACAGCACGATGATCGTCTTGCCGTCGGGGAAGGTCCAGGTGTGGACCTGCGGCTTGACCTCGTCCTTGACGATGCCGGGGATCTTGGCGAGGCCGGCCATGTCGATCTCGTTGTCGAAGTGGCCGATGTTGCCGACGATGGCCTGGTGCTTCATCTTGGCCATGTCCGAGGCCATGATGATGTCCCGGTTGCCGGTGGTGGTGATGAAGATGTCGGCCGTCTCGACGACCTCGTCGAGGGTGGTGACCTGGTAGCCGTCCATCGCGGCCTGGAGGGCGCAGATGGGGTCGATCTCGGTGATGATGACGCGGGCGCCCTGGCCGCGGAGGGACTCGGCGCAGCCCTTGCCGACGTCGCCGTAGCCGCAGACCACGGCGACCTTGCCGCCGATGAGGACGTCGGTGGCGCGGTTGATGCCGTCGACGAGGGAGTGGCGGCAGCCGTACTTGTTGTCGAACTTGGACTTCGTCACCGCGTCGTTGACGTTGATCGCGGGGAAGAGGAGGGTGCCGTCGCGCTGCATCTCGTACAGGCGGTGGACCCCGGTGGTGGTCTCCTCGGTGACGCCGCGGATCTCGGAGGAGAGGCGGGTCCACTTCTGCGGGTCCTCGGTGAGGGTGCGGTTGAGGAGGCGCAGGATGTGGCCGTACTCCTCGCTGTCCGCGGTGGACGGGTCCGGGGCGGAGCCGGCCTTCTCGAACTCGACGCCCTTGTGGACGAGGAGGGTGGCGTCACCGCCGTCGTCGAGGATCATGTTCGGGCCGCCGGTGGGGCTGTCCGGCCAGGTCAGGGCCTGCTCGGTGCACCACCAGTACTCCTCCAGGGTCTCGCCCTTCCAGGCGAAGACCGGGACGCCCTGCGGGTTGTCCGGGGTGCCGGCGGGGCCGACGGCGATGGCGGCGGCCGCGTGGGCCTGGGTGGAGAAGATGTTGCAGGAGGCCCCGCGGACCTGGGGGCCGAGGGCGACCAGGGTCTCGATGAGGACGGCGGTCTGCACGGTCATGTGCAGGGAGCCGGTGATGCGGGCCCCGGCGAGCGGCTGGGACTCGGCGTACTCCTTGCGGATCGCCATCAGTCCCGGCATCTCGTGCTCGGCGAGGGTGATCTCCTTGCGGCCGAACTCGGCCAGGGAGAGGTCGGCGACCTTGAAGTCCTGTCGGTTCTCGACAGTCGTCATTTCGAGCTGCTCCTCGTTGTCGTGGCGAGGTGGGTACGGCCGGCTCCGCGGTGTCGGGCATGCGGGCGGGGTACGGCCCGTCGGGGCCGTACCGGGGCATGCGCGGCACGCGCGGAGCAGTCGTCGGAGGCCCTCTCTCCCTCGGCCGGCCCCTGGGGCCGCCCGACCGCCATCAGCAGCGACGTCTGGCTCTCGGTGTCTGCCATCGAATCTACACCGGTCGGGGCGGCCGTCTTCAAGTGCGCCGGAGGGAGGGGGTGCCTGGTTCCCGCCGTGCCGGTGGCGGGACGGCGGGTCAGGACGGGACGACCGGGGTCCTGAGGATGTCGGGTTCGAGGTAGATGACGCGGGCGATGGGCACGGCGTCGCGGACGCGGCCTTCGGCGGCGTCGATGGCGGCGGCGACGCGTGCGGCGGTGTCGTCGCTCTGGACGGCGATCTTGGCGGCGACGAGGAGTTCGTCGGGGCCGAGGTGGAGGGTGCGCATGTGGATGACGCCGGTGACGGTGTCGTGGTCGACGAGGGCTTCCTCGATCTTCTTCACCTGGTCGAGGCCGGCGGCTTCGCCGAGGAGGAGCGACTTCGTCTCGACGGCGAGGACGAGCGCGATGAGGATCAGCAGGACGCCGATGCAGAGGGTGCCGATGCCGTCCCAGACGCCGTTGCCGGTGAGGAGGGCGAGGCCGACGCCTCCGAGGGCGAGGATCAGGCCGACGAGGGCGCCGAGGTCCTCCAGGAGGACGACGGGCAGTTCGGGGGCCTTGGCGTGGCGGACGAAGTCCTTCCAGGACTGGTTGCCGCGGATCTCGTTGGATTCCTTGATGGCGGTCCGGAAGGAGAAGACCTCGGCGATGATCGCGAAGGCGAGGACGCCGACGGGCCAGTACCAGGCCTCGATCTCGTGCGGGTGCTTGATCTTCTCGTAGCCCTCGTAGAGGGCGAACATGCCGCCGACGGAGAAGAGCACGATGGAGACGAGGAAGGCGTAGATGTAGCGCTCACGGCCGTAGCCGAAGGGGTGCTGCGGGGTGGCTTCCCGCTTGGCCCTCTTGCCGCCCAGCAGGAGGAGGCCCTGGTTGCCGGAGTCGGCGAGCGAGTGGACGCTTTCGGCGAGCATCGACGACGATCCGCTGAAGAGGAACGCCACGAACTTGCTCACCGCGATCGCGAGGTTGGCGGCGAGTGCCGCCACGATCGCCTTGGTTCCGCCTGACGCGCTCATGCGGGTCGTGTCCCTTCACCTGGTGATGATGCGGTCGTGCACCCGGCGGGGGCGGTGGCGCCGCGGCGTGCGCCCCCGGTGCACGGCGGGACATTGTTGCAGGAGCGGGTGGGCCGCCGCGGCGTGGTCTCAGGGGGCGACGGTGGCGCGGAACACGGTGCCCGTACCGGAGAGTTCGGCGGGTTCGCCGGCGGGGACGTAGACGGACTGTCCCGGGTCGAGGCGGAGTTCGCCGAGGTGCGGGGTGCCGGCGGTGGCGAGGACGACCTGGGCGGAGGGGGCTGTGAGGTCGACGGGGGCGGAGCCTTCGGGCCGCACGTAGCGGGAGAGCCGGAAGTCGTCGACGGGTGCCTCGTACAGTTCCTCGCCCGACTCGGACGCTTCGGGGCGCAGGATGTCGGGGGCCGCCGCGTCGAACCGGACGACGCGGAGGAGTTCGGGGACGTCGACGTGCTTGGGGGTGAGGCCGCAGCGCAGCACGTTGTCGGAGCTGGCCATGATCTCGACGCCGAGGCCCTTGATGTAGGCGTGGGGCACGCCGGCGCCGAGGTAGAGGGCTTCGCCGGGCTGGAGCCGCACGTGGTTGAGGAGCAGGGCCGCGATGACGCCGGGGTCGCCCGGGTAGTGGTGGGCGAGTTCGGCGTACGGGGCGAGGTGGCCGCCCGTGCGGGTGCAGGCGGCGGCGGTGGCGGCGATGGTGTCGGCCATCGCGTCGGGGTCGGCGGTGAGGACGGCGGTGAGGACTTCGCGGAGGGCGGCGTCCTCGGGGTGGGCGTGGAGGACGTCGACGTACGGCTTGAGGGAGTCGACGTCGAGGGAGGCGAGGAGGTCGGCGGTCTCGGCGGGCGGGCGGAAGCCGCAGAGCCCTTCGAAGGGGGTGAGGGCGCAGATGAGTTCGGGCTTGTGGTGGGGGTCCTTGTAGGTGCGGTGGGCGGCGTGCAGGGGGATGCCGGCCTGTTCTTCCCGGGCGTAGCCGGCCTCGGCCTGGGCCCGGTCGGGGTGCACCTGGAGGGAGAGGGGCGCCGCGGCGGCGAGGACCTTGAGGAGGAACGGCAGGTGGGGGCCGAACCGGGCGGCGGTCTCGGGGCCGAGTTCCCGTGCCGGGTCGGCGGCGATGACGTCGGAGAGCGTCTGGTCGTGCGGGGTGCCGTCGGGTGCGGTGCGGGTGACGCGGGAGGGGGCTGCGGGGTGGGCGCCCATCCACATCTCGGCCTGCGGCTCGCCGGTGGGGGCGGTGCCGAGGAGGTCCGGGATGGCCGTGGTGGAGCCCCAGGCGTAGGGGCGGACGGTGTTGGAGAGGCGGTCCATGTCGCTGTGTTC
>NZ_MKXB01000069.1:5996-20446 GCF_001865245.1 Streptomyces sp. CC53 | reverse complement strand
GGCGCCGGGGTGTGGCGGGGGTGTCTTCGGTGGCGCCGGGGTGTGGCGCCGGGGTCCGAGGCCGACGGGTGGCGGGGCCGCGGGGTGTGGGTCAGCCGGTGGCGGCCGCGAGGGCCAGGTAGCAGGTGGCGAAGTCGGTGACGGCGAGGAGTTCGGCGAGGGCTTCGAGGTCGCTGCCGGGTTCGGGTTCCAGTTCGCTGACGGCGGTGCCGTTGCCGAGGGCGAGTTCGCGGGCCGCGGGGGCTGCGGTGAGTCCGCCCTCGTCCGCGGGCCGGTCGCGCAGGAGGACGACGCGGGCGTGCAGGGCCTGCGCTTCCTCGACGCGGTCCCGGAAGAAGTCGTCGGGATCGGCGCCTGCGGCGAGGGCTCCGGCGAGGAGGCCGGCGTGGGCGGGCAGTGCCTCGGGGAGCGGGGCGGCCAGGGCGGGGCGGCCGGCGAGTTCGGCGAGTACGGCGGCGAAGCGGCGGCCGACGGGGGCGGCGCCGAGGCCTTCGGTCCAGATGAGCGGCAGCGAGTCGGCGAGTTCGGCGGCCAGGGTCTTGGCGGGGTTGGCGTACGTGGCGATGGCGGGGCCGCACCGCTCGGCGGTGCGGTCGAGGCGGTCCGCGACCTTCTCCAGGGTGTCGGCGGGCGCGGTGATCAGGCCGACGCGGTCGAGGAGGGCGAGGAGGGGGGTGAACAGTGCCCAGAGCGCGCCGGGTCCGGCTGCCTGGGTTTCCCCGTGCTCCTCGTGGGGTGTCGTGGCGAGGGGGACGGCGAGGCCGCGGCTGCCGTGGACGGCTTCGGTGAGGGGCGAGGAGCGTGGGGCGACCGCGACGACGGTGACGCCGCGGCGGTACGCCTGCTCGGCAAGCTGGGAGAGGCCGGGTTCGGTGCCCTCGGTGGTGGCGAGCAGGAGCAGGTCGACGGGGCCGGCCCAGCCGGGCAGGGTCCAGCGCAGGGCGCCTGCCGCGGGGGCAACGCCGGTGGGGCGGAGTCGGGTGACGGGTGCGGAGGCGCCGGTGAGGGCGTCGACCAGGTCGGCGACGCCGGTGGCCGCGGTGCCGGAGCCGGCGAGGAGGACGGCGCGGGGGCGGCCTTCCGGGTTGAGGGCGCCGACACCGGCCTCGGTGGCGTACCGGGCGGCGGTCCGGACGCGGGCGCCGGCTTCGGCGGCTCCGCGCAGCAGGCCGCGGCGGTCGGCGCGGGCCAGTGCCTCAGGGTCGTCGAGCAGCGACTCGTCGAGCATTAGTGGGGCCTCCGATCGCCGGGGCGGATACGTACGCGGGGTGCGGCGCCCGTCCGGGGCGGCCGGGCGGGCGCGGGGTGCGGGTGCCGGTCCGGCCGGGGGCGGCGCGGGGTGCGGGTGCCGGGCCGTGGACTGCGGTGGTGCGGGGTGCCGGGGGTCGGACGGTTGCGGGTGTCGGGCCGGGCGGCTCGGAAGGGCAGGCCGCCGGTGGCGGGTGCTGGGGTGCTGTCCAGCCGGGCCGCTCGCGGTGGTGCCGGCGCCCTGTCGGCGGCGGGCGGCTGCCGGGTGGCGGCGGGTCGTGCGGGTGGCGTGCGGGTTGACGGACCGGGCTTCGTCTCGGAGGCGGGCCCTGGGCACCGGTGGTGCCGGGTCCCGGGTGTCCGGTACGGGCGTCCGGCGGGGTCGCGGCGGCGGCCGGCGCGGTCCGGGCGCTGTCGGCGCGGTCGTCGGGACGGCTCCGCGGCCGGCGCCGTGCCGCCGGGCAGTGCCCGGGGCGGTGCGGGCTCCCGGCCCGCTTGCCGGGTCCGTGCCGCAGCGGTGCCGCGTGGGCCGATCCGTCGGTGCGTCACCCGTCGCCGGGCCCGGTGGGGCCGCGGTAGCCGGTGACCGCCGGTGGCCCGCACGTCCGGCCGGCCGGTCAGGACGGGCGGCGGGCCTCGTCGACCAGGAGGACGGGGATGCCGTCCCGTACGGGGTAGGCCAGGCCGCAGTCCTCGCTGGTGCAGACCAGTTCGGGGTCCTCGTCGGCCGTGTGGTCGCTCAGCCGGGCGTGGCAGGCCGGGCAGACGAGGATCTCCAGGAGGCCAGCTTCGAGCGACATGGGAGGTTTCCCTTCGGTTCGGGACGTCGTGGTGCTGGTGGGAGCGGTGCTGCGCCGCCCCCCGGCGCCGTCAGCCTACCGCCGGGGCGCCGGAGGCGCGGCCCGACCTGCCCGGGCGGGTGGGCCGCTCCTCCAGGCGCCCCGGACGGGATCGGGCCGGGTGGCCCGGGGCGCGTGCGGGCGGTGTCAGGAGCCGCGGACCAGCGAGAGGACCTCGTCGCGGATCTTGGACATGGTGGCTTCGTCCCGGGCCTCGACGTTGAGGCGGAGGAGGGGCTCGGTGTTGGACGGGCGGAGGTTGAACCACCATCCGTCGCCGTTGACGGTCAGGCCGTCCATCTCGTCGGTGGTGACACCGTCGCGGGAGCCGAACGCCTCCCGCACGGCGGTGGCGCGGGCCGCCTGGTCGTCCACCTGCGAGTTGATCTCGCCGGAGGCGGCGTAACGGTCGTACGAGGCGACGAGGTCCGACAGTGTGCCCTCCTGGCCGCCGAGGGCGGCGAGGACGTGGAGGGCGGCGAGCATGCCGGTGTCGGCGTTCCAGAAGTCGCGGAAGTAGTAGTGCGCGGAGTGCTCGCCGCCGAAGATGGCACCCGTGCGGGCCATCTCGGCCTTGATGAAGGAGTGCCCGACGCGGGTGCGGACGGGGGTGCCGCCGTGCTCGCGGACGACCTCCGGCACGCACGTGGACGTGATCAGGTTGTGGATGACCGTGCCGCCGGGATGCTTGGCCAGTTCGCGGGCGGCGACGAGGGCGGTGATGGCGGACGGGGAGACCGGCTCGCCGCGCTCGTCGACCACGAAGCAGCGGTCGGCGTCGCCGTCGAAGGCGAGGCCGAGGTCGGCTCCCTCGGCGCGGACGCGGGCCTGGAGGTCCACGATGTTGGCGGGGTCGAGGGGGTTGGCCTCGTGGTGAGGGAACGTGCCGTCCAGCTCGAAGTACATCGGGACGAGGGTGAGGGGCAGTCCGTCGAAGACGGTGGGGACGGTGTGGCCGCCCATGCCGTTGCCCGCGTCGACGACGACCTTCAGGGGCCGGACGGACGTGAGGTCGACGAGCGACCTCAGGTGGTCGGCGTAGCCGGTGAGGGTGTCCTGCTCGGAGACGGTGCCGGGCGTGTCCGCCGGTGCCGGGGCACCCGACTCCTGCCACTCCTCGACGAGCGCGCGGATGTCGGCGAGCCCGCTGTCCTGGCCGATGGGGGCGGCGCCGGCGCGGCACATCTTGATGCCGTTGTACTGGGCGGGGTTGTGGGACGCGGTGAACATGGCGCCGGGCAGGCCCAGGTGCCCCGAGGCGTAGTACAGCTGGTCGGTGGAGCACAGGCCGATGACGGTGATGTCCGCGCCCTGCGCGGCGGCGCCGCGGGCGAACGCACCGGTCAGGCCGGGCGAGGACGGGCGCATGTCGTGGCCCACGACGATCGCGTCGGCCCCGGTGACCCGGGTGAAGGCGGCGCCGAACAGCTCGGCGAGCGCCTCGTCCCACTGATCCGGCACGACTCCGCGCACGTCGTACGCCTTGACGATCTGCGACAGATCAGCAGCCACTGATCAACCTCCTGCGAGCCCTGTATGGAGTACACAACCTACCCGGGGGGTGCAAGGGGGGCGTACCGAGCGTCGGGGTTGCGCCTCGGTGGCGTGATCCGTGCGCTGCGGGGCGGTGGGCGGCGCCTGGGCCGCGGTGCCGCCGAGGCGCCGGCGCACCCGGGCGTCCGTCCGGCCTGCGGGGCCGGACGGACGTGCCGCGCAGCGCAGGGAGTCGTGTGCGGGGGCGGGGACGTGGGGAGGGGGCGCAGGCGTGAGGTGTTCCGGCCTCCCGGGAGCGGGCGCCCAGGCGTCAGGCCTCGGGCGCAGATCGCGGACTTCAGGCGTGGGGCCCCGGGCAGGCCCGGGCGTCAGGCGTCAGACGCGGCGCAAACCCCGCACATCAGGCGTCAGGCGTCAGGCGTCAGGCGAGCGGAGGACGCGCAGGTGGCCGCGTCGGCCGACCTCCACCGGGTCGCCGCCCCGGCCACCGGGCTTGCCGCCGCCGGCTTGGGCCGTGCGCTCCTGCGGACGGGCTGCTTCCCGTACCGCGTTGGCCAGGGCCTCCAGGTCGTCGCCGCTGGGCCGGGACGGGGCCGAGCCGTCGGCGAGCCGGACGACCTCCCAGCCGCGGGGCGCGGTGAGGCGTTCGCTGTGCTCGGCGCACAGGTCGTAGCAGTGGGGTTCGGCGTAGGTGGCGAGCGGGCCGAGGACCGCGGTCGAGTCGGCGTAGACGTACGTCAGCGTCGCGACGGCAGGGCGGCCGCACGCGGTGCGCGAACAGCGACGTACAGGGCTCACGACGTTGGACGGTACCGCACTCTTGAGCGGGCCGCGATGACTCTCCACCAGGTCACTCGGCCGTGTCGCGGTGTGATGTCCCCCACATGGGTGTTCGAGGCGGGCCTCGCGACCTGCGGCGGAGGCGGTTCGGGCGTGCGGCGGGCGGCGCCGTGTGGCGGATGGGGCGTGAGAGGTGCCTGGGTCGATGCCGCGCGCATCCGGCTGCTTTCCGCCCCTCCGTGTGCGCGAAACACCCGGGCAACGGGCACGCGGGGCGGTGGGCGGGCCGTCGTGCGCGGGCGGGGGCGGAAGGGGGGCGCGCCCGGGTCGCCGCTGCGGGGAACGCGGTGCGCCTCGGAGAGCTACGCTGCGTCAGGTGAAGGACAGTGCCGTGCCTCCCCCGGCCGCAGCCGGCGGGACACCTGGAGGGAACCCCCGACCGCCCGAGCCGCGGCCCCGCCGCCGCGACCGCCACGGGCGGGGGATGCGGGGGCCCGTGGCCCCGCCGCAGGTGCCGCTGTCCGTGACCCGGGCGGACACCTTCCGGGACCTCGTGCAGGACTCCGTGGAGCGGTTGGAGCGGCGCTGGCCGCAGCTGGCGGAGGTGGACATCCACGTGCTGGAGGTGCCGACGTCCGCGGACGGCCTGTCGGTGCCGTTGGGCAGCGCGGCCCCGGCCACGCGCGACCGGCCCGCGCGGATCGTGGTCTTCCGGCGGCCGGTGGAGCTGCGGGCGAAAAGCCGGGACGAGCGGGCGCTGCTGGTCCACGAGGTCGTGGTGGAGCAGGTGGCGGAGCTGCTGGGGCTCGCCCCGGAGTCCGTCGACCCGCGGTACGGGGAGGACTGAGGCACCGGTCGGTCACCGCCCCAGGGCAGGAGCGGGCCGCCGCCCCCTCCACGGGCGACCGCGCGGCGGGCACCGCGACCAACCGATGCGGAGATCCGTGGAGGAGCGCAGCCCCCGCCGAAGGGGCTCTCCCCCACCCCGCGCCGTCGGGAGGGACCGGCCCGGAGGCGCCAGCCCCGCCCGGAGGGCCGGGGAGGCGCCGCCCCGTCCGGAAGGCCGACCCGCGACCACCGGCCCTGACCGGAGGACCGACCCGCGGACACAGGGGCCGGCCCGAAGAGATCGGCCCGCAGACCCCGACAGGGACGCACCGCCCCGCGGGCACCCGTGTCGACCGGGAGGGACCGGCCCGGAAGGTGCGCCCGCCCCCGAGGGCCGACAGCGTCCGGGGCGGTGTCCGGTCGACGTGCCGGCGTCCGTCCGGCCCGGGGCGCGTTCGGAACGGCGACGCCGGGCGGGGAACAGGGATGGGGCTTCTGGACGAAGCTCCTGGGAGGTCACGGACGCCGGCCCGGTCGCGTGGGGTGGCTCCCCCCGGGCGGGCCGGCGCATCCCCTTGAGGACAGCCGGTCGGCATCGGTCAGTCCATGAGTCGGACCCGCCGGGGAAGCCGCCACACGTCCTCACGGTCAGTCCAGGACGGTCAGGTCCTGTTCCGCGCGGGGGACGGCCACACGGGAGCCGTCGTTCGTCAGGGCCTGGATCGTGAACATCTGCACCCCGTCCTCCGGTTGCGTGAGCATGCGCGAGGCGTGGACCGGTCCGCCGGACCCGGTCTCGACCGTGAGGGCGTAGGTGCCCTTCAGCCCGGCCGGGACGGGTGCGGTGACCGCCTGCGTGGTGCCGCCCTTGACCGTGTACGTCTCCGTGGCCGGGGTGCCCCCACCGGTCCCCGCGGACGCCGTGACCGTGACCTTCGCGGTCTCCTTGCCGAGTGCCGTGAGGAACAGGGTCGTGCCCTTGGCGGTGTTGCCGGCCACGGTGGCACGGTCGCCGACGGGCGCGCTCGCCGGGAGGAAGGCCACCTCCTGCTTCTCGCCCGAGCCGCGGATCACCCGCAGGGCCGCCACGACGGGGGTGGCCTGACTCGGCTGGGCCGGTGTCAGCAGCAGCGAGCCCGGCTCGCCGCCGGTGAGCGCCTTCAGGTCGGCGGAGGCGGTCATCCCGGACTTGATGCGGATGCTCTGCTGCACGGCCGGGCTGATCGTTCCGTTGGCGCCCATGAGCTGGATCTTCAGCTCGGCGTCGGTGTCCCCGGGGGCGTACGCGATCAGCTGGACGGAGGTCGCGTCCGCCGGGATGCCGGGCATGACCAGGGTGGCGGCAGGTCCGGCGGAAGCGGTGAGCCAGTCGCTGCCGAGCTGGTCGACGGCCGACTGCACGGCCGCGCCCACCCGGCCGCTGCGCGTGGTGACGTGGGCGGTGACGTCGGTGGCGGCGGGGTCGGCGGTGAGGGTGGACAGCAGCACCGGCACGCTGGACCGGGCGGGGACGCCGACGCCGTCGGTGAGCTGGGACTTGAGGGGGCCCTCGGGGCCGTACAGCTCGATGTCGACGACGGCGGCCGTGTCGTCGGGGTTGGTGAGGTGGACGTAGTCGCGGCGGTTCTCCGCCGTGGACACCCCGGGGAACCAGAAGTCCGTGTCGGGGGTCGTGCAGCTCAGGCCGAGGAGGCCGCGGGCGCCGCCCGCCGGGACGAGGGTGGTCTGCTGGGTGGTCCAGCCCGGAGCGAGACTGCCGGAGGCGAGGCCGACGAGGGGGGGGGCGGCGGCGCCGTCGGCCTCCGCGGCGACCGGCGTGCCGGGGGCCGTCGCGGTGAGCACGGCCTTGCCGGCCGTGGCGTCCCGCTTCACCCGGGCCTGCTGCTCCTTCTGGTCCTCCTGCCCGGCGGCCGGGGTCTCGTCCTGAGGGGCGCCGGGTTTCTTCGCGGCGGCCGTCGTGGCGTCCTTGGAGGCCGCCGACGGCTTCAGCTCCGCCTTGCCCGCCTCCTTGCCGTCCTGCTGCCCGCTGGTCTTGCCGCCGCCGGCCGTCTTCGCGTCCTGCGGCGTGAAGGAGGTGTAGGTCGTCTCCGCGAGCTCCGAGGTGCTGGGCGCCGGGCAGAGGAGGCTGCTGCGCTCCACCGGCAGCAGCGCGGGCGACGCGCTGCCCGCCGCGGTGCCGCCCTCCCCGGGCGTCACCAGGGCGGCGAAGCCCGTGAGCGCGGCGAGGGCGGTGGTGGCCGCGAGGAGGGAGAGGGTGCTGCGGTTCACTGGTGGCTGCTCCCGTCGGGACGCGGCTGGTTCTCGTGGACGTACGGGTCGTACGGGTCGTAAGGCGGCCGGGCGTCGGCGTCGTCACCCTGCTGCCGTCCCCCGTACCGGGACGCCCCGTAGGAGGGGTCGCCGGAGGACGGGTCCCCGTGTCCGGGGCTTCCGTAGGTCCCGTCGTCCTGGCGGGCGTGGGAGGGGCCGTCGTACGGGTGGCCGTCGTACGCCTGGTCGTCGCGGCCCTCGTCGGACTGCGGGGCGTACTGCTGCTGCCCGTACGGAGCGTCGTACTGCTGCTGCGCGTACGTGGCGGACGGGTCGTAGCCGTACGGCGGATGCTGCTGGTCGTACTGCTGCCCGCCGTACGGGCCCTGGTGGTCCTGCCCGCCGTTCCAGTCGCCGTACTGCCGGGCGCCGGTCATGGCGTACGGGTCCGCGTCCGGGAAGGCGGGGTCCGCGGCCTGGCCGAAGGCGGCGTCGGGGTTGTCGTCGTCCCGGGTGCCGGTCCCGGTGGCCGGTGGCGGGCCCGCCTGCTCCGCCTCGGCGGCCTGGGCTGCTTCGGCGGCGGCGCGCAGGCGGCGGGCGCGGCGGCCGTCACCCGAGACGTCCTGGGCGGGCAGCGCGACGGCCTCCTCCGGCAGGTCGTCGTCGACGGTGCGGCGCCGCCCCGGCAGGGCGAGGACCAGCAGGACGACGGCCAGGGCGCACTGGGCCCACAGCCAGGCCGTGCGGCTGACGGGCGTTTCGTAGGTGAGGTCGAGGCGGCCGCCCTGCGCGGGCAGTGCGAAGCCCTGGGCCCAGCCGTCGACGGTGGTCTTCTCCAGCGGCTTGCCGTCGAGCGTGGCCTGCCAGCCGTCGTCGGCGCGGTCCGCGATGCGCAGCACCCGGCCCGCTCCGCCCGCCGGGATCTCGGTGTGGGCCTCGACGGGTCCCGACGCGACCGGCAGGGTCTCCGCGGCCGCCTCGGCGCGCTCGTCGGCTCCGGGGACGATGACGGCACGCGCGACCTGCCGGTCGACGCGCCACAGGGCGCTGCCGTCGCGCTGGCTGAGCCGGCTGAGACCGGGGGTGGCGTCGAGGACGCGGCTCATCGTGCGGGGTGCACCATCGCGGACCAGGACGTAGCGGATGGCGAAGCCGCTGAGCTCGGCGGTCTGGTCGGCGCCGGAACCGGCGACGAGGTGGGCGACGACCTCGTCCAGCCGCGGGTCGCCGCCCGAGGCGGCCGTGAGCTCGGCGTCGCCGAGGCGGACGCCGGAGCCGCGGACCAGGGCGTAGTCGACCTGAGCGGCGGACGGGCCGTCGAGGACGAGGGTGCGGGGCTGGTCGCGGGTGATGCTCTCCTCCGCGACGAAGGCCGGCACCTGGGTGGGGTCGCGGCGCTCCAGCGGGCCGGCGGCGCCGCTGATCATCCAGGCGGCGGCGGACACGAGGGGGCCGACGGCGGCCGCGAGAGCGACGAGCGCGGCGACGGGCTGCCGCCAGCCGAAGCTCTGGGCGGCGACGCGGCTGCGGGCGCCTTCCGCGCCGACCACGCCGGCGGTGAGGAGGGCGATGCCGTACACGAGGGTGGCGGGCCCGGCCCAGCCGGCGGCCCGGTCGCCGGAGCCGTTGGTGAGGACGGCGGCAAGCAGGCCGGTGAGGGCGACGGCCCAGGCGGTACGGACGGCGAACTGGCGTTCGCTGCGCAGCAGGGCGCCGAGCGCGGCGAGGACGACGCCGATGAGGACGAGGCCGCTGACGGTCCGCGGCCCGCCGGGGCTGGCGCCGAGCAGGTCGAGCGGCCCGGCCGGCCCGGTGGCGAGCTCCGCGCCGGCTTCGGTGAGGAAGGCGGCGGGGTGGGTGAGGAGGTCCAGCGACCAGGGGGCGAGGACGAGCAGCGGGGTCCCGGCGACGGCGAGGAGGCGCAGGCCGTAGGCGGTGATGTCGTCGCGGCGCAGGACGAGCGCGGCGATCCCGAGGACGACGGCGAGCGGCCACACCAGGGGGGTGAAGGCCATAGTGAAGGTGAGCAGGAAGGTGTAGGCCCAGGTGGCGCGCCAGGAGCCGCGGGGAGCGCCGGGGCCGCCGTCGCGCAGCCCGTACGCGGAGACGGCGGCGCGGGCCATGAGCGGCAGGAGGACGGCGAGGACGGCGGTGCCGAGGCGGCCGGTGGCGAGGGCTCCGGTGGCGGCGGGCAGGAAGGCGTAGGCGACGGCTCCCCAGGCGCGCAGGACGCGGGACTCGACGAGGGAGCGGGACGCGAAGTACGCGGTGACGCCGGCGAGGGGGACGGAGCAGACCAGCAGGACGGTCAGCGCCAGGGCCGTGGAGCCGGCGAAGAGCCCGGAGAGGGCGGCGAGCAGCGCGAGGTAGGGCGGGGCGCTCTGGGTGCCGCCGGTGCCGAGGGGGTGCCAGGCGTCGGCGTACCGGCCCCAGAGGTCCCCGACCGTGTCGGGGACGGGGAGGAGCGCGCCGCCGGCGAGGGAGCCGCCGCCGAACAGACCGCGGCAGGCGACGAGGGAGACCACGAGCAGCAACGCGAAGAGGACCGGGCCGGGCTTGCGGCCGATCTTCTTGAGGCGGGCGAACTGCTCGACTTCCAGGTAGTCGGCGTCGTCACCGCCTGGGCCCGACTCGACGGCGCCGTGGCGGGAGCCACCCGAGTCCGTGTCGCGGCCGACGAAGTGGGACGCGACCTGCTCGACCGCGGCGCGGACGGTGGCGCCCGGCGGCGGGAACAGCGGCCGCAGTTCGGCCGGGTCGACGCTGTCGACGGCGCGAACGCGGCGGGCGGCGATGATCCGCTCGGGGCGCAGGAGGACCGCGAAGAGGCCCATGACCTCGTCGACGGCCTGGACCGGTGCCTTGCCGACGAGGTAGGCGAGGGTGCGCAGGAGGGTGCCGAGGACGAGGCGGACGAAGACGTACGGGAGGGCGAGGCCGCGGGTGTTGGCGAGGAGGGTGTAGACGGCGCCGGCCTTGTCGACACGGTGCGGGTTGGACGCGGTGCGGCCGACGCAGTCGACGGTGCGGCGTTCGCGGGAGGCTGCCTCGGCGTGGCGGAGGACGGCGTCGGGGGCGACGAGGACGCGGTGGCCGGCGGCGTGGACGCGCCAGCACAGGTCGACGTCGTCGCGCATGAGGGGCAGCCTGCGGTCGAAGCCGCCGAGCTCCTCGAACACGTCGCGGCGGATCAGCATGCCGGCGGTGGAGACGGACAGCACGGGCTGGATCTGGTCGTGTTGGCCCTGGTCCTGTTCTCGGCGGTCGAGCCCGGTCCAGCGGCGTCCGCTGCGGGCGATGGTGACGCCGACTTCGAGGAGCTGCTTCTTGTCGTACCAGCCGCGCAGCTTGGGGCCGACGACGGCGGCGTACGCGTCGGAGTCGGCGACGCGGAGCAGTTCAGCGAGGGCGTCCGGGTCGGGGGCGCAGTCGTCGTGGAGCAGCCACAGCCACTGGACGGGTTCGCCGTGCGGGAGCTCCGGCATGTCGTAGGCGTCGTCCCGCCAGGTGCGGCTGACGGGGTCCCAGCCGCTGGGCCGCTTCAGGTAGGGCAGGTCCTCGGGGCCGAGGACGGGTGCGGAGCGGGCCGCCTCGTCGACGGCGGCGCCGAAGCCGGTGCGGCGGGCGAGGTGCAGGACGCGGTCGTCGCCGATGGCCTCGCCGAGGAGCCGGGCGGAGTCGTCGGCGCTGCCGGTGTCGGCGGCGACGACGTTCTGCACCGGGCGCTCCTGACCGAGGAGGCCGGCGAGGGCGTCTGGCAGCCAGCGGGCGCCGTCGTGGGAGACGAGCACCGCGGTGACGACATGCCGGGGGAATTCGGGCTGCTGCGGCGCAGGAGTGGAGGAGAACGCGGCGGTGGTGGCGGACATCGGGGTACGGGCCCTCCGGCCAGGGGGGCGCCCCCGGCTCGGGGGCGTCGGAGCGTCTGACGGGGCTCCACACTAATGGCTGCCACGGTGGCGGTCCGCCGCCTGTGGACAGACCGCATCCGCACAGGGCCGACGCCTGTGGACGGGACCGCGCCCGCACAGGGCCGGCACCTGTGGACGGGACCGCGCCCGCGCGGCTCCGGGCGTGCGGACCGATCGCGCCCGCGAGCGGCGCACGGCCCGGGACGGGACGGCGCCCTCGGCAACGCGCGGCCCGGGACGAGCGTGGCCCCCGGACAGCGACATCCAAGGCCCCACCGGCACCCTCGGCCCCTTGCCCCCTACAGGTACACGCCGGTGCCCGCAGCCGCGCAGGTGGGACGAAGGACGCCGAGGACGTCAGCGCCCGCGTCGGGGGGTGAGACAACGGCACTCACTGTGGCCGCGGACAGTGGCACCCAAGGCCCCGTCGACACCCACGGCCCATGCCCCCTGCCCGTGCACCCCGGTGCCCGCACCCGAAAGCGCCCGCAGCCGGGCGGTGGGGAACAAGGGACGCCTGCGCCCGCGTCGAGAGGGTGGGCGGCGGCGCTCATCGCCGTGAGCGGATCGGCACCGGACGAGTGGGGGCCCTCACGCGCGTCGGCGGACCGTCCCCGCCCGCCGAAGAAATCGGGCCGGGAGCCGCCCTGGCCCGCCGGGCACGGCATCGCCCGCGCGTCGGTCGAGCCGGGGCTGGGGGACCGGCGTCGCGGTGCCGGCGCCCTTCCCGAGCTACCGGGCCGTACCACTGCGCCGCCCGGCCGCCCGGCTCCCCGCGACGACGGACTCACCCGCCCTGCCAGGGGAACACCCCCGACCGGCGCGGGACCAGGGAGCGGCCGCGTGCGCACCGCCCGGTGCGTCTCGGCAGGGCCGGCGGTACGCCGCCGGGGGCCGGCTGCCCGCCGCACCGAGCGGTTTCTTGCGGCCGCGTGAGGCGGCACGCATCGACAGGCGGGCGGCGCGGGGGCGGTGTACGCGTACGGGGCCGGGGCCCAGGTACGGGGTCACGTCCTGGCGGTCGGCCGCCCCTGCGGCGCGTGGCCGCCGTCTCAAGCCGTCGAGCGGCGGGGCGCGGTGGGGCGCGGTGCGCGGCAGCCGCCGGTGGTCGGGGTCGCTGCGGCGTGGTGTGGATGCGGCGTGGTGTGGATGCGGCGGGTGTGCCGCGTGGATCTCCCGGTGGCAGCCGGGAACCGCTGCGGCTCGCGGACGCGGCGGCGTCCGACGGGGCGTCGGCAGGCGGGGTGCCGAGGACCGGCTCCGCCGGGGCGGGGACGCTGCTACGGCGCGGTGCCGCCGTCTCGTGGCGTCGGCCAGCGGTGCGCTGTGGCGCGCCGGGACCGCGGAGCCCGCGCGGAGGGCGGTTTGCGCCGGGGCGCCCTGGGCGTGCCGGCCAGGATGCCCGCCGCGCCCGGAGGCACCCTCGGGGCGTTGCCCCTGCGCTTCGTGACGGTTCGTCACCGGTGCAGTGGCTCGTGGCCGCATGGGGCCACCCGACCGGCGATCACGTACAGTGATCAGGAGGGGTCAGACAGCGGCCTTCTTGAGGCGGCGGCGCTCGCGCTCGGACAGCCCGCCCCAGATTCCGAAACGCTCGTCATTCGCGAGTGCGTATTCAAGGCATTCTGATCGCACTTCGCAGGCAAGGCATACCTTCTTCGCCTCACGGGTGGACCCGCCCTTCTCGGGAAAGAAGGACTCGGGATCGGTCTGGGCGCACAACGCGCGCTCCTGCCAGCCGAGTTCCTCGTCCTCGTTCTCGACCAGCAGCTCCTGGAACAACTCGGTCATGTGCGCCCCTCGTCGGTCATTACGTCCCCGTGATGCCGCCGTTTCCGTTTTCGGCCGAACGACACGAGTGAAATTACAAGTGTGAGGCTCCGGGGCAGTCAAGCCGAGATCTGCTATTGAGCCCGGTATTCACTCTGCGGAACCAAGGCCGTGCAGAAAGTGTTCAAATCGGCATAAACGAGACACCTGTCCCCGCTCGCCCCGGTGGCTCCGCTCGCGGCGCCTCCGTCAGGGAGGACGTGCGCGGACTCGATCTTGTTGCGGTCCGCACCGCGAAGCGATCCGGATCACAGTCGGGTCACGGGACCCTTCCGGCTCCCTCACGACGCCACCCTGCGGCCGCCTGTCCCCGGGTTCCGCCAGGGCAAACCTTTCTGCGGATCGCGCAACCGGATGTGGTGAAACATCGCCGCCAAACCGGCCATCGGGTTGACAGACGCAACGGCGGTCGGTCACTTTGGGGGACATGCCAGCGACCACAGCGCCTTCCGCGAGCCACGGTGACCGTGCGTCGCGTCGCGCTGTCCACGTGTCTGTCCGCGTGAGCTGTTGTCGCAGCTGCTGCTGTTGCTGTTGACGCCGTAGGGCTCCAGCCACTCCCCCTCTCCCACCGCGCCGCCGCGCGCCCGGTCCGCTCCCGCGTACCCGGACGGCCCCGTGCCTCCGCACCCGCGCGGGACGTGTCCCCCCTTCGTCGGTCTTCGTTCGCCTGGTGTCGACCGACCCTCACCTCTCAGCCGAGGAACCACCGCAGCCCATGAACAGCGACAGCGACCTCCAGATCGCCGGCGACATCCTCGCCGTCCAGCACCTCCTCCAGCCGGCGAAGCCGCACCCCACCACCGTCGCCGAGTTCGCCGCGCTGGCCCGCGCCGTCGCCGCCGACCGGGACCGGTGGGCGCCCCTCGTCGCGTACGACGCCACCACCCGCTGGTACCACCGGCTGGACACCGGTCCCGGCTACGAGGTCTGGCTGCTGTCCTGGCTGCCCGGCCAGGGCACCGGGCGCCACGACCACGGCCGGTCGTCGGGCGTGATGACCGTGCTGGAGGGAGAACTGACGGAGCACACCGACCGGGGCGTACGGCTGCTGGAGGGCGGCGCTCGCGGGGCGTGGGGCAGGGTGTTCGCGCCCGGCCAGGTGCACGAGATCGTCAACGACTCGCTCGAACCGGCGGTCAGCCTGCACGTCTACTTCCCCGGACTGACCGAGATGCCGATGCACCCCAAGGGGCCCGCGGCCGGTGCCGCCCGGACTTCGGGACCGAACGCCCGGACGGCCCTCCCCGCCTGACAGACTGCACGGCAT
>NZ_MKXB01000069.1:0-5727 GCF_001865245.1 Streptomyces sp. CC53 | reverse complement strand
CCTCAAGACGGCCGCGCCCGACGCGGACATCACGGTCATCGGCAACACCGGTGACGACATCCATCTGTTCGGGCTGAAGGTCTGCCCCGACCTCGACACGGTGATGTACACCCTGGGCGGTGGCATCGACGAGGAGCAGGGCTGGGGACGGGCGGACGAGACCTTCCGGGTCAAGGGCGAACTGGCGGCGTACGGCGTCGGGCCGGAGTGGTTCGGGCTCGGGGACCGCGACTTCGCCACCCACATCGTCCGCACGCAGATGCTCGGCGCCGGGTACCCGCTCAGCGCGGTCACCGAGGCGTTGTGCGACCGGTGGAAGCCGGGCGTGCGGCTGCTGCCGATGTCCGACGACCGGGTGGAGACGCACGTCGCCGTCGAGGTCGACGGGCAGCGCAGGGCGATCCACTTCCAGGAGTACTGGGTGCGGCTGCGCGCCTCCGTGGACGCGCACGCGGTCGTGCCGGTGGGCGCGGAGCAGGCCAAGCCGGCGCCGGGGGTGCTGGAGGCGATCGCCGAGGCGGACGTGGTGCTCTTCCCGCCGTCGAACCCGGTGGTGAGCATCGGCACGATCCTCGCGGTGCCCGGCATCCGGGAGGCCATCGCGGAGGCCGGTGTGCCGGTCGTCGGCCTCTCCCCGATCGTGGGCGGCGCCCCGGTGCGGGGCATGGCCGACAAGGTGCTCGCCGCCGTCGGTGTCGAGGCGACGGCGGCGGCCGTGGCCGCGCACTACGGCTCCGGGCTGCTGGACGGCTGGCTGGTGGACACCGTCGACGAGGCGGCGGTCGCCGACGTGGAGGCCGCCGGGATCCGCTGCCGGGCCGTGCCGCTGCTGATGACCGACGTGGCGGCCGCCGCCGCGATGGCCGCCGAGGCCCTGCGGCTCGCGGAGGACGTCCGCGAGGTGCGGGGGTGACCCCGGGGGACGCCCCCGCAGAGGGGCCCGCGGGCGGGGCGGAGGCCGCGTACCGGGTGTGGGCGCCCGGCGGTCTGCCCGAGGTCCGGGAGGGCGACGACCTGGCGAAGCTGATCGCCGCCGCCGAACCCGGCCTCGCGGACGGGGACGTGGTACTGGTCACCTCCAAGATCGTGAGCAAGGCCGAGGGGCGGATCGTCGCCGCCGCCGACCGTGAGGCCGCCATCGACGCCGAGGCGGTCCGGGTGGTGGCCCGGCGCGGCACGCTGCGGATCGTCGAGAACCGCAACGGCCTCGTCATGGCCGCCGCCGGGGTCGACGCGTCCAACACCCCCGCCGGGACGGTCCTGCTGCTGCCGGAGGACCCCGACGGCTCCGCGCGGGCGATCCGCTCGGGCCTGCGGGACGCCCTCGGCGTCACCGTCGGCGTCGTCATCACCGACACCTTCGGGCGGCCCTGGCGCAGCGGGCTGACGGACGTGGCGATCGGGGCGGCCGGAGTGCGGGTCCTGGACGACCTGCGCGGCGGCACCGACGCGTACGGAAACCCGCTCGTCGCGACCGTCGTGGCAGGGGGCGACGAACTGGCCGCCGCCGGGGACCTCGTGAAGGGCAAGACGGCCGGGCGGCCGGTCGCCGTCGTCCGGGGCCTCGCGCACCTCGTCACCGCCGAGGGTGACGACGGGCCGGGCGCGCGGGCGCTCGTCCGGGACCCGGGCAGCGACATGTTCCGCCTCGGCACGTCCGAGGCGGTCCGGCAGGCGGTGACGCTGCGGCGCACCGTACGGGCGTTCACGGACGCGCCCGTCGACCCCGGCGCGGTGCGGCGCGCGGTCGCGGCGGCGGTGACGGCGCCCGCGCCCCACCACACCGCGCCGTGGCGGTTCGTGCTGCTGGAGTCGGCGGGGGCGCGGCGGCGGCTGCTGGACGCCATGCGGGACGCGTGGGTCGCCGACCTGCGGGCGGACGGACTCGACGAGGCCGCCGTCACCCGGCGGGTCCGGCGCGGCGACGTCCTGCGGAACGCGCCCTGCCTGGTCGTGCCCTGCCTCGTCGCCGACGGCGCGCACGCCTACCCGGACGCGCGCCGGGCCGCCGCCGAGCGGGAGATGTTCGTGGTGGCCGCCGGCGCCGGGGTGCAGAACTTCCTGGTGGCGCTGGCGGGTGAGCGGCTGGGGTCGGCGTGGGTGTCGTCGACGATGTTCTGCCGCGACGTCGTCCGGGACGTGCTGGACCTGCCGGACACCTGGGACCCCATGGGCGCGGTCGCCGTCGGCCACCCGGCGCAGCCGACGGCGGACCGCCCGGTGCGGGACCCGGAGGACTTCCTCACCGTGCGGTGACGTACCGGGCGGGCGGCGCGGCGGGCTGCCGCCGAGGGCGCTCCGACCGGATCGGCCCGCCCGGCGGCGGTCGGCTTCCCCGCGGGGTGCCGCCGGGGGCCGTGGCCGGGGGGCAGAAACGGCTCGTCCTCCGCGGGGAACCGGGCCGCGCCCGGGGTTCCGGGGCGGCGGCGCGGTGCTACAGCGACGCGATGTCGCCGGGCGTCATGCGGGGCGCCCTGCGGGGCGGGGTGCGGCCGCTGAGCAGGATCAGTCGGGCCGCCCGGTGCCGCTGGCCCGCGTACGGCTCCAGCAGGCGCAGCATCTCGGCGTCGTCCGCGTCGCGGTTCCCGGCCAGGGCGTACCCGACGATGCCGGGCAGGTGGTAGTCGCCGACGGACACCGCGTCGGGGGCTCCGTTGCTGCGCTGGACGGTCTCGGCGGAGGTCCACGGGCCGATGCCGGGCACCAGCTCCAGGCGGCGCCGGGCGTCCTCGGGTTCCATCGCGGCCGCCTCCTCCAGGCGCCGGGCCACCCGGACCGCCCGCAGGACGGTCGCCGACCGCTTGCCGTCCACGCCCGCGCGGTGCCACTCCCAGGACGGGACCAGGGCCCAGGTCCGCGGCTCCGGCACTACGAACAGCCGCAGGTCCGCCGCCGCTGCCGGGCCGGGGGCCGGCTCGCCGTACGCGCGGACGAGGAGCCGCCACGCGCGGTACGCCTCGTCCGTCGTGACCTTCTGCTCCAGGATCGACGGGATCAGCGACTCCATGACCAGGCCGGTGCGGACCAGGCGCAGGCCGGGCCGGCGGTGCCGGGCCAGGGCGAGCAGCCGGTGGCGGGGCGTGAACGCGTCCGGGTCGTCGCGCCCGCCGAGCAGGTCGGGCAGCGTGTCCAGCAGCCATGCGGCGCCGTCGCCCCACGCCTGCGCCTCGACGTCGGTGCCCCGTGCGGCGACCCGCAGGGTGCCGGGGCCGTCCGGGGTGCGGCAGGTGCGCCAGACCGCGCCGTCGGGGGCCGTGCGGAAGGTGGGGTCACCGGGCCCGCGGCGCAGCGGGGCCAGGGTGAGCGCCGGTTCCAGCGGCCAGGGCGGGGTCCAGGTGCGGGTGCGGGTGCTGCCCGGCCGGGCCGGTACGGGGCGGGCGGGGTGCGGGAGCCGCCCGCCCGCGAGGGCGCCGGCGCGCGGAGCGTAGCGGCCTGCCACCGGGCCTCCGGGGTTCTCGCTGCGGGTGTCGGACCCGAACAGCGTAGCCCCGGCGTCCGCCGCGCTACTGGTCCGAGGAGAAGCGGACGGAGCCGGCGGCCAGGTGGGCGTCGCACCAGATCCGCACGCCGCCGCGCAGCTCGTTGTCGGGGCCCACCTGGGCGCCGTCGCCGATGACCGCGCCGTACAGCTCGGTGCGGGCGCCGATCCGGGCGCCCTCGCCGACCAGGGAGTCGACCACCACGGCGCCCGGCTCCACGGTGGCGCCCGCCATGACCACGCTGCCGTCCACGGTGGCGCCCGCGCCGACCACGGCGCCCGCGCACACGACCGTGCCGCCGGTCAGCTTGGCGTCCTGGGCGACGTCCGCGCCCTCGATGACCAGTCGCTCGCCGCGCCGGCCGGGCACGGCCGGGGACGGGGCGCGGCCGAGGACGAGGTCGGCGGAGCCGCGCACGAACGCCTGCGGGGTGCCGAGGTCCAGCCAGTACGTGGAGTCGACCATGCCCTGGAGGTGGGCGCCGGCGGCCAGCAGGTCCGGGAACGTCTCGCGCTCGACCGAGACGGGGCGGCCGGTGGGGATGGTGTCGATGACGGAGCGGCGGAAGACGTACGCCCCGGCGTTGATCTGGTCGGTGACGATCTCCTCGGGCGTCTGCGGCTTCTCCAGGAAGGCGGTGACGCGGCCGGTGGCGTCGGTCGGGACGAGGCCGAAGGCCCTCGGGTCCTCGACGCGGGTGAGGTGCAGGGAGATGTCGGCGCCGGAGGTGCGGTGGGTGTCGACCAGGGCCCGGATGTCGAGGCCGGTCAGGATGTCGCCGTTGAAGATGAGGACCGGGTCGTCCGGGCCGGAGCGGAGTCGCGAGGCGACGTTGCGTATCGCGCCTCCGGTGCCGAGCGGCTCCTCCTCCGTGACGTACTCCAGGTGCAGGCCGAGCGCGGAGCCGTCGCCGAAGTACGGCTCGAAGACCTCGGCGAGGTACGAGGTGGCGAGCACGATGTGCTCCACACCGGCTGCCCGGGCCCGGGCGAGCTGGTGGGTGAGGAACGGCACGCCCGCCGCGGTCACCATCGGCTTGGGCGTGTTGACCGTCATGGGCCGCAGCCGGGTTCCCTTGCCACCGACCAGAAGGATCGCTTCCGTCACCTGTCGTCTCTGCTTCCTGCTGGGGCCGGCCGATGAGTCACGCTCTGCGTCGTGGGGGGTCGTCTGCGTCCTGCGGTCCGTGGCCTGCTGTCGGGTCTGTGTCTGCTGGTCTGCTGTGTGCTTGTGCTGTGGGGTCGTCTGCTGCCGGCCTGTCGTCGCGGGCGCGGGCGTCCCACCGGGGAGCGCCTCCCGCCGCACGGCCGCGTGCCCGGGGCGGGGCCCGGCGTTCCGGCCGGGCGCCTTCCCCCGGGCTCGTCCGGCCGGGCCCCCGTCCGGAGATCGCGGTCATACGATCAGTACGAGCGGACAGTGTAGGCAGAACGCGGAGCGCCTGCTCAGGGGGCTGACGGAGTGGTCCGGAACTGACGCCCCTTCAGCTTCTCCCCTGGTGCCCGGCGGCGGCGGTGCGGATCGCGCCGAGCTTCTGGTAGAGCTTCTCCCCCGGGCATTCCGTGGCGTATCCGTCACGGTGCCCGGAGACGGCCTTCAGCTTGGCCTGCGTGCCTTTCTTGTACAGGTTGCCGCCGCCCGATGTCAGGGTGGCCGTGCCGCGGGGATCCCTGCCGTAGAGGCCGAGTTTCCACGCCGTCAGCTTGGCCGCGGCGGTGGCGACCGCGGCGGGTGGTGCGCTGGAGGTGAACGTGCCGAGCACGGCGATGCCCGTGGTCTGGGAGTTGAAGCCGAGTGTGTGCGCGCCCTGCACGGGCTTGGCGACGCCGCCGGCCCGGCCCTCGTAGATGTTTCCGCACTTGTCGATGGCGAAGTTGTAGCCGATGTCCCGCCAGCCCAGGCTCGACACGTGGTAGCGGTAGATACTGCGAAGGACGGAGGGGGCCTGCGCACAGGTGTAGTCGTTGCCGGTGGCGCTGTGGTGGACGAAGGCCGCCCGCACCGTCGAGGTGTAGAGGAACGTGCTCTCGCGCAGTGACTCGTCGGCGCCCCAGCCCTTCCGGGTGACGATCTTCGGCTTGGGGGCGGTGTACGAGGCGGCCGCGTCGGCCTCCTCGGCGGCCTCGACTGCTTCCCCGGCCCCCGCCCCGGCTTCGGGGGGCTGCGCGACCGGGTCGGCGGCGGGCTCGCGGCCGGTGCCGCGCCCCGGGTCCGGTGCCGCCGGCGGGGCGGGGCTGGCGGAGGCGCCCGC
>NZ_MKXB01000068.1 GCF_001865245.1 Streptomyces sp. CC53 | reverse complement strand
CGGCGGGCGGGCTCCGCGGCGGCCTGCGGTGGCCTGCGGTGGCCTGCGGTGGCCTGCGGTGGCCTGCGGGCCGGACCGGCACGGCAGGCTCCGTGCGTTCCGCACGGTGGTGCGGCCGTGCGGAGGCCGTCGTAGCCGCACCGGCAGGGGCGTCCGCGGGGGGGTCCTGGCCGAGTGCGGCGGCCTCCGGCCGGACGTCGAGCGCGGCCGCCGCGTGCTCCGGCGGGATGTGCGCGAGGCGGCCCCGGCGGCCGGCCCTCGGGGGCGTCAGTACCGGGTGGCACCGCCGGTCGCGGCCCACGAAGGTGCGCGGCCCCGGCTGCGCCACCCGGTCGGGGCACCGGTCGTCTTGACGGGCGACCGGCTCCGCGGCCCGTGCCGCTCCCGGTTCACTGCGGACCGGCTGCCGGGCCGCCGACGGGCCACGAACGGCGATCGGCGGCCCGGGCGCCGGTCTCCGGAACCGGCCTGCGGGCGCCGGTGGAGTCAGTGGTGTAGGTGGTGCTGGTAGTGCTCTCGTCGAACGCCTCCATCGTGTCGTGGAGATCGGACAGCACGTCGGCGGCGGCCGCACCGTCGAGCACCCGGTGGTCGAAGGTGAGGTTGAGCCGCATCACGGGGGCGACCGTCACGGTGCCGTCCCGCACCACCGGGCGGTCCGCCACGCGGCCCGCGCACAGGGTCACGGCGGTGCCACCGGCCGAGTGGAAGCCGTCGACGGCGCGGTGGCCGAGCGAGCTGACCGAGACGGTGCCGAGCACGCCCGCGCGGCGACGCGGATCGCGCAGCGCCGCGGCGAACGCGGCGCGGCCGAGCGGCACCGGGAGCCTGCCGAGCAGCCGCACGCCCGCGAACTCGGGCAGCGCGGCCGCCTGTTCACCCCGGTAGTGGTCGACGCGCTCCTGGATCTCGGCCAGGGTCGCCGACTCGAGGCCGGGCACCAGCGCCGAGAGCACCGCGCGTTCGCCGTCGACGGGCCGGTCGAGGGCGAGTTTGGCGGTGACGCCGTCGAAGCGGACGGTCCTCGGCCGCCGCAGCAGCCCGGGCCAGCCGGGGGCGGTCACGGCGTTGGCCTCCGGGTGACGGTCGAGGACCCGGCCTGCGGCGTACAGCAGGTAGCTGACGAGCGAGTAGCGCCGGCCGGCGGCGCGGGCGGCGGCGCGGTGCGCCTGGATGCGGGTCATGTCGACGTCCGTGTCCAGGTGCACGGGCCGCTGGGCCGCCGCCCACTCCAGGAAGTACAGGGTGTGGCGGCGGCGGCGCTCCGTGATGACGGTCGGGGTCACCACCCGAGGACCGCCGTCTCGTAGATCCCCTGGAGGCTGCGGGCCTCCAGGAGCCTGCTGACGGGGACCTTGCGGCCCAGGGCGCGTTCCAGGGCCGTGACGAGCTTGAGGAGGTGCAGCGAGTCCCAGTCGGGCAGCTCGTCGAAGTCGGCGGTCACCTGCGCGGGCCCCAGCGGCATCCCGGTCTCGTCCGCGACGAGCCGGACGTACGCGTCCAGGGTGAGGCCCCCCGAAGCGCGGGCGGCGGCTACGGGATCCGCGGGCCCGGGGGTGCGGATCGCGGCGGAGGGGGCGGCAGGCTCCGCGGGCCGGGGAGTGCGGGTGTCGGCGGCGGGGTCGGTGGCGCCCGTGCTGCGGGTCGCGGCGGCGGGGTCGGGGCTCATACCTTCTCCAGGGCGAATCCGGCTTTGATCCACTTGCTGGACTCGACGGCGACGGCGAGGGCCTTCTCGGCGCCGGACATGTGCTCCAGCAACTTCTCGATCTGCAGGAAGGGCAGGGCGTTGCCGTTGTTGCCGGTGTCGGCGACGCAGCTGACCTCCTGCGCGGTCGGCACGTCGAGCACCTCGGTGATCCGGCGGGTCATCCGTCCGGACAGCTGCGGCGGCAGCAGGTAGTCCACCTGCTCCGGTTCCCAGTCGAGCTCGCCGAGCATCTCCCAGAGGATCTCCACGGCCATGACGGGCACGGACTCCTCGATGGCCTTGTAGTCCTCCGTGAGCGCCTGCCGGTCGTCGTACCGGTCGGCCAGCCCGAACCACTCGATGACCTGGCCCGGGCTGCGGCCGAGGCCGGTGAAGCGGTTGAGGACGTGGCGCAGCGCGAGGCGCTGCCCGCGCGGCTCGTCGGTGACGACGGCCGCTCCCGCGCCGTCGCCGAACAGGACGTAGTTGACGAGGTCCGCGGGGGCCGCGCCGGCCACGTCGCGTCGGAGGTCGAGGTGCTTGCTGCACACGTCCCCGCCGATGACGAGTCCCGTGCGGTACTGGCCGGAGGCGATCATCGCCCGGGCGACACCGAGGGCCTGGACGGCGCCGGCGCAGCCGGACTGGAGTTGCAGGGTGGGGACCTGGTCCAGGCCCAGCTGGTCGGCGACGTGGTTGACGGTGGCCGGCATGAGGGTGTCGGGGGTGGCGGTGCCGAGGACGACGAAGTCGATCGCGGACGGGTCGACGCCGGGGGCGGCGAGCGCCTCCTGCGCGGCCTGCGCGCACAGGTCGGCCAGGGACCAGCGGACGGCGCCGGTGCCGAGGTCGCGGGCGAAGTGGCGGGTCCTGGTGCCGATGAACACCTCGATCCAGTCCTCGTTGACGCCGAGCACCTTGGACAGGGCGGCGTTGTCCACGGGGTCGCCGGGCAGGGCCGTGCCGATCGAGGCGAGAAAGGCGGTGGGTCTCATGCGGTCCGCTCCTCTCCGGTGCGTGCGCGTTCCGCCGTGGCGCCGGAGGGTCCCGCGGTGGCGGGCGCGGCCGCGCCGAGCTCGTGCAGGAAGGCGACGAGGTCGCCGACGCTGGTCAGCCGGGGCAGCAGGTCCCGGACCTGGACGGCGCCGATGCCGGTGAGCCGTGACTCCAGCCGGTTCTTGAGCTCCATCACCATGACGGAGTCGAAGCCCAGGTCCTCGTACAGCCGGTCACGCGGGCCGACCTCAGCGCCGGTGTAGCCGCCGACCGCCCTGACCGCGCCCAGGACGGCCGTCTCCACCGGGTCGGCGGGGCCGCCGCGCCTGTCCAGCGGGAGCACGGCGGCGGAGGCGGGTTCCGGCGCCGCGCACGGGCCGGGCTCAGGGGTCGTGGCCCCGAGTGGCCCGCCCCTGCGGCGCACCGGGTTCCCGGCCCAGTACCGGTGCTCCGTCGAGAAGGCGTACGCCGGGAGGGGATGCGGGACCCGCTCCTCCGGGGCGTACACGGCGTCCCAGTGGGGGTCGACGCCGCCCCGGTACAGCTCGGCGAGCGCCTCGGCGAGGTCGCGGCCCGCGGATCCCGGCCCGCGCACCGGCAGGACGTGCGCGGGGTCCGCACCGGGTGCGAGGCGCCGGACCAGGGGCGAGAGGACCGGGCGGGGCCCGACCTCCACCAGGTGGGTCGGGCCGTCGGCGAGCAGCGCTGCGGCGGCGTCGCCGAACCGCACCGTCGCGCCGACGTGCTCGACCCAGTACGCGGCGTCCATCGCCTCGCCGTCCAGCACCCGCCCGTGGACCGTGGAGTACAGCGGGGTGCCGGGCACTCCCCCGCCGACCTCCTCGGCGACCCTGGCGAAGCGGTCCAGGACGGGCCGCATCAGCGGTGAGTGGAAGGCGTGCGAGACCGTCAGGCGGCGGGTCGCGACGCCGTCGGCGGCGAGGGCGTCGCCGATCCTGCGCAGGCTCTCCAGGTCCCCGGAGAGCACCGTGGCGGCGGGGCCGTTGACCGCGGCGACCCCGACCAGGGGCTCGTGCGCGATCCGCGCGTCCAGCGCCGCCCGGTCGGCCCGGACGGCCAGCATGCCTCCGCCGCCGGGGAGTTCCTGCATCAGGGCACCGCGTGCGGCGATCAGGCGCGCGGCGCCGTCGAGGGGCAGCGCCCCCGCAAGGACGGCGGCGGCGTACTCGCCGACGCTGTGGCCGAGGAGCAGCCGCGGCCGGACGCCGAGCGCGTCCAGCGTCCGGCCGAGGGCGTAGCCGACGGCGAACAGGGCGGGCTGTGTCCACCGGGTGCTGTGGACGGCGTCGCCGCCGGACAGGAGCAGGTCGCGCACGGAGTTCCCGGTGTACGGAAGGAGCGCGGTGTCGGCCTCGTCGAGGAAGTGCCGGTACAGCGGCGACTGGGCGTACAGGGCGGCGGTCATCCGCGGGTACTGCGAGCCCTGCCCGGTGAACAGGAACGCGGGGCGGGGCGGCTCGGCGGGCCGGTCCGCGAGCCGGGCGGGCAGCTCCGGGTCGGCCGCCGACTCGCGGAGCGCGGCCACGAGTTCGGCGGTGCTGGTGGCGACCGCGGCGTAGCGGTGGCGGTGGCCGGACTTGACGAGGTTGCTCGCCCTGGCCAGTGGCCCGAGCGGTACCCGGCGGGCCGCCGCCGCGTCGGCCTGGGCGAGCAGGTTGCGGCGCAGGGCGTCCGGGGTCGGCGCGGTGAGGGTGAAGACGGCGGCGCCGATCCCGCCGGGCGTGGCCGGGTCCGCCGGTGCGGGGCGCGCGGCGTGCGGGGGCGCGGACTCCAGGACGGCGTGGGCGTTGGTGCCGCCCATGCCGAAGCTGCTCAGCCCGGCGAGTGCGGGGCCCGCGGGCAGCCGCAGCGGTGCCTTGAGGAGCCGCAGCCCGTGGTCGCGCAGTCGGAGCCGCTTGCTCTCCTTGGCCGCGAAGCGGCTGGCGGGGACGGTGCGGTGGTGCAGGGCCAGGGCGACCTTGATCAGCCCGGCGATGCCGGCGGCGCCCTCGGTGTGGCCGAGGTTGCCCTTGACGGAGCCGAGGGCCAGCGGGGCGCCGCTGCGCCCGGCGTGGTGGTGGCCGAGCGCCTTGACCTCCATCATGTCGCCGAGGGCGGTGCCGGTGCCGTGCGCCTCGGTGAAGACGACCTCGGCCGGCTTGACGCCGGCCCTGCGGTAGGCGGCGGCGAGCACGTCCTGCTGGGCCCACCGGTTGGGCGCGGTCAGCCCGTTGCTGCGACCGTCCTGGTTGACGGCGGTGCCGCGGATGACGGCGTACACGCGCTGGCCGTCGGCGACCGCGTCGCGCAGCCGGCGCAGCACGACCACGCCGACGCCCTCGCCGCGGCCGATGCCGTCGGCCTCGGCGCTGAAGGGCTTGCAGCGCCCGTCGGGCGCGGAGAGTCCCGCCTGGGTGTAGAAGATCGACAGGGCGGGTGTGAGGGCCACGTTGACGCCGCCGACGAGTGCGTGGTCGCACTCTCCGGACAGCAGCGCGTTCACCGCGAGGTGCGCGGCGACCAGGGAGGAGGAGCAGGCGGTGTCGACGGCGAGGCTGGGCCCCTTGAGGTCGAGGTGGTACGAGATCCGGTTGGCGGTCATGCAGTAGCCGTTGCCGGAGCCGACGTGCGGGGTGACGCGGTCGTAGTCGGTGAGGTGCAGGTGCGCCCACTCGTTGCCCATGACGCCGACGAACACCCCGGTCGGGGTGGCGGCGAGGGCGCGAGGCGGGATTCCGGCGTCCTCGACGGCCCGCCACGCGGACTGCAGGAGCAGCCTCTGCTGGGGGTCCATGACGGCGGCCTCGCGCGGCGAGACGGTGAAGAACTCGTCGTCGAAGGCGTCCGGGTCGGTGATGAACCCGCCCTCGGTGGTGTTGCAGCGTCCTTCGCCCCCGGCGGCCGAGTGGAACGCGGTGGCGTCCCACCGCTGCCGGGGCACCTTCCCCACGCCGTCGGCGCCGCGCATCAGCAGGTCCCAGTAGGCGCCGGTGTCGGGCGCTCCGGGGAACCGGCAGTCGATGCCGACGATGGCTACCGGCTCCATCAGGCGCCGCCGTCCTGCGCGGCCTGCGCGGCGAGCTCCTCCGCCAGGTGGGCGGCGAGCGCGTGCACGGTCGGGTGGTCCCAGGCGGCCGTCGGTTCGACGAGGACGTCGAAGTCGTCCTCGATGTCGCCGCACAGGCTGAGGGCGGCGACGGAGTCGAGGCCGTACTCGGCGAGGGGTGTGTCCGGGTCGATCTCGGCGGGTTGCCGCTTGAGGTAGAGGGCGATGCGCTCGGCCAGCCAGGTGGTCAGGGACCCCGTGGTGTGTCCGGTGGTCGGAACGGGCATGGTGCACTCCTCGCGGGGGTGAGCGGTGGTCGCGTGCTGTGGTGCGGCGGCCCGGCGCCTGCCCGGGCGGGCCGGTCGGCGCGGCGCGGTCAGCCGACGAGCGGGGTGTCGTACAGGTCGTAGGCGGTCTGTGCGTGGAAGCGGCGCAGGACCTCCTCGTGCAGGCGGGCGTGAACGGACGCGGGGAGGTCGGCGGGCCGGCGGCCGAGCCGGCGGGCGAGCCGGTGCAGCGCGGCGGCGAGCCAGGCCGGTTCGGCGAGGAAGGCGTCGCCCGCGGCGGGGGACGCCTGCTGCCGGACGCCGACGGCGGCGGCGGCCGCGAGGAGCAGGGCGTACCGGTCGGCGAGGGCGAAGGCGGCGGGGCCGGCCAGCGCGGTGCGGTCCCGTGGGGCGAGCGCGCGGCTCGCGTCCTGCACCTGCCTCAGTTCGTCCACGAGGTGCAGGACGAGGCCGTGGACGGCCCGTTCCTCGGGCGGGGCGCCGGGCAGCCGGTCGGCGGCGGCCACGAGGGTGGCGCTCAGCGCGTCCTGCCCGCTCGCCAGGGCGAGCCGGTCGTAGGGGAGGGCGGGGAGTCCGGCGCGCGGCCGGAACAGTGCGGCGGGCGCCGGTTCCCCGGTGAACCAGGAGCGCCGGGCGAGCCGGGGCAGCTGCGGGATGAGCGTGGCCTGGCAGGCCGCGGACCCGGCGTGGCCGAGGCTGAGGACGGGCAGGTCCCGCAGGTGCTTCTGGAAGATGCCGTGCTCGCCGTCGCGCAGGTAGAAGCGGGCGCCGAGGACGACGGACAGCTCCCGCATCACGTCGGTGAGGACCTTCGGGACGAGCAACTTGGCGGCGGCGGCGTACACGCCGGTCTGCTCGGGCAGCAGGTGCACCGCCCTGGTCGCCGTCAGCGAGAGGCTGTCGCAGGTCAGCAGGTCGGTGAAGGCCCCGGACAGGGTGTCCCTGGCGTGGGGGATGTCCAGCACGGTCCGGCGGTGCAGCCGCCGGCCCCGCGCGAAGCGCACGACGGTGCGCAGGGCGGTGTCGGCGGCGCCGAGGGCCATGCCGGGCAGCGCGGCCCGGGTGATCTGGAAGGCCCGCAGCGCGGTCTCGACACCCGTGCCCTCCTCGCCGACGAGGGTCGAGGCGGGCACGGGGCTGTCGTCGAACCGCAGGCCGGACAGGTGGCAGCCGCGCACGCCGACGGCGTCGTACCGGGGCAGCACCCGCCACGTGGCCGGGTCGGGCTCGCCGCGTTCGACGAGGAGCACGGAGTGGCTGCGGCTGCCCGGCGCGGGGCTGGTGCGGCCGAACAGGACCCAGGCGTCGGCGCGGTCGGCGTTGTTGACCACCTGCTTCTCGCCGTTCAGCAGGTATCCGCCGTCCCCTCGGGGGCGGGCCGCGAACTCGTTGCGCACGAAGTCGTTGCCGTGGGCGAGTTCGTGGTAGGCGACGGCGACCTTGCCGCCGCCGGTGAGGAGCCGCGCGAGGCGGGCGCGCTGTGCGGCGCTCCCGGCGGTCCAGACGTTCACGGCGGCCATGAAGGACGTGACGCCGTAGCCGAGGCCGAGGGCGACGTCGCGGCGGAACACCTGCCGCATGACCCGCACGAGCGTGTCGAGCCGCTCCATGCGGCCGCCCTCGGCGTGCGGCACGAAGTCGGCTCCCAGGCCCAGTTCGTCGAGGGCGCGTTCGCCCGCTTCGGGGAGCACCCCGGCCTCGTCCGCCTCCAGCAGTCCGGCGTACGACAGTGCGCCGCGCGGGTCCGTGGGGTCGCCCAGGCGCCGGTCCACCGCGGCCACGCGGGCCGCGGCCCGCTCCTCCTGCCCTGCCCGTGCCGACGGGGGCGGCGCCCCGGGTCGCGTGCCGTTCAGCATGCCGTCCTCCCCGTCCCGGCGGCGGTCGCGCCGGTCGTCGCGGTCTGCGTTCCGGGGAGCCGCTGCGGCAGCAGCGAGAACAGCCGGCCCGAGGTCCGGGTCTCCCGCAGCGCGCCGAGCAGCTCGTCGTAGGTCTCCGCGCCAGCCGCCGCGGGTTCGCCGAGGCGGACCAGCAGCCGGTCGAGCGCGGTGTGCAGCCACAGGCCGCGACGCCAGAGCCTCCCGGTGCGGGGGTCGCCGCCGGCGTGGTCGGCGCTGTGCGTCCACAGTCCGAGGCAGGCAGCGCCGGCCCAGCACAGGGTGTAGCGGCGCGCGGTCTCGAAGGCGGCGGACGGGACGTCGGTGAGGCCGCTGCCGTACGCCTCCATCTCGGCGTGCACGGCGGTGGTGGCGTCGAGCAGCCGCCGCGCGGCCGCGGCCACCGGGGCCAGCGCGGGGTCGGACCGGGCCTGCCGGACGGTCGCGTCGACGTGGGCCGGGAGGGCGGCCAGGAGGCCGCTGCCGTGCCGGGCGACCAGCGACAGCCGCGCCGGGTCGAGGGCCGGCAGCGGTGCGGCCAGGTCGCAGGCGGTGCGGGCGCCCGCCGTGTCCCCGGTGCCGCGCCGGAACCCGCGGGCCAGGGGGCGGAACTGGTTGACGAGTGCGTTGAGGTTGACCAGGGTGTTGCCGTCGAACAGGCCGACGAGGCGGTGGTCGCGGACGACCTTCTGGAACCGCCCGCCGGCGTGGACGCCCTTCAGGAAGGCGCGGGCGCCGAGCAGTTCCGTCAGATCGGCGAGCACCCGGTCGGTGCCGGTCGGCAGGAGGTACTTGGTGACGGCCGAGGTGACGGCCAGCTCGGCGGTCTGGGCCTGGACTGCGCGGGCGGCGACCAGGGCGACCGCCTCGTGCAGCAGGACGTCGGCGGCGGCGCCGGTCAGCAGCCGCCGGGCCTGCGGCAGTTCGACGAGCCGGCGGCCGTACAGCTGCCGTTCCTCGGCGAAGTCCAGGCCGAGCCGCAGTCCGTGGTCGGCGGCGCCGAGCGAGAGCGCCGCGCACAGGGTGCGGGTGAGCTGGAGCGCCTTCAGCACGACCTCCAGGCCGGCGCCCTCCGCGCCGACGAGGGCGCCGCGCGGCACCCGGGCCGTGTCGAAGGCGATGCCGGAGATGTCGGCGCCGCGGATGCCGTGGGTGCGGATCTTCGGGAGGTGGCGGTAAGCGCCCTCGCCCAGGTCCCGCTTGTCCACGAGGAGGACGCTGAAGCCGCGGGGGCCGCCGTCCGGGTCGGTGCGTGCCAGCAGCGACAGCACGGCGCTGCGGGTGGCGTTGTTGATGAGCCACTTCTCCCCGCTGACCAGCCAGTGTCCGTCCGGGCCCGGTGGCCCGGCGTCGGCGCGCACGTCGCCGGCCAGCAGGTCGCTGCCGTGGGCGCGCTCGGTGAGCCCGAGGGAGACCGGGACGCCGGCCATGATGGCGGCGCCGAGCCGGGCGCCTTGCTCGGCGGTGCCCGCGACCCAGACGCAGACACCGCCGAGGTAGGTCTTGCCGTGGGCGATGGCGCAGGTCAGGTCGCGGCGGGCGACGGTGCGGGCGAGTTGCAGCACCTGCTCGTAGTCGCGCAGCCCGCCGCCGTGCTCGACCGGCACGTACTGCCCGGGCAGTCCCCACTCCTCGAAGCGGGCGCAGATGGCGGTGGGGAACTCCTCCTTCTCGTCGAGTTCGTCGCAGCGCGCGTACGAGAAGGTCTCCGCCGGGTCGTCGGGGTCGCCGAGGAAGTGGTCGAACTCCTCGGCGAGCAGGTAGGGCCGGTGCTCCATGTCAGACCACCGCTTCGGGTGAGGGGGCGGCGCCGGGCGGGGCGGCCAGCGCGCGGACGGCGGGTTCCAGGACCGCGTGGAGCGCGCTGACGCGGCCCTGGAGGAACAGGTCCCGCATCAGGGTCCGCTGGACCTTGCCGCTCGTGGTCCTGCGGACGGTCCCGGGCCGTACGAGCAGCACGTTGCCCGCGGGGACCGCGAACTCCGCGCTGATGCGGCGCTGGACCGCGGAGGCGAGCGCGGGGAGGTCGGTGGCGGTTCCGGGGCGGACCTCCTGGACCGCCACGAGGTGCTCGTGGTCGGTGTGCACGGCGAAGACGGCGCCCGCGCCGCTGCCGAGCGCCGGGTCGGCGCCCTGCACGGCGCGTTCGACGTCCTGCGGGTAGAGGTTGCGGCCCGCCAGGACGAGCACCTCCTTGAGCCGGCCGGTGACGTACAGCTGCCCGTCCTTCAGGGCGCCCAGGTCGCCGGTGCGCAGCCAGCCGCCGGCGTCGTGCCCGCCGGAGCCGTCGGAGACCGCCGCGTCGAACACCTCCTTGTTGGTCTCCGGGCGCTTCCAGTAGCCCCCGGCGACGCTGTCGCCCTTGAGCCAGATCTCGCCGACGTGCCCCTCGGGCTTCTCCTCGCAGGTCTCCGGGTCGACGACGGCGAGCGCGAAGTCCCGCACGACGCCGCTGCTGACGAGGGAGCGGACGGGCCGGCCGGGACGCGCCCCGGCCAGCTCGCCGCGTTCGAGGGCGGCGGCGTCGGCGTCGAGCACGCGCGGCCCGGCGGTGCGGGGGATGCCGGAGACCAGCAGGGTCGTCTCGGCCATGCCGTAGCAGGGGAAGAACGCCTCGGGGCGGAAGCCGGCGGGCGCGAAACGCTCGGTGAAGGCGCGGATCGTCTCGGCCCGCACCGGTTCCGCGCCGTTGTTGGCGGTCGTCCAGGTGGACAGGTCCAGCGTCGCCAGCTGGGCGTCGGTGACGCGGCGCACGCACAGGTCGTACGCGAAGTTGGGGCCGCCGCCGGTGGTCACCCCGTAGTCGCCGATCATCCTCAGCCAGCTGTGCGGGCGCTTGAGGAAGGTGAAGGGCGCCATGAGGACGCCGGGGGCGCCCAGGTAGACCGGGTGGAGGATGTGCCCGATGAGGCCCATGTCGTGGTAGAAGGGCAGCCAGCCGCCGCACACCGTGTCCGGGCCGGTGCCGATGGAGCGTTGGATCGCCGCCTGGTTGGCGAGCAGGTTGCGGTGCGAGACCGCGACGCCCTTGGGTTCGCTGGTCGAGCCGGACGTGTACTGGAGGAAGGCCAGGCTGTCCGGGGTGAGGGCGGGGGCCGCCCAGGCTCCGGCGTCTCCGAGGGCCGGGTCGTCCGTGGCCGCGCAGGGCACGCCGGTGAAGCCCTCGGCGCGCAGCCACTGTGCGACCTCCGGGGCGTGGGCCGCGTCGGTGAGGACGGCCGCCGCCTCGGCGTCGCGCAGGATGCCGGCGACCCGGGTATAGCCCCTCCCCTGCTCGGTGGGCACCGGGGCGGGCACGGCGACGGCGCCGGCGTACAGGCAGGCGGTGAACGCCGTGATGAAGTCCAGGCTCGACGGGTAGAGCAGCAGCACTGGGCGGTGCGCCGCCCCGCGCGACTGGAGCCAGGACGCGATCCGGCGCGCCTCCCGGTCGAGGTCCGCGAAGGTGAGGTGCCGCGGCACGGAGCCGCGGGCGTCGTCGGGCAGGAAGACGAAGGCGTCCGCGGCGCTGCGGGTTGCGGTGCGTTCCAGGACCAGTTCCGTGAAGGTGCGGAAGTTCGTCAACGTTTCTCCGACCTTTCCGAGATCCGCTGGCTGGCGCCGGCGCGGGTCGCTGTGACATCACGATCGTCGTCC
>NZ_MKXB01000067.1 GCF_001865245.1 Streptomyces sp. CC53 | reverse complement strand
CGGCGGCCCGCACGTCCGCTACGTCTTGAACGAGAACCCCATGAGTTTCTGATCAATATGGGACATCGACCACACACTGATTGACAACGCGGGGGTGAGCAAGGAGATCTACGCCGCCGCGTTCACGGCACTCGCCGGATTCCCGCCCGCCCAGGCGGCGCGGACCGAGGGACGCACCGATCGCTCGGTCATGAGGGACATGTTCCTCCGGCACGGCGTGCCCGAACCGGGCTGGACGGATGTCGAGGCGGCCCTCACCCAGGCAGGGCAGGAGATGTTCGGAGAGCTCCAGAAGCGAGGCAGGGCTCTCCCCGGTGCACGGGATGCGCTCAAGAGGGTGGCCGAGCAGGACACTTGGGTGTCCTCGGTCTTGACGGGCAACATCGCGCCGAACGCAGGTGTCAAGCTGGGTGCGTTCGACCTCGACTCCCTGGTGGATCTGACCGTAGGCGCCTATGGGGCCGATGCCCTCCAGCGGCCCGACCTCGTAGACGTATCGCGCGAGCGGATTCGCCGCAGGTACGGGGGAGGGGAGGACGTGCCCGTCGTCCTCGTGGGCGACACCCCACGAGACGTCGAAGCGGCATTGGCGACGGGTTGCCACGTGGTCGGGGTGTCCTCGGGAATTCACAGCAGGGACGAGTTGTCTGCTGCCGGTGCGCCGGTCGTGCTGCCGGATCTGTCGGACACGGCGGAAGTCCTGGTCCACCTGGGAGCGGCAGCCGCGAGCTGAAGACGTCCCAGGACGTCCTCGTACCGTCCGATTACGCGGTGATGGTGTCCACCCCCATCCCGACACCATCGGGTTCTCCCCACCAGACAACTGGCTCAGGAGGCCCACGTGATCCACGACGTCACCGGCATCCGCAGGATTCGGATGCTGTACCTGCAGCTTCTGTACCGCTGCAACTTCACCTGCCTGCACTGCTTCCACGGCAAGCGCCTGAAGCAGGGCGACACGTTCAGCGCCGACGAGGCGATCAACCTCATCCGGCTCATGCACGACCAGTACGGCACGGAAGCGGTGACCCTGCTCGGTGGCGAACCCTTCCTCCACAGAGACCTGCCGCAGATCGTCAGGTACGCCAGCCAGGAGCTGGGAATGCAGGTCGAGGTCTGCACCAACGGCTACCGCATCGAGAGCCGCCTCACCGAGGTCGCCCCCCATCTCGACCTGCTGCGCGTCTCGCTGGAGGGGCTCGGCGAGACCAACGACGCCATCCGAAGGCCCGGTGGCTACCTCGCCGCCCTCAGCACCCTGAACCTCGCTCGCGACCTGGGCGTCATGACCGGTGCGACGATGACCGTGACTTCCCGGAACATCGACGAGGTCCTGCCTCTGGCTCGTACCGTGCAGCGGTTCGGCGTCCGCCAGCTCAAGCTCCATTGCCTCCGCCCGGTCGGCAACGCCGCCCGACACCCCGAGCTGCTGGTCACCGAGCCGACCGCCTACACGCGCCTCCGCGAGGACCTCCGACGGGCCGGGCTCTCCATCGAGGTGATCGTCGACGAAGACCGGTCCGAGAACGGCGCCCCGGAGATCTGCGCCCCGACCGACGGCTCGCGCGAGATCGACCGCATCGAGGCCGACCCCCGCGGAGCGCTGACCATGTCCTGCAAGGCCGTGGGCAAGGACTCGCACGCCTTCTGGTACGAGAAGACCGCGAACCGCATCGTCCACCAGCCCTCCGCCACCGACGAACTCACCATCGCCGTGCCGGACGTGGTGTACGCCCGTGCCTGATCGGCCGCCGTTCGAAAGCCTCGAAGGACTCCACGGGACCGGCAAGTCGACCATCGCGCCGATGCTCGCCGCAGCCCGAGGCGCCGTGCTGGTCCCCACCGTGCCCCTCTTCTACCAGGCCATGAGAAGACAGGTGGACGCGCGGGGGAACGTCGAGGCCCGCATGTGCTTCTACCTCTCGGCCCTCTTCACCGCCGCCGAGGAGATCCGGCGCTACCTCACCGCCGACATCCCCGTCGTCGTGGAGAGCTACTTCCCCAGGTGCATCGCCAACCACCGGGCCTTCGGGGCCCGGCTCGGCATCACGGTCCCAGCCGACCTACCGAAACCCATCACGTACCACCTGCTGTGCGCGGAGCACGAACGGCAGCGGCGGCTCGCCGAGAGGTTCAAGCCCGCCAGCCGGTGGGATGCCCTCAGCGAGGAAGCGGCGGACCGGATCACCGAGGCGTACAACGAGTTCCCCATGCACCAGGTGGACACCACGGGCCTTGCACCAGACCTCGTCCTCGAAGCCATCCTCGCCATCGACAAGGAAGGACACCCCCGTGCAGACGCGGAGCCTGTGGGAGCACACCCTCACGTTCTTCCCCCAGTTCCTCGCCGCCCTGAACGAGCACGCCTCCAGTAGGGCGACGGTCGCCGTCATCGGCGCGAGCGACGGGAAGTTCGTCCTGCCGCTCGGCGCCGCCGGTTACCGGGTCATCGCCATCGAGAAAGACCCGTTCGCCCTCCACGGCGGCGAGGTCAGCCTTCCGGGTGACACCACGGCTCACGCCCTCGGTCTGACCGATCGCCTCAAGCGCGAAGGCCTCGACAACCAAGTACAGGTCATCGAGCAGGACTTCCTTCAGTCCGACCTTCCCGAGGCAGGTTGCGACGCCGTCTGGACGAGCTGCTCCTGGCACTACAGTGCCAATCACCACACCCCGCTCGCCGACTTCGTCACACGCATGCAATCACTCGTACGCGTCGGCGGCCTGTTCGGCGCGGAGTTCATGATGCCCGTCGAACGGCGCCACCACCTGGTCGAGCACTACACCTCCCCCGAGAAACTCGGCGGCCACTTCACGGCCGGCTGGAACGTCCTGCTCACGCTGCGAACCAGCCAGTTCACCGAACGCCCCCATATCGGCCGGCCCCACGACCACACGCACCGCATGGGCCTGCTTCTCGCGGCCCGCACCGGCAAGTAACCGGCACATCAAGGAAGAGGATCATGAAGCACGAATACGAGGCCACGTTCCTGTCCGTGGACGTCGCCGCGCTCCAGGCCAAACTCGCCGCACTGGGAGCCGCCCAGACCTTCCCCCGCACCCTGCTCACGCGCAAGATCTTCGAGAACGACGCCCTCGACAACGGCCAGTGGATCCGCCTCCGCGACGAGGGCGCCCGCTCCACGCTCACCCTCAAGCAGGTCACCGACTCGACCACGATCGACGGCACCACCGAGATCGAGACAGAGGTCACCGACCTGCACGCGATGGCGGACATCCTCCGGCACATCGGCCTCCGCGAAGTGCGGTACCAGGAGAGCTACCGCGAGGAGTGGCGCCTCGGGGAGGTGGCGTTCGACTTCGACACCTGGCCCGACCTCCCCACATTCGTCGAGATCGAAGGCCCCGACGAGGCGTCGGTCCGCAAGGCCGCCGCCCTGCTCGACCTCGACTACACGGAGGCCAGGTTCGGCAGCGTCGACGAGATCTACATGAGCGAGGCCGGCCGCGACATCCTCGCCGAGCCCACCCTCCTTTTCTCCGACACGGGAAAGGAGGAGGCCGGCCACGCGTCGGATCAGGCCCCGTGACCATGAAAGGCAGGCGCAGCCTCCGCCAGGTTCGTCGTACCGCCGCAGGGGCCCCGGGTATCGCCTCGTCCAACGCACCATCGAACGCTCCCCCGCCAGTAACCTGGGAAGATGGCGGCCGGACCCCGCCCACTGCCCCCGGCAGGGGGCGTGCGGGGGCGGGATCGGTCGCCGTCTACCGGGGTGGGCGCACGGAACGGAGGGGCCCGCGGCACCGGCCCGCCCCGCCGACGGGCCGCCGTCCGGGTCTACGGCAGCACCGCGAAGCCGTCGAGTTCGACCAGTGCCTCCTCGTCCCACAGGCGGACCACGCCGATGAGGGCCATCGCCGGGTAGTCGCGGCCCGCGAGGTCGCGCCAGACGCGGCCCAGGTCGGGGGCGTGGGCGCGGTAGGCGGCGACGTCCGTGGTGTAGACGGTGACGCGGGCCAGGTCGGCCGGGGTACCGCCGGCGGCGCGCAGCGCGGCCAGCAGGTTCGCGAGGGCCTGCGCGAACTGCTCGGGGAGGGTCGTCCCGACCACCTTGCCGTCCGCGTCCAGGGCGGTCTGTCCGGCCAGGAACACCACGCGGGAGCCCGTGGCGGTGACCGCGTGGGAGAAGCCGGTGGGCGGCGAGAGTCCGGCGGGGTTGTGGCGGTGCGGGCTCATGCGTGCGGCTCCTTCACGTCTGTCTCCCCCGCGTGCGGCTGCCGCGCCCGTGGGCCGCTGCCGCCCGGGGCCCCCGCGGGCGCCTCCTCCGGGAGGTCTTTCGCGTACAGGTCCCGGGCGATGATGGTGCGCTGGACCTCCGTCGCGCCCTCGTAGATGCGGGGCGCCCGGACCTCCCGGTAGAGGTGCTCCAGGAGGTGGCCGCGCTGGAGGGCGCGGGCCCCGTGGAGCTGGACGGCCGCGTCGACGACGTACTGGGCGGTCTCCGTGGCCATGAGCTTGGCCATGCCGGCGCGGGCGCGGACGTCCGGGGCGCCCGTGTCGTGGGCCTCGGCCGCCGCGTAGACGAGGAGGCGGGCCGCCTCCGTGCGGGTGGCCATCTCCGCGACCTGGTGGGCGACCGACTGGAGGTCCTTGAGGACGCCGCCGAAGGCGGTGCGCCGGGAGGTGTGCGCCAGTGTGGCGTCCAGGGCGGCCTGGGCCATGCCGACGGCGAACGCGCCGACGCTGGGGCGGAAGAGCGTCAACGTGCGCATGGCGACCGCGAAGCCGGCGCCCGGCTCGCCGAGGACGTCGTCGGCCGTGACCGGGACCGCGTCGAAGGCGAGGGCGCCGATCGGGTGCTCGGACAGCATGGCGAGCGGTTCGCCCGTCAGTCCGGGCCGGTCGGCGGGCAGGGTGAAGGCGGTGATGCCGCGGGCGCCCGCGTCCGGCGCGGTGCGGGCGAAGACCGTGTAGTGGTCGGCCTCCGGGGCGTTGGAGATCCAGCGCTTCTCCCCGGTGAGGCGCCAGCGTCCCGGGCCGTCCGGTTCGGCGCGCAGTGCGAGGGCCGCCGCGTCGGAGCCCGCGTCGGGCTCGCTGAGTGCGAACGCGGCGATCTCCCGGCCCGCGGCCACCCCCGGCAGGACCCGGTCCCGCTGGGCGGCCGTGCCGGTCGCGGCGACCGGGTGGGCGCCGAGCCCCTGGAGGGCGAGCGCCGTCTCCGCCTCCGTGCAGCCGTACGCGAGGGACTCCCGCATCAGGCACAGGTCGAGGGCGCCCGACGTGAACAGGCGTCCCAACAGGCCCAGTTCACCGAGGGCGGCCACCAGGGGGCGGTTCACGCGACCCGGTTCCGCCTTCTCGGCCAGGGGGCGCAGGCGCTGCTCCGCCAGGGCGCGCAGTTCCGCGCACCATGCGGTTTGTGAGGGTTCGAGCGAGAATACGGGCATCAGGCCCCCATCTATCGCGGACCGTTGACTGTCGTCACCTTCACGATACGCTCGTGGAGCGAGCCCACCACTGACAAGGGGGCGCACCATGGATCCGACACCTTCGGCCCATCTCGACACGTTCACCCGCGACCGCCTGCCGCCGCGCACGCAGTGGCCGGACCTCCTCTTCGACCTCCCCGAGCTGCGGTACCCCGAACGGCTCAACTGCGGGGCGGAACTGCTGGACCGTTCGATCGAGCGGTTCGGGGCGGGGCGGCCCGCGTTCCGCGACGGCGCGGGGCGGGTGTGGACGTACGGGGGGCTGCGCGAGCACGTCGACCGGGTCGCCCGCGTCCTCACGGACGACCTCGGCGTGGTGCCCGGGAACCGGGTGCTGCTGCGGGGCCCGACCACGCCGTGGCTGGCGGCCTGCTGGCTCGCCGTCATGAAGGCGGGCGCCGTGGCCGTGACGGTGCTGGCGCAGCAGCGCCCGCAGGAGCTGGCCGTGATGTGTGAACTGGCGGCCGTCAGCCACGCGCTGTGCGACGTCCGCTCCGTGGACGACCTGGTGAAGGCGGAGGTCCCAGGGCTGCGGGTCACCACGTTCGGCGGGGACGCGCCCGACGACCTGATGCGGCTGGCCGGGGCCCGGCCCGCGGAGCCGTACGAGGCCGTGGCGACGGCCGCCGACGACGTCGCCCTCATCGCCTTCACCTCCGGGACGACCGGCCGCCCCAAGGGCTGCATGCACTTCCACCGGGACGTGCTGGCCGTCGCCGACACCTTCTCCGCCCACGTGCTGAGACCGTCGCCGGACGACCTGTTCGCCGGGTCGCCGCCGCTGGGCTTCACCTTCGGCCTGGGCGGGCTCGTCGTCTTCCCGCTGCGGGCGGGCGCGTGCGCCCTGCTGCTGGAGCAGGCGGGCCCGCGGCAGCTGCTGCCCGCCGTGGCGGAGCACGGGGTGTCGGTGCTGTTCACCGCGCCGACCGCCTACCGGGTGATGCTGGACGAACTCGGCACGTACCCGTACGACACGTCGTCGCTGCGGGTGTGCGTGTCGGCGGGCGAGAACCTGCCGGAGGCCACCTGGCACGCGTGGCGCGAGCGCACCGGGCTGCGGCTCGTCAACGGCATCGGCGCGACGGAGCTGCTGCACATCTTCGTGTCGGCGGCCGGGGACGCGATCCGGCCCGGCACCACCGGGCTGCCCGTGCCCGGCTGGGAGGCGCGGGTGGTGGACGCGTCGGGCGCAGCCGTCCCCGACGGGGAGGAGGGCCTGCTCGCGGTGCGCGGCCCGGTCGGCTGCCGCTACCTGGGCGGGGACCGGCAGGACCGGTACGTGCGGGGCGGCTGGAACGTCACCGGCGACACGTACGTCCGGGAACCCGACGGCTACCTGCGGTACGTCGCCCGCGCCGACGACATGATCATCACGGCGGGGTACAACGTGCCCGGCCCGCAGGTCGAGGAGGCGCTGCTGGCCCACCCCGACGTGCTGGAGGCCGCGGTCGTGGGCCGCCCCGACGAGCTGCGCGGGCAGGTCGTCGTGGCGTACGCGGTGCTGCGGGACGGGCTGCCGCGCGACGGGGCGGCCGCGGACGCGCTGCGCGACTTCGTGCGGTCGCGGCTCGTGCCGTACAAGTGCCCGCGCGAGATCGTGTTCCTCGACGCCCTGCCGCGCACGGCCACGGGCAAGCTGCAGCGGTTCAGGCTGCGCGCCCGGGAGGTGCCCGCGCCGTGACGCCGTCCGGCGGCAGGGCGGGCCGGCCGGCGCCCCGCCGTGGGGCGCGTTCAGGAGCGGACCGCCGCCGGGCACGGGCAGCCGGCCGCGGCGTGCGGGCGGAGGAGCCTGCGGGTCGGGCGCCTGCGGGCCGACGGGCGGCCGGGGACACGACTTAGAGTGGGCGCGTGGCCGAGCAGCACACCCCGCGTTCCCTGATCGTCTCCCTGTACGGCGCGTACGGGCGGACGCCCGACGACACGCCCGCGCCGGTGGCCGAGCTGATCCGGCTGCTGGGCGCACTCGGCGTCGACGCCCCGTCGGTGCGCTCGTCGGTGTCGCGGCTGAAGCGGCGCGGACTGCTGGTGCCCGGCCGGACGGCGGGCGGCGCCGCGGGCTACGCCCTGTCGGAGGACGCCCGGCAGCTGCTGGACGACGGCGACCGCCGGATCTACGCGCGCGAGAAGCCGCGACTGCCGGACGGCTGGGTACTGGCGGTGTTCTCCGTACCGGAGGCCGAACGCCACAAGCGGCACCTGCTGCGCTCGCGGCTGGCGCGGCTGGGCTTCGGCTCGGCGGCACCGGGCGTGTGGATCGCGCCGGCGGCCCTCTACGAGGAGACCCGGCACACGCTGGAGCGGCTGCACCTCGACCCGTACGTGGACCTCTTCCGGGGCCGGCACCTGGGGTTCGCCGCCACGGCGGAGGCGGTGGGCCGCTGGTGGGACCTGGCGGCCATCGCCAAGCAGCACGAGGAGTTCCTCGACCGGCACGGGCCGGTGCTGCGCCGCTGGCGGAAGGCGCCGGACGGGCCCGCGGAGGAGGCGTACCGGGACTACCTGTTCGCCCTGGACTCGTGGCGCCGCCTCCCCTACGCCGACCCGGGCCTGCCGCAGGAACTGCTCCCCGCGGGCTGGCCGGGCGGCCCGGCCGCGGAGGTCTTCGCGGAGCTGCACGCCCGGCTGCGGGACCTCGGGGCGCAGTTCGTCCGGCCCTTCGGCACGGTGGACCGGCCCGGTGGGGACTGACCCGCCCCGGCGCCCGGGGGTGCCTCGGCGGCGGGGCGGCGGGCCGCCGGTTCAGGGGCGGGTGAGGGTCAGGCGGGGTTTCGGGGCGTCGGTGCGGCCCGTGGGGGGTGTGCGGCTGCCCGCACGGTACGGGGCGGGCCAGGGGGCGGCGGGACCCGTGTAGCCCTGGTCGGCGGCGGCGTGCAGCGTCCAGTGCGGGTCGTACAGGTGGGGGCGGGCGAGGGCGCACAGGTCGGTGCGGCCCGCCAGAATCAGGGAGTTGACGTCGTCCCAGGACGAGATGGCGCCCACGGCGATGACGGGCACCCCCAGGGCGTTGCGGATGCGGTCCGCGTACGGGGTCTGGTAGGAGCGGCCGTACTCGGGGCGCTCGTCGGGGACGACCTGGCCGGTGGAGACGTCGAGGGCGTCGGCCCCGCGGGCGGCGAACGCGCGGGCGATCTCCAAGGCGTCGTCCGCGGTGGTGCCGCCCGCCGCCCAGTCGGTCGCCGAGATGCGGACCGTCATGGGCCGGTCGTCGGGCCACGCCTCGCGGACGGCGTCGAAGACCTCCAGGGGGTAGCGGAGCCGCCCGGCCAGGTCGCCGCCGTAGGCGTCCGTGCGGTGGTTCGTCAGCGGGGAGAGGAAACCGGACAGCAGGTAGCCGTGGGCGCAGTGCAGTTCGAGGAGGTCGAAGTCGGCCTCGGCGGCGCGGCGGGCCGCCGCCGCGAACTGTTCGCGGACCGCGGTCATGCCCGCCCGGTCCAGCGCGTGCGGGACCTGGTTGACGCCGGCGCGGTACGGGAGGGGGGAGGCGGCGACCAGCGGCCAGTTGCCGTCGTCGAGGGGCTGGTCGATGCCGTCCCACATGCGTTTCGTGGAGCCCTTGCGGCCGGAGTGGCCGAGCTGGACGCCGAGGGCCGTGCCGGGGGCCCGGGTGTGCACGAAGTCCGCGATCCGGCGCCAGGCCGCCGCCTGCCCGTCGGTGTAGAGGCCGGTGCAGCCGGGGGTGATGCGGCCCTCCTGGCTGACGCACACCATCTCCGTCATGACGAGCCCGGCGCCGCCGAGGGCGCGGGCGCCGAGGTGGACGAGATGGAAGTCGCCGGGGACGCCGTCCTGCGCCACGTACATGTCCATGGGGGACACGACGACGCGGTTGCGGAGGGTCAGGCCGCGCAGCCGGAACGGGGTGAACATGGGCGGCGTGCCCGGTGGGCAGCCGAAGTCCCGCTCCACGGCGTCGGTGAAGGCCCGGTCGCGCAGCCGCAGGTTGTCGTGGGTGACGCGGCGGCTGCGGGTGAGCAGGTTGAACGCGAACTGGCGGGGCGGCTGGTCGACGTACCGTGCGGCGTCCTCGAACCAGCGGAGGCTGGCGGCCGCGGCCCGCTGCACGGACTCGACGACGGGGCGGCGCTCCGCCTCGTACGCGGCCAGCGCGGACGGCAGGTCCGGCTGCTCCTCCACGCAGGCGGCGAGCGCGAGGGCGTCCTCGACGGCGAGCTTCGTGCCGGAACCGATGGAGAAGTGCGCGGTGTGCGCGGCGTCCCCGAGGAGCACGATCCGGCCGTCGTGGGACCAGCGCCGGTTGACGACCGTGCGGAACACCGTCCAGGAGGACGTGCCGGACCGCAGGGGCCGGCCGCGCAGCGCCTCGGAGAAGATCTTGGCGCAGCGTGCGACGGACTCGCCGGTGGGCAGTTCGTCGAGTCCGGCGGCGCGCCAGACGTCCTCGTGCATCTCGATGATGACGGTGGAGGCGTCCGGCGCGTAGGGGTAGCCGTGCAGCTGCATGACGCCGTGTTCGGTCTCGGCGATCTCGAAGCGGAACGCGTCGAACGCGAAGTCGGCCGCGAGCCAGATGTACCGGCACCGGTGGGGGGTGAGGTGCGGGCCGAAGACGTCGGCGTGGGCCGCGCGGGTGCGGCTGTGCACTCCGTCGGCAGCGACGACCAGGTCGTGGGTCCGCGCCAGCTCGGCCGCGGGCGGGGCCTCGGTGCGGAAGCGGAGCTGCACACCGAGGGCGGAGCAGCGGTCGTGGAGGATCTTCAGGAGCGTTCGGCGGCCGAGGGCGGCGAAGCCGTGGCCGCCGGAGGTGAGGAGGCGGCCCCGGTGGACGACGTCGATGTCGTCCCAGCGGACGAACGCGCGCCGCAGCGCGCGGTACACGTCCGGGTCGGCGTGCTCGATGCCGCCGAGGGTCTCGTCGGAGAGGACGACGCCGAAGCCGAAGGTGTCGTCGGGGGCGTTGCGCTCCCAGACGGTGACCTCGCGGGCCGGGTCGAGGCGTTTGAGGAGGGCCGCGGCGTAGAGCCCGCCGGGGCCGCCCCCGATGACGGCGGCGCGCATGGTCACCGCCCCTGCCACTTGGGGGGCCGCTTCGCGGTGAAGGCGGCGTGGAACTCGGCGTAGTCGCGGCCGTTCATCAGGAGGGCCTGGGTGGCGGCGTCCAGTTCGACGGCCGCGGCGAGCGGCATGTCCAGCTCGGCGGTGAGCAGCGCCTTCGTCTGCGCGTAGGCGAGGGCGGGTCCGTCGGCGAGGTGGCGGGCCAGTTCGGCGGCGCGGGCGTCGGCGCCGCCCTCGCCGGTGAGTTCGCTGACCAGGCCGATGCGTTCGGCTTCGGCGGCGTGCACGGGTTCGCCGAGCATGAGCAGGCGGGTGGCGTGGCCGAGGCCGACGACGCGCGGCAGCAGATAGGCGGCCCCCATGTCGCCGCCGGACAGACCGACCTTGGTGAAGAGGAAGGCGAACCGGGCGGAGGGGTCGGCGATCCGGAAGTCGGCGGCGAGCGCGAGGACGGCCCCGGCTCCGGCCGCGACACCGTGCAGGGCGGCGACGACGGGGAACGGCGCCTCGCGCAGGGCGCGCACGACCTGGCCGGTCATCCGGTTGAAGTCGAGGAGCTGGGCGGTGTCCATGGCGAGGGTGGCGCCGATGATGTCGTCCACGTCCCCGCCGGAGCAGAAGCCGCGGCCCTCCCCGGCGAGGACGAGGGCGCGGACGGCGCGTTCCCTGGACAGTTGGGCGAGCAGGTCGCGCAGGTCGGCGTAGGCCCCGAAGGTGAGGGCGTTCAGCCTGGCCGGGCGGGCCAGGGTGACGGTGGCGACGCCGTCGTCCACGGCCAGTCTCAGGTGCCGCCAGGAGGCGGCCTCGGTGCGGGGCGCGGAACCGGTGAACGGGCTCATGCGGTGCGGCCTCCCTACGGCGTCGCCGACGACGCCGGTGCCTTCCCTGTCTTCTCCGTCCCCCGAAGCTATCACTGTTTCGTGACTTCCGTCATGATGACGCGATAGGGCGACGCGGCGCGGGGTGCCGGCGGCTCGGCGCGGCGGCGTGGTGGCACGGTGCGAGGTGCCGACGGTGCGGCTCGGCTCGGCACGGCCTCGTCGAGCGCGCGGCGGACCGGGCGGGGCGATGGGTGGCGGACGGGGGCGCGGGCCCTCAGCCGTCGAAGCCGGCCCGGGGGCGGGCCCGCCCCCGGGGCGGGGACGGGCAGAGGCGGGGCGCGGGCCCGGCGGGCCGCAGCGCC
>NZ_MKXB01000066.1 GCF_001865245.1 Streptomyces sp. CC53 | reverse complement strand
CACAACACCCCAGGCCACCAACGACCCGGCACACCAACAAACCCCCCTCCGAGCGTTATCGGCGCCTACTTCGTCGACCAGCGGTCCCGGCCCTCCTCACCGGACGGCGGGAGCGGCCTCGCGCCGGGACCTCCTGGCGCCGGCGGCGGGTCGCGCTGATCCGACGACGGCGATGCCCGGTCGGTCCCGCCGAAGGCGTGCGCGGTCACGGGGCGCGTGCCGGGGGCCGGTTGCCGGGCGGCGCGGGACCCGACGAACATGGCGGGGCCGACCTGTCCGTTCGTTCCGGTGACCCGGGCGTACTGCGTACCCAGGACGTACGCCTGCCGGCCTGAGCCGGCCTGGCCGGGCCCGCCGTGGCGAGACCGGTCCGCGCGCTCGGCGGCCCGATGGCCGGGGGCGTCGCCCTGCGCGTCGCCGACTGGCTCGCCGCGTCCGCCGCCCCGGGCCTCGGCCGCGGTGCCCTGGCCGGCCCGCCCGCGACGGTGATCCGCCGCGCGGTGGAGGTGCCACAGCCCGCCCCGTAGGGACGTAATCCGATGAGATGTCTTGTGCCGTGGTACGCCTGTCGGGCTGTGCGCCCACGAGTGGTTCCGTAGCGTCGTCTCTCGCCTGCAGCGACCCACCGTGCGGTTTCTCTCCTCGGCCCACCAGGACTTCGCCATGGTCACCTCCCCCGAACCTCCCACACTCGTCCCCGTCGCTCGCCGCGGCGCGGGACGCGTCGCCGTCGACTGGCTCACCACGACCGACCACAAGAAGATCGGGCACCTGTACCTGGTCACCTCCTTCGGGTTCTTCCTCATCGGAGGCGCGCTGGCGCTGGCGCTCCGCGCGGAACTGGCCCGCCCCGGCATGCAGGTGATGTCCATGGAGCAGTACAACCAGGCGTTCACCCTGCACGGCACGGTCATGCTGCTGCTCTTCGCGACACCCACGTTCGCGGGGTTCGCCAACGCGATCATGCCGTTGCAGATCGGCGCCCCCGATGTGGCGTTCCCCCGGCTGAACATGTTGTCGTACTGGCTGTTCCTGTTCGGCGGCCTCATCGTGGTCGGGGCGCTCCTCACGCCGCAGGGCGCCGCGGACTTCGGCTGGACGGCCTACACGCCGCTGAGCGGACCCCGGCACTCCCCGTTCACGGGCGCCGACCTGTGGATCATGGGGCTGGCCCTGTCGGGCTTCGGCACCATCCTCGGTGCCGTCAACTTCATGGCGACGATCATCTGCATGCGGGCTCCGGGGATGACCATGTTCCGGATGCCCATCTTCACGTGGAACGTACTGCTGACCTCCATCCTGGTGCTCGTGGCCTTCCCCGTCCTGGCGGCCGCGCTGCTGGTGCTGGAGTCCGACCGGCATTTCGGCTCGCGGGTGTTCAGCCCGGAGAACGGTGGTGCACTGCTGTGGCAGCACCTGTTCTGGTTCTTCGGGCACCCGGAGGTCTACATCCTGGCGCTGCCGTTCTTCGGTGTGATCAGCGAGGTCATCCCGGTCTTCGCCCGCAAGCCGATCTTCGGTTACGCCGGACTGGTGGGCGCCACGATCGCCATCACGGGCTTGTCGATCACCGTGTGGGCGCACCACATGTTCACCACCGGCGCTGTGCTGCTGCCGTTCTTCGCCTTCATGAGCTTCCTCATCGCGGTCCCGACCGGTGTGAAGTTCTTCAACTGGATCGGCACCATGTGGCACGGCTCGCTGAGCTTCGAGACCCCGATGCTGTGGGCGGTGGGCTTCCTCGTGACGTTCCTCTTCGGCGGGCTGACCGGCATCATCCTGGCCTCGCCGCCGTTGGACTTCCACGTCCACGACACGTATTTCGTCGTCGCGCACTTCCACTACGTGCTGTTCGGCACGATCGTCTTCGCGATGTTCGCCGGGTTCTTCTTCTGGTGGCCGAAGATGACCGGCACGCTGCTCGACGAACGCCTCGGCAAGATCCAGTTCTGGACGCTCTTCACGGGCTTCCACACCACCTTCCTCGTGCAGCACTGGCTCGGAGCCGAGGGAATGCCGCGCCGCTACGCCGACTACCTGGCGGCCGACGGTTTCACGGTGCTCAACACGATCTCGTCCATCGGTGCTTTCCTGCTGGGCCTGTCGACCCTGCCGTTCCTGTTCAACGTGTGGAAGACCGCCACGCTCGGCAGGCGCGTGGGCGTCGACGACCCGTGGGGGCACGGGCGGTCGCTCGAATGGGCCACCTCCTGCCCGCCGCCGCGCCACAACTTCCTCGCCGTTCCGAGGATCCGCTCCGAGTCGCCCGCGTTCGACTTCCACCACTTCGAGATCCGGGCCGAGGACACCGCCACGAACCGGGGACGGCGGGACATCGTCGAGCCCGGCCACGACACCGGCATCGCGCCGCCCTCCGGCGGGGGGACCCGGTGAGCCGGCAGACCTGGTGCGGCACGCAGACCGCGCGGGTCACGCCCGGCTTCGAGGGTCGCCTGGCGGCGGCTCCGTGTGGCGACGAGGGGGCAGGATGTGCAGGCGTGCACGGGCCCGACTCCCTTGCCCCACCACGGGACGGCAGCGGCACACCGGGCGGCGCCACATCGCCCGGCGCAGGGCGCCCGCACGCAGGACCTGCTCCAGGTGGCGGGCCGCTGGAGCGAGGTCGAAGCCGCGCAGAGGCAGCGCGCTACGACGGCCGGGCGGCCTGCCCTGCGCCGCGCTGTGGGCGTCTTCCGCGGTGTGCCGGCGCTCCCGGCCTGCCGCGGCGCCTGGTTGACGACGGCCCGGCAGCACTGTGGGGCGACTCGGGCAGGGTGACGGTCCCGCCGGTGTCCTCCGCCGCCCTTCCCTGCGCCTTCCGGGCCGTGTCACTGCGCGCTGCCCCCAGCCGGGCTGCCGCCGGGCCGGCTACGGGGCCTCACCCACCCCTGCACTCCGCGCATGTCGTCGAACACGCACACCCCGGTGATCTTGCGCGGGCGCCTGTGCTCCGTCGCCCGGCTCGAAGGGGACGTCCTGGTCCTGGAGTCGGCGTGCGGCGGCCGTGTTCCAGCATGGCCTGGTGGGTGCGGCGGGCCTGCTCGGCCAGGTCCACGCCGGCGTGCCGGCGTGCCGTGTTCCATGAAACCGCCACCTGGGTCGCGGGCTGCGGGACGCCATCCCGATGGCGACGTTTCCTGCAGGGTCCGCGGTTCAGTGCTTCAGGACGAGCTTGAAGGAGACGATGAGGAGGCCGAGCAGCAGGTTGACCAGTGCGGTCGCGGCCGTGAGCCGCGGCGACGCACCCGCGCGGCGGGCCGCGGCCACGGACCAACCCACCTGACCGGCCACGGCGACGGAGAGCGCCAGCCAGAGGGCTCCTCGTACGTCCAACCCGAACAGGGGGCTGACCGCCACGGCAGCGGCCGGCGGGACGGCGGCCTTGAGGATCGGCCACTCGTCCCGGCACACGTGCAGCACGACCGCGCGGTCCAGCACATGCTGCGCGAGGTGCGCCCCGAACAACTGGGCGTGCACGTGCGCGACCCAGAACACCGCCCCGGTGAGCAACAGCAGCAGCACGAGCTCGGCGCGGGGAAACGAGCCGAGGGTACCCGCACCGGTCACCACGGAGGCCGCGAGCAGGGATCCGTACACGCCGCCCGTGTAGTCGGCGTGGGCCCTGCGCTCAGCACGCCGTGCCACGCGGGACGCGGCGGCGCCAGTGGGTTCGCTCCTGGGCACATCGGCCTCCTACGGGACGCGGGCCGGGGATCAGGCCGCTCCGTCCGGGGCGTCGGCATCGGGCCGTGCCGGGCTGCGCCGGCCGGCCGCCGGCAGGGCGGACGTGACCAGAAGGCCGGCGAGGGAGACGCCGCCGGTGGCGAGGATCGCCGCTTTCAGGCCGTCCAGCTGCGCCGCCGCGTAGGCGTCCGTGACGGCCTCGATCTCGGACGGCGGCAGCCCGGCGCGCTCGGCCGCCACCCGTACCTGATCGGTGGGCACGAAGGTGATGCCGGCTTCGAGGGAGACGCCGACCTGCTCGCGGGCGGCTTCGGAAAGGCGGGGGTCGTCCGCCACCTGCGTCGTGAAGGCGTGGGCCAGCGCCCCGATGAGGATCGACCCGATGAGTGCGGTGCCGAGGGCGGAGCCGAGGTTCTGCGCGGTGAACTGCAGTCCCCCGGCCTCGCTGCGCTCCCCCTCGCCGACGCTCGACTGGACGACGTTGCCCAGCTGCGAGGCGAGCAGGCCGACGCCCACGCCGAGCAGCGCCATCGCTCCGGCGAACTGCACGTCGTCGATGGCCGGGTCGATGGTGGCCAGCAGCCAGACGACGGCTGCCGCCAAGGTCACGAGGGCCAGCCGGACCACGCGGCGCGGCCCCATGACGCGGCCCAGGGACGACGCGGTCAGGGAGGTCACGAACATCGTCACCGACACGGGCAGCATCCTCAGGCCCGTCTGGAAGGCGTCGAACCCCTGGACCACCTGCAGGTACAGCGGAATGGTGAAGAACAGACCCAGCAGGATGAGGTTCTGGTTCAGCAGGGTCAGCAGGCCGGACCGCAGGACGGGCCGTGCCAGCAGGGACAGGTGGACCAGGGGGTCGGCGCCCCGGGCGTCCCGCCGCCGTTCCCAGGACCGGAAGGCGGCCAGCGCGCCCACCCCCGCCGCGATGACGAACAGCGTCGGAGCGAAGCCGAGGACGGTGAACGGCGGGTTGCGGGGCTCCACCCACCCCCACGAGCTGCTCTGCAGCACTCCCAGCACGCACAGCCCGAGCCCCGCCGCGGACAGGGCCGCGCCGGCACCGTCCAGCCGGGGGCGCGGGCCGGTCTCCGCCGGTGCCGCGATCACACGGCGGCACAGCAGCACCGCCACGACCACGACGACCTCGCCGGCGAAGACGAGCCGCCAGGTGAGGTACGTCGTGACCCAGCCTCCCAGCAGCGGCCCGACCGCGATGCCGGCGCCCGCGAGCCCGCCGATGACCGCGTACGCGACAGCCCGGTCGCGCCCCCGGTAGGCCTCTGCGACGAGGGCGGCCATGGCCGGCAGGACCAGGGCCGCGCCGAGCCCCTCGATGACCGACCAGCCCAGCGTGAGGACCCACAGCGTCGGCGCGACAGCTGTCAGGGCCGAGCCGACTCCGTAGACGCCCAGCCCCAGGAGGAACGTGCGGCGGCGTCCCAGGATGTCCCCGAGCCTGCCGCCGACGAGCATGAACGCGGCCATGACCAGCGCATACAGGGTGATCACGGCCTGAATGGCGGTGACCTCCGTATCGAAGTCCTCGACCAGCCGGCTGATGGACACGTTCATGACGGAGGTGTCCAGCACCATGAGGAACTGAGCCGTACCGAGGACGATCAGTGCCCACCAGCGCTTCATGCCGTCCACCTCACCGAGTCGGCCTGGCACGACGAGGCGCCGGCCCGTCCACTGCCGGCCCGCACCCCGCCGCTCCCTTCCATCGCATCCCAGGCCCGCCTCCTCCGCCTCACCCGCCACGGGGGAAACGTGGCGGTGCGCGCGCCGTCAGGGGAAGGCGTCGTGGCCTTCACCGTGCCCAGCGGTGACGGGCCCAGCGGGCGGCCGGACGCGCCCGGACGGTGCGGGAGGCCCCCGCCCACGCGGTCGGGTGACCGCGCTCCCGGTGCAGGCACCGCAGGAGCAGACGATCGTCGACCGGGTGGTCCTCCCCTGACCGGCGGGGACGGAGGAGAACGGGTGCGGCGCCGGCCGCGCGGCCGGGGGCCTGAAGGGGGGCTCGACGTGCCCACGCGGGCACGGACGGGCGCTCCGGCAGTCCCCGCTCGGGGTGCTCAGCGCTGCTGCCGGTCCGGCGCATGCGGCGCGGCCGCGCCCTGTCGGGGGAACGCAGGGCGCGGCCGGGTGCGCTCCCCTCCGCCCGGTGGCGGAGCGGTACGCCCGTCCAGCATGGCACTAGTTCCGGCCACACGACAGGGGCTTGACCGGATTCCATCGCCGAGGCGTGGCTCGTCGAGGAGTGGACGGGGCGGACGATCCGTTTCCGGGGACGGAGTGGTGGACGCGGGTGCCTTCCGGACGATGTGACGGGCCCGGCGGCCTACTGAGTCGTGCAGGCCGGCCCCTCGACCCTGCCGGCCGTACGGACGTGAGTGCGTCGGCGTCAGCCGGGGTGCGCACCTGCTCGTGCGGCAGGAGTCGCTGCGCGGCGGTGATGCGGTCCTGTTGGCGGGCCACGTGCGGGCCGAGGGCAGGACGGCTAAATCGTTTGCGGGGCCGGCGCGGTGGATCGAAAGTGGCCGGATGACATCCGAACTGCCCTTCGCGGTCCGGCCGGCCACCGTCGGCGATGCACCGTCTGTCTGCGACCTGCTCAACGAGATCGACACCATCGAGATCGGGCGGCCCGACACGGATCTGCACACGGTGGAGACCGAGCTCACGCATCCCGAAGTGGATCTCGCGGAGGACTCCTGGCTGGCCTTCCAGGACGGCCGGCTGGTCGCCTACGCCCTGGTCTGGGACGAGTCCGGTGGTGAGCGGATCGACGCGGACCACTACGCGCTGCCCGACTGCGGCGCCGCCGGCGAGCGGCTCCTGGCGCTCGCCGAGGCCCGTGCGCTCGTCATGGCGCGCGGCAACGGCGCCTCCCGGGCGGTGCTGCACCTGCACCTCAACACCAGTCCCACCACCGACCCGCAGATGCTGGAGCGCCGCGGTTGGCGGCGGGTGCGCCGCTATCAGGTGATGACCCGTCCGTTGTCCCCGCAGGACCGGAGCGTTCCGGAACCGCCCGTGGGCCTGAGCCTGCGGGACTGCGTCGACGAGGCGGACCGGCGGCGGGCCCACGCGTTGCTGCAGGAGGCGTTCAGCGAGCACTTCGACCACCAGCCGCGGACCTACGACCAGTGGCTGGAGGACCTCGGGGCGGCGCACATCGACTGGTCCCTCGTGTGGATCGCCGCCTTGGACGGCGAGGACGCCGCCGTGCTCCTGTCGAGGAACGACCGGCAGAGCACGGGCTGGATCCGCAACGTCGGCGTGCTGAAGGCGCATCGGGGCCGGGGCGTCGCCGGGTACCTGCTGCGGCACGCCTTCGCCGCCTACGCCGCCAGGGGCCGCGACACCATCGGCCTCGGGGTGGACACGCTCAACGAGACGGGCGCCCTGCGGCTCTACGAGGCGCACGGCATGCGGACGGACTACGCGGTGGACACCTGGGAGGTGGTCCTTCCGCAGCCGGCTGTGGCCTCGCGGTGAGCCGCGGGGCCCGCGCCGTTCCGGGCGGGGCCGTGCCGTGCCGTGCCCCGACGGGAGACGTCCCGTCGGGGCACGGGTCCGTACCCGGGCCGAGCAGGGCCCGTACGCCCGCCGAGGCGGTGGGGGCGCGCCAGGTTCAGGTGACGGCCTCAGGCCGGGCGTCGGCTCCCGGGACCAGGAACTGCGTCGTGGCGAGCTCCTCGTAGAGGGCGTCCGACGCCGTGAGCTCCGCGTGGGTGCCCACGGCCCGTACGCGGCCGGCCTCCATGACGACGATGCGGTCCGCGAGGGTCACCGTCGACAGCCGGTGGGCGACCACCAGCACCGTCGTGTGGCGTGCCGCGTCCGCAACCGTGTCCCGAAGGGCCAGTTCGTTGACGGCGTCGAGCTGCGAGGTGGCCTCGTCGAGGAGCAGCAGGCGCGGCTTGCGCAGCAGGGCGCGGGCGATGGCGACGCGTTGCCGCTCGCCGCCCGAGAGCTTGGTGCCCCGGTGCCCGACCCGGGTGTCGAGGCCGTCGGGCAGGCGCTCGACGAGGCCCTCCAGGCGGGCCTGCCGCAGCACGTCCGCCACCTCGCGGTCCGTGGCGTGCGGTGCGGCGAACAGGAGGTTCTCGCGGAGGGTGCCGGAGAGCACCGGAGCGTCCTGCTCGACGTAGCCGATCGACGCGCGCAGCCGGTCCAGGGACCAGTCGCGCACGTCGACGCCGTCGACGAGGACGCGGCCGCCCGTCGTCTCGTAGAACCGCTCGATCAGCCCGAACACGGTCGTCTTGCCCGCGCCGGACGGGCCGACGAAGGCGGTCATGCCGCCGCCCGGGACGGCGAAGTCGACACCGTGGTGGATGTAGGGCAGGTCGTCGTCGTACCGGAAGGTGACGCTTTCGAAGGTGACGGAGGCGGGGCCCTCCGGGTCGGGCGGCGTTCCGGTGCGGTCGGGCGACGGGCCGGTGTCCTCGGTGCCCATGCGTTCCGCTTCGACGATGCGCGCCACTGCCGCGGCGCCGACCTGGTACTGCGTGGCAGCCTCCACCAGCTGTGCGACGGGCTCGATCAGGTAGAACAGGAGCAGCAGGAAGGCGACGAGCGTGGCCACGGAGATGGCGCCCGACGCGACGCGTGCGCCGCCGATGCCGAGCACCGCCAGGAACGACACCTGGACGGCGAGTCCCACCGACGTCCCGGCCACGGACTGCCACTTCGCGGAGGTCACGCCCTGCCGCCACGCCTCCTGCGCGGCCTCCTCCAGGGCTGCGGTCTCACGGGCCTCCGCGCCCGACGCCTTGACCGTGCGGATCGCGCCGAAGGCGCGTTCCAGGAGCGCGGACATCGTGGCGACCGCTTCCTGGGCCCGCCCCGTCGCCCTGGCGATCCGCGGCATCACCAGCGCCGTCGCCGTGGCGATCAGCACGATCACCCCCAGGGTGACGCCCAGCAGCACCGGGTCCTGGAAGCCCATCAGTACGACGGCGCCCGCGAAGGTGAGGGCCCCCGTGGTGCCCGAGACGACCGACTGGGTGGTCACGGCCCTGAGCAGCGTGGTGTCCGAGGTGATCCGTGACATCAGGTCGCCCGGCTGGGTCCGGTCCATGTCGGGCACCCGCAGCCGCAGCATCCGCCCCACGAGGCTGCGGCGGGCGGCCAGGACGACGGACTCCGCCGTGCGCTCCAGCACGTAGCCGCCGGCCGCGGACACCGCCGTGCCGAGTACGACGAGGGCGGTGAGCAGCAGCAGGACGTCGGTCACCGGCTCGTCGCCGCCCAGCCGGTGCACCAGTTCCTTCGCCGCCAGGGGCTGGGCCAGGCCGCTGAGCGAGCCGATAAGGGTGAGCAGCGCGCCGAACGCGACGGTGCGCCGGTGGGGCCGGAAGCGGGCGTAGAGGGCCCGCCAGGTGTCGCGGGCGGTCAGTGCCCCGGGCTCTGTGGCCGTCCCGGTTCCGGCGCTCGGTCCGGTGCCCGCCGGATCGTGTGTCTGGTCTCTCCTGTTCACACCGGTCAGGACGCGGAAGGGGCCGGTTTCCCTGACCGGTCGGTGCGCGGTCGTCGGAACGTGGTCGTGTGCCGGGGGTCCGGTGGCGTTCCGGGCGGGTGGCCAGGCGGGCCGGGTGAGGGTACGGGGTCGGCTGGGGCGGCGGTCGGTCAGCTGCCGGGAAGGCGCGGGTGCGGCGCGGGCGGGCCGGTGCGGGTGCGTTCGTGCCGATCCGGCGGCTCGTGCAGGTGGGTGCGCGGGGCGTTGGTAAGCCACTGGTGGGCGGCGCCCACGGCCGGGTGAGCGGCGCAGGGCCCGGTTTCGGAGACCCGCCCCCCTACGGCGCGGGTCGGCCCGGTGCCCGGGCGAGGCGGTCGCGTTCGCGGTCCTGCCAGGACGGCAGGCTCATCAGCGGAGGCAGTTCCCGGGTGCGGGCGGCTCGGCGGACGACCTCGCCGGGCCGTTCCCCCGGTGTGATGACGACGTCCCCCCAGTGGCGGGGGAACGCGCGGCCCTGTGCGCGGAACTCGTTGCGCAGGGCGACGTAGAGGAGCTCGAACGCCTGGAGGGAGATGTGGGCCCAGTCTCCCTTGACGTGCTCCTTGTAACGCAGGTCTACCTGGCCGATGGACGCGGCCCCGTGGCGGCGGGTGATCTGGTCGAGGATGCCGAACTCCGTGCCCCATCCGGCGGGGAAGACCAGGGAGGCCAGGACGGGTCGCCAGGTGGCGTGCTCACCGCTGAGGGGCTGGCGCAGGCCGGCGAGCTCCGGGTGCAGCAGGGACAGCACGGGGCGGGCCATGGCCTCGGTGGTGCGCCCGCCCTCGTAGCGGTCGTAGAACGCGCGGACGTGGCGCACGCCGGGATCGTGCAGGAGGGGCGCGATCAGGTCGGCGGCCTTGGTGGAGTCGAACGTCAGGTGGTCGCCGTCGATGAAGACGACGATGTCGCCGTTGCTCTCCCAGATGCCCTTCCACATCACGGAGCCCTTGCCGGAGTCCGGGATGTCGACGGCCGGACCGGCCCGCGAGAAGGCGACCACGCGTGCGCCGGCCCGGACGGCCCGCGCCGCGGTGCCGTCGGCGGAGTCGTGGTCGACGACCAGGACCTCGTCGACCGCTCCCGCCGCCACGAGGTCGTCGACGATCGGCCTCACCACGCCTTCGATGGTGGAGGCGCAGTTGCGGGCCGGAACGACGACGGACACCCGCACGGGGGGCCCCCGCTCGGCGCGGTGCGGCCCCGCTTCGCTTCGGCGAGCTGCCGGGGACTCCCGACACCGGACGCGGGAAACGTTCTGATCATCACTCATCCTGGTCGTGGCGGTCCGTGGGTGCCTGCGCCCTGTCTACGGCCGCCGGCACCGCCGCGCGACCGGGCGGGCGGCCGTCCGGCGGCCTCCGTTCCCGTGCGGGCGCCGAGGCGGCCGGTGGCCTTCCCATGAGCCGAAAGGGGGTGGTGTACGGCTCGGGCCGGGCGGTACCCGGCGGCCATGACCCACGACACGCACGGGCCCGAGCTGCCGACCGGCCGCGGGCCGGTCTCCGGAGCCGTACGGGCGTACCTGGCGGGCGGGGGCGGTCTGCCCGCGGAGGCGGACGTCCGGGCTGCGGACCCGTACGGCGACGACCTCCAGCTCGCCCTGTACGTGTGCTACGAGCTGCACTACCGCGGGTTCGCCGGCGTCGACGCGGAGCGTGAGTGGGATCCGGGGCTCCTCGCCGTGCGGTCCCTGCTGGAGGGGTGCTTCCTGGACGCCCTGCGCGCCGACACACCGGTGCACGGGACGGTGGACGACGCGGTCCGGGACATCCTGGCGGAGCCGGCGGAAGGCAGCGGCGTTTCGCGCTTCCTGCGGGACGAGGGGCGCCTGTGGCACCTGCGGGAGTACGCGGTCCACCGGTCCCTGTACCACCTCAAGGAGGCCGATCCGCACGCGTGGGTGCTGCCGCGGCTGTGGGGCCGGGCGAAGGCGGGGATGGCCGCCGTGGAGTTCGACGAGTACGGCGGGGGCCGCGCCGAACGCGTCCACGCGCGGCTCTTCGCCGACCTCATGGAGGACCTGGGGGTGGACGCCCGCTACGGCCGCTGGCTGGACGCGGGCTGCGCCGAGATGCTGGCCGTGGTCAACCTCATGTCGCTCCTCGGCCTGCACCGGGCGCTGCGCGGCGCGTTGGTGGGCCACTTCGCGGCCGTCGAAGTGACCTCCTCCCCGGCGTCCCGGCGGATGGCGGACGCGATGCGGCGGGCCGGAGCGGGGCCGGCGGCGTGCTTCTTCTACGACGAGCACGTCGAGGCGGACGCGGTGCACGAGCAGGTGGTGCGCCGGGAGGTGATCGGCGGTCTGCTGGCGGAGGAACCGCACCTCGCCGGTGACGTGGCCTTCGGGATCGGCGTGACCGGTCACCTGGAGGACCGGCTGGCGGATCACCTGCTGGGGTGCTGGAAGGACGGACGTTCGTCGCTGTACGGGGCCGAGGGCGGGCCCGCACGCGGCTGAGGGCCCGACCCGGCCGCCCGGGTGGGTGCCCGCTCCGCGACGGCGGGCGGCAGCCGCCGGTTGCGGTGGCCGCCGGCGGGGGCGTCGGGGCTCGTGCGGGCGGGGAGACGGCTGAGGGGGACCGGCCGCGGGCTGGGGCCGGTGGGCCACCCGGCGGGTGCGTGGAGGGGCCGGGAGGCGGCTGCCCCCTCCGCCGGAGACGCGGTGCGCCGTGTCCCGCCGGGGGCGCCTCGCCGGGAGGCACGACCGGAGCGGGCGGATCCAGGGCACCGGGTGACCGGGGACGGTGCCGCTGCGCAGGCGGTGGGCGCGCGGCCCTGTTGGGTTCCGGCGATCGGGGGTACTCGGCCGCCCGTGAAGCTACTGGTACCACCGGGGGTCTACGCCCCGCAGGAGGACACGGCCCTGCTGGCGGGCGTGCTGGACGCCGTGCCCTTCCTGGCCGGGGCGCGGGTGCTCGACATCGGGACCGGCTCCGGCGCGCTGGCCCTCGACGCGGCGCGCCGCGGCGCCACGGTGACGGCCGTGGACGTGTCGCGGCGTGCCGTGCACACGACGCGGCTCAACGCGTGGCGGGCCGGGCTCCGGGTCCGCACGGTCCGCGGGGACCTGTGCGCACCCGTCGCCGGGGAGTCGTTCGACGTGATCGTGTCCAACCCCCCGTACGTGCCCGCGCCGGATGGCGTGTGGGGGCGGCGCGGTGCGGCGCGTGCCTGGGACGCCGGCCACGACGGCCGGATGCTTCTGGACCGCATCTGCCGCGACGCCCCCGGGCTGCTCCGCCCCGGCGGCACCCTGCTGCTGGTGCATTCGGCGCTGAGCGGGGCCCGCCGCACCCTGGAGCACCTGGGTGCGGCGGGTCTGGACGCCGCGGTGGTGGAGCACCGGAGGGTGCCCTTCGGTCCCGTGCTGCGTGCGCGGCGCGACTGGCTGCGCACGCAGGGCCTGCTGGGGCGCGCCCAGGACGAGGAGGAGCTGGTGGTCATCCGTGCCGAACGACCGCGCTGACGCGCCCTGCCGCATCACCGTGCAGCGCCGCGGCCCCCTGCTGGTGGAGGGACCGGTGGAGGTGGAGCTGGAGGACGGCTCCGTGGTCTCCTCGGACCGGTTCCGGGTCGCGCTCTGCACCTGTCGGCGCAGTGCGCGCTTCCCCTGGTGCGACACGAGCCACCGCCGGCCGGCTCCGGCCGACGGTGACCGGCGGCCCCAGCGCCCGCGCGGACCGTCCCAGGGGGCGGGCTCCTGATCCGGGCGCGTGCGCGCCGGGTGGCGGCCGGGGCGGCGGGCCGGCCGGTGAGGTCCGCGGGGGCGCCGGAGCAGCTCGGCCCGCTGCCGTCGCGGGGCTCGCCGTGGCGAGGACCGGCGTCCGGGCCGGTCAGGTCCGGGCGAGGGGGACCGCGACGTCGCAGATCTGCTCGTCGGGGGCGGCCTGCCCCCAGTGGCCGAAGTACACCTCACGGGCGGGACCGGACTCCCGCCGCCCGTTCGCCGCGAGCCACTGGTACACCGCGTCGTAGGCGGACAGGATCTGCGGGTACCCGGCCTGCGCTCTGGTGAGCGTCGTGTACGCCTCCCGGTGGGCCGGCTCCATGCGGGCGGCGGGCGCGTCGGCGGCGCGGCCCGGGGCGACGGGAACGCAGACCTCCACGGGGCCGTCGCTGTCCTCGCTGACCTCGCCGTGGTAGACGACGAACGGGGCGGCGACGACGCCGCCGCAGGCCCGGGCCGCCTCCTCCAGGCGGGCCGTGGCCTGCGGGATCCACACCGGCAGGTCCTCCGGCTGTGCGTGGCACAGTTCGGTGAGGACCGTCTGCTCGGGCACCGCGCGCTGCCTGATCTCGAACGGCCCGTACGGCGGGTGCGTCGCGTCGACGTGGGCCGGCCCGCGCGTCTCGTGGCTGTCGTGCCGGTCCCGTCCCCCTTCGCCGCGGGCCGTTTCACCCTCCAGTCCACGGGCCATGCCCTGGACGGCCCGTCCGCCTCCGTCGCGGGCCAGTTCCCTGCACAGGTGTGCGGCGAGCGCGCGCTGGGCGGCGACGCGCTGCTCGACGTCCCGCCAGTAGCGCGCGACCGCGTCGGACGCCTCCGGGCCAGGTGCCGCCAGGATCTCGGCGATCGCGGCGAGGGGCATGTCGAGCCTGCGCAGCCGGGCGATCAGCCGGGCGGTGCCCAGCCGGCCCTCCCGGTAGGAGCGGTAGCCGGTGGCCGGGTCGACCCGGTCCGGTGGCAGCAGCCCCTGGCGGTCGTACAGCCGCAGGGCCTTCGGGGAGAGCCGCGCCCGGCGCGCGAAGGCGCCGATGCTGAGCAGGGTGTCGTCGTCGTTCTGCACGTCCGCAAGGGTGTCCTCTGCCCCTGGGGCAAGGTCAACCGGCCTCGTGGCCGCGGGCACGGCAGGGTCGTCGGGGCGGGTGGGGCACCGGTCCCCGGGTCGCCGGAGGAGCGACCCCGCCGGCTGTGGCCCCCTCCCCGCCCGGCGGCACGGCGGGACCCCAGCCGTACGCTGGGCCCGTGCACATCTGCTTCGTCTGTACCGGGAACATCTGCCGCTCTCCGTCCGCCGCGCTCGTGTTCGCCGACCGGCTGCGCCGCGCCGGTCTGGACGGTGCCGTGCGGGTGACGAGTGCCGGGACCGGCCCGTGGCACGTGGGCGAGCCCATCGACGCGCGGGCCGGAGAGGCGCTGGTGCGGCGCGGCTACCCGGTGGAGCACGTCGCGGCGCAGGTCGGCGACGACCATCTGGGGGCCGATCTGCTGCTGGCGATGGACCGCGGGCACGAGAAGGCCCTGCGGCGGCTGGTCGGCGATCCGTCACGGGTGCGGCTGCTGCGGTCCTTCGCGCCCGGCGCGGACGGGGACCCGGACGTGCCCGATCCGTACTACGGCGGCCCCGAGGGCTTCGACGAGGTGCTGTCGATGATCGAGGACGCGACGCCCGGTCTGCTCGCCTGGGTGCGGGAGCGCCTTCCCCGATGACCGGGTCGCCGCCCGCGGGCGCGCCCGGCGCCGGTGGGCGTTCCGGAGGTCCGGGGCCCGCCTGCTCCCCCCGTGAGGTGGCGGGCCGGTTCACCGGGGGCGCGGCGGCCGGCGAGCGGCCCTTGTCCGGCGCGGTCACCGAGGTGGCGCTGGCGGACGGGCGGTCGGTGGTGGTGAAGCGGGGCGACGGCCCCGGCGCGGCGCGGGCGGAAGCGGCGGGACTGCGCTGGCTGGCCGCGGCCGGGGTGGTGCGGGTCCCGGACGTCCACGGGCACGACGAGGACTGGCTCGTGACGGAACGCGCGCCGGTCGGGCGCCCGGGCGCGGCCGCCGCGGAACGGTTCGGCCGCGAGCTCGCGGCCCTGCACGCGGCGGGAGCCCCCGCGTTCGGCGCCGCGCCGCCGGGCGGCCCCCTCGAGGCGTACATCGGGCGCGCCCCGATGCGCAACGTGCCGGGCGACGACTGGCCGGGCTGGTACGCGGAGCACCGCGTGGCGCCGTACCTGCGCAGTGCGGTGGACGGCGGTGTGCTGAGGCCGTCCGAGGCGTCCGTGGTGGAGCGGGTCTGCGAGTGGCTGCCCGAGCTCGCCGGTCCTGCGGAGCCGCCCGCGCGGTTGCACGGCGACCTGTGGAGCGGGAACGTGCTGTGGGCCGGCGGCGGGCGGGTGTGGCTGATCGACCCGGCGGCGCACGGCGGCCACCGGGAGACGGACCTGGCGATGCTCCGGCTGTTCGGCTGCCCCCACCTGGAGGCAGTGCTGGCCGGCTACGACGGGACGGCGCCGCTCGCGGACGGCTGGGCGGACCGCGTCGGGCTGCACCAGCTGTTTCCGCTGCTGGTGCACGCGGTGCTGTTCGGCCGCGGCTACGCGGAGCAGGTGGTCACTGCCGCCCGAGGGGCCCTCGCCCGCTGACCGCCGCGGCGGCCCGCCTCGCCACTCCGCGGGCCCCGTCCCGGCCCGAGGTGCGGCGGTCTGGTCCGGCCGGCCCCGGCAGCGCGGTCGTCGGGCGCGGCTGCGGTCACCCCCCGGGTGCGGCGGGAGCGCGG
>NZ_MKXB01000065.1 GCF_001865245.1 Streptomyces sp. CC53 | reverse complement strand
GACTGCGGCATCCGGGCGCAGCGCGCCGGTGCCGCGGCGCCCGGCCCGGGCCCGTACGCCGGGCACGGCGACCGGCCCGGACCCGCGCCCCCCGGGGGCACTGACCGGGATCCGCGCCGCGAGGCGAGCCGACCGACCGCGGCCGGCGCCGCTCCGCGCCGTCCGGCGCGCCCCACCGTGCATCCGGTGCACCACACCCTTCGCACCGCCCCGCACGCCGCCCCGCACGGGCACCCGCACGCCTTCGCACCGCCTCGCACGCCCCACCGTGCACCGCACATCCCTGCTCGACCGGCTCCACCCCGCTCCACCCCGTCCACCACCGTCCGACCCGGCCACTCACACCCTGGGGGACCACGCATGAGCATCCGCGCACCGCGACCCGTCATATCCCACAAGGGCGTCACCCTGAGCGCCCTGCTGAGCGACCAGGCCCGACTGCGGCCCGACGACATCGCCGTCACCAGCCCGGCAGAGGAGGAGGGGAGTACCGGCCGCGGCGACCTCACGTTCCGACAACTGGACGAGGCGGCCACCCGCCTCGCGGTCCACCTGGTGCGGCTCGGTGTCGTGCCGGACACCTGCGTCGGCCTGTACGCCGAGGCGTCCGCCGCGCTCGTGACCGGCGCCTGGGGCATCCTCACCGCCGGCGCCGCCTACCTGCCGCTGTCCCCGGACTACCCCGAGGAGCGGCTCCGGTACATGGTCGAGGACTCCGGCACCCGGGTCATCGTCACCCAGGAGCACCTGCGGGACCGCGCCCTGCGCCTGGCCCCTGAGGGCACCGTCGTCGTCACCGCCGAAGAGGCCGCCCGGGCGGCCGCGGCCCCCGGCGACGAGCCGCGCCTGCCGGAACCGTCCGGCCACCACCTCGCGTACGTGATCTACACCTCCGGCAGCACCGGCACGCCCAAGGGAGTGATGATCGAGCAGCGCAGCATCGTCTCCCAGATGCGGTGGCTGGCCAGCCTCGGCCACCTGGGGCCCGGCGTGTCGATCCTGCAGAAGACGCCCATGAGCTTCGACGCCGCCCAGTGGGAGATCCTCGCGCCCGTCACCGGCTCCCGCGTCGTCACCGGCAGACCCGGCCTGTTCCGGGACCCCGAGGCGCTCCTCGCCACCATGCGCGCCCACGACGTGACCGCGCTCCAGGCGGTGCCGACCCTGCTCCAGGCCCTCGTCGACACCGAGCAGCTCGGCACCTGCACGTCCCTGACCCGCGTCTTCTCCGGAGGCGAGGCCCTCACCCGCACCCTCGCCGCGGACCTCTTCGCGGCGCTCCCCGGAGTGTCCGTCGTCAACCTGTACGGGCCGACGGAGACGACGATCAACGCCACCTCGCACTGGATCGACCCCGACGCCTTCGACGGCTCCACCGCCGGCACCGTGCCGATCGGCATCCCCGCCGACAACGTCACCTGCTACATCCTCGACGAGAACCGGCAGCCGGTCGACATCGGCGAGAGCGGCGAACTCTTCATCGGCGGATGCCAGGTGGCCCGCGGCTACATCGGCCTGCCGGAGCAGACCGCCCAGCGGTTCGTCACCTCGCCGTTCAACCCCACGGAGCGGCTGTACCGCACCGGCGACCTGTGCCAGTGGAACGCCGACGGCACCATCCAGTTCGTCGGCCGCACCGACAACCAGGTCAAGCTGCGCGGCTACCGCGTCGAACTGGAGGAGGTCGCCGCGCGCATCGAGCAGCACCCGTGGGTGCGGCACGCCGCCGCCGTCGTCACCGACGACCCCCGCACCGGCAGCGCCGCGCTCGTCGCCGCGGTCGAGCTCAACGAACGCACCGCCGCCGTCATGGACCAGGGCCGCAGCGACGCCGCCCACCACCAGTCGAAGGCGTCCAAGGTCCAGGTCAAGGCGCAGCTGTCGAACCCGGGCCTGCGGGAGCCCGCGGAGCTGGCCGGCCTCCCCGCCACCCCGCTGCCGGGCCGCGAGGCCACGGCGGAGCAGCGGCGCGCCGCGTTCGCCCGCAAGACGTACCGCTTCTACGACGGCGGGCCCGTCACCCGGGACGACGTCCTCGCCATGCTGGGGGCCGCCGCGCCCGCCCGCCCGGACGGGGCCGCCGCCCCGCAGGGCACCCTGACGCTCCTCGAACTCGGGGAGGTCCTCCGCTGGTTCGGCCCGTTCCGCAGCGACGAGCGGCTGCTGCCGAAGTACACCTACGCCTCCCCGGGCGCCCTCTACGCCACGCAGCTGTACGTGGAGACCGGCGGCCTGCCCGGCCTGGAGCCCGGCCTGTACTACCACCACCCCGTCGACCACACCCTGGTGCGGATCGCGGACGCCGCGGAAGGGCTGCCCGCGGACGGCCTGCGCGTCCACTTCCTCGGCAAGCGGCGCGCCATCGAGCCCGTCTACAAGAACAACGTCGTGGAGGTGCTGGAGTTCGAAGCCGGCCACATGGTGGGCGTCTTCGAGGAGGTCCTGCCCCGCTACGGCCTCTCCATCGCCCCGCACGGCTTCGAGCCGCAGGTGAAGGACCGCCTGGGCGTGGCCGCCGAGGACCACTACCTCGGCACGTTCACCGTCGGCGGCGGCACCGCGGCCCGGTCCGCGGGCGACGAGGTGGACCTGTACGTCCAGGTCCACGGCGACCGCGTGGCGGGCCTGCCCGGGGGCCTGTACCGCCACCGGGACGGCGAGCTGACGCCCCTCGGCCCCGGCGTCGTCGAGAAGCGCCACGTCATCGCCATCAACCAGGGCGTGTACGAGCGGGCCGCGTTCGGCGTCAGCGCGGTCGCCCGCACCGGCGAGGAGTGGCTGCGCTACGTCTGCCTCGGCGCCCGACTGCACCGGCTCCAGCGGGTCCCCGGCATCGGCCTGATGTCGTCCGGCTACTCCTCGAAGACCGGCAACCCGCTGCCCGCGTCCCGCCGCCTGGACGACCTGCTGGCCGCGGCCGGCGAGCCGGCCGCACCCGCCTCGTACTTCTTCGTCGGCGGCCGCATCAGCGACGAGCAGGCCACCCACGAGGGCATGAACGAGGACGCCGTCCACACCAAGGGGCCCGCGGAGATGATCCGCGACGACCTCGCCCGGTTCCTGCCGGACTACATGATCCCCGCCCGGGTCCTCGTCGTGAACGCCCTGCCGACCACCGCCAACGGCAAGATCGACCAGAAGGCCACGGCGCGCCTCCCCGAGGTCACCGCCGCCCGCACGGCCGCGCCCTACGTGGCGCCCGCGACGGCGACCGAGCGCTGGCTGGCCGCCGAGTGGGGCCGCACCCTGCGCTACGACGACGTGTCCACGCAGGACGAGTTCTTCGCGTCCGGCGGGAACTCCCTGCACGCGGTGGCCCTGGTCAACCGCATCAACCGCGAGTTCGGCGCGGAGCTGCCGCTGCAGGTCCTCTTCGAGACGCCGCGGCTCGCGGACCTCGCCGCCCGCATCGACGACGGCGCCCCGCGCCGCGCCTCCCGCCTCGTGCGGCTCCACGCCGGCGGCTGCGGCACCGGCAGCCCGGTGTTCTGCTGGCCCGGCCTCGGCGGCTACCCGATGAATCTGCGGCTGCTCGGCGGCGCCGCCGCGCCCGGCCGGGACTTCTACGGGGTGCAGGCGCACGGCATCAACGCGGGCGAGGAGCCGTACGGCACGATCCGCGAGATGGCGATGGCCGACGTGTCGGAGATCCGCCGCGTCCAGCCCAGCGGGCCGTACACGCTGTGGGGCTACTCCTTCGGGGCGCGCGTCGCCTTCGAGGCCGCCTGGCAGCTGGAGCAGTCCGGGGAGAAGGTGGACCGGCTGATGCTGATCTGCCCCGGCAACCCGAAGGTCCGCGCGGCCGACGGCCACCGCTGGGGCCGCGAGTCCAGCTACGCGAACCCCGCGTACGTGACGATCCTGTTCTCCGTCTTCAAGGGCACCATCCAGGGGCCCGAGCTGGAGGAGTGCCTGCGCCGGGTCACCGACGAGGAGTCGTTCGTGGAGTTCACGGCGGGGCTGCTGCCGCAGCTCGGCACGGAGACCGTCCGCCGCATCACCCGCATCGTGTCCGCCACCTACGAGTTCGAGTACGGCTTCCGGGAGCTGCGGGAGCGCCGCATCGACGCCCCCGTCACCATCTTCAAGGCCCGCGGCGACGACTACTCGTTCGTGGAGGGCAGCTCCGGCTACTCCGCGCAGCCGCCGCGGATCGTGGAACTGGAGGGCGACCACTACGAGGTCCTGAAGGCCGGCGGAGTGGACGAACTCTCAAGTGCGATCCGGATACTGACCAGCGATCAGTGAGTCGGTCCCCGAACAGACCCCTCGCCTCCGTGGACGTCCCCCGCCGCGGAGGCGAGGCCGCGCCCGGCGCACCCGGCACCGCCCGGGACGCCTCGGGCGCCCGCACCTCCCGAAAGGAGCTCCACCGTGCCGCACGTCAGCATCAAGCACTGGCCGCGCACGTTCACCGACACCGAGAAGGACGACCTGGTCACGTCGCTGACCACGACCGTCACCAGGGTCTTCGGCTGCGAGCCGGGCTCGGTGTCGATCGCCGTGGAACCGGTCGACTCCTCGCTGTGGCTGGAGCGGGTCCACGGCCCCGAGATCCAGGCACGCGGCCACCTGCTGTGGAAGGAGCCGCACTACGCGCAGCCGATCCCGAACGACCCGCCCGGAGGCACCCGATGACCGTCACCCCCCGCACCGCCGTCCCGCTCGTCTTCACGGAGGAGGTCCGCGAGGCGCTGCACGAGGGCCGCCCGGTCGTCGCCCTGGAGTCGAACGTCATCACGCACGGCCTGAAGTACCCGCACAACGCCGAGACCGCGCACCAGGTGGAGGCCGCCGTGCGCAAGGGCGGCGCGGTCCCGGCGACGATCTGCGTGGAGGACGGCGCGGTCCGCGTCGGCATGACGGACGCCGACATCGAGCGGTTCGCGTCCGAGGCCGGCATCCCGAAGGTGTCCAGCCGCGACCTGCCCGTCGTCCTCGCCCGCGGCGGACGCGGCGCGACCACCGTCGCGTCGTCCCTGGTGGCGGCGGAACTGGCCGGCATCCCGTTCTTCGCGTCCGCCGGGCTCGGCGGCGTGCACCGCGGCGCCGAGACCAGCATGGACGTGTCCTCGGACCTGATCCAGCTCACCCGCTCCAAGGTCGCCGTGGTGTGCGCGGGCGCGAAGATGATCCTGGACCTGAAGCTGACGATGGAGTACCTGGAGACGCAGTGCGTTCCTGTGGTCAGCTACGGCTCCGACGACTTCCCCGCGTTCTACTGCGCCTCCAGCGGGGTCCGCTCCCCGCACCGCGTCGACGACGAGGACCTCATCGCACGGATCGTGCGGCTGCACTGGGCGGCGGGCCACCCCGGCGGCGTGGTCGTCACCGCCCCGCCCCGCGAGGAGGACGCCGTCGACCCGGAGGTCGCCGAGGCCGCCATCCGGGACGCCCTGGCCCAGGCGGACCGGGACGGGGTGACCGGGCAGGGCCTCACCAAGTACCTGATGCACGCGGTCGACCGGGCCACCGGGGGACGCACCGCGCAGGCCAACATGGCCGTGCTGATCTCCACCGCCGAGGTCGGCGGCCGCATGGCCGCGGCGTACGCCCGCGCGGTCGCCGAGGACGGCGGGGCCGGCGGACGCACGGGGGCCTGAGCGGCGGGCCGACTCCCCCTGATCACCCGCGGCGCCCCGTACGGCCGGCCCCCGTACGGGCCGCGCCGGCCGGCAGGGGCCCGGCCCGCGGCCGCCGCCGCACCGGCCGGCCGGAGGCAC
>NZ_MKXB01000064.1:94696-107861 GCF_001865245.1 Streptomyces sp. CC53 | reverse complement strand
GCCCCGCGGCGCCCCGCCCCGCTCGCCGCACCGCACCCCCGGCCACGTACGATGGCACCATGTCGTTCCTCCGCCGCCGCAGCCCCGCCACCCCCGCGGGCCCGGACTTCGACGTCCTGGCCATGGACCCGGGCGACTGGCCCGGCAACCTCGGTGCCGGGCTGCTCCCCGCGCCCGACGGAAGCTGCCAGGGCGTCTTCCTGCGCTACGACCTGTTCGGCGGCCGCGGCCCCGCGATGATCATCGGCAACCTGCCGGAGGGCTCTCCGGCCCGCGACCTCGCCGAGGGGCAGATCCCCTTCGAGGTGGCCCAGCTCCTCGCCGCCCTGGAGAGGGACGACCAGGTCGAGGTCGCCGAGACCGAGGACGTCCCGGTCATGCAGGGCGACAACCTGCTGATCGTGCGCCGCCTCAAGCTCACCGAGAGCCGGATCTCCTGCGTCCAGTTCGACCGCAGCGACAACGTGCTGGTGACCATCGCCAGCTGGGACCGCCCCATCACCGACGACCTGTACGCGCTGCTCAAGCCGCTCCCCGCGGAACTCTTCCAGCAGGGCTGACGTTCACCGGACATCATGGCAGCAACCCCTGAGACCTCCCCGACCGTACGCGTCGACAGCTGGATCTGGGCCGTGCGGCTCACCAAGACCCGTTCGCAGGCCGCCACGGCCTGCCGCGCCGGGCACGTCAAGGTCAACGGCGACCGCGCCAAACCGGCCCAGCACGTGAAGCCGGGCGACGAGGTGCGTGTCTTCCACGCGGGGCGCGAGCGCATCGTCGAGGTGCGGCAGCCGCTGGCCAAGCGCGTCGGCGCCCCCGCGGCCGCCGAGGCGTACACGGACCGCACGCCGGCCCCGCCGCCCCGTGAGCACGTGGCCCTCGCCGCGGTCCGCGACCGCGGAGCGGGCCGCCCCACCAAGCGCGAGCGCCGCGAACTGGACCAGCTCCGCGGCGCCCGCCGCGCCTAGCCCCAGCCGGAGACAGGGGAGCCCGGCCGCCCGGCCCGTGCCGGTGCGGGCACGTCCGCCTCGTCCTTACCGCCCGCTGGCCGCCCCACGGGCACGGGCGTCCCGTGACGGCGCGACCGGCCTGGCCCTTCCGGCCCCCTCACCTGGAGCGGGCCCCGTGTCCCGACCGCCGCCGGACGCCCTGGAACCGGCCGACCGCCTGCCGCTACCGCGCTCCCGGTGCCGGCCGGGACGCCCGGGTGGGGCGCCGACGACCCCAGGCCCGTCGGACCGTGCGGAGGCGGCACGGACGGCACCTGCTGGTCCGCGACGAAGGCCGTTCACCAGCGTCGCGCAGCCCACGGCCGCGCTCTCCGGTGCCGGCACCGGGGCGCTCCGCGAGACCTCCGGAGACGACACCCGGTTGCCGTGCCCGGTCCGGCGTCGCGGTACGAGGCGCCGCGGGCGTGGCGGCATCCTGTGGCGCACGGCGCCGGCCCCTACCCCGCCCGTGCGTCCCAGCCGCCATTTCGCCGGGTGACACGAGTGCACGCCCCGCCACCCGGGCCGAGGAGCCGCTCGCACGACCTCGCCGCGCCTCCCCGGGACATGCCGACGCGCTGTGCACCCGGTGACCACGGCACCGGGTGCACAGCGCGCCCCGCCCGTCCGCTCAGCGCGTGCCCACGGCCGCCCGCACTGCTCTGCGTGCCAGGGCGATGTCGTCGTGCAGCCGCCTCAGCAGCAGCCGCTGCTCCTCGCCCGGCGCGACGGCCCCGGGCTGGAGGGGTACCGAGCCGGCCGGCGGAGCCTCCCGCATGGTCCGCTGCACGGCCGTCTCGTACGTCCGTATCTCCCGCGTCAGCACCAGCATCAGGTTCACCAGGAACGCGTCCCGCGCCGCAGGACCGTTCGCCTGCGCGTGCTGGCTGATCTGCCGCCGCGCCACCGGTGCGTCACCCAGCACCGTCCACAGCGTCGCCAGGTCGTACCCCGGCAGGTACCAGCCCGCGTGCTCCCAGTCGACGAGCACCGGCCCGGCCGGCGACAGCAGCATGTTCGACAGCAGCGCGTCGCCGTGGCAGAACTGCCCCAGTCCCTGGCGGCCCTGGCCCTGCGCCAGCCCGTGGAGCAGCTTCTGCAGGTCGTCCCGGTCCCGGTCGGTGAAGAGCCCCAGCTCGTGGAAGCGGGCGACGCGCGAGGGGTAGTCCAGGGGGGTGCCGAACGTGCCCGCCGGCGGCCGCCACGCGTTGAGCCGGGCGATCGCACCGAGCACCGCGCGGATGTCCGCCCGCGGCGGCGCCTCCACGGGGTGGCGGCTCAGCGCGGCCGCCCGCCCCGGCATCCGCTCCAGGACGAGGACGCAGTTGTCCGGGTCCGCCGCGATCAGCCGTGGCGCCCGCACCGGCGGCCGGTGCCGGACGAACGTCCGGTACGCGGTGATCTCGTGCCGGAACCGCTCGACCCACGCGGGGGAGTGGTCCAGTAAACACTTCGCCACGGCGGTGGTCCGGCCGGTCGTGCCGATCAGCAGCACCGAGCGTCCGCTGCGCCGCATCACCTGCACCGGGTTGAACTCGGGGCAGATGCGGTGGACCGCCCCGATGACCTTGCGGAGCTGGGCCCCCTGCGGGCCCGACAGGTCGATCCTGCCGCTCAGCGGTCCGGTCGCCGCCCCCGCCCACCGCCTGGCACGCCCCACTGCTGCGGGGTCCAGGTACGGTCCGCCGCCGGCCGGCGCGGTACGGGGACGGGGCGGGGCGGACACGGAGGACGATGCTGTGTACATGGGCGAGACAGATCCCTTCGCGTGCCGACGACTCCGTACGCTCCCCCGTCCCGCCGCCTGCCGACACCCTGGGGAATGAGGGCCGTCGCCGGGACGGGGTGGCGCTTTCCTACCTGACACCGGGCCGCGGGTGGCTAAACAGCTTGCGCACCCTGGCGAACCCTGGCGAATAGTCGCCACGCCCCTGGCGTGGGGCTACTGTCAACTCAGCCGAGAACCTGGGGGCTTGACGTGACAGGACAACCCAACACCCGCCTCTCCGACCTCTTCGGACTGTCCGGCTGGTCGAAAGGCGAACTCGCGCGGCTGGTGAACCGGCAGGCGGCGGCCATGGGCCACCCGCAGCTGGCCACCGACACCTCGCGGGTGCGGCGGTGGATCGACACGGGGGAGATCCCCCGCGATCCCGTACCGAAGGTGCTGGCAGCCCTGTTCACCGAGCGACTCGGCCGTGTCGTGACCATCGAGGACCTCGGGTTCGTACGACGCGGGCGCGCCGGGAAACGGCGGGACGTCAGGAGCACCGACAACCCTGACGGGCTGCCCTGGGCGCCCGACCGTATGGCCGCGGTCCTCACCGAATTCACGGGAATGGACCTCATGCTCAACCGACGCGGCATGGTGACCGCAGGCGCCGCGATCACCGGTGGTTCCGTCATCACCGGCGCCCTCCACGACTGGTTCCGCACCGACGCCCCCCACCCGAAGACCCCCCACGCCCCCACCCGGGCCCTCCACGCCGAACCGGTCGGCTTCGACCGTTACGAGGCCGCTCCGATCGGCTGGCAGGAGATCGACGAGCTGGAGACCTCCGTCGAGGTGTTCCGCCGCTGGGACGCCGCCAAGGGCGGCGGGCTCCAGCGCAAGGCCGTCGTCGGCCAGCTCAACGAGGTGGGCGGCATGCTCGCCTACCGCCACCCCGACGCCATCCAGCGCCGCCTGTGGGGCGTCGCCGCCAACCTCGCGGTCCTCGCCGGCTGGATGTCCCACGACGTCGGCCTGGAACCGACGGCCCAGAAGTACTTCCTCATCGCCGCCCACGCGGCCCGCGAAGGCGGCGACCGGCCCCGCGCCGGTGAGGCCCTGTCCCGCGCCGCCCGCCAGATGGTCCACCTGGGCCGCCCCGACGAGGCCCTGGACCTGATGAAGCTGGCCCGTGCCGGCGCCGGCACCGAGATCCTGCCGCGTACGCAGGCGATGCTGCACACCATCGAGGCGTGGGCCCAGGCGGCCCTCGGCCGGGGCCAGGCCATGCGGCGCACCCTGGGTGAGGCCGAGGACCTGTTCGTCGCACACCGCAACGACGAGGCCCTGCCGAACTGGATGCAGACGTTCAAGGACGAGGACCTGTACGGGATGCAGGCGCTGGCCTACCGCACCCTGGCCGAGCACGACCCCAACGCCGCCAAGCAGGCGCAGTACTACGCGCAGAAGGCCCTGGAGCTGCGGATCGACGGCCGGGAGCGCTCCAAGATCTTCGACAACCTGTCGATGGCGTCGGCCTGCTTCATCGCGGACGACCCCGAGCAGGCGGACCGCTACGCCCGACTCGCGCTGAACTCGATGAGCGCGAACTCGTCGCAGCGGACCTGGGACCGGCTGCGCGAGATGTACCGGCTCACCGCCCGCTACGCGAACTACACGAAGATCGACGACCTGCGCGACGAGATCCTCGTCGCCATGCCGAAGGAACAGGTGAAGAAGCTCGGGACGAAGCACGCCTAGTCACCGGTGGGCCGTCCCCCTGCCAGCCCGCCCCGCCCTTTCCGTCCACGCACCCGCCGCACGGCGGGAAGAGAGCACCCGGGCCGGCGGAGACGAGCGTCGCCGCCACCGCACCCGCAGAGCCGGTCCACGCGCCGACCCCGGGCGCACGGCCCTACGCGGGCAGGCCGCCCACCCTGGCGACCACCGCACACCCGTAGACGGCCCCCGCACGGCCGCCGAACTCCTCCACCACCGCGTGCACGCAGTCCTGCGCGTCCCGAGCCCGGGCGAATCGCGCCCCCAGCCCGAGCAGCCGCTCCACCGGTGTGTCCGCGTCCGGTCCTCCGGCCGCGCGGGCCGGGCCCGCCGTGTGCAGCAGCAGCACGTCCCCGGGTTCCAGCCGCACCTCGGCCTCGGCGTAGGCACCGCCGGCCGCCGTCGCGCCCAGGAGGGCGCCCTCGGGCCGCGGCAGTACCGTCCCCCGTCCGCCGCGGAACAGCAGGGGGGCGGGGTGTCCGGCCTGCGCCCAGCGCAGTGTCCGGGTCGCCGGCTCGTAGCGGCAGCAGACGGCGCCGTCCGGCGCGGGCTGTGCCGAGGAATCGATCAGCGTGTTCAGGTGGCCGAGGAGCGCCCCGGGGCGGAACCCGGCGACCGCGAGCCCGCGCAGCGCGCCCAGCAGCATCGCCATCCCGGACGCTGCTGGAACCCCGTGTCCCGGCAGGTCCCCGACCGTCAGCAGGGCGTCGCCGCCGGGCAGCTCCAGAGCGTCGTACCAGTCGGAGGCGGGCTGCCCGTCCGTGCGGGACGGCACGAGGTGGCCCGCCACATCGAGCGCGGAGCCGCCCCCCGCCAGCCGCAGGGGTCCGTGCCACGGCGGCAGCACGGCGTCCTGGAACTCCGCCGCCGCCCGGTGCCCGGCCTGCTCGGCCGCCCGGCGGTGGTGCAGCGACGCGCGGGACTCCCGTACCGCGCGCTCGTTGCGCCGCAGTTCGCTGACGTCCCGTAAGACCGCCCACATGGAGGCCGTGCAGCCGTCCCCGTCGAGCACGGGCTCGCCCGTCATGTGCACGGTCCGGACCGCTCCGTCGCCGCGGACGATCCGGAACTCCCCGTCCAGGGGCCGGCCGTCGATCAGGCACCCGGTCACCAGCTGCGTCAGCAGGGCCTGGTCCTCGACGAACACCAGGGAGGGCAGCTCGTCCAGCGTCAGCGCCCCGGCTGACGGGTCCCGTCCGAAGATCCTGAAGAGCTCGTCCGACCAGCTGACCTCGTCCGTCAGCAGGTTCCACTCCGCGCTGCCGACCCGGTGGAGCAGCGCCCCGGTCGTCCGCTCCGCCAGCGGGCGCCCGTCGGGACGGTGACGAGGCGCACTGCCGCTGTCCGATTCCTTGCGGTCTTGCAGCCCGTCATCGACCGAAACGCGCGTTCCGGGGACGAAGACGGCACGATCGGTGGTGGTGCGAGGCCCCGGGCGCGCACCCCGGGTGCTTCCGTGCGCCGCCGCGCGACCCTCTGGTGCGCCCCCTTCGGGCGTACCCGGGGGGAGTCCGTCCCTGAGCTGGCCCAGGTGCGCGTCGAGGTCCTCCAGTTGATGGACGGCCAGGTCGCACAGGGCCCGCTGCCAGCGGCCACGAGGGTCGTCCTCGTCCGCCGCGGCGTCCCTGCGCACGGCGTCGACCTCCCCGCGCAGCCTGCGGGTCTGCGAGATGAGTGCGTCCACCGCGCCGCGCTCGGGCGGCTGCTGGCTGGGACGGTCCGCGAACAGATGGGACGGCATGTCGGACTCCGGATGGGGCGCGGCGGCCAGGGCCTGGAGGAGCAGGGACCGGCTATGACTGTCGCACAGGCGCGAAGGGCCCGTAAGGGATTCGGACACACTCGATCCGGTGGTGCTCCTGGCATATACCGAAGGCCAAGCGGGATCCAGCCACCCTGGCCGGACCGGAGAGGGAACCCCTTCCTGCCGCTGCCGGCAGCCGCCCGCCCCGCCCACCGGCCTCTACCCGTCGGTACGGGCCGTGTGGCCGGGCACGCCCCCGGACATCCGCCCGCCGGTGCCCGCCCCCGGACGTTGAACGGCGGCGGGCGGGGGTACTCGGACGGGCGCGCCGCGGGCGGACCGGGCGCACCCGCCCCGGAACCCGCACGGCAGCCCCGCGCACCCGGCAGAGCAGGAGCGGTCAGCATGGAAGCAGGCAAGAGGATCGTCGTCACCGGAGCGACCGGGAACGTCGGCACCAGCGTCGTCGCGGCCCTCGCGAACGACCCGGACGTCGGGTCCGTGGTGGGCGTCGCCCGCCGCCGCCCCGACTGGGACCCGCCCCGCACCACGTGGGTGACCGCGGACGTCGAGCAGGACGGGGACCGCGCCTTCACGGCCCACTTCGAGGGTGCCGACGCCGTCGTGCACCTCGCTTGGGCGTTCCAGCCCACCCACGACCCCGTGGCCACCTGGCGCACCAACGTCCTGGGGAGCCTGAAGGTCTTCCGGGCGGTGGCCGCCGCCGGGGTGCCCGTCCTCGTCCACGCCTCGTCGGTCGGCGCCTACTCGCCCGGCCCGCCGGACCACCCCGTCGACGAGTCGTGGCCCACCCACGGCTGGCCGGAGGCCGCGTACTGCCGGGAGAAGGCGTATCTGGAGCGCGTCCTCGACGCGTACGAACTGCAGAACCCGCAGATCAGGGTGGTGCGGATGCGCACGTCGTTCCTCTTCAAGGAGGCCTCGGCCAGCGCTCAGCGCCGCATCTTCGCCGGCCGCTTCCTGCCGGGGCCCCTGGTGGACCCGCGCTTCATCCCGGTGGTGCCGGACATCGACGGCCTGCTCTTCCAGGCGACCCACACCGACGACGCGGCCGACGCCTACCGGATCGCCGTCCTGCGTGACGACGTGCGGGGCGCCTTCAACGTCGCGGCCGATCCGCCCATCGGGCCCGGGGAACTCGCCGGCCTGCTGGACGCCCGGGTCGTGCGCGTGCCCCGCGGGGCCGTCCGCACCGCGGTCGCGGCCGGGTGGGGGCTGCGCCTGGTCCCGTCGTCGCCCCACCTGCTCGACGCGTTCCTGCGCCTGCCCCTGCTGGACTGCGGCCGCGCCCATGCGGAGCTCGACTGGCGGCCGCGCCGCACCGGTCTGGAGGCGCTCCGGGAACTCCTCGACGGGCTGCGCAGCGGTTCCGGCCTCCCGACGCCACCCCTGGCGGGCCGCCGGGTCGCCTGAGGCCACCGCACCGAGGGGGCCGGCGGATCAGGGGGAGGGCGGCCACCCGGGGCGACGCCCGTGTTGCCCGTGCGGTGCCCCCGGCGGAACCGGAGCGCCGGCGTGGCGGCCCTGCTGGAGCCCGCCCCGCCGAGAGATCCCGTCGTGGGCGGCAGGCGCTCCGTGGCGGGAACGCCCGGTCACCCGCGCTGGGCCCGCCGGAGACGGCACGGGCGTGTCACCGGGCGCCGTCGTCGCCCGGGTTGGCGTCCGTGCGGCGGAGACAGTCGAGGTAGCGCCCGCGAGGTCGGGACGGCAACGCCTCGCGACACATCCGTCACCGCCGTGCCGCGGACTCTCAGGGCAGGTAAAGCACCTGACACAGAATCAGTCAATGCGATGTGACCATTTACACATGCTTCTGGCTCGAACTCTGCCAGCATGACGCTGAAAGCCGGCCGGAACGCCGGTCAACAGGTCTGAGGTCCGAGGGGGGATCATGGCCAAGATCGATCACCATGCGGTCGTGGCGGCTCTTGAGTTCGCGCACAGCCATCTGGACGGCATGAAGGTCAAGGAGCTGGTCGACCGCAAGGGCATCGACGGCTACATCACCCACTGTGCCGCGCTGGCGGCGACGACAGGAGTGACGGCTGGGATAGGCGGCCCGGTCACCATGCTCCTCGGTGTCCCGGCGGACATGGTCAACACCATCGCCCAGCAGTTCCGGGTGACTCTGGCGGTCATCTACCACCGCACGGGGCGCTACTCCGTCCCGTTCGACCAGTTCATCAAGATCGTAGGGCTGTCCCTCGGCGTCAAGATCGGTACGCAGGCCGCCGCGTACGGAGTGGGAGTGATCGCCGGACAGGTGGCCAAGGAGATCGTCAAGAGGCTCTCCGTGAGAACGGCCGGCAAGCTCATCCCCCTCGTCGGCGGTGTGCTCGGCGGGTCCATCAACTACGCCTTCATCAAGGCCCAGGGCAAGGCGCTGCTCTCCCTCGACCTCGACCGCGTTGCCGAGGACTGACGACGTCCCAGGGCGCCGGGCCCCCGCCGCACCCCGGGGCGTCCCGACGATCGGTACCCGTCCGGCGGCCGCCGCGCCCGGCACCGCTCGGTGCACCGGGAAGGCCTCACCGTGGCAACCCGCCGCACCTGCCGCCGCGACCACGTCGATCACGGCCGCGGGCCCCGCGACCCCGGTGGGCCGCGCCGGTACGCAGGCACCGCCCGCCCCTCCCGGGGCGGGCACCCTCCCACTCCGGTCGCCGGCCGGCCGCCTCGGCCGGCGCTACGCCGGCCGGGGCTCGGCCGAGCCCGGTGCAGTCAGGGTGAAGATGCCCCCGTCCGGATCCCGCAGCGTCGCCTGGACACCGGACTCGTGGGCGATCACCGTCCCGCCGTGCCGGAGCGCCGCCGTCACCCGCGCCTCCACGTCGGAGACCGGGAAGTGGACCTGCCAGCGCGGCCGGATCGCCGGGTCGGGCGCCTGCTCCAGGGCGCCCGAACTCAGCCGCGCCACCGCACGCCCGCCGCTGCGCAGCACCACCTCGTCACCCTCGTACTCCACCTCGCAGCAGCCCGGCCTGTCGCACGCCCACTCCAGCACCTCCCCGTAGAAGATCGCCGCCTCGAAGGCGTCGCGCGTGTGCAGCCGCACCCACGCGGGGGCGACCGCCCGCCACATCTCCCAGCCCGCGGGCAGCTCGCCCTCCCAGATCCCGAAGACCGCGCCGTCTCGGTCCGCCGCCAGGGCGCCGCGCCCCAGGACGAAGGCCACCGGCCCCACCGCCACCGTCCCGCTGCGCTCCCGGATCCGCGCCGCCGTGGCATCCGCGTCCTGCACCGCGAAGTACGGCGTCCACGCCACCGCCACGTGGAAGGCCGACGCCAGCGCCCCCATGCCCGCGACCGGCTTGCCGCCCGACAACGCGACGCTGAACTCCTCGCCCAGCCGGGCGGGCCGGAACTCCCAGCCCATCACGGCGCCGTAGAAGTCGTGCGCCGCGCGCAGGTCCCGGGTCATCAGGCTCACCCAGCACGGCGCGCCGAAGACCGCGCTGGTCGACGTCCTGCCGGAGGCCGCAGTGGCGGCCGGTTCTCTGGTCATGTGCAAACCGTCCCCAAGTCGCTCGCGCGTCGCCGTACCGCCCCCGGTGCCTCGCTCTCGTCCCATCCTGCACTGCTTACGTGATGGGTGCCCATTTCATCCAGGTTCATGGTGGTTCCTGATGGTAGGGATGTGACGTGGTCATCACGGGGGAACGGCGGCGGTCGAACCTGCCTCTTACGGTTTCGGATCAAGGACCTCTCTGCGAAAGGCAGTGGTGAGCATGGCCGTCGGCGCATCCCGCGTCACCGACACCGACCGCGGGGGCACCCCCGCGGGTGCACCCCCGGACCCGTCCTCCGAGCCGGGCCACCGGTTCACCCGCTGGGTGCCGCTGCTCGCCCTTCCGGCCCTGGCGCTGCTCGCCCTCGCCTCCTGGCTCGGCCGCCACGTACGGCCCTCCGCCGACGAGTGGTGCTTCATCCCGCAGGTCCGCGACCACGGCGTCCTCGGCCTCGTGGACACGTTCTACTCCACGGACAACGGCCGCCTCGCGAACGGGGTCCTCGTCGGCCTCTACACCCGGTTCCCGGTCGCCGGCCACCAGTGGTACGGCCTGATCAGCGGCGTCGTCATCCTGCTCGTGCTGTGGGCGTTCCTCCGCCTGGTCCTGCGCCGCACCCGCCAGGAGGCGCCTCCCGGCACCGCCTTCTTCGCCGCCTCCGTGGTGACCGCCCTGTTCCTCTTCGCGACGACCAACACCTACAAGACGTTCTACTGGCCCGCCGCGTCCGTCTCCCACACCCTCGCCCCGGTACTGGCCGTCGCCGCCGCCCTGCCCCTGCTCACCGCACGGACGCCGCGGGGCAGGAAGGCCGCCGTGGCCGCGGTCTTCCTGGCGGGGGCGTTCATGGGCACGCTGTCCGAGGAGGCGTCCCTCGTCGCGCTCGTCGTGCTCGGCGCCGCGGTCGTGCTCGCCCGCCGGGTGTTCGCCCCGGGCGCCCGCCGCCACGCCCGCATCTGGTCCCTCGCCGGCATGGCGGGCATCGCCGCCGGCACGCTCGTCCTGATGACGTCGCCCGGGTCCCGCAACCGCCGCGAGCGCTACGACGCCGAAACCGTCTCCATGCTGGCGCCCGAATCGCTGGTCGGCGCCCTGCGCCAGTACGTCCTCATCCTCGAAACGGTCTTCACGACCTGGCAGTACCTCGGCGCGGTCGCCGCCGGTGTCCTGCTCGGCCTGCTCACCCGCCGCCGCCCCGGCCCCGGCACCGCCCTCCGGCCGCTGCGGCCCCTGCCGGTCCTCGGCCTCGGCCTCCTCACGTTCCTGGTCACCGGCTACCTGTGCGCCGTCATCACGTACCCGGTCTTCGGCGACCGCCTCATCACCACCGAGCGCACCTGGAACGACTACCTGCTCCTCTACGTCCTGCTGCTCGTGGCCGCCGGCGCCTTCCTCGGGCGCGCCCTGCGACCGGTCGAGGGGCGGCGCCCCGCCACCCGCACGGCCGTCGTCGCCGTGGCCGCCGCCGCGCTCACGGTGACCGCCGTCGGCTCCCTGTACCCGCCGCTCCTGCGGCTGGGCGACGACATGGAGACCCGTGCCGACCGCTGGGACCGGCAGGACCAGTGGATGCGGGAACAGGCCGAGGCGGGCGCCACCACCCTCCCGTACCGGCCCAACCGCGTCGGCCGCATGCTGGAACCCTTCGGCAGGAACGGCACGCACAAGTGGCCCGCCCAGTGCATCGCCGACTACTACGGCGTGGAGGACATCACACAGGGCCCGCCCTTCCCGAAGTGACCGGCGCCCACGGCCCCGTCCCGGCCCGCCACCGGTGCCGGTAACGGAGCCGCGTCCGCGGCCACAGAGCCGCGCGCGGCGTCCCGGGGGCCGGGGGCGCCACCGAAGACCGGCCGGCTCCCCGGACCGGGTTCAGGAAGGCCGGCCCGCGTGCTGCGCCGCCCGGCCGCCGGCCGCCACCGCCTCGGCGGGCGCCGCGTCGCCCCGCTCCGTCTCCCGTACGACGTAGTGCGGCCGGCCCTTCACCTCGTGGTAGATCCGCCCCACGTACTCACCGATCACGCCCAGCGTGGCCAGCTGCACTCCCGCAAGACCCACTATGGCGGTGATCAGCGTCGCATAACCCGGCGTGTCGACCCCGCTGACCAGCGCGTTCCCGACGATCCACAGGGCGTACAGCAGTGCGGACACGAACAGCCACAGCCCCGTGTGGATCGCCAGGCGCAGCGGCCGGCTGTTGAACGACAGCAACCCGTCGATGCCGTAGTTCAGCAGCCGCCGCCCGCCCCACTTGGAGGAGCCCGCGGCCCGCTCCACGTTCTCGTACGGGAAGCTGACCGTGTCGAAGCCGATCCAGGAGAACAGGCCCTTCGAGAAGCGGTTGCTCTCCGGCAGGCACAGCAGCGCGTCCACCGCGCGCCGCGACAGCAGCCGGAAGTCCCCGGCTCCGTCCGCGATCTCCACCTCCATGAACCGGCGCACCAGCCGGTAGTACGCGCGGCTGAACGCCTTGCGCACCGCGCCCTCACCGGACCGGTCCCGCCGCGCGATCACCTGGTCGAAGCCCTGCCGGTGCAGCTCCACCATGCGCGGCACCAGCTCCGGAGGGTGCTGCAGGTCGGCGTCCATCAGGACCACCGCCCCACCACCGGCCATCCGCATGCCCGCCAGCAGGGCGGCCTCCTTGCCGAAGTTGCGGCTGAACGACGTGTACCGCACCCGCGGGTCGGTCCGCGCCAGCTCCCGCAACCGCTCCACCGTCCCGTCGCCGCTCCCGTCGTCGACGTAGCACACCTCGAACGAGAGCCGCGTGGGCCGCAGCGCGTCCAGCACGGCCCTGTGGAAGGAGTCGATCACCTCGCTCTCGTTGAAGCACGGAACGACGATCGAGAGGTCCACCATTGCTGTCTCCATGCACCCTGGCCCGGGAAAGGCGGCCCCGGCGGGCCGCCACACAGGGAAGATGACCATCGCGCGGAACGGGTTGCCCCGCGCGCCCATCCCGTCACAGCTTCGACGGTGGAAGCGCCGCACGACGCGGCGCGGCGCCCACGTTCACGCGAAAGGCCCCGGCCTCCCACTAGGGAAGCCGGGGCCCGACGTCGGCGCCCACGGAAACCGCGCGAACCCTGTCGGCGGCGACGCCCTCGGCACACCCCCCTGCGGCGTGCCATCCCCTGCGTCACCTGCCGACCGCCCGCGCGGCCCTCCTCACCGCAGCGCCCGCAGAAGGCCCTCCCCCCGCTCCAGCGTCCTCGTCGGCTCCTCGGGCGTGTCCGCCCCTTCGGACCCCGTGTTGCCGTAGGACTGCGTGGAGAAGTTGCCGTTCTGCGTGCTCACCCGGTCGTCCCCCACGGCGGTCGCGAGGGGCGCCGAGGCGCCCAGGACCGCCGCGGCCAGACCGGCCGTGGCGAGAGCCTTCTTGATCATTCTGTTTTTCCTCCGTGTCGGG
>NZ_MKXB01000064.1:82677-94406 GCF_001865245.1 Streptomyces sp. CC53 | reverse complement strand
CCGGCCGGGCCGCCCGCGGCGCCCCCTGGGGAAGCTCCACGGACCGTGCGGGGACGATGGTGCTCCTGTGGGGGGTGACCGAAAGTGAATCCCGAGGCGGCCACCCCCGCAAAGAGGGGAAACCCCTGCCCCTCCCCTTCGCAGCCGCGCCGGGGCCGGGGAGGGGACCGGTCGCACGGCCCCGACCTGCGGAAACGTCGCTCCGGTCGCGGAGCGGGACCGAGGGAGGTGCGCCGGGCGGCGGAGCGGTCGTGCGGGCGGTGCGGGAGCGGCACGGAGATCCCGCGGCGGAAGATCGTCTGGAAGGTGCGCGCGCGGGAGCGGGGGCGGCCTGCTTGCCGCCCCCGCTCCCGTGCGTCCGTGCGCGCCGGTCAGCCGCCGAGCGGCAGCCCGCCCAGCAGTCCGCCCGCGACCGGCAGCCCCGCGGCCTTGGCGCCGCCGTCCTGCCGCCCCTGCCCGCCCTTCCGGTCACCGGTCAGCGCGCCGAGCGGCCCCGTGCTGTTGAGGTTGCTCACCACCGGCGCCCCCACCGCGGTCGGCGTGTGGGCGTCGGCGACGGCAGGCGCTGCCGCCGCCATCCCCACTCCGGCGACCCCGGCACACACGGCGGCCAGACGTCCCGTACGGCGTGCGGTCATGGTTTCCACTCCTTCATGGCGTTCATCATCGGAAAAAGCCGCTTCCGGCTGGGTTGTGCAACGACCCCGTGGACGAGACGACACGGGCCTCCGACAACCACCGTTCGGACCGCTCCGGGGAAGGACGAGGAGAACCCTTGCGGACCGTGATCCGCCGGCCAAGGCTTGCCCCGTGCCGGACCCGACCTGCGACGGATCACCGCCTTCCTCGCCGCCTTCGCCCGCCGTGCGGCGGAACGCACCACCGACTTCCCCGGTGGCTTCGCCGTCCACAACGACACCTACGCGCACTCCCACGCGGACAACCAGGTCGTGATCGACGGCCCGGTCGACCCCGAGGCGCTCCCAGGGTTCGTCGACGAGGCGCTCTTCCCCCTGCAGCACCGCATGGTCCTCGTCCTCGACGACGCCCTCGGCGCGGCCTGCGCCCCGCCGCTGGCGCGCGCCGGCTACACCCGCGCCACCTACCTCGTCATGCGGCACACCGGCCCCGTCCCCGCCGGCGCCGGGGCACGGGAGGTGCCGCTGGAGGTCCTCCGGGAGCCGCTCGCCCGGATGTGGCACACCGACCTCCCCCCACCGGCTCCCGCCGCACCGGTCCGCGGCGCCCGCATCCCGCGCAGCGTCCCCGGCCCGCAGCGGGCCGCCGGCAGACAGCGGTCGTGGACGCCCCGACGCGCGCGGTGGCGGGCCGGCACGCCGGCCTCGCGGCCGGGAGCGACAGCCGCCGACCTCCGGAACCCCGCAGCCCGCCCGACGGGGGCAAGGCTCCGGGGCCGCCCGTCCGTCAGGCGGCGGAGCCGAACCACGTGGGCAGACACGCGGTCAGCCCGTCCTGGTCGTCACCCACCCACGCCACATGGCCGTCCGGCCGCAACAGCACGGCGGGGGCGTCCAGTTGCGCTTCCGTGTCCACCACGTGGTCGACGCGGTCGGCCCACCCCGCCACCGAGAGCCGGCCCGTCCGGTCGAGCAGGATGCCGCGGCCGCCGTGCATCCGGTCGTACAGCCGTCCCCGGCCCAGCGCGACGTCCCGCATCCGTCGGCCGAGCAGGTCGTGTCCCCCACCGAAGTCGTAGCGGATCCCGACCGCGGTGATCATCTCGGTCACGTGGCGGTTCACCTCCTCGAAGTCCATCAGCGTCGACAGCAGCTCCCGCAGCGCGACCACGCCCGGCTCGGTGCCCAACAAGGTCATCTGGGCGCGCGTGTTCTCCAGTACCCGCGCGCCCACCGGGTGCCGTTCGGTGTGGTAGCTGTCCAGCAGCCCCGCGGGGGCCCAGCCGTGCACCGCCGCGGCCAGCTTCCAGCCGAGGTTGAAGGCGTCCTGCACGCCGAGGTTCAGCCCCTGCCCCCCGGTCGGCGGGTGGATGTGCGCCGCGTCCCCGGCCAGCAGCACGCGGCCGACACGGTAGCGCTCGGCCTGCCGGGTGGCGTCTCCGAACCGCGAGAGCCAGCGCGGCTCGTGCGCCCCGAAGTCGGTGCCCGCGTACGTCCGCAGCTGGTGCCTGAACTCGTCGAGGGTCGGAGGGGTCGTACGGTCCTCGGCCACGCCCTCCGCGGGAACCACCAGGCGGTACAGCCCTTCGCCGAGCGGAACGGCCCCGAACCGCAGGTGCGTCGTGCGGACCTCGTCGACGACGGCGGCGACGGTCTGCGCGTCTTCCGTCAGCCGCATGTCGCCGAGGAGCGTCTCGACTGTGGCCGGTTCGCCGGGGAAGGCGACGCCGAGCTGCTTGCGCACCGTGCTGCGGGCCCCGTCGCACCCGACCAGGTACCGGGCGCGCAGCCGCGTGCCGTCGGCCAGGTCGACCGTCACCCCGTCGTCGTCCTGCCGTACGCCCACGACGTCCTGACCGCGCCGCAGGTCCGCGCCGACCTCCAGGGCGCGCTCGGTCAGCAGCCGCTCGGTGACCGGCTGCGGAGTGGCGACGCCGTACGGGTGTGCCGTGTCCAACTGGGCGGGCCACGGCTTGGTGATGCCGCCGAAGAGGCCGCCGACCTGGAACTTCTCGCTGACCGCGAGGAACCTGTCCAGCAGGCCGCGCTGGTCCATGATCTCCACACTGCGCGCGTGCAGGCCCTGCCCGCGCGACTCGCCGGTCGGCTCCGCCAGTCGCTCCAGGACGACCACGTCCACACCGTGCAGCCGCAGCTCGCAGGCCAGCATCAAACCGGTCGGTCCGCCGCCGACCACGATCACGTCCGTCATCAAGAAGCCCGTTCGCCGAGAGGATGGGGAGCGGCCGCCCCACGCGCGCAGGCGCAGACCGCATCCGGATAGTGCAGAGAATGCGCCGAAACGGTCATTTCCGCGGGTTCCGGCCTCGGTCGGCCATTCTGGGGCAGGGGTGGGGCCTTGCCGCAAGGCCCCCCTTGCGCTATACCTTGAGAGTGGCAAGGAGACGGTGACCTCCTTGCCCTTTCTGTTGTGCGCGCCGAACGGGGCGGGCGGTTCGCGGATGTCCTGGCGCGCGGGGGCTTTTGCTCCGGGTGCGTGGTGTGAGGGGCTTCATCGTGCTCGCCGGCCCCAGCAGTCCCTGCCGGGCGCGGGATCGAAGTCCGCCTTCACCGGTGTCCACACGGGCCGGGTCCGCCCGCGGCTCCGGTGGCTGCGTGCGGAGAGGCTCCACCCCGGTCCGGCGTGCGCGCAGTCTGCCGGGGGGTCTGGGCTTCAGGCCGGCGCGGTGTCAGAGGGGGGCGGGCTGCGGCCGGTCCGGCCGATCCGTCGGGGGACCGGCCGAGGAGTCGGGCTCCCAGCGCAGGAGGTCCCCCGGCTGGCATTCCAGGACTTCGCACAGGGCCGCGAGCGTGGTGAAGCGAACCGCCTTGGCGCGGCCGTTCTTCAGTACGGCCAGGTTGGCCGGGGTGATGCCCACGCGGTCGGCCAGTTCGCCCACGGACATCTTCCGCCTGGCCAGCATGACGTCGACGTCCACGACGATCGGCATCAGATCACCTCCGCCAGCTCGGCCCGCATGCGAGACGCCTCGACGTCACGGGCGACGGCCTGGGCGAGCAGCATCCGCAGGACCAGGACGACGAGCGCGACTCCGAAGACCGCGAGCGCCACCCCGCCGAGCAGCAGGACGACGCCCGGGGCCACGGCCTCGCCGGGCGCCAGGACGACCCCGAGCGCGCACACGAGAACGGCGGCCGTGGTGAACGCGCCGATCACCACGTGCACGTAGCGGAAGGTGTCCGGGGAGAAGGCCGTCCCCCGGCGCACCATCGCCGCCAGGCGCCACACGCACACGAGGACGGCCTGGGCCGTCACGATCCCCAGCGCGACGATGGCGAGGATCGGGATGCTCCGCCCCGCCAGGGGGCTCTCGTCCAGGTCGGCCCTCAGCAGCGCGACCATCACGGTCTGGACGAGGACCGAGCCGGCGAGCAGCACCGCGATCACGGCGCGCAGAGTGATGAGCGTCATCTTCCCCACAGCAACTCCTTCCATCGCAAGGCGATGGAAATCTATCGAGAAACGATAGGTTGGGCAAGGGGGTGGGAGTGGACCCGCCGTGCGCGCCCCGGCCGACGGTTCGTTGTTCGCCTGGTCGGCGGTGGCTTCGTCGGGGGTCTTCCCGTGCCCCCGGCGGCGGTCCGTCGGCCCCCGCACACGCAGCGCTCAGGCGAGCCGGGCGGCTGTCGCCTGCCCCGAGCCCGCGTCCGCGCACGTCGGCTCGCGGCCCTCGGGCTCCGCCGGACAGCGCACACCACCTGCGGGTCCGGCCGACCCCCGCGCTCCCCTGCACCGTGTTGCGCGTGGGCGCGGCGGCCGGAACGATGCCCTGCACCGACAGCCGGAGGAGCGGGGGAGCGGGATGAGTCATCTGGTGCCGGAGGTGGCGGACGTGTTGAGGGCGTCGGGATGGGTGCCCGGCCGGAAGGTGGACACCGGCCGCTGGGAGGCCTCGTTCGCCGCGGCCGGCCTTCTCATGCACGCCCCGGCGCATGCCTTCCTGCGGGAGTTCGGCGGCCTCGCCGTGCACGTCGGCGGTCCCGGCGTGACCTGTGCCCGTACACCCTTCGAGCTGGACCCCGCGCTGGCCCGGGGAGAGGAGGGCCGGTTCCTGGAGTGGGGCGACGCCCTCGGGCGCCGGCTGTTCCCGCTGGGCGAACTCGATCACGGCCGGTACTTCCTGGGCATCGACGAGCTCCACGAGGTCTACCTCGTCGAGGCGTGGGTCGCTTCCTTCGGGCCGGTGCCCCGCGCGCTGGAGCACCTGGTCCTCGGCGTGGCGCCCCGCCGGATCGCCGACGCCGGCCTGCCGGCGGGCTGAGCGCCGCGACCGGCTCGCCTCGGGGCTCCGGTCGAGTCGCCGGGCGGTCCTCGGCATCCCGTCGCATCCCGTCGGGGCGTGCGGCGGCCGCCGCCCCGAGCCGGGTCAGGACCCGTCCGCGTCGCCGCGGGGCTGCCGGAGGCTCGCGGTGTGTTCGCGGACGGCGTCGAGGCGCCCCCGCAGCTCCGCGGGCCCGCTGTCCAGCTGGGCCCGCGCGTGGGCGAGGGGCCCCAGCAGGGCGGCTGGGTCGTGGTTCCCGAGGGCCCGGCCGAGGAGTGTGCGGGTCTCGTCGGGAAGGTCGTCGAGCGCGGACACCTGCCCGGCGAGCTGCCGGAGGCGGGCGGCGTTGTCGCGGGCCCACGCGGCGACCCGGCGGTCGGACGCCCTGCGGTCCCGGGTCGCCTGGACCCGCTGCTCGCCCGTGGTGCCGGGGGCGCCCGGGCGCAGCCGCAGGTACCGGCGCTCCGCGGCCTGCCGGCTGGCCACTCCCAGGGGTGCGGCCAGGTCCGTCCAGCTGGCCCCGGCGTGCCGCGCCGCCTCGATCAGGCGGCTCTCCCAGCCGGCCAGCCGCTCCCGGGTCAGACGGAGCAGCAGCAGCGCCGCGAGGGCCTGCTCGGCCGGTGACGCCTCGGCCGCCGGGGCCCCCGCCCGCGATCCGGGCGCCTCGGCCGTGGCGAGGGCGGCAGTGATCGCTTCCAGGGCGGCCTGAGCCGCGGGGACCGACGGCGCAAGCGGCCGGACGGGTGGTGTCCGCCCGTCGGCGTCCACGCGGTCGTCAGCGGTCATGGCCATCCCTCCACCCGTACGTCATCGTATGGATGACGATCCCGGTTGTCATCGATTCGATGACATGCTACAACGGAGTCAGCCGACAGCGCATGGGCATACAGCTGAAGCGAATCGGAGGTGTTCCCACGATGCTGATGCGCACCGATCCCTTCCGTGAACTCGACCGGCTCACCCAGCGGTTGCTCGACGCACCGTCGGGCACCTGGTCAAGGCCCTCGGCCATGCCGATGGACGCCTTCCGGGACGGCGAGCAGTACGTCATCGCCTTCGACATCCCGGGCGTGCAGCCCGACGCGATCGACATCGACGTCGAGCGCAACATGCTGACCGTCAAGGCCGAGCGGCGGCCGGCGCCCACAGGTGACGAGGTCCAGATGGAGCTGGCGGAGCGGCCGCAGGGAGTCTTCTCCCGGCAGGTGATGCTCGCCGACACGCTCGACACCGAACACATCAGCGCCGACTACGAAGCCGGTGTCCTCACCCTTCGTATCCCGATCGCCGAACGGGCCAAGCCCCGGAAGGTGGCCGTCACCACTGCCGCGGACCGCAAGCAGATCCGAGGCTAGCCCCTTGCGGTGGGTCACCGGTGACCCACCGCGCCTGCCGTCGGCGGACGGCGGCGTTCCCCCGCTGCCGTCCCCGCCGCAGGGCCCCAGGGAGGAGACACCCAGCGATGACACTGCGGCGTGAAGCGTTCCTCGCACACGTACGGGAGCGCGGCGAGTACCGGACGCAGACGGAGGCGGACCGGGCGGCCCGCACCGTGCTGGCCCTCCTGGGCGCCCACCTCGTGGGCGACGTCCGCAGCGAACTCGCCGCCCGGCTCCCCGAGGGGTACGCCCTGATCCTGCTCAACCCCTTGCAGGCGGCGGAGCCCCTGTCCGCCGAGCGGTTCGTCCGCGCCACCTCCGCGTGGATCGACGGCGCCACCGAGGCGACGGCCCTGTGGGATGTCGGAGCCGTACTGAGCGTGGCGGCGGACGTGGCCGGCGAGGACCTGACCGAGCGGATACTCCTCCAGCTCCCGCCTGGCTACGACCTGCTCTTCGGCGCACCCCGCCACACCCGGCCCGACGCCCGGGAGCCGGACTCCACACCACGCTGACCCCGTCCCGTCGGCGCCCCCACCGGCGGTACGGCGAACGCGTACAACGGCACAACAGCAGAACACCGCGCACGAGAAAGGATCCTCCGTCCATGCAGACCCTGCCGCACCCCACCGCCGCCCGGCCGGCCGTGTCGTACCGGCAGATGCTCGAACGCGTCCGCTACGAAGGCGTCTACCCCACCCGGGAACGCGCCGAAGAGGTCGTCCGCACCGTCCTGGGCGCGCTGGGGCGGCAGGTGACAGGGGAGGAACGCGTTGCTCTCGCCGCCTGCCTGCCCCGCCAGGCAGCCCTGATGCTCACCTCCCAGCCGCCCGAGAACGAGCGCCTCACCGGCTGGGCCTTCGTCAAGGACATCGCCACCCGCAGCGGCGCGTCCCTGGCCACCACCCGCTGGGACGTCGGCTCCGTGCTCACCACCGTCGCCCACCTGGCGGGACCCGACCTCACCGACCGGCTCCTCCGCGGGCTCCCCCAGGGCTACGCCCTGCTCTTCGGCCGCGCGCAACTCGCGCAGACCGCCTAGCGCCAGGCGCCGAGCACCGCGGCCCACCCGGGTGCGACGGCGGGGACGGGCTTCCGGCACGGACGGTCGCCGCCGACCCGCCGGGGCTGCCGCGGACGTCCCGTCCCGGTTCCGGTGCTCGTCCGCGGGAACCTGCCCGTCCGAAGGGCCCCATGCCGCCCCTCACGCCGGACGACAAGCCCGGCAGCGCCCCGGCCGCCTCACGTACCGGCGTCGGCGAGGTGACCGGCGAGGGCGGTGCGGGAGCGCCGCAGTGCCGCGATGCGCCGCTCCACGTCCGCCAACTCCCCCTCCAGCGCGGTCCGCGGCCCGGTGCACCAGTCGAAGACCGGGTCCTCCCCGCCGCGCAGGCACGGCAGCACCGCCGGGATCACCTCCGTGGTGAGCCCCGGGCGGCACCCGCGCAAGGAGCTCCCGGACCCCGGCCCGGCCCGCAGTCCACCCGGGGCCTGGCGGTCAGCCGCCCGCCCTGCGGGCCGCACACCTTTGCCTGCCGTGCCGCCGACCCCATGCGGGACCCCCCCAGGCGCCGTCCCGCGCCCCTGCGCCGCGCCCCCGGTCGCCTGCGGGCCCGCCCGTCCCGTCACCGATGGCCGCCCGGTCGCCAGACATCGGCCCGCAACCACCGTCACCGGCCGCCGCGCGTGCGTACGGCAGCCGGGAGGCGCACCCTGGAAAGAGGCGGCCCCGCTCCCACCGGCCACCCCCACAGGCCCCCGCGCCGACGGCCGCGAACGGTGGCGGGCCCGAGAGCAGACCGCCCGGGCGAGGCAGGAGGGCGTGCGCCCGCGCACGGCCGCACCGGCGTGGCGACGCGGCAGCGGGTCACCGGGCCGCCGCGGGGACGGGGCGCGCGGCACGGCGTCCGCGGGGCCGGAGCGCCCGCAGGACGGGAAAGGGCTTGGCGATGGCCGACGGTGGCGGTGAGGACCTCGGGCAGGCCGGATTCCTCGACGACGTGCTCGTGGACACGGTGCGCCGCACCGGGGCCTCCGCCGGGGGCGTGTACCTGCTGGACGAGTCGACGCAGGTGCTCGGTCTGGTGGTGATCTGCGGAGTGCCGACGGAGGTCGCGGTGCCGTGGACCCGGCTGCCGCTGGCCGCCCCCGTCCCGGTGGCCGAAGCCGTGCGCGAGGACCGCTTCGTGTGGGTGGCGTCACACGACGACCTCGCCCGCGCCTACCCGCGCGTCGCCGCCAGCCTGCCCTACCGCCTCGCCCTCTCCGCCGCGCCCCTGTCCGGCCGCGCCCAGGGCCGGGGCGCCCTGCTCCTCCTGTGGCCGGCCAGCCACCCGCCCGAGGCCAGCGGGCGGGAACGGGCCCACATCGCCGCGGCGGCCCGCCGGATCGCCCACGTCCTGGACGACAGCCCGCGCCCGCCGACCGTGCCCGGACAACCCCGCCTCGTACCCCTCGGCGGGTTCCGCCCGCGCGGCACCCAGAACGTGCAGGCCGCCGCCGACTACCTGGAGCGCCTCCCGGAGGGAGCCGTCGCCCTCGACCTGGAGGGAAGGATCACGTACCTGACCGCGACGGCCGCGGGACTGCTCGGCCGGGACGGCGACCACCTGCGAGGCACCCGACCGTGGCAGTCCCTGCCCTGGCTGGACGACCCCGTCGTCGAGGACCACTACCGCACCGCCGTGATCAGCCGTGATCCGGTGGCCTTCACCGCGCTGCGCCCCCCGGAGTCGTGGCTGCGCTTCCACCTCTACCCGGACGCGAGCGGCATCAGCGTACGCATCACACGGGCTCCGGCACCGGACGGCGGCCCCGGCGACGCACTACCGCGGGCGGCCGCACCGGGCGGGACGACCGCCCTGCCCGCCGACCGGGCCCAGGCCGGCCGGCTGTACCAGCTGATGCACCTCGCGGCTGCCCTGACGGAGACCGTCGCCGTCCGGGACGTGGTCGACCTCATCGGCGACATGGTCCTGCCCGCGTTCGGCGCCGACGGCCTGGTCCTGTCCGCCGCGGACGCCGGCCGGCTGCGGATCACCGGCCACCGCGGCTACGACCAGGAGGTCATCGACCGGCTCGACGGACTGCCGCTGGACACCGACGTGACCCCCGCCGGGCAGGTCCTGGTCGACGGGACGCCCTCCTTCTTCGCCAGCCCCGAGGAGATGGCGCGCCGCTACCCCAGCGCCCCGAAGATCAGCGACAAGCAGGCATGGGCGTTCCTGCCCCTGATCATCTCCGGCCGCCCCGTCGGCTGCTGCGTCCTGTCGTACAACCACCCGCGCGCCTTCAGCGCCGACGAACGGGCCGTCCTGACCTCCCTCGCCGGAGTCATCGCCCAGTCCCTCGACCGCGCCCGCCTCTACGACGCCAAGCACGAACTGGCGCACGGGCTGCAGCAGGCCCTCCTGCCGCGCAGCCTGCCCGCCGTGCCCGGGCTCGGCGTCGCCGCCCGCTACCTGCCCTCCAGCCACGGCATGGACATCGGCGGCGACTTCTACGACCTGATCCGCCTCGACGAGACCACGGCCGCCGCCGTCATCGGCGACGTCCAGGGCCACAACGTCGCCGCCGCGGCCCTCATGGGCCAGGTCCGCACCGCCATCCACGCCACCGCGGGCGCCTCACCGAGCGAGGTCCTCACCCGGACGAACCGCGTCCTCGCCGATCTGGAGACCGACCTCCTCGTCTCCTGCCTGTACGCGCACCTCGACCTGGCCCGGCGCCAGGTCACGCTGGCGAGCGCAGGCCACCCGCCGCCGCTCCTGCACCGTCCGGGGCACCCGCCCGGCATCGCGCCACTCGACCCGGCCCCCCTGCTGGGCGTCGACCTCGACGCCCCGTGCCCGGTCACCACCCTGCCGTTCACCCCCGGGACCACGCTCGCCCTCTACACCGACGGCCTCGTGGAGGTGCCCGGTACGGACCTCGACCTGACCACCGCCGGCCTCGCCGCCCTCCTCCCGGACGGCGCGGACCTCGACGCCGTCATCGACGCGCTCCTCCACCGCACCTGGCCGCAGGGCCGACACACCGACGACATCGCCGTCCTCCTGCTCCGCAGTTCCGCACCCGCGCCCTGACGGGCTCCGCACTCGGTACGGGCTCCGGGCCGGGGCCGTGCGCGGCGGCCCGATACGCGGTGCCTTCCCGCCGGGGAGCGCGCCCGCGGCATACCGTAGCCGCACGGGACACGCGGCCCGCCCTGCGCCCCGGCAGGCGGCGCACCACGTGGCGGCCACCGCGAGGCGTCGGAAGCGGAGGCGGCATGGCACGTGGCAAGAAGGCGAAGGCGCCGGGCGAGCGGTCCGCCCGCGCGGACGGGGCGGCGGGCGCGCAGGGGCACGGGGCGGGGGAGAGGGAGGCGAAGGCCGTGAAGCCGGGGAGGGCCGGGAAGGCCACCGGGCCCGGGGGCAGCGCGAAAGTGCCGCGCGCCGTGTACGAGGCGGAGCTGCTGAGGCTCCAGACGGAGTTGGTGAAGCTCCAGGAATGGGTGCGGAGCGAGGGCGCTCGCCTGGTCGTCGTCTTCGAAGGCCGTGACGCTGCGGGCAAGGGCAGCACCATCAAACGGGTCACCGAGTACCTCAACCCCCGGGTCGCACGGATCGCGGCGCTGCCGAAACCGACCGAACGCGAGCGCACCCAGTGGTACTTCCAGCGCTACGTCGAGCACCTGCCGGCCGCCGGCGAGATCGTGCTCTTCGACCGGTCCTGGTACAACCGCGCAGGTGTGGAGCACGTGATGGGCTTCTGCACCCAGGAGGAGCACCGGTTGTTCCTCCGGCAGTGCCCGATCTTCGAGAGGATGCTCGTGGAGGACGGGATCCTGCTGCGCAAGTACTGGTTCTCCGTCAGCGACGGCGAGCAGCAGGAGCGGTTCCGGCGCCGCCTCCAGGACCCGCTGCGCCGCTGGAAGCTGTCGCCGATGGACTTTGAGTCGATCACCCGCTGGGAGGCGTACTCCCGAGCCAAGGACGCCATGCTGGTCCACACCGACATCGCGGACGCCCCCTGGTTCGTCGTCGAGAGCGACGACAAGCGCCGGGCCCGGTTGAACATGATCGCCCACCTGCTGGCCTCGGTGCCCTACCGCGAGGTGGAGCCGCCGGTCCTCGAACTCCCGCAGCGGCCGCCCTCCACCGGCTACGAACGCCCGCCGCGCGACCTCCAGACGTACGTCCCCGACCACGCGGCGACCCTGCTGGACGGCCCGCCCGCCGATGCGCCCCCGGCGCGCGACGGCGACCGGGGCGACCCGCCGCCCGGCGCAGCCGGCAGGTGACGACCCCGGCCGACCGGGCCCCGGCGAGCGGCGACCGGGACGCGGCCCGTGCCGACCGCCGCCTGGCCGCCGGTGACCGGCTGGTCCACGGACGGCGCGGAGACCACCTCGCTGTCGAGGACGATCGCGAACCGGTTGTTCGGGT
>NZ_MKXB01000064.1:74330-82324 GCF_001865245.1 Streptomyces sp. CC53 | reverse complement strand
CCACTGGCCGCGGCACGGCCCGTGCCGACCGCCGTGACGCCGGCGCGGTGGGCGACGCGCTGCCCGGCGGCGCAGGGCGGGCGACGTGCCGTCTGCCCCTCCGGCGGGGGCGACAGGCGCCCGCCGGGCCGGCTGCGGGGGCGCGACCGGTGGCCTCCGTCGGCCCGCTGCCGGGGTGACCGTGCGGACCGCCCCGGCCCGGTGGGGGGCGACCGTGCGGACCGCCCCTCCGGCCGCGGCACGGGCCCCGGACTCGTCCCTCCACTGCGGCCCCGGTACCGGGGCATCCACGGCCGCGTCCCTCCCGCCCCCGACGCGGCGGCCCGAACCCGCCCCCCTGCGCGCCTCGTGCGGCGGCGCCGGCTCCCGCAGCCACCGGCGTCCACCGCGGGCCGTGCGGCCCGGCTCGGACGCCCGCCGTACGCCCCCGGCGCGGTTCATCTGTATTCACCCTGCTTCGGGACATGCTGGATGCCTCGCACCCGGGCCGAGGAGGACGCCGCATGACCACGCCGGACGATCCGGTCCCGGGAGGGCGACCCGGCGAGGTGGAGCGCGCCACCGCACTCGGCGCGGAGCTCGCGGAGCGCGGTGTGCACGGCGTCGTCCTCGCCTACCCCGACACCGCCGGGGTGAGCCGGGTGAAGGCGATCCCGGTGGGGCGCCTCCCGTCGGCGGCGGCGTGGGGCGTGGGGATGTCGCCGGTCTTCGACACGTACCTCGCGGACGACTCCGTCGTCAGAACCGACGCGCTGGGCTCACCCGACGGAGACCTCCGGCTCTACCCGGCCCTGGACCGCCTGGTCGTCCTGGCAGGGCAGCCCGGCTGGGCCTGGGCGCCCGTCGACAGGTCCACGCAGGAAGGCGACCCCCATCCGGCGTGCAGCCGCACCGCCCTGCGCCGGATCGTCGCGGAGGCCGCACGCGACCACCGCCTCTCGTTCAAGGCGGGCATCGAGGTCGAATGGATGGTCGCGCCGGCGTCCTCCGCCCACGACGCCTTCACCCCGGCGGTACGCGGCCCGGCCTACGGCGCCGCACGGCTGATCGCACTGAGCGACTACGCGGCCGAGCTGCTGACCGCACTCGCCGCCCAGGGCGTGGACGTCGAGCAACTCCACCCCGAGTACGCGCCGGGCCAGTTCGAGGTCTCGGTCGGGGCCCTCGACCCGGTCGCGGCAGCCGACCGGAGCCTCCTCGTGCGGCAGACCGTCCACGCCGTGTCGCTGCGCCACGGACTGCGCGCCACGTTCTCCCCGGCCGTGGTGCCCGACGGCGTCGGCAACGGCGGTCACGTGCACCTCTCCGCCTGGCGCGACGGGGTGAACCTGCACGCGGGCGGCGGCGGGCGGTACGGCCTGCACCCGGAGGCCGAGGCGTTCGCCGCGGGCGTCCTCGCGCACCTGCCCGCCCTGACGGCGGTGACGGCGCCCAGCCCGGCGAGCTACCTCCGGCTCAGGCCGTCGCGCTGGGCCGGGGCCTACACCTGCTGGGGCCGCGAGACACGGGAGTGCGCCCTGCGCGTCGTCACCGGCACGAAGGGCCGCGAGGGGCACGGGGCGAACCTGGAGGTCAAGCCGGTGGACCTGGCCGCCAACCCCTACCTCGCCCTCGGGTGCGTCATCGCCGCCGGCCTCGACGGCGTACGGTCGTCGAGCGTGCTGCCCCGGGAGGTCACCGGCGACCCCGCCCTGCTGGACGCCGCTGCCGCCGACGCCCTCGGCGTGCACCGCCTGACGACGTCCCTGGAGGAGGCCGTCGGCGCCTTCCGCGGCGACGTGCTGCTCCGAGAGGCGCTCGGGCCCGTGCTGGCCGACGCGGTGGCCGCCGTACGGCTCGGTGAGGCCCGCGCGGCGCGGGACATGACCGAGGACCAGGTGGCCGCCGCCTACCGGTGGGCGTACTGACGTGCCGGGCGGGAGCCCGTCGGGGCGCGGACGCCCGCCCGCCCCGCACGGACCCGACCGCCGGGCTTCCGGGGCGGCGGAGCCTGCGGGAGAGGCGCCGGCATCGTCGGCGGGCTCCGGGCCGGTCCTGCCGGCGGAAGGGACCCCGGCTCCGGAAGGCGGGTGGGTGACGGCCTCGTCCGCTGACGGGGCGCGCCCTCCGCCGTACGGCTCGGTGGCGATCCCGCCCGACGCGGTCGGCCCTTCCCCGTCGGCCGACATCACGGCGGTCCCGCCGGCCGCCCGGCCCGTACCGACCGGTGGACGGGCCGGTCGCGGGCCCGTCGGCCCGACGCCCTTCGGCCCCCCGCGGCCAGTCGACCCCCGTACCCGCCGTCAACCGGGTGTGGCCGCGCCCGGATCGCCGAGGAGGAGCACCCTTGACCGTGTCGCCGACGACCGCCGGACCGGTGTACGAGGCCGTCGCCCGGCTGCCGCTCGTCGACCACCACTGCCACGGGGTGGTCACCCGCGATCCTGACCTGGACGCGTTCGAGTCGCTGATCACCGAGGGGGCCGCCTGGCCCCGCGCGGGCGTCTCGCCCTTCGACACCCCCGTCGGCACGGCCGTCCGCCGGCACTGCGCCCCCGTGCTCGGGCTGCCCCGGCACGCCCGGCCGCCGCGTACGTGGCCCGCAGGGCCGAGCTCGGCTGGCGCGAGGTGAACCGCCGCTTCGTCACCGGCGCGGGAACCCGCGTGTTCTGCGTCGACACCGGACACACCCCGGAGCCGGGCACGACCCCGGTGGAGCTGGCCCGCTGCGCCGGCGGGACGGCCACGTCGTACGAGGTCGTGCGGCTGGAGGCGGTAGCCGAACAGGTGATGGCGCGGGGCACGGAGCCGGACGCGTACGCCGACGCGGTCGCGCGGGCCGCACAGGAAGCCGTCGCCGGGGACGGGGTCGTCGCGGTCAAGTCCGTCGCCGCCTACCGCACCGGCCTCCGGCTGGATCCCGATCCCCCCTCCGCCGCGGAGGTGCGGGAGGCGGCACGGCGATGGCGGGCGTCCGGCCACCGACGGCTGGCGGACCCCGTGCTCGTACGCCACCTGCTGTGGACGGCCGTCGAGCTCGGGCTGCCGCTGCAACTCCACGTCGGGTTCGGCGACAACGACATCCGGCTGCACCAGGTGGACCCCACCCACCTGACCGACTGGCTGCACCTCATGTCCGGCACCATCCCGGTCCTGTTGCTGCACTGCTGGCCCTACCAGCGGCAGGCGGCCTACCTCGCCGCGGTGTTCGAGCAGGTGTACCTCGACGTGGGCCTGATCCTCCACCACGCCGGCCCGCCGCGGTCGCGGGCGATCCTCGCGGAGGCGCTGGAGGTCGCCCCCTTCCGGAAGGTGCTCTACAGCTCAGACGCCTGCGGCGCGGCGGAGTTCTTCCTGCTGGGCGCGCTCACGTTCCGGGAGGGACTGGGCGGACTGCTCCAGGAGCGGGTCGACGACGACGAACTGAGTCTGAAGGACGCCCTGCGGATCGCCGCGTGGATCGGGCACGACAACGCGCGGCGGGTGTACGGGCTCCCGGGGCGAGACCCCGAGCACGCCGTCGACCGCCTCTGCTGACCGGCACCGGCAGTCGCGACGCCTCCCGGGACACCGCAGGCAGCGCCGGCCGCACCGGCACGGTGAAGCCCGCCGTGCGGACCTGCGGCTCTCCTAAGCTGCCCGGCCTGGGAACAGACGTCTACCGCTGGATCGAGGTCCGTGACCCGGGCGGTGACGAGCAGGGCTGCGCGCCGACGCCGTGGCAGCGGGCCGTGGACCTGTACCCGCTGCACGCCGGCCGGGACTACGCGGCGTTCGCCTGTCTCTTCGGTGTCCGCAACGACGCCGGATGGGAGCCGCTCGCCCCAGCCCGCGGCCTGCCACCGGACGTCTCGGCCGAGGGTGCGCAGACGTTCGCGGGACTTCGGCACATGGATCCGGCCGTGCACGGCGCGACATGGCTGACCTGGGCGGAACGCGCACGAGCCGACATGGACGCCGCCCCGGCGGGCTCCCGGGGCGTGTTGCTCCTGACGGACGGCAGGGCCCCCGCCACGGTGGAGCGGCACTGGGTGCGGGAGGTGTGGCCGCGGTCCGTCGTGCACCGGCTGGGTGCCTTCCCGGTTCTCACGTCCCCGGCCGAGACGCCGTACGGCGCGTGGACGGTGGGCTCCACGACGCTCACCTTCCGCAGGTTCACCCGGAGGGACGCCGTCGGGCCGGGAACGGAGTGGGAGCACGTGTGGGCCGTCATGAGGGCCCTCGCCGGGCGCTTCGGCGGCGACGGTGTCCGCCTCGTCGTCTTCTTCGACTGAGCCCCACGCCCCTGAGGCAGCCCCGCTCGCCCGCCCCACCCCCCGGCCGGGCCACCGACCCGTGCCGACCGCCCGCGTCGGTGGACGCCTGCCGGGCCCGGGGGAGCGCCGCATGCGGCCCGGCCGGGGACCACCGGGCGCAGGGCCCGCCGCGTGGAGCGGGCCCGCGGACTCAGCCGGTCCGGCGCTCCCGGGCGTACGACAGGAGCATGCCGAAGAGGAAGGCGCCCGGCACGCCGAGGCCCATGATGGTCCAGGGCGTCAGCACGTCCTCCAGTGCGTCCGGCACCTTGGTGAAGATGGTCAGCAGCATGAGCAGCGTCAGCGGGACGAAGGACAGCATCGCCCACGAGATGCCCGACATCACGGCGAGGCGCCCGGCCTCCCGCCGGTCGATCCGGTCCGCGAGGCCCGTGTCGGGGGCCCATGCGTCGCCGCGCCGTTCCTCCCACACGCGCCGCAGGAACCCGATCTCGCGTTCGAGGTCCACACGCGTGTCGTCCACGTACATCAACTGCACCTGCCGGCCACGCGGACCGTAGGCGTACGACACGCGTTGCGGCGCGTTCCGGTTCATCGCCGCACCGTGGTTGACCTCCATGCGGATGTCCTGGATCTCCGGCCAGGTCAGTCGGCGTACGCGTACGAGGCCGCGCACGCGCAGGCCGTCGGCGTCCGCCACGGTCGCCGCCCTGGCGGCCCCGGTGACCAGCCAGGCGAAGAAGCCCACGAGACCGAGGGTGAGCAGCCACTTCACCCACCCGGCGATCTCCTCGTCCGTCCACACCGGGAACAGCACGCCGATCGTCGCGAGGACCACGGCGACGACCACCGGGACCGTTCGACCGGCACCCACCCGGTACTCCCGGGGCAAGGCTCCACCACTCATCCGACCACCCCCACGGCGCGACGCACCTGCGACGGTGCCAGGTGCGGGGAAGGGGAAGTGTAAGGGCGGCCTTGGCCGCGAGACAGAGGGGGCCGGGATTCCGCTTCTTGGGCGCATGACGCACCTTGACAGGGCGTCAGATGCGCCCGCCGGGTCTCCGGCCGGCGCGCGGAACGCCGTGGAGCGCGGGCGGTACGCCGTGCCGGTCGGGCGTTGACCGGTCGCCGAGGCGGCAGCACCATCGGAGTGTGCGCCGGACCCGCGGCGGTCCGGCACGCTCGAAGGGGGACGGCCCATGAACACGCGGAGGGGCGGGGCACCCGAAGTGCCCGACGGTTCCGGCGCGCACGGCGGCGCGGCGGAGTTCTGGGACGACTGGCTGCACGACCGCGGGACGGTCGCCGTCGCCGTCCTCGTGGGCGTCCTGGGAACGGTCGTGATGCTCGCTGTTGTCCGCTCAGCCGGCTCCGTGGACGACTGGTTCGGGCTGTTCCTCTTCGGCGCGCATTTCATCCTGGCAGGGGCCATGCTCACGGTGGGCGTCCTGATGCCCCTGATGTACGGGTGGGACGCGCACCGGGTGCTCGTGCGGTGCAGCTCCGGGGGACTTGAGGTCGGGGACGCCACCCACCCCTGGAGCGCCGTCCGCACGGTCGTCCTCGGCCACGAGACCGTCGAGGCCGGACTCGAGAGCAACCCCGAGGGGCGCGCCACGTTCCGTGCGTACCACGTCGTGATCGGCACCGACGCGGGCACCGTGCGGGTACCGGGCCGGGTGTGGCGCACCAGGGGCCACGAACTGGCCGCGGTGGTGGGGGAGTACGCCCCCTGGGCCCGCGTGGAGGTGCGGGGCGGCTCCGCCTTCCGCCCGCAGGAGCCGCCCCGCCCCGTGCCGCCGTCCCGGGCGCGGGTGCGGACGGAGTCCGTCGCGCTCGCGGCCGGGTCGCTCCTGCTCGGAGCCGCCCTCTGTGCGGCCGTGCTGCGCTGGGCGCCGGCCGTCGTCACACTCGGCTGACCGACCAGGGATCACGGTCCGCCGGCCGCTGCCCGCCGGCCGGCCGGGTGCTGCCCGACCGCCGGACCGGCAGGCGGCAGCCGCGCGGCCAGGGGAGCACCGCGGCGTCAGGGCGGGGCGGGCCGGGAGCGGAGCCAGAACCGAGCCGGTCGACCGGCGGCGGGGAGGCCACGCAAACCGCGCCCCAGCCCACGGGACCCCGCCCCGTCCGCTCAGCAGGCCCGCCCACGGCAGTGGGCCCCCGCGCGTGGGGCCGCCCCCGCCCCGGGAGCCCGCCCTGAGTGCGACGCCCGCCCTACGGGCGCGCCGACCCGTTGCCCGCGCCGCCCGTTCCGCCGCCCGCGGCGGGTGCCGGGCCACGGCCGCGCACGGTGTAGATCTCGCTGCCCTTCGCGCGCAGCGCCGCGATCCTCCGGTGGTGCCCCGCGTCCATCTGCTCGCCCGGGACGGCGATCGGGATGCCGGGAGGGTAGGCGATGACGAAGTGCTCGGAACGGCCTTCCGCGGCCGGCGGTGTGCGGTGGGCGCGCTGGACAGCGCGCATGGCGTCCAGCAGCCGCCCGACCGCGCGCTCGTCCACGCCGATGTGGAGGTGGAGGAGCACCGCTTCACCGCATTCCCGGGAGATGTACAGGCCGTGCTCCTCGAACAGCGTCCGGCGGAACTCCGCGGGGGACACCCCCACGTTCCTCAGGCCGACCATGACCCGCAGCGGATCGTCCTCCGCCAGCAGCCCCCGCAGCGCGGGCCGGTCCGGGTCGAGGATCTCGTACGCGGACAGCCCCGGGTCCGTCGCGATCGCGTCCCTGACGGCACGGGCCAGGTCCATCGAGCGGCCGAGGTGCCGCTCGCCCTCGGCCACCGCCTGGGCCCTCGCCAGGTCCAGGCTCGCCAGGACCGGCCAGCTCGGTGACGTGGTGTGCTGCTGGAACAGCTCCTGCGCCGTGTGGCGGCGCAGCTCCTCGGAACCGACCAGGTGCAGGTACGAGCCCTGCCGCAGAGCGGAGAGCGACTTGTGCGCCGAGTGCGTGACCGCCAGTTCCATCCGGCCGTCGACCGGGCCCGAGCGGCTCAGCGCGCCCCAGGCCCCCAGCGCCGTCAGGGGCCGCAGCGCCGGGTGGAAGTGGTGGGCCGCCCCCCACGCCTCGTCCACCACCACCCGTACGTCGGGCCGGATCTCCGCCAGCGCCCCCAGGACGGCGGGCAGGTGGTAGCGGATGCCGTCGTACGAGGCGGCGGAGAGCACCACCACGTCGTACGGACGGCCCTCCCGCACGGCGTCGCCGTACATCTCCAGCAGCCGGGGGAGGTCGGCGAACTCCCGCGGGCAGCGGTCGCAGCAGGAGCGCACCGGGGCGTAGTCCACGGCCACCCCCAGGCCCGGCAGGGTGAAGTGCACCGACTGGTGGCAGGTGCGGTCGGCGAGGACGCGGTCCCCGGCCCGGGCGAACGCCCCCAGGACGACGCGGTTGGTGGTGCTGGTCCCGGTGGAGAGGAAGAAGGTGTGGTCCGCGCCGAACGCGTCGGCGGCCAGCCGCTGCGCCTCGCGGAGCGGGCCCCGCGGGCTGAAGTAGGAGTCCAGCATGGCGCCGCTGTACGACACGTCGGCGGCCGGCATCCGGGAGCCGAAGAGGGCCGTGTAGCGCTCGCGGAAGGCGGAGTCACGCAGGGAGTCGCCGTGGGAGCCCGGCAGCGCGTGGAAGGACGTGAGGTCCCGGTCCGCCAGCGCCTGGAGGGCGTCGGCGAGCGGGGCGGCGGAGCGGGAGGACTGTACCGGGGAAGGCTCGGCGCCACCCGCGCCGTCCTCGGGGGCGGTGGCGGAGGCGGAGGAGGGGGA
>NZ_MKXB01000064.1:0-73957 GCF_001865245.1 Streptomyces sp. CC53 | reverse complement strand
CGCAGGGGGCGGGGGCCGGTCGGGAGCCGCGGTCGCCCGAGGGCGGCGTGCGGCCCGCGGGATGCCGGGGGCGAGCGGTACCGGCGGAGGGCACAGCCCTGGGCGTACCGCGCGCTCGGGGCGGCTGCCCCGGGGCTCGCGCGCCGAGAGGTCGAGGCGCGTACGGTGCGGGGCCGCCGGGAGCAGCGCGCGGCACCGGCGGTCCGCCCCGGTCGCGGCAGAACGGGGAGCGGGGGTGTGGCGGGCCTGAGCGGACCGGTACGCCCGAGGGGCCGTCGGCCCGGGCCGTTCAGTGCGCCGCCGGCCGGGCGGCGGGCGCGTGGACCCCGGGCGCCCCGGTGAGGAGGCTCCCGGCGGCGGAGCCGCTGCGGCGGCTCTCCGGCAGCGCGCCCGCCCGGCGGCGCGACTCCGCGGCCAGGGCCGCCAGCAGTCCCGCGTCCCGGTCCATCTCGGGGTGCCACTGCACGCCGAGCGCGAACCGCCCGTCGGCGTACTCCAGCGCCTCCACCGTGCCGTCGTCCGCACGGGCGGCCGTGACCAGGCCCGCGCCGAGGCGGTCGACGGCCTGGTGGTGGTGCGTCGCCACCTCCAGGGCGCCGGGGAGCAGTCCGCCGACGCGTGTGCCCGGGACGGTGGTGACGCGGTGGCGCCCGAACATGCCGATGACGGGGTTGTGGTCCTCGTGGCCGACCCGGTCCGGCAGGTGCTGGAGCAGGGTGCCGCCCGCGTGCACGTTCATCAGCTGCATGCCCCGGCAGACGCCCAGTACCGGGACGGCGCGGGCCAGCGCCGCCGCGAGGACGCCCAGTTCCCACCGGTCCCGCACGGGCACCGCGGCGTCGGTGCAGGGATGCCGTTCGGCGCCGTACAGGGCGGGGTCGAGGTCCTCGCCGCCGGCCAGGACGAGTCCGTCCAGCCGGGCGACGACGCCCGCGGCGGCCGCCGGGTCGTCCGGGGGCAGCAGGACGGCCCGGGCTCCCGCGTCCTGGACGGCACGGACGTAGGCGGCGGGCAGCACGGCGGCGGGCAGGTCCCATGCGCCCCAGGTCGCGTCGGTGAGGTAGGTGGTGATGCCGATGAGCGGTGTGTGCACGTCGATCCTCTGAAAGGTGCCCTTCACGCTCGTCGCTGAGCGGAAGACGCGGACACGGCCGGGCCGCCGCGCCTGCACGGCCGACGGCCGTCCGCGTACGGAGGCGCACGCAGCCGGCAGCCCGGTACGGAGCAGGGGGAGGGGCCGCGGTCGGCGCGGGACGCGCCGGTGTCCGCGAGAAGAATCCTGCCGGGCCATACCGTTAAGCACAAGAAATGACATCTTCACGACCGGTAAGCCACACTTAACGCCGTGCAGAGTCTCGACCCGCGTCTCCTGGCCACCCTCGAAGCCGTCGTCCGCCACGGCTCCTTCGCTTCGGCGGCCCGGGAGCTCGGGTACAGCTCCCCCGCCGTCTCCCAGCAGATCGCCGAACTGGAACGCCGGGCCGGGCTCCGCGTCCTGGAGCGCCGCCCGGTGCGGCCCACCCAGGCCGGCCGGATCCTCCTCGACGCCGAGCAGGGCGTCCGCACCGCCCTGGCGTCGGCGGCCCTGGAACTGGACGCCGTCCGCGCCGGCACCGTGGGCCGCATACGACTCGGCGCGTTCGCCTCCGCCGCCAACCGCGTCGTCCCCACGGCGCTCGCCGCACTGCAGACCGCCTACCCCGACGTGCAGGTCAGCCTCGCGCAGCTGGAGCCCGAGGCGAGCCACAGCCGGATGGACCGCGGCGACCTCGACCTCGCGCTGACCTACGACTACGACTTCATCCCGCTGCCGCCACCCCGCACCCTCCGGCGCACGCTGGTGGTCAGGGACCCCGTCGTGGCGGTCCTCCCGGCGGGGCACCCCCTCGCGGCGCGGGAGACGATCGACCTGGCGAGCCTCGCCTCGGAGACCTGGATAGCCGCCCCGGAGGCCGCCCTGCGCCTGGAGCTGCTGTCCCAGATGGCGAAGGTCCCGGGTTTCGAGGCGCGCCTGGAGTACGAGGGCGACGACTTCAACACCGTCCTCGGCTTCGTGGCCGCCGGCCTCTGCGTCGCCCTGCTGCCCCGGCTGGCCCTGCCCCGCGGCACCGAGGACGTCGTCGCCCGGCCCCTGGTGGACCCCGCACCGACCCGCTTCCTCTACACGGTCCGCCTCGACACCCGCCACACGCCGCGCGCCATCCTGGCCCTGGAACGGATGCTGGCGACCCAGGCCCGTACGGCGATCCCCTAGGAGGGTCCCGGCGGGGTGCGCAGGGCGAGCACGGCCATGTCGTCATGGCCGTCGCTCGGGTGGTGGTCGGCGAGCGCGCGCACGAGGTCGGTCAGCGGGCTGTCGACGTGGGCGGCGGCGAGTGCGGCCAGCGCCTCCAACCCCTCGTCGAGGGAGTGCCGCGGGTGCTCGACCAGACCGTCCGTGAACAGCAGCACGGTACTGCCGGCCGGCAGGGGACAGGTGTGGTCGGGACGGTGGATGTCCGGGTCCACACCGAGCGGGACACCCGGGTCGGCGTGCAGGTAGGCGGTGCGGCCACCGGGCGTGAGGAGCAGCGGCGGCAGATGGCCCGCGGTGCTCCAGCGCAGCATCCAGCCGTCGCCCACCGGCTCGAACCGCGCCAGGCACGCCGTGGTCACCGGCAGGTCCGTGATCGCGTGCACCGTCCGGTCGAGTTGCGTCAGCACCGCGCTGGGCGGGGTCCTGCGGTCGTAGAGCAGGGCCCGCAGCATGTTGCGGGCCTGCGCCATCGCGGCAGCGGCGTGCAGGTCGTGCCCCACCACGTCGCCGATGACCGCCGCACACGCCCGGTCGGGCAGGACCACCGCGTCGTACCAGTCGCCGCCCACCCCGGCGGGTTCCGCCGCGGTGCGGTACTCCGCGGCGCCCGAGAACGGACTGAGGTCCGGCAGCACGGGCAGCAGCAGCCGCTGGAACTGCTCGGCGCTGTCCCGCATGTACCCGAAGAGGCGGGCGTTCTCGATGGCGATGCCGGCCGCGCCCGCCAGGGCGCGCACCACGTCCTCGTCGTCCTGGTCGAAGGGCCTGCCGTCACGCCGTTCGGACAGGTACAGGTCGCCGTAGATCTCGCCGCGGACGGTGATGGCCACCCCGAGCAGCGTCCGCATGGGCGGATGGCCGGGCGGGAAGCCGACGGAGGCGGGGTGCGACGGGATGTCCTCCACGCGCAGCGGCTCCGGATGGTGGATCAGGTGGCCGAGCACCCCCCTGCCGTGGGGGAAGTCGACACCGCCGAGAGCGGCGTACTCGTCGTCCGTCAGACCGGCGGTGATGAACTGTTCCAGCCGGTCCCCGGACGCGTGCAGGACGCCGAGCGCGCCGTAGCGCGCGCCCACCAGCTCCATCGCGGTCGTCACGATGCGGTGCAGCACCGTCGGCAGGTCCAGTGCGCCGCCGATGGCCAGCACCGCGTCCAGCAGCCCCTGGAGCCTGTCCTTGGCAGCTGCGAGGGCCTGCAGCTGCGCGGCGATGCCCTCCGGCCCGTCGTCCGTACGCGGCCGGAGCCGGAGCGGGGCCGCCCCGCCACGCGCCGCCGACTCGTCCCCGGGTGCCATGGCCTCTCGTCGTCCGTCCCGGCCGGCGCCCCACGCGCCGGCCTGGTCCCGCACGGGGTACCCCCGACGGCCGCCGCCAGTCGTCGCGGCTCCGCGGCCCTCCGCCGCCCCGCCCCCGGGAGCTGCCCGCGGAGCCCGCCGCGTGCGCGCAGGCACCCCGCACCGCCGCGAACCTGCACGTGGTTCGCACGGCCGGGCGGGCGGACCGCTCGGACGGGTGGCGCCCGGGGTGGCCACCGGGCGGCGGTCCCGGTCGGCTCGGCCGCGCGTCTCCCGCCCGGGGGCTGCGGCCGGCCGCAGCCCCTGCTCGCCGTGCCGTTCCGCCCGGCCGCCCCCTGCCCGGCCGGTGACGGCCGGCTCCGCGTGTGGGCGGCACGGAACGGGTACCCGAGGGGCATCAGCGGTCGGCTCCGCGCCGTGGCGCGCGGGGCCGGCCCCGACGGCCGGAGGGAGCTGGCAATGGAGTGGTGGATCTGGCTCGTCATCGTTGCGGCGGTCCTCCTGGTGCTCGCCGTGGCCGCGCTCGCCGTGCAGGCCCGGCGCCGCGCCGGCGGGGTGATCGCCCGTGGAGGGTCACGCTCGACCCACGACGAAGGAGGCCCACGGTGAGCACGTACACAAGGGCGCGGGACATCAGCGGCACACCGGTCGTCACCCTGCACGGCGAGGACGTCGGGCAGGTCAAGGACGTGGTCTTCGACCCCGCCCGCGGTTCCGTGTCGGCCTTCACCCTGTCGGGCCGCGGCCTCCTCGCCGGACCGCTGCACCGCACCCTGCCCTGGGACGACGTGCACGGCCTCGGCCCGGACGCGGTGATGGTCCGTGACGAGGAGGCACTGGAGGAGGACAGGAAGAGGAGGAAGGCGTCCGGCGGCGGCTCCGGCTTCGGCGTGCTGGGTGCCACGATGATCACCCGCGACGGCACGCTCATGGGCACGGTCACCGACGTGATCATCGAGACGGGCAGGCACCCGGTGGTCGCGGGCTACGAGGTCGAGACGCGGGAGCGGCGCAGGGTCCTGGTTCCGGTGGACGGGCCCGTCGCCGTGTCGGGTGACCGGATCGTCGTGCCCGACGCCGCGGCCCGGCACCGGGCCGGTGACCTCGACGGGTTCGAGTCCGCCGCCGAAGCGCTGCGGCGCCCCGGAGGCGACGACGCAGGACAGGAGCGGTAGCCATGCTGTTCAGCGAGGCCCGGGGACGCCCGGTGATCGACCTTGCCACGGCCGAGGCCGTCGGCACCATCAGCACCTGCACCCTGGCGGGCTCCCCCGCGCGGATCACGGGTCTGCGGCTCAAGGCGAAGGGGCGGGCCCGACCCGAAGTCGACTGGGACCGGATCCACGCGTTCGGCTCCGACGCCGTCACGGTCGACGCCGGGGACCGGATCAGGGACGAGCGCGACATCGAACCGTCGGACCCCGCCCACTCCCGCCACGACCCGCTCGACAAGCCGGTCCTGGCCGAGACGGGCGCCGGCGGCGGCACGCTCATGGACATCGACTTCGACGAGGCCACCGGGGAGGTCCGGCACCTCATCACCACGGACGGGCGGATCACCGGCGACCACCTCCTAGAAGTGGGCTCGTACGCCACGATCGTCACCGACTGAGCCCGACTCGATCGCCGGACGGCTACCGGGCAGGGACGCAGCCACCGGGCGGGGCCGGCTGTCGGCGCGCGCCGCCCATCCCACAGCGCCAGTGCCCGTATGAGAGGTGTCCGGCCACCTCGTGGGTGCCTCCGTTCGCCGGGCCGCGGGCGGGTCGAACACGGCCAGGGGCACGGCGCCGCTGCATAGTGGCCCTCATGGAGCACCGGAAACCCGGCAGAGCATGCCGCCCCGATCCCCTTACGGCCCCCACCCGCGAAGAGGGCCGCTCCGCAACCGCACGCGGTGGCCCGCCGACGGCCGCCCGCCCCGCCCCGCGCCTCCGCAGCCATGCGTGAGAGCCTCCGGACGCAGCTGTGGCCGCTGCCCGCGGCCGGCGTGGTCCTCGCCGTCATCGCCGGCGTGGCGCTGCCGGAGCTGGACAAGAGCATCGGCAGCGGCACCGGCGAGGTCGCCGCCTACCTGTTCGGCGGGGGAGCGGCCGCCGCCCGCACGGTGCTCGAAGCCATCGCCGCATCGCTGATCAGCGTCACGGCGCTCACCTTCTCGCTGACCGTGGTGGCCCTGCAACTGGCCAGCTCCCAGTACTCGCCGCGGCTGCTGCGCACCTTCTCCGCCGACCGGAACGTGCAGGTCACGCTCGCCCTGTTCCTCGCCACGTTCACGTACGCCCTCACCGTCCTGCGCACGGTGCGCACCGCCGAGGAGGGGCAGCGGCCCTTCGTGCCGCAGGCCTCGGTGACCGTCGCGTTCGTGCTGGCCCTGGCCAGTGTCCTCGCGCTCGTCCTGTTCCTGTCCCATCTGGCGCTGGAACTGCGGGTGGAGACCCTCATCACCCGGGTCCACCACGACGCCGAGCGGACCGTCGCCCGTGTCTTCCAGGGCCACCCGCGGGCCGAGGCGGGCGAGGACGACATCCCCGAGCCGCCGCTCCACGCGGTGCCGCTCCTGGCCGCCCGGTCGGGATTCCTGGACCGGGTCCACGAGCGGGCGCTGCTGGAGGAAGCCGTCGAAGCGGACGGGGTCGTGATCGTGGACCGGTTCCCCGGCAGCTCCCTCATCGCCGGCACCCCCATCGGGTGCGTGTGGCGGCGGGACGGAACGCCGTTCGACCGCGACCGGAAGGAGCAGTTCCTGCACGACGCGGCGCGGGCCGTGTCCACCGCCCGTGAACGCACCGACCAACAGGACATCGCCTTCGCCCTGCGCCAGCTCACCGACGTCGCCGTCCGGGCGCTCTCGCCCGGCATCAACGACCCCACGACCGCGGTGCACGCGCTGTCGCACTCCTCCGCCCTGCTGTGCGACCTCGCGGGCCGCCCGCTCGGCCCCCGCCTCCTGTACGACGACGACCACCGCCTCCGGGCCGTCCTGAACCGCCCGCGCCTCTCCGACCTGCTGGACCTCGCCGTGCACCAGCCGCTGCGCTACGGCGGCGCGGAACCCGCGGTGCTGGCGCGGCTGCTGCGGCTGCTCCAGGAACTCGCCTGGACGGTGCGCCCGGAGCACCACGCCCTCCTCGACGGCTACCACCGGGAGATGCGCACCCTGATCGGCCGCCATGCGTTCCCGGCCACCGAGCGCCGCCGGCTCGACGCCCTCGGCGACGAACTCACCCGGATGATCGCGCCCGCGTAGCGGAGGCCGCCGCCCGCCCCGTTCCACTCCGTCCCGGCGGCGCCAGGCGGCGGCACCGGGACGGGCGGGCCCGTACGGCACCGCGCAGGCGACCGCGGTCAGTCAAGCCGCCGCCGGTCGTCCTCGTCCCACGTGGCGATGTCCCGGGGCTCCGTGTAGGGCTCGTCCTCGGGAGGGTGCCCGCCCGCCACGGCGCGCTGCCGCGCCGTCTCCGCGTCGAACTCCAGGCCGAGGAGGATGGCGATGTTCGTGATCCACAGCCAGATCAGGAAGATGATCACGCCGGCGAAGGTGCCGTAGGTCTTGTTGTACGAGCCGAAGTTCGCCACGTACACGGCGAAGCCGGCGGACGCGACCAGCCAGATGGCCAGGGCGAGGAGACTCCCGGGCGTCACCCACCGGAAGCCCCGGAGCCTCGCGTTCGGAGCCGCCCAGTACAGAAGGGCGATCAGCAGGGCCACGAGGAGCACCAGCACCGGCCACTTGGCGATCGACCACGCCGTCACCGCCGCGTCGCCGAGCCCCAGCACCTCGCCGGCCCGGCGCGCCAGTCCACCGGTGAACACCACGATCACGGCGGTGATCACCGAGAGCACCAGCAGCAGGACCGTCAGCGCGAGCCGCAGCGGGAGGACCTTCCACACCGGCCGGCCCTCCGGCACGTCGAAGACGGCGTTGGACGTGCGGATGAACGCGGCCACGTAGCCGGACGCCGCCCACACCGCCAGCGCCACACCGAGGACCGCCATGACGGAACCCCACCCGGCGTTGCCCTGGAGCTGTTGCACGGCCTCGGTGAGGACGTCCCGCGCCGGACCGGGCGCGAGCTGCCGGATGTTGTCCAGCACGGCGTCGGTGGTCGACCTGCCCATCAGCCCGAGCACCGCGATGAGCACAAGGATCGCTGGGAAGACGGACAGGATGCCGTAATAGGTCAGGGCGGCGGCCCGGTCGGTCAGCTCGTCCTTCTTGAACTCCTTCAGGGTCCCGCGCAGCACTTCGCGCCAGGACCGCTTCGGCATGTCGCTGAGCCCGTCCGGCGCGCGGCGCTCGACCTCGGGCCCGGGACCGTACTGCTCCGGACGCTCTTCCGGAGGCCTGTCGTGTGCGTTGCCGTCGTGGGCTCCCATACGCGGCGGGTAGCCACGGCTGCCCGCTCCAACCCACCGGGTGGTCGCGGAACTCCGGACTGCCCGGTACGGGGCTTCCGCGACTCACCGGTGGGCGGGGCAGACCGGGCGCGTAGCCGCCGCGGCCGGGCGACGCCGCTCCCGGCCCGCTCAGGCGACACGGCGCTGTGCGTAGCAGAAAAGGTGTTCCTCCGGGTGCCCCGCGGGTACGTCAGGACGGAACACGGACACGGCGTGGTGCAGCACGTCGAGGCCGCAGTCCTCGCGCAGCAGCCGCACGTACTCCTCGGGCGGGAAGCTGGAGACCCGGGCGCGGCGGCCCATCCACACGATCTCCGCGTCCTCGACGTCCGCCGGCACGGTCGCACTCACCAGGTAGCCGCCCGGGGCGAGCCAGCCCGCCATGCGCCGCATCGCTGCGGAAGCCTCCGCCCGCTTCATCATCAGCAGCGGAAAGAACGCGCACACCGCGTCGAAGCCGCCGTCCGGCGCACGGAAGTCCCGCACGTCGCACTGCTCGAACCGGGCGGCGGGGACGCGCTGCCGGGCGAGGGCCACCATCCGCGCGGACACGTCGATGCCGGTGACCTCGTGGCCGGCGAGCGCGAGCGCCCCGGCGACCGGGAGCCCCGTGCCGCTGCCCACGTCCAGGACCCTGGCCGCCGGTCGCAGCCGTGCGGCCAGCCACTCGACCGCCGCACGCTGCTCCGGCAGGTGACAGAAGGCCCTCTCGTAGTCGAGGCCGAGGTCGTCGAACAGCTCCGCTGCCGACAGGGCCCGGCGACCGTGACCGTCTTCCCTCATGGGGCTGCTCCTTCCGCAGGACCGGCAGGGCGCCGGTGCCGGACGCCCTACCCGCGGGGCGGCGTCGACATGTCGGCCGGGGCAGGACCGCCGCGCTCGGTGCAGGCCGGTGGTGAGGGCGCACTGCCCCCGGGTGCGCCTGCGTCCGGGGCGCACCGTGAGCGCCGCCCCCAGCGGGCCTGCCCGCCCGCAGCGGTCCGCGTGGGGCAAGGCGCCCGCCGTCCGGGAAGGGGATGCGGCCCGTGCCCCGCCCAGGGCGGACCGCGGGCGGAGCCGTGGCCGCGGGTTGCCGAGTCAGCGCTCGGAGCCGTAGCCGTGGCCGGCGGAATCCGTCCGCGGAGGCGAAGCGCGGTCGCCCGGGACCCGACGCGGAGCCGTAGCCGTGGCCACCGGCGCGGGAACCGGTGCCCCGGTCGGTCCGCGGCCCGCGACGGGGGCGGTCGTGCGGGGCGGCAGCGGGCGGCCCGCAGGCCGGGGCGAGCGGCGAGCGGTCAGCAGCAGGCGGCACGTGGCAGGCGGGCCCGGCTCAGGCCACCGTCCTGGACACCGCGTCCGCCACGACGGCGGACAGGTCTCCCTCCCGCTCCTTCACCCGCCGCTGGCGGTCGGCTCCGTTGCCGCGGCCCAGCACCTCGGACAGTCGCTCCCTCGCCTCGCCCAGGTCACCCGTGTCGGACAAGGCGTCCGACACGTGGTCGAGGAGGGCGTGCGCCACCACGTGCGCGGGGGCCGGAGTGCCCGAATCCGGGTGGAGGAGGGACCCTGACAGACCCGAGCGCGCGGCCCGCCACGACGCCAGCCGCAAGGCGCTCACGCCCACCGGGTTCGGTGGCTCCCCGGCCCGCCACTCGCGCGCCGCCGTGTCGACGAGGCCGCGTGCCAGGATGGCCAGCAGGACGGTGTCGTCGGCTTCGAGGCACACGTCGGCCGCCCGGAACTCCACGGTCGGGTAGCGGTGGGACAGCCGGACGTCGAAGTAGACCATCCCCTCGTCCAGGAGCACCCCGGTGTCGAGCATCGCCCGCACCCGCTCGTGGTACCGCTCGGCCGAACCGAAGACCTCCACCGGCCCCGCCGACGGCCAGCGTGCCCAGACCCGGCTGCGGTAGCTGCTGTAGCCGCTGTCCACGGTCTGCCAGAACGGGGAGTTCGCGCTGAGCGCCAGCAGCGTGGACAGCCAGGGCCTGACCCGGTCGATGACCGCCACGCCCTCTTCGTCCGACTCGACCTCCACGTGGATGTGGCAGCCGCAGGTGAGCTGTTCCTGCGTGGTCAGCCCGAACTCCTCCGCCAGCCATCGGTGCCGCTTGTCCGAGCCGATCGTGGGGGCTACCTCCATAGGGGACGTGGCCAGGGCCGCCAGGCGGGCGCCGGCCTCCAGGGCGTGCCGTGCGGCGGACGCGCGCCACCTGCGCACCTCTGCCTCCAGGGCGCGCATCCGGGTGTGCGGCTCGGTGGCGAACTCCAGCTGTTCGCGGTGCAGTTCCGCCTCGAAGGCGTCCGCGGGGCCGCTCGCCGCCAGGATCGCCCCGGCCACGGCCTTGGGCTCCCCGGTGTCCGGATGCACGAGCAGGAGCTCCTCCTCGACGCCGATCTTGCGCACAGCCTGGTCCTTCCGTGTCGTCGTTCGCTGTCGTGCCGACGGCTCCCTGCCGCCGTCTCTCTTCCGCGCCGGGGCGGGGGCCCGCGGTGGGCGGGCTCCGGCGACGGCCGGTCCGGCGTTCCTCGGCGGCGGCCCGTGGCTCGCGGGCTCGGCCCCGGGAGGGCGTCGCCCTGCCGAGTCCTCCTCGGGGTCGGCCGCCGGCAGGCCGCCCGGCCCGTTCGGCGCGGCCCCTTTCCACCGTCTCGTCGCCCCTGCCGCGGAAGTGCAAGGAGACAACGGAAAGGGGCCGTGTTCGGCGTACGACCCGGAACGTCTGGTCCGCACGGAGGACGGACGGGGCCGACCGGGCGACCGGGAACTGCCCACGGGATCGCGCCGCACGCATGCGTGACCGCGCGCCCCTGACCCTGTCGGGGCCCCTGTGTGGCGCCGACCACCCGGAGGGACGTACAGGAAGGGGGATGCCCGGCGGGCTTCGTGATTCCGCCGGTGTGTCAGCGGGGGCTGAGCAGGCCGGAGCGCAGGTGCGTGAGCGTGCGCGAGAGCAGGCGGGAGACGTGCATCTGCGAGATGCCGATCTCCTTCCCGATCTCCGCCTGCGTCTTCTCCTCCACGAACCGCAGGTGCAGGATGCGCCGGGCGCGGTCGTCCAGGGTGGACATCAGCGGAGCCAGGGAGTGGAAGTCCTCCACGAGTTCCATCGTCGTGTCCTCGACGCCGATGTAGTCGGCGAGGGCGAAGTCGTCGTCGTTCCCCTCGGTGCCGACGGGGGCGTCCAACGAGACGGAGTTGTAGCCGTTCGAGGCCACCCGCGCCTCGATGACCTCCTCCTCGGTCATCGAGGTCAGCTCGGCGACCTCCCGCACCGTGGGGCTGCGGCCGAGCCGGGTGGTGAGCTCGTCGGTGGCCCTGGCCAGCGTCACGCGGGCCTCCTGAAGCCGCCGGGGCACGTGGACGGCCCAGGTCGTGTCCCTGAAGAACCGCTTGATCTCGCCGACGATGTACGGAACGGCGAAGGCGGAGAACTCGACGCCGCGCGTCAGGTCGAACCGGTCGATCGCCTTGATCAATCCGATCATGCCGACCTGGACGATGTCCTCCATCTCGTCGCCGCGGTTGCGGAACCGCCCGGCGGCGTAGCGGACGAGGGACATGTTCATCTCGATGAGGGTGTTGCGGACGTACTGGTGTTCCGGCGTCCCTTCCTCCAGCGCGACCAGCCGGTCGAAGAACAGTCTCGACAGTTCCCGCGCGTCGCGGGGGCTGACCGCACCGGGGTCGGCCACTTCGGGAAGTCCGGTCGCCTCCACAAGTTCGCCGACACTGTTCTCCACCGTCGCCGTGATGGTCGGGCTCACCTCGACTCCTCTCGGTTGCGCTCGTTCTCGCGGACGCCCCAGGGGGACATGGGGCCGCTTACCCGCTCACTCCGAATCATGCGCAAAAGTTTTCAGCTATTGCTCTGCGAGGGGTCTCGGCCGACGGTATTCGGCCAAGTGGAGAGGGGTGCGGGTGCGGCTCGGTCACGTCCGCACGCCGAGGGCCGGAGCGGCCGGTCCGGCATGCGGCTCGCGACCGTGCGCTCGGCGTGGGGAGGGTGCTCGCCGCGGACGGTGGGGCTTCACCGGTGCGGCGGCCGCGTGGGGGCTGAGGGAGCCGCCCCGCCGCCGGGCCCCTTCGCCCCGCGGACCTGCGGCTTGATCCCGATGCGGCCCCAGAGCTGCGGGGCGCCGTCGTGATGCGGCGGTGTGTCGGGGGAGGCGGGGCCGGCTGCGCGGCGCCCCCCGTACCTCTGCCCGCGGCGCCCGCCCACGGGTGCCGCGGGCTCGTGGGAGGAGGGAGCCGTCCGGAGGCGCACGGTGCAGCAGGAGCGCCGCCTTCACACTTCGCTCACGCGATGTCGACGTCCGTGACGGCCGAACCGGTGCCTTCTTCACAGCCGCTCCGGCTCCGAGGCCCCGGAGTTGGCCGGAATCCCCCGCACCGGAAGCGCGGCCCTCGGCTCGGACCGTGCGCGCCGTGCTCGGTATCGGCGCCCGGCCCGCCCGGGTGCCGTCTGCACCGGCCCGCAAGTGACCCGGTCCGGGTGCTGCGACCTGCGGCAGCGCCGTGTCGTGCCGCCGCTGCGAGAGCTCTGTCCCGCACCTCCTCAGGACGCGCCGACGCCGCGTGGCGCCGCCGCGCCCGTCGACCCGTACTCCCGCCACCGACGCGGAACCCGGCTGCGGCGCCGGCGCCCCGACCGGTGGCCGGTGCGCGGACGGGACTTTGCAGTCGTGACCCAGAAGGCGGGTGGCTGGCCGGCCGGCCTGCCGGCGCAGCCCGTGCCGCCAGGTGCGGCGTCGTCACACCATCCGGTGGTACGGCTCCGGGACGTGCACCTCGCCACCCAGCCGGCGGGCCGCCTGCTGTGCCCAGGACGGGTTGCGCAGCAGTTCGCGGCCGAGCAGGACCGCGTCCGCTTCCCCGTTGGCGACGATCTTCTCCGCCTGCTCCGCTTCGGTGATCAGACCGACGGCGGCGACCGGCATGCCGGTCTCGGCTCGCACGCGGGCCGCGAACGGCACCTGGTACCCAGGGCCGACCGGGATGTCGACCCGCGGGGCGTTGCCGCCGCTGGACACGTCCAGCAGGTCCACGCCGTGCTGCCGCAGCAGCGCGGCGAACCGCACGGTGTCGTCGGCGGTCCACCCCGGGCGGCCCTCCAGCCAGTCGGTCGCCGAGATGCGGAAGAACAGCGGCAGGTCGTCGGGCCATACCTGCCGCACGGCGTCCACGACCTCCAGCGCGAACCGCGTGCGGTTCTCGAAGGAGCCGCCGTACGCGTCGGTGCGGTGGTTGCTGTGCGGGGAGAGGAACTCGCCGATGAGGTAGCCGTGGGCGCCGTGGACCTCGACCACCTCGAAGCCCGCGGCGAGCGCCCGCCGGGCGGCGGCCGCGAACTCCCCGGTGATGCGGCCGATGTCCTCCGGCGTCAGCTCCGTCGGCACCGGATGGCCTTCGTCGAAGGGCACCGCGCTGGGGGCCAGGGGCTGCCAGCCGTGCGCGTCCGCGCCGATCGGGGCGCCGCCCTGCCAGGGGCGGTCCGCCGATGCCTTGCGGCCTGCATGTGCGAGCTGGACGCCCGGCGCCGTGCCCTGAGCCTTGAGGAACGCGGTGATCCGGCGCAGTGACTCCACCTGGGTGTCGTTCCAGAGGCCGAGGTCGTACGGGCTGATCCGCCCTTCCGGGGACACCGCGGTCGCCTCCAGGAGGATCAGTCCGGTGCCGCCGGCCGCGCGGGCGGCGTAGTGGGCGAAGTGCCAGTCGTTGGCGGCGCCCGTGTCCGGGCCCGTCGCATCGGCGCTGTACTGGCACATCGGCGCCATCCAGACGCGGTTCGGGATGGTCAGGGACCGCAGGGTGCGGGGTTCGAACAGCGTGCTCACGGCGGACTCCATTCGGGCGGGACCGGTACGAAGCTTGTACGATAGCCTTCGTAGTACGGCAGATGTCAAACTACGATGGTTCTCGTACAATGGCGGGGAGTCGACCTCACTGGAGTCCGTATGACACCCGCCGCGACCGGGCCGCGTACACTCGCGCATCCCGCCCGTGACGAGATCCGCCTCGAAGGCGTGCTCCACGCGCTCTCCGATCCGATGCGGCTGCGTGTGGTCCGCGAGTTGGCGGCGGCCGCGTCGGAGGTCTCCTGCTCGCACGTCGAGCTGCCCGTGGCCAAGTCGACGAGCACGCACCACTTCCGCGTCCTGAGGGAGAGCGGCGTCATCCGTCAGGTCTACTGCGGCACCGCCAAGCTGAACGGCCTGCGTCGCGACGACCTGGACGCCCTGTTCCCCGGCCTGCTCGACGCGGTCCTGTCCGCTGCCGCCCGGCAGGTCGACGAGCCGTAGCCGGCGAGCCGTGGTCTGGTGGTGGGGGGGCGCCGTCGCGCGGGGCCCTGGCCGGGGCCCTGCGGGGTGAGCCGTCCGAGCGTCGATCCGCATGCATCGCTCCCCCCTCTTCCTGCTGGCCCCTTCCCTCGGGATTGAACGATCGTTTAGCATCCTGTACATGCGTTCAATGCGTGCAGGTTCATCCCAGGAGCCCGAGGACCGGACCACTCGGGCGCGGATCCGCGACGAGGCCCTGAAGCTGTTCACCGAGAAGGGGCCGGACCGGGTGCCGGTCCGGCAGATCGCTGCGGCCGCCGGTGTCTCACCCGGACTGGTCGTGCACCACTTCGGTTCCAAGGAGGGGCTGCGGGAAGAAGTCGACCGCCACGTGGTGGCCGTGTTCGAACGGATGCTGAAGGAGGTCGCGGACGGGGGTCCGGTGGGCTCCCTGGCGCAGGCGGTGGCAGCGGGACTCCCCGGGGACTCACCCGTCCCCGGCTACCTGAGCCGCATGCTGACCGCCGACGGCGACGCCGGGCAGGACCTCTTCCGCCGGCTGCTCGACCTGAGCCGGCGGACCCTCGCGGAGATGGCCCGGGAGGGGGCGGCGGCCACCGGCCGGGACCCGGACGTGCGGGCCGCCTTCCTGCTCGTCAACGACCTGGCCGTCTTCCTGCTGCGGCGGCGCATCGAGGAGGCCCTCGGCGTCGATCCGCTCTCCCCGCCCGGCCTGGAGCGCTGGGGCCACGAGGTGCTGGCGGTCTACGGCGGCGGCCTGCGGGCCGCCGACCCCGCCGACGGTGAGGAGGAGGCACGGTGAGGGCGGTGATCTGCGGTGCCGGCATCGCGGGGCTCGCCCTCGCGCAGCGGCTGGACGGGATGGGCTGGGACGTCATCGTCCTGGAGAAGTCACCCGGCCCCCGCGAGCAGGGGTACATGGTCGACTTCTTCGGCCCCGGCCACGAAGCCGCCGAGGCGATGGGGCTCCTGCCGCGGCTGCGGGAGCTGGCCTATCCGGTGTCCGAGGTGGCGTACGTGGACGAGGACGGCCGCCGGCGCGGCGGCCTGGACTACGGGCGGTTCTCTCGGGCGGTCGGCGGGCGGCTGCTGAGCCTGATGCGGCCCGATCTCGAACGGGCCCTGCGCGAAAGCCTGTCGGACCGGGTGGACCTGCGCTTCGGCACCGGCCCCCGACACGTGGAGGACACCGGGGACGAGGTGCGCGTCACGACCGAGGACGGCCGCGTCGAGCACGCCGACCTCCTGGTCGGCGCCGACGGCGTCCACTCCACCGTACGCGCGCTCGTGTTCGGCCCGGAGGAGCCCCGGGTGCGGCACCTCGGCTTCCACACCGCGGCCTTCCTCTTCGACGCCCCCGACGTGCGGCGCGAGGTCGACGGCCGGTTCTGCCTCACCGACACCGTGGGGCGCCAGATGGGCTTCTACGCCCTGCGTGACGGGCGGGTGGCCGCGTTCGCCGTGCACCGCAGCACGGATCCGCGCCGCCCCGCCGACGCCCGCGCCGCCCTCCGCGCCGCATACGGCGGCCTGGGCTGGGTCGTGCCCCGCGCCCTGGAGCAGTGCCCCCCGCACGAGGAGCTGTACTACGACCACGTGGCCCAGGTGGTCACGGACGGCTGGCGCCGTGGCCGCACGGTGCTCACCGGCGACGCCGCCCACGCCGTCTCCCTGCTCGCGGGCCAGGGCGCCTCCCTGGCCGTGGCCGGGGCGTATGTCCTCGCCGAGGAACTCCAGCGGGGCGCAACGGTCGAGGCGGCCACCGCCGCCTACGAGGCCCGGTGGAGGCCCGTGGCGGAGGAGCGGCAGCGAGCGGGCCGGGCGGCGGCCGAGTGGTTCCTGCCGTCCACGCGGGCCCGGCTCCGCATGCGGCACGCCGCCCTCCGGTTGTCCGCGCTGCCGGGAGTGGACCGGCTGCTGGCGCGCTCCCTGTCGGGGAAGCCCGCCGTGCTCGCCCGGCACGCCCCGGGCCGGGGGCGAGGGTCCCACGGGTGAGGGTCGGCTGATCGTCGCCCGGCGGGGGCCGTGGTGACCACGGTGCCCGCGCGGGCACCGTCGGGAACAACGCGGCGACAGGCGCCGCTCCCTGAGGGCTCGACAGGACGGCTGCCGGAACGACGGTCGTGCCCGGCGGCGGGTCGGGCACTGAGGCAACCCGCGAAGTGGCGGCTCCGGAAAGGGAACCGCCACCCCTCCCTCCCGGCGGCGGCACCGGCGCGGTGCCGCCGCCGGGAGACCGGGTCAGTGCCCGGTGATGCCCGTCGCCTGCGGCCCGCGGTCGCCCTGGGCGACCTCGTAGGAGACCTTCTGCCCCTCCTGCAACTCGCGGAAGCCGCTGCCGTTGATCTCCGAGTAGTGGGCGAAGACGTCAGGCGCCCCCGAGTCCTGCTCGATGAAGCCGTAGCCCTTCTCGCTGTTGAACCATTTCACCGTTCCCGTCGGCATCTGCTGCTCCTCGTGACATCACCGAACGCCCCGGGCCCAACTGCCCGGGACGCCATCCCCGACGCTACGTGGGCCGTGCGCGGCACACCGGCACGCCACGGCCGAACGCCACACGAACAGGCTCCCGCTCGTGCGTGTCGCGGGCGCCCCGCCGCCCGGAGGGGCGCGGGCCGCAGGGTCTGGACCACCGGGGCCGGCCGGGGTGCTGGGCGCCTCCGCGGCAGCCTGTCTTGGAGTGGTGAAATGTCAGCATTTCACCCCGTTTGCGGCTGATGGGCAGGGATACGCGTCGCGGAGACCCTGAAGACACCGATGCTGAGGAGAGCCATCGTGCTGAGCCGTGAACAGGTACCAGCAGTTCTGGACCGGCCCGTGTACGCGCGGGACGGCAGCAAGATCGGAGAAGCGAAGCACGTCCTCCTCGACGACGCCACAGGCCAGGCGGAATGGGTCACGGTCTCGACCGGGCTCTTCGGATCGCGGGAATCCTTCGTGCCCGTGCGCGACGCAGACGTCGTGGAGGACCACCTGGAGGTGCCGTACGACAAGGACAAGGTCAAGGGCGCCCCGAAGGCCGATGTCGAAGCCGGTGGACACCTCTCCGCGGACGAGGAGCGCCGCCTGTACGACTACTTCGAGGTCGACTGGGGCGGCGACCTGGCGGCCGAGGGCGGCGGCCGCGACGACGCCATGACCCTCTCGGAGGAGTCGATGCACGTGGGCGTCGAGCGCCGGGAAGCCGGCCGGGCCCGCCTGCGGAAGTACGTCGTGACAGAGGAGGTGCAGCAGACGATCCCGGTGCGCCACGAAGAGGTCCGGCTGGAACGCGAGCCCATCACCGAGGCCAACCGTGACGCCGCGCTGTCCGGGCCGGAGATCTCCGAGTCCGAACACGAGGTCACCCTGCACGAGGAGCGGCCGGTCGTGGAGACACGCACCGAGCCCGTCGAGCGGGTCCGGCTGGCCACCGACGAGTACACCGAACAGGAGACGGTCGAGGGACGCGTGCGCAAGGAGCGCATCGAGGCCGGCCTGCAGGACGAGCCCGACGAGCGGGCCTGACCCCTCCGGCCCGGGCGGCACCCCGGCACCGTTCCGTGCGCAGCCGGCGACGCGTACACGGGTGCCGCTCCGCCCGGCAGCGCGTCCGCACCGCCAGGCCCCCCGCGGCCGGCGGTCGGGGACGGCTCTCCGCCGACGACCGCGCGCGCCGCGTCGCAGCGACCCGGCCGGCCGCGGACCGCGAGCCGGGCCGGCGGCGCACACACCGGGCAGGAGCTCACCGCGCTGCGCGGGCGCCGGCCGGCGCCGCACGATCCGCCGGTGCGCAGCGCCGGAACCCGGGGCCCGAGCTCCGGGGTCCGCAGCCGGGGCCGCCCTGCCGCCGGACGTACGCGGCGCTGCGCGCGGGCCCGTCCGGCTTCCTGCTGAAGGACGCCTCCGCGCCCCGGCTCGCGGCCTGCCCACTGACACCTCCGAGGCACCTCCACCCGCCATCCGGCCCAACTCCGGACACCCCGAGCGGCATCAGGGGAGAACGTGGAGGCGAATCCGTACTCGCGAAGCAAGGTGAGGACCACCGCATGAAGAGCCGCCGGCGTCTCGGTCTCCGTCTGCGTCGGGCGGCCTGCGGGCTGGCGAGCGGCTGTCTCGCCGCCGCGGTGCTCGTCGGGTGCGACTCCACTCAGGGCAAGTACAACCCGCCCGGTGCGAACGCCCGCGTCGGGGCCATGCTGATCCGCTACGCCCACATGGCCGAGCCGCCGAACGGCCCCTGGGAGGAGGGCGCCGACGTGCCCGTGTACCTGTGGCTCTACAACGAGGCGCAGACCTCCGACCGGCTCCTCGGCGGTGCGACGACCATCGCCGAGTCGGTGGACGTCGTCACCGCGGACGGCACTCCGCGAGGCGCCGTCGACGTGCCGTCCGGGCAACTGGTGGAACTCGCGGAGGGGCAGCCGCACCTGCTCCTGCGCGGCGTGAAGGAGGAACTGCGCGGCGGCGACTACGCATGGGTGACGCTGCGCTTCGAGCGCGCCGGGGAGGTGGCGCTCCAGATGCACGCGCAGGTGCCCACGTACGTCGACGAGGACGAGACGCCCGGTCTCACACCGCCCTCCCCGGAGCAGTGACCCACCGGGCGGCGGAGCGTCCCCGGCCTGCGGGTGGGAGCGGCCGCCCTCCGGGCCGTGCCCACCACCGGAAACCCCTGCGTCGGCTGTCCGACATGCCCTGACGGGGGTACCCGCACGGCGTACGAGCCCACGAGGCGGGGCCCGCGTGGGAAAGGAGGCAGCCATGCCCCGCACCGACTCCACGTCACCCCCCTCACAGGTACGCCCGTCCACCAGGAAGCTCGGCCGCGGACTGAGGGACGGGCCGATCACCGTCCTCATGCTCGCCGCCTCGATCTGGCTGTTCATCGGGGCCTGGGTCATCGGCTACCCGTTCAACGAACCCTCGGGCGACGCCCACCTCACCGAGATGCTCGTCGGTATCGTCGTCTTCTGCGTCGCCCTGGCACGCCTCATCAGACCGCGGGGGCGGGCAGCCGACCTGATCGTCCTCGCGGGCGGTGTGTGGCTGGTCGTGGCCCCGTTCGCGCTGAGCTACGCCGACACCGCCGCGGCGGGAGCCGCCCGCGTCAACGACCTCGCGGTCGGCAGCGCGCTCATCGCCCTGTCGCTCGCCTCCCTCGCCCTTGCACGGGGAAGGGCGGACGCCGCAGACCGGTGACCCAGTGGTGCCGGCGCACTCCGTCCGCACCGCTGGGCGTGGCGCCGGAAAGCCGTACCGGCACGGAGCGGTGTGCAGGCAGCCGCGGTGCCGGTCCTCGAAGCCGCCCCGGACACAGGAGACCCGAACAGCCGGTACCGCCGGCCCTCCGGTGGCAAGCCGGCACCCGGGAGCGGCACGCCTCACGCCCCCGCAGCGCACAACGCCCCGGTCCCGCGCTCCGGAGGGGCGGCCGACGGCGCACGGTGCGGCGGGGTTCGCCCCACGTCTGGCACCAAGCTGCATCCGCCGTGCAGCAAGCTGACACGGCCGCCACGCATGGCGCGGGCGCATCGCTGGCATCGTTCTGCCCACCGCAGAACACGACCGGAGCGGAGCGAGCCGATGCAGCGATCCGAGGGGGAAGCATGACCGGAGCGGCGAAGACGTCCGCCGGGTGGACACGTGCCGGTGCCTCCCTGGCCCTTGCCGCCGCCGTGCTGTCGATCGGCGCCACGACGGCCGCGGCGGCTACCCCGCCCGGTGCCGCGGCCGGCCGGAGCCCCGCGCCCGCCGTCTCCACCCCGTCGCAGGACCTCCCGGAGCGGGCCGTCCGCGCGGCGCTCCACCACGCGGGGCACGCCGCCGCGCGGCTGCCGCTGCACGCGGCGCCGCCCGCGCTGCGCCAGTTGGTCAACGGCTGGGACTAGGCCACCGCATGCGGTTTGAGCTGCTCGGGCCGCTCAGCATCACGGACGGCACCGACACCGTCGTCCTGCAGCCCTCCAAGCCGACGAACCTGCTGGCCGCCCTGCTGCTGCACGCCAACGGGGTGGTGTCCGCCGAGTACCTCCAGCGGGCCATCTGGGGCGAGGAACAGCCCGCCACGGCGAAGGCCGCGCTCCAGACCTGCGTCCTGCGGCTGCGGCGGCTGTTCGCCAAGCACGGCGTGGTCGACACCCCCATCGAAGCGGTGCCCGGCGGCTACCGGATCAGCGCGGGACCTCGCAGCCTCGACCTGATCGGGTTCCGGGACGCCACCCGCGAGGCGTCCCGGCTCACGCACTCCCCGGAAGCGGAACTGCGCACGCTCAAAGCCGCCCTGGCCCTGTGGCGCGGCTCGCTGCTGGCCAACGTCCGCTCCGAGACGCTGCACCGCGACGAGGCGCCGCGCCTCGTCGAGGAGCGGCTGCGGACCGTCGAGCGGGTCTGCGACCTGGAACTGTCCCTCGGCCGCTGCGGCGAGGCCCTCGTGCCCCTGTGGAGCGAGACCCGCGCCCACCCCGGGCACGAGCGGTTCCACGAGCAGCTGATCGAGGCGCTCTACCGCACCGGGCGGCAGAGCGAGGCACTGACCGAGTACCGGCGGGTGAAGCGGTACCTGCGTGAAGAACTGGGCGTCGACCCCTCGCCGGGGCTGCGCCGGCTGGAGCTGGCCATCCTCCGGGGCGACGACCTGGGGCCGTGCGCCGACGGCCCGCGGGCCCTCGCCGCGGCCGGCCCCGCCACCGACCTCGTCGCCGTCCGCCGACCCCCCGCGGCGGGCGGCGGCGAGCCGCCACCCCCGGTGGTCCCCGTGTCCCCCGTGCCGTCCTTCACGGGCCGCACGGCCGAGGCGGCAGCCATGTCGGCCCGCCTCGCCGCAGCCCGCGACGAGCCCGTCACCATCCTGCTGTCCGGCGCCCCCGGCATCGGCAAGACCGCCCTGGCACACCACGTCGCCCACCACGTCCGGGACCGCTTCCCCGGCGGGCTGCTGCACGTGCCGATGGTGCACGCCGACGGGCGGCCCCGCGACGCCGCGGAAGCCGCCGCCGCGGTCGCCGCCGCCCTCGGGGACGGCGCTTCCGACGCCCCGGTCCTCCTCGTCCTGGACGACGTGGTCGAAGCCGACCAGGTCAGGCCGCTGCTGCCGACCGGGCCCGGCAGCGCCGCCGTCATCACCAGCCGCATGGGCCTCGCCGGGCTCGTCGCCACCCACGGCGGCCAGGTGCACCGGCTGTCCACCCTGGACGAGGAGGACGCCCACCGGCTGCTGACCGCCGCGCTCGGAGCCGAACGGGTCCGGCCCGAGGAGGCCGCGGCCCGGCGGCTCGCCGCCCTGTGCGGCTACTTCCCGCTGGCCCTGCGGATCGTCGCCGCACGGCTGCTCACCCGCCCCGGGCTCGGACTCGCGGACGCCGCCGGATGGCTGGCCGGCGACCCGCCGGCCCGGCTCTCCCTGGCGGACGACCCGCGACTGTCCGTCACCCGCGTCCTGGACACCGCCCTCGGCCGGCTCGACCCCCGCCTGGCCGACGCCTTCGTCCGGGTCGCCTCCCTGCCGTCCGCCGCCTTCCGCCCCGCCGACGGCGCCGCCGCCCTCGGCACGGGAGGCACCGAGACGGAGGACGTCCTGGAGCGGCTGGCCGACGCCGGGTTCCTGGAGGAGGGCCCGCCCGGCCCGTACCGGGTGCACGAACTGCTCCGCGTGTACGCGCGTAGAGCCGCCGCGGCACGCGACCCACGTCCCGAGACCACAGAAAGAGTGTGACCCCGCATGGTCGACACCCCCTTCGACGCCCTCGCCGCGACCCGGCCCCGCATACGCCGGGACGTGCTGTTCACCGAGACCCCCGGCGGCGTGCTCTTCCACAACGCCGACGGCGGCTTCCACCTGACGGGCCGCACCGCCTACCGCTTCGCCTCCCTCCTCGTCCCGCACCTCGCCGGGCAGCACACCCTCGGCGACATCTGCGAAGGCTTCGGCCCGCCGCAGCGCGCCCTGGCGGCCGAACTCGTGAAGACGCTCTACGAACGGGACTTCGCCCGCGACGTCCCCGCGGCCGACACCGCGGAGCCCGCCGCCGACGGGCCCGCCCGCCGGTTCGCCGCGCAAACGGCCTACATCGACCACTACGCCAACGGCGCCCCCGCCCGCTTCACCCGCTTCCGCGACACCCGCGTCGCGGTCCTCGGCGACGACGCCACCGCCCGCTGGTGCGCCCTCGGCCTCGTCCGCAACGGCTGCGCCCGCATCGCCGTCACCACGGCCTTCCCCGACGTGGCCCGCGAGGCCGCCGAACTCGACGCGGACGGCTGCCCCGTGCGCGTCGACGACCTGGCCCCGGACGCCGACTGGCCCGAGCTCGCCGCGTACGACGTCGTCATCGCCACCGGCCCCGACGCCGCGGCCACCACCCGGCGGCTGCTCGCCGCGGGCGTGCCCGAAGGCCGCACCCTCATACCCTCCTGGGGCTTCGGCGGCCACCACGTCACCGGCCCGCTCACCACCGCCGCGTCCACCGGCTGCTGGACCTGCGCCGTCCTCCGCCTCGGCGGCAACACCGACGCGGGAGCCGCCGCCGAGCTGTGGGCCACCGTCGCCGGCGGCGTGGCACCCCCCGCCGACCGGGCACTGCCGGCCGGACCCGTCGCCGCCATGACCGGCAACCTCCTCGCCTACGAAGTCTTCCGGCTCACCACCGGAGCCCTGCCCCCCGAGACCCGGCAGCAGATCCTCCTCCAGGACCTGGAGTCCCTGGACGTCGTCGCCGAACCCGTACGGCCGCACCCGCGCTGCCGCCGCTGCGCCGCCCTCACCGCGACCGCGGGCGCCCCGCTGCCCGACGGGCTCGCCCTGCCCGCCACGCCCACCGTAGAGACCGCCCGCGACGCGGAGGCCCTCGTCGACGGCCTCAACCAGACCAGTGGCGCCCTCGTCCGCCCGTACACGGGCACCTTCCGCCGCTACGCCGACGAGGAGATCACCCAGACACCCCTCAAGGTCAGCCGGGTCGAGGTGGCCCTCGGCGCCGGGGTCCGGCGCACCCTCGCCGCCTTCGACGTGCACCACCTGGCGGGAGCCCGGATGCGGGCGCTGCACGCCGCGGCCGAGACGTACGTCGAGCACGTGGTGCCACCCCGCACCGGCACGCCGGACGCGGACGGAGCCCCCGCGGTCGGCCCCGACCGGCTGGCGACCGGCGGAGGCACCGGCGCCCCCGTCACCTCGTGGACGGCCGCGACCTCCCTCCTCACCAAGGAGCCGGTCCGGGTGCCCACGGCCGCCGTGCGCCCCTTCGGGGAGCACAACCGGGCCCGGCTGCACCTCGCCACCCGCGCGGGAACGGGAGCCGGCGCCACCCCGGAGGAGGCGGCCGGCCGGGGTCTGCTGTCCGCGCTCGCCCACGACGCCCTCCTGCGCGCGGTGCGCGGCACGGCGGACGTGCGCCCGCTGACGGCCGACGGGGACGGCGCCGGACCGGAACTGGTGTTCCTGCTCAAGTCGGCCGGCACCCTGGGCGCCGACGTGGACCTGCTCGACCTGGGGGAGCCCGCCCGCACCACGGCCCACGTCGTCCTGGCCCGGTCCGCCGACGGCCGCTGGGCGGTCGGCGCCGGCCTGTCCCGCGCGGCCGCCGCCGGCGCGGCCCTCCGCGACCTGCTGGGGCAGGTGCAGCTCGCCGCGGAGGACCCCGCCACCCCCGTCGACCTGGGCGACCCGCTGATGGGCGACCTGGCACCCGGGACGGTCGCCACGACGGGCGCGCCGCTGGCCGCGGACACGGCCGCGACGGACTTCCCGACGGTCCTGGAGCGGCTGCGCGCCGCGGGCCGGGACGTGCTGCACGTCCCTACCACCCCCGCCGACCTGCCGCCGGGCGGCATCAGCACCGCGTACGTCCTCCTCACCACCGGCCCCGAGGACGGCGCGCATGCCCGTGGCTGACGCGACGCGCCGCCTCGCGCAGGCCCTGCACACGGCCCTCGCCCGGCACGGCGTCAGCGTGGAACTGGACGTGGCGCCCCTCGGCGTCCGCGACGCCTTCACTGCGGCGGTCCCCGGCGGGGAGCAGCACGGCGACGGCCCGCCCGACGGCGCCGCCCCGCGGGGCGGCGGGCGCCCACCCGGCGCGGTGCCCGTGCGGCACTACGGCCGGCACGTCATCGTCGGGCCGTTCCCCACCGCCGGCCGGCGACGCCCGTGCGGGCGGTGCCTGGACCGCCGCTGGCAGGCCGTCAGGTCCGTGCCGCTGCGGGATGCCCTGGAGCGGGGCGGGGACACCCGGGCGGCGGGGGAGACGCCGTACCTGACGCCGTTCGCCGCCGACACGGTCGCCGCGCTCGTCGCCGCCCGCACCACCGGCGGCACCGAACCCCCCTCCGGCGGCTACCCGCTCGTCCGCCTCGTCGACCTGGAGACGCTCCGCACCCGGGCCTACCCGCTGGTCCCCGACCCCGAGTGCCCCGCCTGCGCGGAACCCGAACCCGACACCCCCGAAGCGGCCGCCCTGCACCTGCGGCCCGCGCCCAAGCACCGCCCCGGCGGCTTCCGCGTCCGGGACCTCGCCGCCTACGACCTGCCGCCCGAGCCGTACACGAACCCCGTCTGCGGGTCCCTGGGGCCGTCCGTCGTCCAGGACGTGTCGTCCCTGTCCACGTCGGCCACCATCGGCTGCTTCTCGATGCGCTCCGGCGACTACCTCCGCGAGACGTACTGGGGCGGCCACGCCGACACCTTCGCGCAGAGCATGCGCATCGGCGTCCTGGAGGGCCTGGAACGGTACGCGGGCATGCGCGCCCGCACCCGGCGGGCGGCGGTCCGTGCCTCCCTGGACAGCCTGCGCGCACACGGCGAACCGGCGCTCGACCCCCGCCTGTGCGGTCTGTACTCCGACGCCTTCCACCGCGCCAACCCCCGCGTCGCCCCCTTCCGCCCCGACCGCGTCATCCCCTGGGTGTGGGGCCACTCCCTGCGCGACCGGCAACCCGTCCTCGTCCCCGAGGTGCTGACGTACTACCACGCGCCGGGGCTGGAGAACCGCTTCGTGCAGGAGTCCTCCAACGGCTGCGCCTCCGGCGGCTGCCTCGAAGAAGCCGTGTACTGCGGCCTGATGGAGGTCGTGGAGCGCGACGCCTTCCTCCTCGCCTGGTACGGGCGGGCCGCACTCCCCGAGATCGACCCCCGCACCAGCACCCGCCCCGCCACCCGCGCCACGGTGGACCGGCTGGAGATGTACGGCTACGAAGCGCGCTTCTTCGACACCCGGATCACCTTCCCCTTCCCCGTCGTCACCGGCGTCGCCGTACGGCCCGACGGCGGGCCCGGCCGCATGTGCTTCGGCGCGGGCGCCGGACTCGACCCCGAGGCCGCGCTCGCGGGCGCCCTCTGCGAGATCGCCACCGACGCCGTGAACCTCCAGAACCGCACCGAACGCGACTGGGACCGGCTGCGCGCCATGACCGACGACTTCACCAAGGTCGAGGCCCTGCACGACCACCCCCTCGCCTACGGAGTCCCCGAGATGGGCGACCACGCCGACTTCCTGCTCGGCGGACCGGGAGCGCCCCGGCCGCCCCTGCGCTCCTTCACGGAGCTGTACGGCCCGGGGGCGCCGCGCCCGGCGCCGCCCGTCTCCGACGACCTGCGGGACGACCTGGAGTGGTGCGTCACGACCGTCGCGGCGGCCGGATTCGACGTGATCGCCGTCGACCAGACCCTGCCCGAACAGCGGGACCTGGGCCTGACCACGGTCAGCGTGCTCGTGCCGGGGCTGCTGCCGATCGACTTCGGCTGGACCCGGCAGCGCGCCCTGGGCATGCCCCGGCTCCGCACCGCCCTGCGCGAGGCCGGACTGCGCGACCGGGACCTCGCCCCCGCCGACTTCAACCCCGCGCCGCACCCCTTCCCGTGAGCGCCCCCGCCGACCGAGCCACCGAGGAGTCACCCATGGGGTACGCCCATGACTACGCCGCCGCCATCATGCGGCGCGGACGGGTCGCGATGCCGCCCGCCGACTTCGTGCCCGACTGGGCCGACAGCCCCCGCAGGACGAAGCTCTACCCGGGCGCGGACACCGTGCCGCTCCCGGACGGCGGATATCCCGCCGACGCCTCCCTCGACCGCGGCCTGGGACCGGTCACCCGCACCGGCGTGCCCGGCGGGGCGTTCGACCTGGGCGCGCTCGCCGGGATGCTGCTCGACTCGTACGGGCTGACGGGCCGCCGCCTCGGAGTCCAGGCGAACACGGACCTTCCCGCCCTGCCCCGCTACCCGGACGCCAACTGGTCCCGCGGCACCGCGTCGGGCGGCGGCCTCTACCCGGTGAGCGTCTACTGGGTGTCCGGTCCCGGCGGCCCCCTGCCGCCCGGCGTCCACTACTACGCGACCCGCCGCCATGCCCTGCAGCGGCTGCTGGCCGGCGACGTGTCGGGGGAGGTGCGCGCCGCCCTGGGCGAGGCGGCGCCGGGGGCCGCGGACACCGACCAGTACCTCGTCCTCGGCGTCAAGTACTGGCAGAACGCCTTCAAGTACAACAGCTTCTCCTTCCACGCCGTCAGCATGGACGTCGGCACCGTCCTGCAGACCTGGCGCATGTGGGCCAGGGCCCGGGGACTGGACGTCGAACCGCTGATGTGGTTCGACGAGGAGCGGCTGGCCCGGCTGCTGGGCCTGCGCACGCAGGAAGAGGGCCTGTTCGCCGTCGTCCCCCTGCGGTGGCGGGGCGCCCCCGCCCCGTCGGCCCCCGCCCTCGCAGCCTCCACCGCCACCACCCCGTCGGCGCCCGTCCCCGCGGCCGTACGCCGCCGGGACGCTGAGCGGTCCCGCACGGTCCTCGCGTTCGACGCCGTCACGCGGATGCAGGCCGCCACCGCCGAGCACGCCGCGCGGCGCCCCGCCCCCGGCGCGCTCGCCCCCGCCGCCGCGCCCCCCGCCCCGGGCGGCCCGGCGACCGCGCTGCCCGCGCCGCGGCCGCTCGGCACCGACGTGCGCACCGCCCTGCGGCGCCGCCGCAGCAGCTTCGGCCGCTTCGAGGCGGCGCGGCCCGTCGGCCGGGACCAGCTCGCGGCCTGCCTGAAGGCCGCCGAGGCGGCCGCCCGGCTCGGCGGGGACACCGGCACGGACGACACCCGCCTGGCCGGGCTGTACGCGTTCGCCAACCACGTCGAGGGCCTCCCGCCGGGCGCGTACGCCTACGACCCCGCCGCACACGGACTGCGGCCCGTCACGGAGGGCCGCCCCGGGGCGTTCCTCCAGCGGAACTACTTCCTCGCGAACTACAACCTGGAGCAGGCCGGGGCGGTGCTCGTCCCGGCCGTCCGCACCACCGCCGTGCTCGACGCCGTGGGCGACCGCGGCTACCGCGTCGTCAACGCCGTCGTCGGCGCCGTCTCCCAGGCCGTCTACACGGCGTCGTCCGCGATGGGCCTCGGCTGCGGCGTCGCCCTCGGCTTCGACAACATCGCGTACATCGAGGAACTCGGTCTGGAAGGCACCGGCGAGGCCCCCTTGCTGATCATGATGATCGGCCACGAGCGGCCCGCCCCCGCCGACTACCGGTACGAGATCGCCTGAAGGGGACCCGCGATGCCGTTCATGCTCCGGGTCGCGGGACTGCCGATCGAGACCGTACGGGAGCTGCGCTGCCCGGACAGCCGCCGCTGGGCCGACGACGTCCTCGCCGCCGCAGACGCGGTCGGCGCGGCCGGCGCCGCGCTCGGGGACCTGCTGCACCCGCTGGTCGGCCGGTGCGGCGACCCCGGGGAGCGGCGGGCGCTGCTGAAGGTGCGCCGCGACGCGTTCAACAACCGCCTGCCGCACGCGGCGCAAGCCGACGCGGCACTGACCCTCACCACCCGTCTCGACCCGGCGGCGGGCCGGGCGCTCGCCGACTGGCTGGCCGCCCGCAGGCGCCTCGCGGACCGCACCGCGCAGGGCGCCGGGCTGCTCGCCGCGGAGACGGCCCGCAGCCGCGCCGCCCTGTGCCGCCTCGCGGGCGAGGAACGGCTGCGCAAGGGGCTGCTGCTCGCCTCACCCGCCCTCGACGCTCAACTCGACGCGTACACCGGGAGAACGGCCGCGGACCCCGGTGCCCTCCCGGACCGGAAGCTGCGCAAGATCGAGCGGTCGCTGCTGTCGTACCTCTACCGCACGGCCTGCAAGACCAGCCCGTTCTCGACGTTCACCGGCGTCGCGCTCGGCGAGTTCACCGGCCCCCGCACCAGCCCCGGCCCGGATGACCCCGGCACCGGCCCCGGCGACCGCGGACCCGCCCCGGACCGGGGCCACGCTCAGGGCCCCGACCCCGCCGGCACCAGGCCCGTGGCGGGCGGCTTCGCGGCGCGGATCGCGGACGAGTGGACCAGCCACCCCCGCCTCAACGTGGTCGCCCTGCGCCGCCTCGCGGACACGGTCGCCGCCGACCCGGCCCGCCGCGCCGACCTGCCCGTGTCCCCCGCCTCCGGCTGGGGCCGGGACGACGACCGGGTGCGCTACGTGCGCCGCTGGGTCACGGCCGGCGACGACGACACGGCCGTCACCTTCGACGCGGTCAAGGACCGCCTGTTCTTCCTGCGCCGCAGCGGCACCCTGGAGCGGCTGCTCGCGCTCTTCGAGGAGCGGGGCGCCGTGCGCTTCGGCGAGCTGGCCGACTGGCTCGCCGCCGACCGGGGCGCCGACGAGGAGGAGAGCGCCCGGTACCTCCAGGCGCTGCTCGACGTCGGCATGGTGCAGGTGCCGTGCCTGCGGACCGAGGTGCACGACACCGACCCGCTGCGGACCTTCCAGACCTCCCTGCGGGGCCTCGGCCGCCCCTGGGCGGACACCCTCGCCGCCCGGCTCGACACGGCCGCCGCGTGCGTGGAGCGGTTCGGGCGGGCGGCCCCCGCGGACCGCACCGCGCTGCTGGAGGAACTGCGGAGCGACCTGCGCCTCGTCCAGCGGGAACTGGGAGCGGAGCAGGGCGCCGTCCCGCAGACCGTGCTCTACGAGGACGCCGCGGCGGGCACGCGCACGACCCTGGACCTCCAGGCGTGGGCCCGGCACATCGAAGGGCCGCTGGGCCGCGTCGAGCGGATCCTGCCCGCCTTCGACCTGACGCTGCCGCAGCGCCTCACCTTCAAGGGCTTCTTCCTCGCCCGCCACCGGCCCGGCGGCCGCTGCGACGACCTGCTGAAACTCGTCCACGACTTCCACGAGGACTTCTACGACCAGTACCTGTCCTTCACCTCCGGGCGCACCGCCCACGACGCCGAAGGGCGCTACGTCCCCGAGGTGAACTGGCTCGGACTGCCGCAGCTGAAGGTGCTCGACGCGGCCCGCGAGACCTTCACCGCCCGCATGCGGGCCCTGCACGACCGCAGCGGCGGGCAGGAGGTCGTCGTCGACGACTCCCTCATCGACGAGATGGCGGACCTGCTCGCCCCGGTGACCGCCGACTTCCGGCCGATGAGCCACCACCTCCAGCTCGCCGACCGCGGCGACGGCCGCCCCCTCGCCGTGCTGAACCGCTCGTACGGCGGCCTCTCCTTCCCCTTCAGCCGCTTCACCCACTGCTTCGACGGCGTCGAGGAGCGGCTGCTGCGCCACGCGGAGGACGTCCGGCCCCGCGACGCCGTGTTCGCGGAGGTCACCGGCGGCCCCGTCACCAGCAACCTCAACCTGCACGGGCGGCTCACCACGCACGAGATCGTCTGCCCGGGCGAACGCGGCACCCTGGAGCCGGAGGCCCGCATCCCGCTCGACGCCCTGTACCTGGAGCACGACGAGGACACCGACCGCCTGGTCCTGCGCTCCACCCGCCTCGGCCGCGAAGTGGTCCCCGTCTACCTCGGCTACCTCGTGCCGCTGGCCCTCCCCGAACTGCCCCGCACCCTGCTGCTCCTCTCCCCGACGTCCGTCGCACCGCTCGACGTGTGGGCCGGCGTCCCCGAGGGCGAGCCGCACGACGGGGTCGCCACCCGGCCGCGCGTCCGCCACGGCAGCGTGGTCCTCAGCCGCCGCAGCTGGAGCTGCACCGCCGACCGGCTGCCCCAGGCCGGGCCCGGCGTCCCCGACGAGGAGCGGTTCCTCGCCTGGCACCGCTTCCGGCGGGCGCACGGCCTGCCCGACCGCGTCTTCGCCACTGTCGCGGACTCCGGAGCCCGCGGCGCCACCGCCGCCAAACCGCAGTACGTGGACTTCGACAGCCCCCTGTCGCTGTCCGCGTTCGAGGCGCTGCTGAGGAACGGGCGGGCCCGGGTCGTCCTGCGGGAGATGCTCCCCGACGAGGACGCCCTGCACACCGCGTCCGGCCGCGGCCGCCACGTCGCGGAACTCGCCGTCGAGACGCCGGCGCGCACCCGCACCCCCGGAAGGGACGACCACCGATGACGACGACCGGGACACCCACGGCCACCGGCGCATGGCAGGCCACCCACGTCTTCTACGCCGCCAACCCCCGCCCCCTGCTGCTGCACTGCGTCCGGCCCCTCGTCGCCCGACTGGAGGCGGACGGCCTCCTCGCCGGCTACTTCTTCATCAACTACTGGCTCGAAGGACCCCACGTCCGCCTGCGGATCAAGCCGTCCACCCCCGCCGCGGAGGACGAGGTCCGCAGCCGCACCGCCCGCGCCGTCGACGCGTTCCTCAGCGAGCGCCCCGCCCTCTACGAGGTCGACTCCGGGTTCCTCAGCGACTTCTACAACACGCTCTTCGAGATCGAGTTCCCCGCCGCCGAACGCGGCCGCTACACCGACGACCAGGGCCGCATGCGGCTGCGGCCCAACAACACCCGCAGCCCCGAGCCCTACGAGCCCGAGTACGGCAAGTACGGCGGACCGGCCGGGATCGAACTGGCCGAATGGCACTTCCGGCACTCCAGCGACCTCGTCATCGAAGCCTTCCGCACCAAGAACCTGCACCTGCGGACCGTGCTGCTCGGCACCTCCGCGCAACTCATGATGGTCATGTCCGGCACCTTCCTGCCCGACGGTCGCGACCTCGCCGACTACCTGGACAGCTACTACGCCTTCTGGCACCGCGCCTTCCCCGGCACCGACTTCATCGGCAGCGAGGAGTACGACACCCACTACGCGGCGATGGCCCCGAAGCTCGCCGCCCGCTTCGCCGCGGTCCGCACGGCCGTCGCCGGGGGCGGCGACGCGCCCCGGCTGCCCGCGTTCCTCGCCGGCTGGGCCGCGCACTGCGCCGAACTCCGCGACCGCGCCCGCGCCCTGGCCGAGAACGGCGACCTGGTCTTCCGGTCCTGGGACGGCACCCGCGACGAACGCGTCACCGACCCCGCCGCCGCCCTGCCGCGCCTCCTCTCCCCGTACATGCACATGACCAACAACCGGCTGCACGTCACCATCCGCGACGAGGCCTACCTCGCCCACATCCTCGGCCGCGCCCTGCGGGAGCCGCGATGACCTCCCCGCGTCCCTCCGCCTTCACCGCGTACCGGCCCGCGCTGCGCCCGGGGGTGCTCGTCAGCGACGCGCTGCTGCACGGCCCGGCCACGGTCCACCTCATCAAGGACACCGGCAGCGGCCAGTCGTTCAAAGTCGGCACCAAGGAGCACTTCCTCATCTCCCGCATGGACGGCCGCCGCAGCCTGGAGGAGATCGGCGCCGACTACGCCCACGCCTACGGCCGCAGGCTCGGCGCCCCTCACTGGCAGCAGCTGCTGGGCATGCTCGGCACCAGGGGACTGCTCACCGACTCCCCGCCCGCCGCCGCGCCCGAGCCCCCGCCGCCCGCCCCGCGCGGGCTGCTGCGCGGGACGCTGCGGCTGGTCGCGGACGCCGACGCCACGACCGCCCGGCTGCACCGGGCCGTGCGCCCCCTGCTGTCGCCGTGGTGCACGGTCCCGCTGCTGGTGCTGGTCGCCGTCATGGAGGCGGTCCTCGCCCTGCACGCGGGTGAACTCGTCCTCGGGGCACGGCAGGTGTTCACCCATCCGGTGCTGCTGCTGGCCACCGCGTCCCTGCTGTGGCTGAGCACCGCCCTGCACGAGCTGGCCCACGGCGTGGTCGCCCGCCACCACGGCGGCCACGTCTCCGAGATCGGCCTGCGCTGGCGGCTCCCCGCCGTCATCATGTACTGCACCGTCGACGACTTCCTCTACCTGGGCGCCCGCCGCCACCGCATCGCCACGGCCGCAGCCGGCGCCGTGATGAACCTCGTCTTCCTCCTGCCGTTCTTCGCCGTCTGGGCGTACGCCCCCGTCGACGACGCGACGCGGGGGGCCCTCGCGGGACTGCTGCTCCTCGGCAGCGTGCAGGCGCTCAGCATGCTCGTCCCGCTGCCCCCGCTCGACGGGTACAAGATCGTCGCGCAGTGGGCGGGCGCCACCGGCCTCGCCGCCTCCACCCGGACGTACCTGCGGCTCGCGGTCCGCCGTGACCCCGCCGCCCGCGCCTACCCGCGCAGCGCCCGCACCGCCTACACCGTCTACGGACTGAGCGTGCCACTCGTGGTCCTCGCGCTCGCCGCGGCGGCCGCCGCGACCGTCCACCACCTGTTCACCGCCGGGTGAGCACCACCACGCACCCGCGCCCCAGGGCGGGCGCCACAAGGCACCGGCCCAACGCCCGGTGAGCGGCGACAAGGCACCCGCTCACCACAGGTGAGCCACAAGGCACCGGCTCACCACCCGGTGAGCACCGACAAGGAGAGACCCATGAGCACCACCGCCCCCGCGTCCCCGCCGCCCTCCGCGCAGGACGGCCCGGCCGTCGCCCTCGACTCCGTGCGCAAGCACTACGGACCCGTGAAGGCCGTGGACGGCGTCTCGCTGACCGTGGCGCGCGGTGAGTTCTTCGGGCTCCTCGGCCCCAACGGCGCGGGCAAGACCACCCTCATCGAGATCATGGAGGGCCTGCGGCAGGCGGACTCCGGGTCCGTGTCCGTCCTCGGCCGCGCCCCCTGGCCGCGCAACGTGGACCTGCTGCCCAAGCTCGGCGTCCAGACCCAGGCATCCGCCTTCTTCGTCCGGCTGACGGCCCGCGAACACCTGCGCACCGTCGCCGCCCTGTACGGCGCCGGCCACGACGCGGCGGAACGCGCCCTGGCCTCCGTCCGGCTCACCGACCACGGCGACACCCGGGTGGAGGACCTGTCGGGCGGCCAGCGCCAGCGCCTCGCCATCGCCGCCGCCCTCGCCCACGAACCGGAGCTGATCTTCCTCGACGAGCCGACCGCCGCACTCGACCCGCAGGCACGCCGCGACCTGTGGCAGGTGCTCCGCGACCTGAAGGGCGCCGGCCGCACCATCGTCTACACCACCCACCACCTGGACGAGGCGGAGGTGCTCTGCGACCGGGTCGCCATCATCGTCGCCGGACGCGTCGCCGCACTCGACACGCCCGCGCGGATGGTCGCCGCGGGCAGCCCCACCACCCGGCTCCTGGTGCCCGCCGACCGGCTCGCCCTGGAAGCCGCCCGGGGCATCCCCGGCGTGCGGTCGGCCGCCCTGGAAGGCGACACGATCGTCCTGGAAACCCTGGACGCGGGACCCGTCCTCGCCCACGTCGACCGCCTCGCGGGGCTCCAGGGCGTACGGACCCGCACCGCCAGCCTGGAGGACGTCTACCTCGAACTGACCGGCGGCGCCGCCCCGCACGCCACCGCCGAAGCCCCGTAGCCGCCCTCCGTCCAGCACCCCGTCCCCGTCCCCGTTCCGCGCGCCCCCGCGTACACGAGGAAGGCCCCGTGGCCCTCACCGTGTCCGCAGCGCCGTTCCACGCGCCCCCGCGTACACGAGAGAGAACCGCCACCATGAGCGCATACGCCGCGTTGAGCCAGGCCGGCTACCGGGCCTACGTCCGCGACAAGACCACCCTGTTCTTCACCTTCGCCTTCCCCCTCCTCTTCCTCGTCGTCTTCGGCCTCATCTTCCACGGCAAGGACGTCGAGCAGAGCGGACAGCCCTACATCAACTACATCGCGCCAGGCGTCCTCGCCTGGGGCGTCGCCAACGCCGCCGTCTTCGGCGTCGGGTTCGTACTGATGCAGTGGCGCCGCGACGACCTGCTGCGCCTCATCCGCATGACCCCGGTGCGGCTGCCCGCCGTGCTCGGCTCCCGCTACGTCCTGGCCCTCGGCATCGGCCTTGTCCAGACCGCGCTGTTCGTGGGCGTCGCGCTGCTGCCGTGGTTCGGGCTCAGGCTCGCCTCCGGCTGGCCGCTGGTGCTGCCGGTGCTGGTCCTCGGCATCACCGCGTTCCTGGCCATCGGCGTCATCGTCGGCTCGTACGCCAAGACGCCCGAGGCGGTCGCCGCCATCGCCAACTGCCTGATGATCCCCATGGCGTTCCTCTCCGGCTCCTTCTTCCCCCTCGACGCCATGCCGGACTGGATGCAGACCCTCGCCAAGGCGCTGCCCCTGCACTACCTCGTCGACGGCACCTCCGCCGCCCTGACCGGCACCTCCGGCGTGGGCACCGCCGTCGCCACGGCGTGCGCGGTGCTCGCGGGCTGCGCCGCCGTCTTCGGCGCCGTCGCGCTGAAGACCTTCCGCTGGAGCGACCAGTCATGACGGCCACCGCCGTACACGCACCCACACCCCTGGACGCGGCCAGGCGTCAGCTCCAGCGGGAGCTGACCGGCCGCCACGGCGCGGCGGCCCGGCCGGACCTGCCCGCCCCCGTGGTCGTCCCGCTCGGCGCCGCCGACACCCTCGGCTGCGGCGCCCCCGATCCGTACGCCGCCGCACGGCCCGCCGCGAACGTGCAGCTCACCGCACGCGCCGTCCTCCTCGGCCCCTGGGGCGGCGGCCCGGACGACGGCACCGTCGACGGATCCGGGACGGACGCGTGCGGCCAGTGCCTCGCCATGCGCTGGCAGCGGCTGCGCAGCCGCTCCGAGCGTGAGGCCCTGGAACTCGGCTTCCGGTCGCACGGCGCCACCGCCTGGCCCGTCCTCACCCCCTTCGCCGTGGACGCCGTCTGGGCCGCCTACCGCGCCGTCCTGCCCGGACTGCGCACCGCGCCCGCCGGATTCACGGCCGCGGACCGTGCGCTGCCCCAGGTGACCCGCGTGGACCTGGGCACCCTCGCCACCGCCACCTTCCCGCTGCTGCCCGACCCGCTGTGCCCCGCCTGCGTGCGGGAGCGCCCCGACACCGCCGACGCGGCCCGCATGGCGTTCGTCCCCCAGCCGAAACCGGACGCCGACGGCCACCGGCTGCGGCCCCTCGACGCCTACCCCCTCCCGACCGCCGCCCTGGCCAACCCCGTGTGCGGGGCCATCGGCACCGACACCTGGATCAACCCCGCCTCCACCACCACCGCGCCCGTCGCCGGCACCCACTTCGTCCGCGGCTACGCCGGCCTCAACGACGTCACCTGGAGCGGCCAGTCCAACCGTTACACCACCAGCAGGACCCTCGCCTACCTCGAAGGGCTCGAACGGTACGCGGGCACCCACCGGCGCCGCGGCACCAGCCCCGTCACGGCGGCCCACCGCACCCTCCTCACGGACGGCGTCCCCGCCCTCGACCCCGCCGACTGCGGCTTCTACGCCCCGGAGACGTACGCCGCCGACCCCCTGGTCAGCCCCTTCGACCCGGACCGCCCCATCCCCTGGGTGTGGGGCCACTCCCTGCGCGACGACCGGCCCGTCCTCGTCCCCGCCAGGCTCGCCCACTACGGCGCGGGCGTCGACGCCGACAACTTCGTCTTCGAGTGCTCCAACGGCTGCGCGACCGGCGGCAGCCTGGAGGAGGCGGTCCTCTTCGGGCTGCTGGAGCTGATCGAGCGGGACGCGTTCCTGCTCGCCTGGTACGGCAGGGCGCGCCTCACCGAGATCGACCTCGCGAGCTGCCGCACCCCCGCCGTCCGCAGCATGGCCGACCGCGCCGCCCTGCACGGCTACGACGTCCACGCCTTCGACACCCGCATGGGCCTCGCCGTTCCCGTCGTCACGGCCCTGGCGGTCCGCCGCGACGGCGGCCACGGCTCCCTGTCCTTCGCCGCGGCGGCCGGCTTCGACCCGGAGGGCACGGTCGAGGCGGCCCTCTCCGAGGTGCTCACCTACATCCCGTACCTCCCCTACCAGGTCGCCGAGCGCCGCACCGAACTGGAGGCCATGACACGCGACTTCACCAAGGTCCTGCACCTGAAGGACCACGCCCAGCTGTACGGCCTGCCGTCCATGGTCCACCACGCCGCCGAGTACCTGTCCCCGGCCGCCGTACGGCCCCTCACCGAGCTGTACGGGGACTGGGAGCGGCGCCGCCCGCGCACCGGGGACCTGCTCGACGACCTGCGGCTGGTCCGCGACGACCTGTGCGCCGCCGGGTTCGACGTGATCGCCGTCGACCAGACCACCCCCGAACAGCACCGCATGGGCCTGCACACCGTCAGCACGACCGTCCCCGGCCTGCTCCCGCTCGACTTCGGCTGGACCCGGCAGCGCGCCCTGCGGATGCCGAGGCTCCGCACGGGGCTGCGCGACGCGGGACGGCGCCCGGACCCGCTGCGCGACGACGAGGTCAAGACCGTGCCGCACCCCTTCCCGTGACCCCGACGCAGCCTGGCACGGCAAGGCCCCTTCCCGGGAGGCGGAATCCCACCCGGGAAGGGGCCGGTGTGCCGTCAGCGGCCGGATCAGGCGCTGCAGGACGTGGTGCTGGTCGTGCTGGAGCAGGTGGAAGTCGAGGACGAGGAGCACGAACCGGCGAGGACGACCTCGACCGCGTCCGAGTAGTCCGAGATCTCGAAGGTCTCCGACTCCAGCTCCAGGATCTCGTCGGCGAGGGTGGCGAGCTCCGACTTGGCCATGATGGTCTCCTTGGGCGTCGACTAAAGGGGAGCGCCGCCCCGACCCGTGCGGCCGGGACCTCGGCGGTGCCGGGGGGCGGTCCCCCCACCCAAGCCCCGCCCGCTGTCAGATCGGCCCGCCTCCCGCTGCCAGACCGCTGACACCCCGTGACAGCGCACCGGCGGCCCACCGCGGCCGACGAGGGACTGCGCGCCCGAGGACGCCCGCCGGCACGGCGTCCGCGGGCGGAGCGTGGCCCGCACGCCGCGCCCGCCCGGCACAAGCCCCGTACCGAACCCAGCGGAAGCGAAGCCCATGACATACACCGCCGAAGGAGCAGCGGCCCCCGGCATCCCCGACCTGCCCCGCGAGGCGCTGCGCCCCGCCCTGGAGCTCTACCTCGACCTGCACGCCCACCCCGAGCTCTCCGGCGCCGAACAGCGCACCGCCGACCGCTTCGCCGCCGCGCTGTCCCGGCACGGCTGCACCGTCACCCGGGGCGTCGGCGGCCACGGCGTCGTCGGCGTCCTGCGCAACGGTCCGGGACCGACGGTCCTGATCCGCGCGGAGCTGGACGCCCTGCCGGTGACCGAGCGGACCAACCTGCCCTACGCCAGCACCGTGCCCGGCGTGATGCACGCCTGCGGCCACGACCTGCACCTGGCCGCCGCGGCCGGTGCGGCCGGGGAACTGGCCCGGCTGCGGGACCGCTGGCGCGGCACCGTCCTGGTGGTCGGCCAGCCCGCCGAGGAGACCCTGACGGGCGCGCGGGCGCTCCTGGACGACGGCCTGTACGACCGGTTCGGCCTCCCCGACCTGGCGCTCGCCCAGCATGCCGCGCCGCTCCCCGCGGGCACCGTCGCCCACGCCGTGCCCGGCGCGCCCCTCATGGCCGGCAGCCTCACGCTCGACGCGGTGGTCCACGGCCGCGGCGGCCACGCGGGCACCCCGCACCTGACGGCCGACCCCGTCCTGGCCGCGGCTGCCGCGGTCGTCCGCCTGCAGTCGGTCGTGGCCCAGGAGACCCATCCGTCGGAGCAGGCCGTGCTGACGGTGGGTGTCCTCAGAGCCGGCGACCGCCCGAACGTCACGCCGGACCGGGCCGAACTTTCGCTGACGCTGCGGGCGTTCACCGACGAGGCGCTCACCAGGCTGCGGGCGGCAGCGGAGCGCGTCATCCGCGCGGAGTGCACCGCCTCCGCCTGCCCCACGGGCCCCGACTTCGCGGTCGCCTCGCACGCCCGGCCCCTCGTGCCCGACCCCGCGGCGGCCGCCGCCCTGTACGAGGCGCACACCCGACTCCTCGGCCCGCGGCGCGTGACCCGCACCCCGGCCGCGACGGCCGCCGAGGACTTCCCCTGCTTCGCCGACGGCGGCGTCCCCCTGGCGTACTGGCTGCTCGGGGTGACCGGGGCCGGCACCCTGCGGTCGGCGCTCGCGGAAGGGGTCCCGGTGCCGGCCAACCACGCACCCGGCTTCGCGCCCGACGTACGGACGGCCCTGCCCACGGGGATCGCGGCCCTGAGGGAGGCGGCGCTGCACTCCCTGGAGGAGGCGGTCCCGTGACCGTCGAGCGGCACGCCGGCTACGTCGACGTGGAGGCGGTCCGCGACGACGGCCGCGCCCCGGCGGCGGCGACCACCCTGGTGCGGCTGCTGGCCCTGCTGCCCGGGCACTGGGCGTGCACGGAGGCCGTCGGCCTCGACTGGATCAGGCTGCGCATCGTCCTGGGGCCGCACGCAGGGGAGAGCGCCGTGCGGGAAGCGGTCCGGACGGCGCTGACGGACCCGGCGCTGCGGGGCTGGCGGCTGGCGGGGACGGGCCCCGGGGGGTAGCGCCCCGACCGGGAGGCCGCCGGGGAGCCGGCCCGCGACGGACCGGACCGCCCCGGCGGCCGCCGTCCTCGGCCGGGGCCCCGCGCACCTCCAGCGGGACCCTCCAGTCTCCGCGCGGGCCTCCCGCTGCACCGGGAATGTTCTCCGTGCCCGCACCGGGGGCGCGAGCTCCGTGCCGTCGAACGGGGTGCGGCCCCCCGGGTCTCAGATCCAGCCGCGCTCCCGCGCGAGCAGCGCCGCGTGCGCCCGGTTGCCGGCCCCGAGGGCATGGAGCAGCTCGGCGACGTGCCGCCGGTACGTCCGTACGGACACGCCCAGCTCCCGTGCGCCGGCCTCGTCCTTGCTCACCGTGCACATGGAGACGAGCACCCGCCGCTCCATCTCGGTGAGCGCGGCGCCGCCGGCCTCCGCGGACCGCTCCTTCACGACGCGCTCCAGGTCCTCCGACGCGTCCCAGATCTTCTCGAACAACGCGATGATGTGGACGACGAGGCCGCTGCGGTGGGCCAGCAGCGCCCCGCGCGCCGTGTCCTTCGGGTCCAGCGGCACCAGCGCGGTCGTCCTGTCGTACACCAGCAGGCGCTCGCTGGTGTCCTCGGACACCCGTATCTCGGCGCCGTGGGCGATCAGTTCGCGGAGGTAGTCCGTGGTCGGGGGGTCGTCGAGCACGGCGGGGACGACGACGTTCCTGATCCGCACCCCGCGATGGAGGCAGCGCAGGTCCAGGGGACGGGACCGGGCGATGTTCTCGGAGGACAGCTTGCGGTACGGCTCCACGGCGAGGATCTCGTCCCTGGCGAAGAACGCCAGGTCGTCGATGCGGTTGCGCACCGCGGCCAGGCTCTCCAACTGCTCGATGCCCGGCTGCGCGTACGACCGCGACGCCTGCTCGGCGCGCAGCCCGTCCACCACGTGCCGGGAGCGGGTGACGCGCATCAGCTCCTGGTGGAGCTCCTGCATCCGCGCGTCCATCAGCCGGGTCAGCGCCACGTCGGGGTCGGCAGGGAACACCAGCCCGTCCTCGCCCGCGCGGTGCACCAGTCCCAGTTCCTGGAGGCGCCCCAGGCACCGCCTGGCGCCCTCCTGCGTGGTGTGCAGCAGGAGGTGGATGTCGTCGGCCGGGGTTCCCGGGTTGCGCAGGAAATGCCGGTACGCCTCTTCCTCGTGTGCGGAGACGCCGAAGACCGCCATCTCGTTCTCACGCATCGTTCCCCCGGGAATGATGGCCGGTACGGGTCCTGGTGGAGATCGCCCCTTGGTCGGGAGGGCTCACCGGGATGACGCGTCCAGAGTCTAAGTGACCTGATCGGCCTTGTGAATTTGTCGTGCAGGGCCGAAGGTGCGCCGCTCACCGGGCGGCGCCCCGTGGCCGCGCGCACCGGCGGGGCCACGCTCCCGGTGGTGGGGGCCGGGGGCACGCCGCGGTGTCTCCCGTGCGGGCGGCGCGGCGGCGGCCCGGGAAGGCAGCGGGTGGCCGCCCCGGCCGGGAGGCACGCCGCCGGCCGCGCCACGCCCCTCGGCGACCGGCCGCGAAGTCACCGGCACGGGAGCGGTGGGGCGGAGCGGCAAGCGGACGGCCGTCGGGGAGACCGGTCCTGCGGACGGGCACGCCGCCGGGTCTGCCGGATCGCCGGGCCAGACCCCGGGGCTGGTGCCCGCCGCGGGCGGTGCCGGGCAGCACGCGGGCCCGGCTGAGGGCGTGCCGCCCGGGTCGTGCCACCGGCGTCGTGGCACCGGGCCGACCGACCCGGAACGTTCAGCCGAGGACGTTCAGCGCGGCGGGCTGCACGCGTACGGTGACCGGCAGCGCGGCGTCGACCTCGCCGTCCGCGCCGTACGGCAGGCCGCGGTCGGCCTCGATGCGGACCTCGCTGCCGCGCACCACCTCCACCTGCGGCCGGGCCAGGTGGGCGCCCGTCTTGAGCTCGTTCATCATGGTGAAGAACAGCCGCTTCGGTGCGTCGTGCACCACCACCACGTCCAGCAGCCCGTCGTCCACGCGGGCGTCGGGCGCGATGAGCCGACCGAAGCCGTAGAAGGCGGAGTTGGCGGCGACCACCGTGTAGCCGCGCCGTTCGAGCAGCACCCCGTCCACGGTGATCCGGTAGGTGGCCGGCCGCCAGGCGGCCACCGCCCGCAGGCCCCCCGCGTAGTAGGAGGCGGAGCCCCGCAGCAGCCGGGAGCGGTTGGCGTACCGGTTGGCCACCGCGTCGACGCCCGCGTACACGCTGCCCAGCACCGACACCTCGGGGTGCGCCGCCGAGGCCACCCCGATGGTGTCGACGCCGCGCGGCGAGCCGTGCAGCAGCACCTCGGCCAGGGCCCGGGGGGCGCCGGGCAGGCCGAGGGCCCTGGCGAAGTCGTTGCCGCGGCCTGACGGCACGAGACCCAGCACCGCGCCGGTGCCGCTCAGTTCGCCGCCGACGGCGCCGGCCATCCCGTCACCGCCGACCGCGAGCACGGTCCGCCCGTCCGCCGCCGCCCGCCGCGCCAGGGCGCGGGCATGGTCCAGGCTGCGGCTGTAGCGGGTGTCGAGCCGCGCCCCGGCCTCCCTCAGGAGGCGGGCGACGGGCAGCAGGGCCGCCGTGCCGCCGGAGCTTCCCGCGGCGGGGTTGACGACGGCGGTGAACTGTCTCATGGGCGCGCCTCCGTGAGGGGGTCGTGGACCGGGGCCGGCGGCCGGGTCAGGGGAGGGGGATGAGGATGCCGGGGTTGAGGATCCCCGCCGGGTCGAGGCCGGCCTTGACGGCCCGCAGGGCGCGCACGCCGAGCGGCCCCGCCTCCTGGGTGAACCAGTCGCGGTGGTCGGTGCCCACGCCGTGGTGGTGGCTGATGGTGCCGCCCGCCGCGAGGATCGCCTCGTTCGCCGCGTGCTTCGCGGGCTCCCAGTGGGCGACCGGGGCGTCGCCCTGGGCCGATACCACCGTGAAGTACAGCGAGGCGCCGTTCTCGTACACGTGGGAGACGTGGCACATGACCAGGGGCGGTGTGCCCGCGCCGGTGAGCGCGGAGGTCAGGGCCTCCCGCACGGCGGCGTACAGTCCGGGCAGCCGCGACCAGAACGCGGCGGTCTCCAGGGTCTCCGCGAAGGCACCCGCGTCGAGCAGCGCGTCCCGCAGGTAGGGGGCGTCGTAGCGGCCGCGCGCCCAGCGTTCGCCCGGCTCCTCCCCGGCGTACTCGCCCCCGGCGGCCAGCAGCACCTCGCGGGCGCCGGCCCGGCGCAGCGCCGTGTCGGCCTCCGTCCCCTCGAACCCGACGACGGCCATGCAGCCGGCCGGGGCCGCGCCGTCGCCGATGCGGTCGGGGTGGGCGAGGCCGATGAAGGTCTCCGTCTCGTCGGAGAGCCGCAGCACCGTCGGGCGGGGACCGTCCTGCGCCAGGGCGCGCAGGGCCCGGGTGCCCGCGTCGAAGGAGGGGAAGCGCCAGCCTTCGTAGACCCGCACCGCGGGCAGCGGCCGCACGCGGACGGTCACGGACGTGATGACGCCGAACGCCCCCTCGGAGCCCAGGACGAGCTGGCGCAGGTCGGGCCCTGCGGCCGAGCGGGGGGCGCGGCCGGTCTCCCAGGTGCCCTCGGGCGTGGCGACGGTCAGGCCGAGGACCATCTCGTCGAACCGGCCGTAGCCCGCGGACGCCTGCCCGCTGGAACGGGCGGCGGCGAAGCCGCCGATGGTGGCCCACTCGTAGGACTGCGGGAAGTGGCCGAGCGTGAAGCCGCGCGCGTTGAGCAGTGCCTCGGCCTGCGGCGCCCTGAGCCCGGGCTGGAGGGTCGCGGTGCGGGAGACCTCGTCCAGGTCGAGCAGGGCGTCCATGCGCCGCAGGTCCAGGGCGACGAACCGGGAGCGCTCGGGCGCCAGGCCGCCGACGACCGAGGTGCCGCCGCCGAACGGCACGACCGCCAGCTGGTGTTCGGTGCAGATCCGCAGCACCGCCAGGACCTCGTCGTGGCCGGCGGGCAGCAGCACGGCCGCGGGGATGTCGTCCACGTCGCCCGCGCGGATGCGCAGCAGGTCGGGGGTGGACTTGCCGCGGGTGTGGCGGATGCGGCTCTCGGCGTCCGTGCGGACGTGGGCGCTGCCGCCGAGGCACCCGGCGAGGGCGCGGTGCGCCGCGGCGGTGAGGGTGGAGTCGGGGACGGCGATCTCGTCCAGGGCCGCGGGCCCGTCCGCACGCGGGGCGACACCCAGCAGGTCGCGCAGCAGTCCGATCACCGTGTCGGGCAGCGGTGCCGCCTTGGCCGGGTCGCCCCAGCCGCTCCACAACATGTCCACGTGGCTTCGTCCTCACCGTCGGTTTCGCGGGTGTTCCCGGTGCCCGGGGCCCCGCAGGCATTACACTGTGACAGATGACGCCCATTCGTCACAACCATTCGGACGCGGACCCCGTCCTCGACGCGGCACGCGACTGCGTCCTGGCCGTCGGCGTGCGCCGTACGACACTCACCGACGTGGCCCGCCGCGCCGGTGTCTCCCGCATGACGCTCTACCGCCGGTGGCCCGACGTCCGCACGCTCGTCGGCGACCTCATGACCCGCGAGTGGATCGGCGTGGCGCTCTCCGCCATGCCGGAACGGCACCCCGGAGCGCCCGCGCGGCCCCGGATCGTCGACGGGCTGGTCGCGGGCGTCGCCGCGTTCCGCGCCCACCCGCTCTTCCACAAGATCCTCGACGTGGACCCCGAACTGCTGCTGCCGTACGTCCTGGACCGCCGCGGCGCCAGCCAGGACGCCCTGCTGGCCCTCCTCGGCGACGCGCTGGAGGAGGGGCACGCAGACGGTTCCGTCCGCCGCGTCCACCCCGAGCTCCAGGCGCGTGCGCTGCTGCTCGTCGTCCAGTCCTTCACGCTCTCGCTGCGCACCATGACCGAGGAACCGGCGGACGGCGCCGGCGCGGCGGCCACGGACGGCCCCGGCGCCGCGCCCGGTCCCCGCACGGCCGGACCCGGGTCCGGCGCGGCCGCCGCGCTCGACGAGGCCGCCTTCCTCGGCGAGCTGCGGACCATCCTGGAAAGGACCCTCACCCCATGAGCCGCCCGAGCACCTCCGCCCAGCCCGCCCACTCCCTGAACGCCGCCCGCCGCCGACGCGAGTTCGCAGAACTCGCCGACGGCGCCGTGGTGGACGTGCTCGTCGTCGGCCTCGGCGCCACCGGTGCCGGCGCCGCCCTCGACGCGGCCTCCCGCGGCCTCAGCGTCGCCGCGGTCGACGCGCACGACCTGGCCTTCGGCACCTCCCGCTGGAGCTCCAAACTCGTCCACGGCGGGCTGCGCTACCTGGCCACCGGACAGCTCGACGTCGCCTACGAAAGCGCCGTCGAGCGGGGCGTCCTCATGGAGCGGACCGCCCCCCACCTCGTGGCGGCCCAGCCCTTCGTCCTCCCCCTGACCCCCTTGGTGTCACGCCCGCAGGCCGCCCTCGCCCGGGCCGGCTTCCGGGCCGGCGACGTCCTGCGCGCCGCCGCCCGCACCTCCCGCACCACTCTCCCCGCCCCCCGCACCCTGTCGCCCGTGGAGACCCGCCACATGGCGCCCGCCCTGCGGCCCACCGGCCTGCGCGGCGGCCTGCTGTCCTGGGACGGCCGGCTCAGCGACGACGCCCGACTCGTCACCGCCCTGGCGCGCACCGCCGCCGCCCACGGCGCGCGCGTCCTCACCCGGGCCCGCGCCCTCCGGCTGGACGGCGACGGGGCCCTCGTACGCGACGAGCTCACCGGCGGCGAGACGCGTGTCCGCGCCCGCACCGTCGTCAACGCCACCGGCGTCTGGGCCGGCGGCCTCGTCGGCGACATCCGGCTGCGGCCTTCCCGCGGCACCCACCTCGTCCTGCGCTCCGAGGACCTGGGCTCCCTCACCGCGGGCCTCCACATCCCGATCCCCGGCGAGGCCAACCGCTTCGTGCTGGTCCTGCCCCAGGGCGACGGCCGCGTGTACGTGGGCCTGACCGACGAGCCGGTCGACGGCGGCATCCCCGACGTGCCGGAGGTGCCCGAGACCGACATCGGATTCCTCCTCGACGTCCTCTGCTCGACCCTGGACGTGCCGCTGGGCCGCGACGACGTCATCGGCGCCTTCGCCGGACTGCGGCCCCTCCTCGACACCGCGGCGGACGCGGACGGCGGCCGCACGGCGGACATCTCCCGCAAGCACGCGGTGCTCACGTCCGCGGAGGGCGTCGTCACCGTGGTCGGCGGCAAGCTCACCACGTACCGGCGCATGGCGCAGGACGCCGTGGACGCGGCCGTCCGCGCCCGCGGCCTGCCCGCCGCTCCCTGCCGGACCGCGTCCCTGCCCCTGGTCGGCGCGGCGCGCCCGTCCCGGCTCGCCGCCCTGGAGGCGCCCCGCCGCCTCGTGCGCCGCTACGGCACCGAGGCCCCGGCCGTCCACGCGCTCGGACTGGCGGACCCGGACCTCGCCCGACCCGTGGTGCCCGGGCACCCGGTCACCGGGGCGGAACTGCTGTGGGCGGTACGCCACGAGGGGGCCCTCGACGAAGGCGACCTGCTGGACCGGCGCACCCGCATCGGTCTCGTACCGCAGGACCGGGAAGCGGCCCTGGCCGCCGCGGGGGAGGCGCTGCGGCGCGCCGCCGACCAACCCACCGCGCCCTGAAGCCGCATGCGGCGGGGGCGCGTCCCCACCGCGCCGGACCCGCGCGGCCGGCGCCCCGCGCCCGGTCGGCGATGCCGGGTACGCAGCGGGGACGGCCCTGCGGAGCCGGCCCCGGCCGACTGCGGAGCGTTGACCGGCGCCGGGCGGGCGGCGGCTCGGCCCCGACGCCGGAGGGACGCGGCGGCCGGATCGGGCCGCCGGGAGACGGCGGTGACCCGGTTCCGCACCGGGACGACGGGGGCCGCGGCTCGGCAGTGCGCCCGCAGGAGGCGGGGACGTGACCCCGCTGCGCCGGACCGGCCCGCCCTGACGCTGAAGCAGGTCCGGGGTGCCGCAGGGCACCCCGCCGGTCCGCCCGCGGGAGCCTCCGGTCGGTCCCTCCGGTCCGCTCTCGGGAGTCTCCGGTCCGTCCCTCCGGCCCGCCCTCGGGGGCCTCCGCTCCGCCTCCGGCAGCCCCGGGATCGGAGCCCCGCATGGAGCGGAGCCCGCCCCGGCGACCGGTGCCGGGCCCGGACCGTGACGCGTCGTCCATGCCCGTGCTGCCGCCCGGAAGCGTCGTCCGTGCCGCCGCCCCGGCGCGCCGGGTGGCGCGCCCGAGCGGCACCTACGGGGGCGGGCGGAATGCGGCCGTCCGCGGTAAGCCCCCCGTAGGCCCCAGGATGCGGAGGGGGCGGCACCGGACACGGGTGGGGGCGTTCGCCCCCCCGTGCCGTCTGCGGCCGTGCCGTGCCGGGTCGGCTGCCTGGGCGGGCAGGCGGCGGGCACCGGGCTGCGGCGGGTGGACGGCCGCGGTCCGCCCGACCCGTACCGCCTGGCTTCAGACCCCCTCCGCCTGGCGGAGCTCGGCGAGCAACTCGGTCTGCCCCGCCAGGAGGTCGGTGAGGATCATGCGGGCGGCCCGCAGGAGTTCGGCGACATCGCCGCCGGCGAGGGCGTAGCTGACCGTGGAGCCCTCACGTATGGACACGACGATGCCGGAACGGCGCAGAACCGCCAACTGCTGCGACAGGCTGGAGGGTTCGATGTCGATGTCGTCCAGCAGGTCGCGCACGGGAACGGGCCCATTCTGCAGTAGCTCCAAGACCCGGATGCGCACCGGGTGTCCGAGCATGCGGAAGAACTCGGCCTTGGCCTGGTAGAGGGGCACCTGCATGGTGGATTGCTCGCTCCCTGCCGCGGTTGACGGGCTGCGTCCTCAGCGGTGACCTGCGGCCGACCGCTGCGGCGACGTCGTTCACCACGATTTTCCCTGGTCCGGGCCCCGCACACCTCATGGATTGGGCCGATCTGTATGTGGCTACATGAAGAAATCTTCAACTCATGGGTGTGCGAAGGCCCGGACGGAGAGCGTGTCTAGACTTCCAGCTCCGCCTCGATGCGCTTGAGCTGGTGGCGGGCCATCGCCAGATTGGACTTCGCCTTGTCCAGGACGAGGTAGAGGAACAGCCCGTTGCCGCCCCGGCCCGTCAGCAGCCGGATGAGGTGGTACTGACTCCCGAGTGTGATCAGCATGTCCTCGATGTCGTCCTTCAGGCCGAGGTGCTCCATCGTGCGGGCCTTGGCCCGGATCACGTCGGTGTTGCCCGCGGCCGCAACGGACAGGTCCAGGTCCTTGCCGCCGCCCAGGGTGCCGAGCGCCATGCCGCTCGTGTAGTCGACCAGGGCGACGCCGAGAGCGCCCTCGATCGAGGTCAGCGTCTCCTTGAGCGAGATCTCCACGTTGGCCATTTCGGTATGTCCTCCAGTGCCGGTTCTGTCCGGGGCGCACGGCCCGGATCCGTGACTTGGACCTTACGCACTGTGGTCAGACATATGGTCGGCTTGTCCTACGGATGACAGGAGAAGATCGAAAGAGCGCACCACGGGATCATGTGTGATCGACAGCATCCGATAAGTGACCGCATCGCGCTTCTGTACGGTCGGCTGGTGCCCTTCGGCTCCCGGGGCCCCGTCGCCGCCCCCGAGGTGCCTGCTCCGTCTGGCCGCCGTGCACCCGCCCCTCCGTGTAGAGGGGCGCCCGCCCCTCCTCTCCCGGCCGGCCCCGACCGGCGAGGACGTGCCGGGCACTCCGTGCCGGGGCGGCGGGCTGTACGGTGTCGGGCGACGGACTGGAACGCAGCACGGCTGTCCAGATCGACCCGTCGGGCAACGTGTGGTGGGCCGACAACTGGCGTGACGTGCCGCTGTAGACCGATCCCGGAGGCCACGAGATGGTGGTCTTCGTCGGACTGGCCGCACCCGTGCGCACACCGCTGCCCGGTCCGCCCCGGCACCTGTGACGGTCCGCGTCCGCGCCGGCGCGGGCCTCGTGCGGCCGTGTCGGCGCCGACCGGTGCCCCGCAGGCCCTACGCGGCCAGCCCGCCGCGTCGCGCGGCGGAGCCGTGGCACACACCGCACGTCGTGATCGGACCGGGGGGTGATCACGCTTCCCGCGGTACTGCCGTTCGCCGCCGGCCGTCCCGGGCCCCGCCCGCCGGAGGGGGCTCCGGGAGAAGCCGGGCGGGTGCGGTGGCGCAGGGGCCCGGGCCGGTCCGGCGTCAGCGGTAGTACGGGTACGGCGGGTAGACGTACCCGGCGCCCCAGTACGGGGCCATGCCGAAGTGCCGGAAGACGTCCTCCGAGTACCGGGACTCGTCGACCAGCTCCGGGTCGTAGGCCGGCGCGTCGGCGATCTGCTGGCGGGACCGGCTGATGGCGACGACGTCGTCCCGCACGTCCACGACGGCGTCGACCGGCACGAACGTCTTCTTCTCGCCCAGTCCGAGGAAGCCGCCGTGCTCCACGAGCAGGAAGCGGACCTTGCCCTCCTGCTCGTCGATGAGCAGGTCGTCCACCTTGCCCATCTCGTCGCCCTCGGCATCGACGACCTTCCGGCCGCGCACGTCCTCGTCCGGCGACGCCACCGTCTGCCCGGATTCGCTGATCTTCTTCAGGACAGGAGCGTTGCCCGTGGTCACGTGTTGTCTCCTCGTCTCTCGCTGCGGGGCCCCCGGCGGGCGGTCCGGCCCGGTGGCGGGGCGCCGGACACACCGCGCTGCGGCGGTTCGGCGCCCCTGCCGTCTCCGGCTCCCGCAAAGGGCCTTTCACGCAGGAGCGACTATCCGCACTCTTGGCGGCGAAACATGACTATCTGGACCAGTCCCGCTTCTGCGGCGCCCATCGAGCCGCCCCCGCCCGCCTGATCGGCGCCGCGCGCCCGCAGACGGCCGGGCCGGACGGGGCTCACGGCAGCGGTGCGCCGCGGGCTGCCGTCCACAGCTCGTACCACTGCTCGTGCCCCAGGCCGGGCGCCCGCGTCACGGCGTCCCGGCAGGCGCGGATCCGCTCGGGGCGGGTCGTGCCGACCACCGGCACGATCCCGGCCGGGTGGCGCTGGAGCCACCACAGCACGATCGCCTCCGGGGTCGTGCCCCCGGCCTCGGCGAGCCGCGCCACCAGGGCGGCGGCCGGGCCGTTCTCCGGGTCGGAGAACCGCCCGCCGGCGAGCGCCCCCCACGCCTGGAGCTGCACGCCACGCTCGACGCAGTGCTCCACGGTCCCGGACGGGAAGCCGACACCGGCGCCCGCGACCGTGTTCACGAGCACCCCCTCCTCCACCCAGTCGCGCCGGTGCAGGCTCATCTCCAACTGGTTCACGGTCAGCGGGACGTCCAGGAAGGACTGGAGGCGCGCCATCTGGGCGGCGTGCATGTTGGACACGCCGAAGCGGCGGACCAGGCCCTGCCGGTGCAGGGACGACAGCGCCCCGGCGAGCTCCGCCGGATCGGCCAGCGGGTCGGGCCGGTGCAGCAGCAGCACGTCGACGTGGTCCGTGCGCAGCCGGGTCAGGCTCTCCTCGACCCGGCGCAGCACGCTCGCGCCCCGCAGGTCGTACAGCCCCGGCCTGCCGTCGTCGGGGAGGCGGATGCCGCACTTGGTCTGGAGCGTGATCCGCTCCCGCAGGCCGGGGGAGCGCGCCAGCACCTCGCCGAACACGGACTCGGACTTGCCGTGCCGGTAGATGTCGGCGTGGTCGAAGGCCGTCACGCCGATGTCGAGCGCCGCTTCGACGGCCGCCTCGGCGCGGGCGATGTCCTCGGCCCCGTAGGGCAGGCTGTCCCAGGCGCCTCCGAGGGCCATGCAGCCGTACACGAGGCGCCCGCCGGTCGTGGGGTGGGTCGGGGTCATGCTCGTCGCTCCTCTGGTGCGGGGTCGTGGTGGCGGGCTGGGCCGGGGTGCCGGTGCCGGCCGCCGGGAGCTCCGCCGGGCGACGGGCCCCGGCCCTCGGCGCAGCGCCCCGGGCCGTGCGGCCGAAGGGCCCCGCCGGGCCGTCGCCCGCTCTCCCGGCGACGGTGCGCGATGGGGCTCCGTGCCCGGTCCGTCGGGCAGCCGGTCAGGGGCCCGCCTCGACGGGCTCGGCGACGCCGGCGATCGCGGCGGCCTGGCCGAGCAGGGCCGCACGGTCGATGGCGTCGCTGCCGGTCGCGGGCACGGTGCAGGCGTACGCGCCCGCCACGGCACCGTACAGCGCGCACCGTGCGGGTTCCTCGCCGGACAGGTGGCCGAAGAGGAACCCGGCGGCGTAGGCGTCGCCCGCGCCGTTGGAGTCCACGACGGCGCGGCGCGGCGCGACGGCCGGGACGTGGACGAGCGGGCCGCCGGAGGCGAGGAGGCAGGAGCCCTCGGCTCCGGCGGTGGCGACGACCGTCCCGGCCCGGCCGCGCTCCAGGATGCGCCGCATGGTCCGCTCGGGGTCCGCCAGGGCGCTGGTGGAGACGAAGACGAGGTCGGCGCCGAAGGCGAAGGGCTCGTGGTACGGATTCTCGCCGTCCCAGTCGTGCAGGTCCGTGGAGACGGTCAGGCCCGCTTCGTGCAGCAGCGGCAGGACGTACGCGCACGGCTGGGTGATCGAGACGTGCGCGTGGCGGCTGACCGCGGCGAGGGCGCGCACCACGTCTTCGGGGAGCCGGTCGGACTCCCGTGAGCGGGTGCCGTCGTAGAGGGAGAGGCGGCGGCCGTCGGGGCCCACGAGGTTGACGGCGCGTTTGGTGCCTGCGCGCTGCGGCACCCCGGTGAAGTCGATGCCGCGGTCGCGGTGGAAGGCGCGGACGAGGTCCCCCGGATGGTCGTCGCCGGCCATGTCGATGTGGGGGGTGCACAGCCCGAGGGAGCTGAGCCCCAGCGCCACGAGGTCCCCGGTCTGGCCCGCGCGGGTCTCGATGCCGGGACGGATCGTGTAGCTGTCGGCGTACGGGAGCGGCAGTTCCGGCACATGGACGATGGTGTCGACGCCCGAGCCCCCCAGGACGAGGGCGTCGTACTCGCTGCTCATGGCTGTTCCTCTCGGATGCGGGCCGCTGACGGCCACGGCCGCCGGCGGCCGAGTCAAGCAGCCGCCACCCCGGCCCGGCAAGATCTTGCAGCAAGCTCCGCAAGGTCGTCGCCGTTGCACGGGGTGCGAGGGGCGTCGAGCGCGTGCCACTCGCACGGCACCGCCCTCGGACCGGACACCGCCTATCCGGTCGTGGCGGGAGGCCGGCAGGGACCGCGGTGCGACGATGCGCCGCCGGGCCGCAACCCCGGTGGGGAGGCGTCGGCCGCTGCGGGGAGGGGCGGAGTCACACGGTGCACACGGGCCCGCCCGGCGGTGCGGAGGCGCCCGACGGCCGCGGAGACTGCCGCGGTGCGGCGGCGCGCCAGGTCGACGGCAGTGGTCCCCGGTGTGCGGCGGACCGCCCGGGCCCGGCTCCGCCGCCTCGCTGTGCGCTCTCCGGCGGAAGGGCCTCCCACCAGTCGCACGACGCCTCAGGGGAGGGGCAGTCGCGGCCGTCCGCGCCGTGGCGCGCCAGGGTCGCGACGGCGGGCGCTCCGGCGCGCCCGCGGCACGAGAAGCGTCCGGCGCCAAGAGCCGCACGCCCGGCACGACGAGCGTAGGGCGCGGGGGAGCGCCGGGGGAGGGGCGGGCGGCACCGAGTCGCACGGACACGCGGTCGGGCCGCACCGGCACGTGCGACGGTCCCGTGCGGGCGGTCGCCGCCGTGGGGGGGGCGAGCAGGTCATGCGTCCCGGACTCTTGACTCTCCTGCCGCCGGTCGCGATCCTCTGGTGAACTCGCCACCCCTGACGGGGAGTTGCTCCGCCCGCCGCCGTGACCAGCCCGTCGGCGGCGGGGCGGGCCTGCGGGCCGGCACGTCCCCCCCACGCCCCGGAGGTGTGACCATGACCGGAAACGCACCGCGAAGACCCGTACGGGCCACTGTCCTGGCCCTCGTCCTCGCCCTGGCCGCCACCCTCCTCGCCGCGGGGACCGGCTCCTCCGCCGCGGCCGCCGAGGAGTGGTGGAACCCGGCCGCGCGCCCTCAGCCCGACTCGGGCGTCAACGTGACGGGTGAGCCCTTCGGCGGAGCCGACGCGGACGGGCGGGTGCGCGGGTTCGTCGACGCCCACAACCACCTGATGTCCGACCAGGGCTTCGGCGGCCGCCTCATCTGCGGCTCCACCTTCTCGGAGAAGGGCGTCGCCGACGCCCTGAAGGACTGCCCGGAGCACTATCCCGACGGTGCCCGCGCACTGTTCGAGAACGTCACCGGCGGGGCCGACGGGCACCACGACCCGGTCGGCTGGCCCACCTTCCGGGACTGGCCGGCCCACGACTCGCTGAGCCACCAGCAGAACTACTACGCGTGGGTCGAGCGGGCCTGGCGCGGCGGCCAGCGCGTCCTCGTCAACGACCTCGTCACCAACGGCCTCTTGTGCTCGCTCTACCCGTACAAGGACCGCGGCTGCGACGAGATGGACTCCATCCGGATGCAGGCACGCAAGACGTACGAGCTCCAGGACCACATCGACCGCATGTACGGCGGCCCGGGCAAGGGCTGGTTCCGTGTCGTCACCGACGCGGAGCAGGCACGCGACGTCGTCCGGCAGGGCCGGCTCGCCGTGGTGCTCGGCGTCGAGACGTCCGAACCGTTCGGCTGCAAGCAGATCCTCGACATCGCCCAGTGCGACGAGGAGGACATCGACCGGGGTCTCGACGAGCTGTACGCGCTCGGTGTGCGCAGCATGTTCCTCTGCCACAAGTTCGACAACGCGCTGTGCGGCGTCCGCTTCGACTCGGGCACCATCGGCACCGCCGTCAACGCCGGGCAGTTCCTCTCCACCGGCACGTTCTGGAAGACGGAGCGGTGCACCGGGCCGCAGACCGACAACCCCATCGGGCTGACGGCCTCGGCCGACGCCGCGTCCCTGCTGCCCGACGGGGTGTCGATGCCGTCCTACGCCGAGGAGGCCCGCTGCAACACGCGCGGCCTCACCCGCCTCGGCGAGTACGCCCTGCGCGGCATGATGCAGCGCAACATGATGCTGGAGATCGACCACATGAGCGTGAAGGCCGCCGGGCGGGCCTTCGACATCCTGGAGTCGGAGTCGTACCCGGGGGTCATCTCCAGCCACAGCTGGATGGACCTCGACTGGACCGAGCGCCTCTACCGGCTCGGAGGCTTCGTCGCCCAGTACGCCAACGCCGCCGAAGGGTTCGTGGAGGAGGCGCGGCGCACCGCCGCGCTGCGCGACACCTACGGGGCGGGTTACGGCTACGGCAGCGACATGAACGGCGTGGGCGGCTGGCCCGGTCCGGTGGGCGAGGGCGCCGCGAACTCCGTGCGCTACCCGTTCACCAGCGCCGACGGCGGCTCCGTCCTCGACCGCCAGGTCACCGGCGAGCGCACCTGGGACCTCAACACCGACGGACTCGCCCACAACGGCCTGCTGCCCGACTGGATCGAGCAGATCCGCCTCAGCGGCGGCGGGGCGCAGGACGTGGTGGACGACCTGCTGCGCGGCGCCGAGTCCTACCTCGGCACGTGGCGGGCCACCGAACGGCACCGTGCCGGCACCGACCTGGCCGCGGGCGCCCCGGCCGCCGCGAGCTCCACCCAGTGGTGGAACCCGTTCGCGGACCACCGGCCCGGCCGGGCCTTCGACGGGGACAGGGCGACCCGCTGGGCCAGTGAGTGGAGCGACGACCAGTGGCTCCGCGTCGACCTGGGGGCCGTCCGCAGCGTCGGCCGGGTCGTCGTCGACTGGGAGCGTGCCTACGGCCGCGAGTACCGCATCGAGGTGTCCACCGACGGGTCGCGGTGGCGCACCGTGTGGTCGACCGCGGAAGGCGACGGAGGACTCGACACGGCCCGGTTCGACGCCACCGCGGCCCGCTTCGTCCGGCTGCACGGCCTGCGCCGCGGCACGGGCTGGGGCTACTCGGTCCACGAGATGGGCGTCTACCGGAGCTGATCCGGCCGGGGCGCCCGCGGTGCGCCGGGCGGTACGGGGCGGCAGGGCGAGCGCCGCACCGTACCGCCGGCCCGCCGAGGACGCCCCCGCTCGGCGCCGGCGCGTGAACGGCCGGCGCGGAGCCGCGGGCGCCGGAGCCGTACCGGGAACGGGGAGGGGCGGGGAATGGCACGGATGCCTGCGGCCGAGCGGCGCCGGCAGCTGGTGGAGGCCGCGATACGGGTGATGACCCGGGACGGCGTCGCCCGGGCCACCACCCGCTCGATCGCCGCCGAGGCCGGTGTGTCGCTGAGCGTCTTCCACTACTGCTTCGCGTCGAAGCAGGACCTGTTCGAGTCCGTCGTCGAGACGATCACGGAGCACTCCGTCGCCGGGGTGGACCCCTCGGTGGCGCTGGAGGGCACCGTGCGGGACACGGTCCGCGCCGGACTGCGGGCCTACTGGGACCACGTCGTCACCCATCCCGGCGAGCACATGCTCACGTACGAACTCACCCAGTACGCGCTGCGCCGCCCCGGCTTCGAGCACCTCGCCCGCCGCCAGTACGAGCGCTACGCCGCCGCCCACGTGCAGCTCGTGGAGAGGCTGCGCGACTCCGCCGGCCTGGAACTGCTCGTCCCGGCGGCGACCCTCGCGCGGTACCTGGCCGTGGTCACGGACGGACTCACCCTGAACCACCTGGTCCTGGGCGACCCCGAGCGTGCCGAGGAACTGCTCGACGTGATAGCGGACCAGTGCGCCGCCCTGGTCCGCCGCCCGCCACGCCCCTGAACCGGGCCCGGACGCGCTGCGCCGCCCGGCCGGGCCGCGCGCCCGCGTCCGCCCTTGCGCCCCGCCCGGTCAGGCCGCGCGCCCGCCTCTGTTCCGGGTCGTCACCTGCGCCGCCGCACCGCCCCAGGAGGCGTACCCCCCGGTGCCACCGGGGGGCGGTGGGTCACAGGCCGAGCGTGAACCACACGGTCTTGCCGCCGTCCGCCGGCCGTATCCCCCAGTCGACCGCCAGGGCCCGCACCAGGAACAGGCCGCGCCCCGACTCCGCGTGCTCGGGCGCCCGCCGGGGGTCGGGCAGGTGCGGGCTCCGGTCGGCCACCTCCACGGTCAGCTCGGTGTCGGTGCGGCACAGGTGCAGGGACACCGGCCCTTCGCCGTGCCGCACGGCGTTCGTCAGGACCTCGGACAGCAGGAGCAGCGCGTCGTCCGACACGGCCGCGCAGTTCCAGGTGCGCAGCGCCCTCCTCAGGAACTCCCGGCCCTCGCGCACGGAGGAGGGGACCGCGGGCAGGGTGACGGCCGCCGCCGCGGGGGGCGCGGGAGGCAGCCGGGTCAGCACCAGCGTCACGTCGTCGTTGTGGCCGTCGCTGCCCGGCAGCAGCGTGGCCAGCACATGGTCGGCGGCGGCCTCCAGACCGGGCACGTCACGGGCGAACAGCCCGTCGAGGGCCTTCAGGAGGAACCCCAGCCGGTCCTCGATGTCGCAGCCCGGCGTCTCGATCAGACCGTCGGTGTAGTGCACCAGCGTCGCCCCCGGCGGCACGACCGCGGAGGACTGCTCGTAGAGGACACCGCCCACGCCCAGCGGCGCGTTCACCGGGGCGGGCAGCACCCTGGCGCCCTCCTCGGGGACCGCCAGGAGCGTCGGCAGGTGCCCGGCCGAGCACAGCGTCACCTCCCCCGTCCGGGCGGCGATGACCAGGTAGCTGCAGGTGACCAGCTGGTCGGGCACGCCCAGGTCCGCGACGCAGCCGTCCAGGGCCTGAAGGAGCTGCCGGGGCTGCATGCCCGTCTTGGCGAGGGCGTGCGCCGCGGACCGCAGCTGTCCCATCGCCGCCGCGGCCTCCAGGCCGCGGCCCATCACGTCGCCGATCAGCACCCCGACCCGCCCCGCGCCCAGCGGGATCAGGTCGAACCAGTCACCGCCCACGCCCGCGCCCTGCGTGGCCGGGCGGTAGCGGCTCGCGGTGGCCAGGTCCGGCACGTCCGGCGGGGTGCCCATCAGGCTGCGCTGCAGCGTCAGCGCCACATGGCGCTGCTGCTCGTACAGCGCCGTCAGCTCCTTCTCCACCTGCTTGCGGTCGCTGACGTCACGGGCGATGGCGCACACCCCGATGACGGCGCCGTCCGGGGCGCGCGTCGGCCAGAGCGTGACGTCCACGTCGAGGAGCCCGCCGCCCCGGGTGACCCGCATCGCCTCGAAGTGCTCGACCTTCTCGCCCTTCCGCAGCCGGTCCAGCAGCGTCGCGATCTCCGCCCGGCTCTCCGGCAGGGCCAGCATCGACACATGCCGCCCGATCACCTCGTCCGCGGTGTAGCCGTACATGCGCTGCGCCGCGGCGTTCCAGTAGGTGATGCGACCGGTCAGGGTGTTGGCGAGGATGGCGTCCTGCGAGGACTCGACCAGCCCGGCCAGTTCGTGGATGCGCCGCTCCGCCGCCTTCCGGTCGCTGACGTCGCGGACCGCCGCGGAGACCACCAGGCCCTCGTCCGTCTCCAGCGGGCTGAGGCTGATCTCGACCGGGAACTCCGTGCCGTCCTTGCGCCGCCCGTACAGCTGCAGACCCGCACCCATCGGCCGCACCTGCCCGTTCGCCGCGTACCCCGCGCGGTGCGCCCGGTGCTGCGTGCGGAAGCGCTCCGGCACCAGCAGCTCCACCGGCCGGCCCAGCAGTTCCTCCCGGCCGTAGCCGAACAGCGCTTCCGTCTGGGCGTTGACGAGCCGGATGACCCCGCCGTCGTCCACGATGACCATCGCGTCGGGCGCCGCCTCCAGCAGACCGCGGAACCACTCGCCCGCGGCGTCCCGGACGCCAGGGCGCCGGGACGGCTCGCCGTGCGGGCGAGGCCGCGCCGTCGGTACGGGCACCGGTCGCGTACCCGACGTGCTGTCACTGCCGTTCATGTCGTCGCCTCAGAGCCGCCGCCGAAAGGGATGTCGGCCATCCCAGCGCACCGCACCGCTTCCCGGGGCCGACTGCCCCCTACTGATCGAGAACGCCCGAAGCTGGCGGTACGCGGTACGGAACTGTCCCCGAGCCACCGGCGGGCCCTGGTCCCCGCCACTCCCGTCGGGAGGATCAGCGCCGCTCCGGAGCCCCGTCCTCACCGCGCACGACGGCGACCGGGCACCGGGCGTGGCGCAGCAGGCCCTGGCTGACCGACCCGAGCAGCCGTCCGCTCACGCCGCCCCGCCCCCGCGCACCGGCCACGATGAGCTGCGCGTCGCGGCCGGCGGCGGTCAGGGCGGGCCGGATGCGCGAGCGCAGCAGACGGAGTTCCACGACGACGTCGGGGAACGCCCGCTGCCAGGGGGCGACCGCCGCGCGCAGCAGCTCCTGCTCGGCCGTGCGCAGCCGGTCGACGTCCGCGACCGCCGCGGACAGCGGGTCGCCGGCGTGGCGGTAGGCACGCTCGCTCCAGGTGTTCCACACGTGCAGGGCGAGCAGTGGCGCCCCGCGCATCGCGGCCTCGGCGAACGCGAACTCCACCGCCGCGCCCCCCGCCGGGGAGCCGTCCACGGCCAGCAGCACCGGTCCCGTACGGTCCCGGCGTCCGCGCACCGACAGCAGCGGGCAGTGCCCGTGGGCCGCCAGGTGCACCGCCGTGGACTCCGACACCAGCCCGGCCAGACCGGAGCGACGGCCCCCGCCGCCCACCACCGCGAGCACCGCGCTGCGCGACTCGATCCGCAGGACCTCCCGCGCGTCGCCGGCCACCACCGACCGGCCGACCTCGATGCCGGGCGCCGCCGCGCGCGCCCGCTCCTCGGCGCGGGCCAGCACCCCGTGCACCATGGGCCCCAGACCCTGGTGCGCCGTGTGCCACGGCGCCGCACCGGCGTACGGGTGGGCGGGGGAGCGGCCGAAGGCGTGCACGATCCGCAGCGGGACGGACCGCAGGGACGCCTCGTACGCCGCCAGGTCCACCGCGTCCAGACCGGACCGCGAACCGTCCACCCCCACGATCACCGGACTGTTCATCGCGCACACCGTCCTGGAACGCGGCCGGGGAGCAGTTGCTCCTGAACCATTCTGGGCACACCGGCCCGCCGGCGGCCAGGGATGCCGGACGATGCCGCGCAGCGCCCGGAGCCTCGGCCCCCGGCGGCACCCCGAGCGTTCCGCGGCCCCGGCGGTCGCGAGCGCCGAGGAGCCCCCGGACGCGACTCGCCCGATGATGGAGCGGGAGCGCCCCCTGATCGCGGGGGCGACGGTGAGGAAGGCGACGGGTGAGTCGGAGCGGCGGTGGCGGGCAGGGAAGGCCGGCGGACGAGCCGGACGCGACGCTTCCGGTACTGCTGGAGCAGGCGGTCGGCACGGTCGGCACGGCGCTGGACGAGCGCACCACGTGCGAGGAGCTTGCCGGTTTCCTGCACCGGCACGTCTGCGACGCCGTGCTCGTCGAGCTCGCGGCCGACACCCCCGGCACCGGCCCGGCGGGCCCGGCCGCCCTGCGCGTGTCAGCCGGTCCCGGCCGTCTCCTCGGACACCGCCCACCGGCCACCGACCTGACCCCGCGGGTGCCTGACGACGGGCAGCCGGTTCTGCTGCCGGGCGGTCCGCCTTACGCGCTGCTCGTCCCGCTGACCGGTCCGCGCGGCCGTTACGGCAGCGCCCTCGCCCTGCGGGAGCGGCGCCCCTTCGCAGCGGACGACGTGGCGGTGGCGCGCTTCGCGGCCCGCCTCGCCGCCGCCCACGTCGGGCACGCCCGCGCCCACGCCCGGGTGCGGGACACGGCGATGCACCTCCAGCGCGCCCTGCTCGCCGAGCCGGGCCGGCCGCACCCCAACCTGGACCTGGCGACGCGCTACCTCCCCGCGGGGGGCGGGGCCCTGGTCGGCGGGGACTGGTTCGAGACCGTACGGCTCCACTACGGGCGGACCCTGCTCGTCATCGGCGACGTCATGGGGCACGGCATCGACGCGGCGGTGGACATGAACCTGTACCGCTCGATGCTCCGCTACATCGCCTCGACCGACCTGCCGCCGCACAGGATCCTGCGGCAACTGGACTCCGCCGTCACGGACGACGGCACCCGACGGCCCGCGACGTGCCTGCTGGCACGAGTCGACCCGGCCCGGGGCGCCGTGGCCTTCGCCGGCGCCGGGCACCTGCCACCCGTGGCGTTCGCCCCGGACGGCACCGGTGAGCTGGTGTCCGTGCCGGTCGGCCCGCCCCTCGGCACCGGCCTCGGGGGATACGAGATGTCCACGCGCCGGCTGGCGCCCGGCGAGACCCTCCTCATGTTCACCGACGGTCTCGTGGAGCGCCGCGGCGAGGACATCGACGACTCGCTCGCCCGGCTCGCCGGACTGCGCCTGCCCGCCGGCGGGACGGTCCAGGAAGTGGTGGACGACGTGCTGGACCGCCTCGACGCGGTCCACGCCGAGGACGACGTCGCCGCCCTGGCGGTGCGCGCCCGCCACCGCCCGGGCGTCCATCTGGCGGGACCGCCGCTCTGACCGGCCCGGCACCTTCCGCCGCGTCGCATCCGACGGGGCGGCCCGCCAGGGCAGGGCCGGCGTGCGGGGCGCGCACGGCAGGGCGGGGGCGTGCGGCCCGACGCGGGCCGCTGCGGTGCGGCGGGAGGGGCCCGGTCAGTCGGGCGCTGTGCGGCGCAGCGGGGCTCGGGCCTGCCCGGCCTGCTGCGGCCCGACGGAGCCCGGCCCGGGGTGCGGCACGACAGACGCGGCGGACATGCGGCGCGGGCCGTCCCGCCGCGGCACGGCGAGGCTGCGCGACGGGTGCCGCGCAGATGCGGCGCGGCGGGCCACGGGAGTGCCGATGCGGGCGTCCCCGCCCGCTGCGGCCCGGCGGCCCCCGGCCGCCCCGGCCGGCCGTGAACGGATCCGCTGCCCCCGGTCAGGAGCGGTCGTCCGGCCCGGTCGCGTCGGGCCCGCCGGCCCCGCGGTCGCGCCGCTGACCGAGACCCGTCCGGATCGCCTCCGTCAGGATGCGGGCCGCGACGCCCGCGAGCAGCAGCCCCCCGGCCATCTGCAGCATCGCCACCACCCGTCCCGCCTGGGTCACCGCCACGATGTCCCCGAAACCCACCGTGGCGAACGTGGTGAGGGCGAAGTACAGGGCGTCCGTCCTGGTCAGCGGTTCGCTGAAGGAGCCGGGGGAGGCACGTTCCAGCAGGTAGTAGACGCTCGCGAAGACCACCAGGAACAGCACCAGCGTGGTGATGAGCGCTTCCACGGCCCGCAGCCGCGGGTAGGGCGAGCGGATGATGGTCCGCACCTCCCAGGCGAAGACCAGCAGCACCGCGAGCACCCCGCCCACGAGCACCGTCACCGTGCGGAGCGTGCCTGGTCTGTCCATCGGCAGGAGGTAGTACGCCAGGACGACGCACACCGCCACCAGGAGGGCGCGCGCGAGCATGACCAGCGCGGCGCGCCGGTTGCCGCGCGGCCAGCCGGGGCCTCGGGAGGGATCCCCCGTGGTGCCGGCGGCTGCCGGGTCGGCCATCCCAGGTCCCCTTCCGCTGTGCGTGCCGTGCCGGGCCGTCGCGCCGGAGTGCCCCCGGTCGGCCGGCAGGCCGGGCGGGGCCGCTTCACCGCCCCGCCCGACGCGGCGCGTGCCGAGACGTCAGCGTGCCGGCACGTCAGCGCCGCACCCCGGTGCGCGCGGGCCGGCCCGTCGGCGTCGCACCGCCGGTCCGACCTGCCGCGCCCGCCCGCCGGCGGAGAGCCGGGGTCCGCGGCTGTGTGCCTCGTCGCTTCCCCCAGGGGGTCCCGGCAGCCGGTGTTCTCGGAGGCCCCCACCACGGTGGGCCGCGCCACCGCCCCGCTCGCGGCGGGCAGGCCAGCAGGGCAGTCGACCGTGCCCGTCGGCTTCCCGGCGGTCACGGTCGCATGGGTGTCAGGAACCCAGCAGCTTGCGCTTCTGGTCCTCGAACTCCGCCTCGGTGAGCACCCCCTGCGCCTTCAGTTCCCCGAGCTGCCTGAGCTGCTCGATCGTGTCCGCTGTGCCGGAGGACGCCCCGGCGGCCGTGCTCGGCGGAGCCTGGGGCGGGGACGGTGCCGCGGGCGGCGGCGGGGCCTCGGCGTATCCCGGCTGGGAGGCCCAGCGGCCCTGCTGGCGCCGTGTCACCCGGTTCGACACGGCGGTCGCCGTTCCCGCGACGACGGCGGTGCGGGCGACCCCGCGGATCAGACCCGGCATGGCTGTGTCCTTCCTATGTGTCAGGGGCTGCGGGCAGCGGCTCAGTCGGCTTCCTCGACCGCGTCCAGGGCGGCGACCAGGGCGGTCGCCGGGATGCGGCCGGAGGCGACGAGCTGTGCGCCGCCACGGTGCAGGGCGGCGGCGAACGGGGCGGCCCACAGGTTCTCGTAGACCAGGATCCCGGCGGAACTGCCGGGCTGCACCGCGACGGCGGCCTCATCGAGGTCGTCCTGGCCCAGGAGGCCCGAGGACGCGCCGTCGAAGACGGCCAGGTCGAGGCGGCCGTCCCCGGTGAGGTCGGCGATCTCCATCCCCGTCACCGAGCCGTCCTCCTCCTTCCGGATGAAGACCAGGTCCAGGATCCGGATCAGACCGCGGTCCACGAGGTCCACCAGCAGGGGGAAGCCCTCCCCCGTCATCCGGTTGCCGGGGAACTCGACGACCAGGTAGTCGATCGGACCCGTCGGCTCGTTCTCTGTGTTCACGGCGTCCCCTTCTCGGATCGGGTGCGGGGGCGCGCCTCCGCACCGGAACGGCCGGCTGCTCCCGCACCCCCAGTCCACCACCGGCCCGCCGCCCCCGCACCTTCGGTGCCGTCACCCGAACAGGGCCCACCGCTGGCGGGCGCCCCGCCGTCCGCGTCTGCTAGGGGCCATGAGCGACGTCGACGGCCCGGCGCCCCCACCGGGGGCGGGCAGCGAACTGGACGAGCTGAGGCGGCGGCTGAACGCCCTGGAGTCCCGCCCCCCGCGGCGCCACGTGCTGCGCTCCGTCGGCTCGACCGTGCTCGTGCTGCTCGCCGCACTGCTGTCGATGCTCGCCGTCGTCGCGGTGTGGGCCGACAGCATCGTGCAGGACACCGACCGCTACGTCGCCACCGTCGCGCCGCTGGCGAGCGATCCCGACGTGCAGGCGGCCGTCGCCGACCGCGTCACCGACGTCGTCCTGGACCGGGTGGACGTCGAGGCGCTCGTGCAGCAGCTCACGGACGCGGCCGCCCAGCAGGGCGTCCCCCCGCGCCTGGCGGAGCTGTTGGGCACGCTGGACGAGCCCATCGAGAACGGGCTCCGGCAGCTGGTCAGGGACACCGTGGAGCGGGTCGTCGGCAGTGAGGCGTTCGAGACGGTGTGGGTCGACGCCAACCGGCGGGCGCACACGCTGCTGGACCGGGCGCTGACGGGCGAGGCCGACGGCGTCGTCAAGCTGGAGGGCGACGAGGTCGCCGTCGACGTGGGTCCGATCGTCGCCCTGGTCAAGGAACGGCTGGTCGACGCCGGCTTCGCGCCCGCCGCGCGGATTCCCGCCGTGCAGACCGACTTCGTGGTGTTCGCTTCGAAGGACATCGGCGAGGTCCGCACCTACGTCCGGGTGCTGGAGATCCTCGGCGGCTGGCTGCCCCTCATCGCGCTGCTCGTCGCGGCCGCCGGGGTGTACGTGGCGTTCGACCGCCGCCACGCGCTGATCGGGACCGGGGTGGCCGTGTTCGTGGCCATGGTGATCCTCGGTATCGCCCTGACCGTCACGCGGGACGTCTACCTCGACCGGCTGCCGCCCGACGTCTCCCAGGCGGCGGCGGGGGAGGTGTACGACACCCTGGTCCGGTTCCTGCGTGCGGCTGCCCGTGCGCTGGGCGCGGTCGCCGTGTTCACCGCCGTGGGGGCGTTCCTGGCGGGGCCGTCGCGGGCCGCCGTGCTGACCCGCTCCGGCGGCCGCAGGAGCGTCGGCGCGCTGCGGGACGTGGCGAAGTCCGCCGGATGGCGCTCGGGGCCCGTCGGGCGGTTCGTGCACCGCTACAAGCGCTGGATCGGGGTGGCCGTCCTCGTGGCAGCGGCGGTCGTCCTGTTCACCTGGAGCTACCCGACGACCGCCGTGGTGGTGTGGACGGCGGTGATCACCCTGGCCGCCTTCGGCGTCCGCGAGTTCCTGGACGACGACGAGCCCCCGCGGGCGGCGGGGCCGCGGCCCGCCGCCGGATGAGGCCCGCGCTGGTGGGCTCCCCGGCGCCCCGCGGGCTCACTGCCCGACTCGGCCCGCGTCGATGCTCCGGCCCCGCGAGGCGTCCACCACGACGGGCACGCCGTCCGGGAGCTGCCCGTCGAGCCGGTCCAGCAGCCCCTGCACGGGCGGCAGGTCGCCGGGCAGGCGGACCTGGATGTACATCGTGCGGGACTTCGCGTCGACGCTCGTGACGGACGCGTCCGGCTGGTCCGCCAGCCAATCCTCCGCCGCCGCCTTGGCCCGGCCGGTCCACGTGTCCAGCAGCAGCGTCAGGGCGGTGTTCGCGGACAGCGGCACGACCACGACGGCGAACAGGAAGGTCATGGCGGCGTACGTCCGGCGGGCGGGCCGCCCCGGCTCCCGTCCCGCCGGGCCGCCGTGGCGGAGCGCGGCGAAGACGACCATGCCGCCGAAGACCAGGGCGAACAGGTTGGACACGAACAGCACCAGGGCGCCCAGCGCCAGCCACCCGGCGAGGCGCCCCAGGCAGACCCCGGCGACCACCAGGGGCGGGACGAGCGAGATGGCGATCGCGACCCCGGGCAGCACGGCGGCGACATCGCGCCGGGCGAGTGCCACCGCGCCCGCGAAGCCCGTGGCCAGAGCAGCGACCAGGTCCATGATGCCGGGTGAGGTGCGGGACGCGATCTGGCTGTTGGAGAGCAGTTCGTAGCTGCCGGGCAGCACCGTCGAGAACACGGCGCCGATCGCGATCACGAGCGCGCAGGCGAGCAGGACGACCTTGGCCGAGCCCGTGCGGCGGCGCTGGACCGAGCCGAGCGCGATGCCCATGATCGGGGTCGACAGCGGGGCGATGATCATGGCTCCGATCACCGTCGCGGTCGAGTCGGTGAGGACCCCGCCCGCCGCGATGACCGACGACAGCGTCAGCATCGTCCAGAACGCCGACCGCTTGGACACGGTGTCCCCGTGCGACAGGTCCAGGTCCTGTGCGAGGTCGTCCAGCGAACGGCGCTGGGAGGCGGGCAGGACACGTGCGCGTACTCCGCTGGGCATGGGCCCAAGAAACCACGCAGGGCGGCGTTTCCCCGCCAAGGACACGGGTGCGTGCCGCGCCGTGGCGCGGCACGCACCGCTGCGTCCTGCCCGGCGGCGGCCGGGTCAGTGCAGGACCTTCTCCTTGGCCCGCCGGAACTCCTCCTCGGTGATCTCGCCCCGCGAGCGCAGTTCGGAGAGCCGGGCCAGCTGCTCGGCGTGGTTCCCGGAGCCCGCCCCGGCACCGGCGGTCTCGCGGATGTAGTCGTCGAGCGCCTGCCGTTGCGCCTGCGCGTGTTCGGCCTCCCTGCGGCCCATGCCCTTGCCGCGTGCGATCACGTAGACGAAGACGCCGAGGAACGGCAGCACGATCACGAAGATCAGCCACCCCGTCTTGGCGAGTCCGCCGAGGGTGTCGTCGCGGAAGACGTCCGCGATGATGCGGAAGAGGAGGACGATCCACAGCACCCACAGGAAGATCCACATGACCGTCCAGAACGCCCCGAGGACCGGGTAGTCGTAGGCCAGATTCATGTCGTTGCTCCTTTGCCCTACCCCCCGTCTGCCGATCAGTCGTTGAGGAACCAGCCGCGCACCTGCGCCTCGTGGTCGACGTACCGGTCGCCGGAGACGTCGACGACGACCTTGTCGATGGTGCCCCCGGTGAACGGGAACGGCCCCGTGTAGTCGGGGGTGACCGGTGAGGCGTCGTCGCGGCCCACGCAGATGCCGTCCCCGACGAGGCAGAAGGCACCGGGCTGGGTGACGATGTCGCGGTGACCCACCTCCTGGTCGTCCACGTAGAGGGTGAGCGTGCCCGTGGCGCCGGGCATCGCCGGGTCGCTGCTGCGGCCTTCCGCCGCGAACTCGGCCGTCAGGACGTGCCTGCCCGCAGGGAGGTCGCGGTCGGCATCCACGACCTGCAGGGTGGTGCCGACCCAGTTGAACGCGTAGTGCAGCCGGTGGTCCTTGACGTACAGGCTGTGGCCGCCCGTCACGCCGCCGTGGGCGTACAGGACGCCTTCGGCGTCGGCCGAGTCGACGTCCACCCCGGCGGCGATGGTGTACGACCGGCCGCCGGTGACCACGCCGGACTGCTCGGGCACCGGCGCGGAGTCGGGGTAGTACACGTAGCGGCTGCGTTCCGGGTTCCCCCGCGGACGGTCCGCCAGGGTCTGCTCCAGGGCGGTGCGGTCGTCCAGCGGGAGCCCGTGGTAGAGGCCGGCGTAGTAGTACCAGAGGCTCTTGAGGGTCTCCAGCCGCTCCGGTTCCCGCGCGGCCAGGTCCGTCGACTGCGCGCGGTCGCGCGTCAGGTCGTACAGCTCCCATGTGTCGTGGGCGAAGTCGCCCCAGCCGCTCAGCGGCGGGTGGACGGTGCAGGCCAGCCAGCCCTCGTGGTACAGGGACCGCTGGCCCAGCATCGCGTAGAACTGCGTCTCCCGCCCGGGCGCCGCCGGGTCGGTGAGGGCGGCGGCGAAGCTCTCACCCTCGATCGGGCTCTGCGGACGGCCCTTGAGTGTCTCGGGCGGTTCCACGCCCAGCAGGTCGTAGAGGGTGGGGACGACGTCCACCGCGTGGAGGTACTGGGAGCGCACCTCGCCCCGCGCCGGGATGCCCGCCGGCCAGGCGACGAGGCACATGTCGGCCACGCCGCCCTCGTAGCCGGCCCAGCGCTTCCAGTAAGGGAACGGGGTGTCGAAGGCCCAGGCCCACCCGGTGTTGTAGTGGTTGTACGACGAGGGGCTGCCGAGCTCGTCGAGGTGTTCCAGGGAGAGCTCGGCCGGGGTCGGCACGCCGTTGAAGAACCGCCACTCGTTGAACGTGCCGTCCGGTCCGCCCTCGCCGCTGGCCCCGTTGTCGGACACCGCCACGATGATCGTGTTGTCGAGCTCCCCCGCGGACTCCAGGTAGTCGAGGACCCGGCCCAGCTGGTCGTCGGTGTAGGAGACGTAGCCGGCGAAGACCTCCGCCATCCGGACGAACAGCCGCCGCTCGTCGTCGCTGAGCCCGTCCCAGGGCCGCACGGTGTCGAGCGTCGGCCACGACCGGCCGCCCTGCCCCGTCGCCGCGGGCTCGCCGTGCGGGTTGATGCCGGACAGTTCCGTGTCCTCCGGCAGCAGACCGAGCTCCTTCTGTCGGCGCAGGATCCCGGGCCGGACGGCCTCGTACCCCTCGTCGAAGACGCCCTGGTAGCGGTCGGCCCACTCGGCGAAGACATGGTGCGGCGCGTGCGCCGCGTCGAGGGAGAGGTACATGAAGAACGGCTTGCCCGGGTCGACGGCCTTCGCGTCGCGGATGAACCGGATGGCCTTGTCCGAGAAGTCCTTCGCGATGTGGTAGCCCTCCTCCGGCGTGGCCGGCGGGTCCACGGGGTGGTTGTCGTGGATCAGGTCCGGGTACCAGCAGCTCGATTCGCCGCCGAGGAAGCCGTAGAACCGCTCGAAGCCGCGCCCGAGAGGCCAGCGCCCCTTGAAGGCGGCCATGTTGGTCTCCTCGCCGGGCGTCAGGTGCCACTTCCCGACGCAGTACGTGTTGTAACCGCGCTCCGCCAGGACCTCGGACACGAAGCCGTTCTCGAACGGGATGCGGGTGGAGATCCCCGGGAAGCCGGAGCTGAACTCGGCGATCGTCGCCATCCCGTTCGACGTGGCGTTGCGGCCGGTCAGGAGCGACGCCCGGGTGGGGGAGCACAGCGCGGTCGTGTGGAAGTTCGAGCAGCGGACGCCCATGTCGGCGATGCGCGACATCGTCGGGGTCCGTACCGGCCCACCGAAGCAGTCCATCGTCCCGTAGCCCACGTCGTCCCAGGCGATGAGCAGTACGTTCGGGGCGTTCTCCGGCGCCCGGGGCGCAAGGAACGGCTCCCAGTCCGGCCGGGAGTCGCGGACGTCTAGGGCGATCTTTCCCCTGTAGGCCTTGGACATGGCGTTTCTCCTGGCTTCCGGCGGGTCGTGCCCGGACATGCGACCAGGGTGGCCCCGGGGGCGGCCGCCCGTCTTCACCCCGGGAGGGTGAGGGGCCCGCGCCCCGCAGAGGCCGGCCCCGCGCGTACGGTTCGGCCCCGTCACCTGATGGTGATCCGCCGCCGCACCGGCTCGGGAACGGCCGCCGCCTCGACGGTCTCCCGGCCCGCCGCCGCGGTCCGACGGTGCCAGCGGCCGTAGCGGTCGGCGAGGGCGACCGCCGACATCCCGTGCAGCAGGACACTGAGGCCCACGGTGACCGCGACCACCCTGCCGAGCAGGTCCACGCCGGGGACCCGGTCCTCCAGCACCAGCAGCCCCAGCACGACGGAGGCCAGCCCCCGCGGGCCGAACCATCCGACGTACGCCACGGTGGGCGCCCTGAGGCCGCTCCCGGCGAGCGCGAGGGCCACCGGGACCATCCGCACGACGGTGAGGCTGAGCACCGCGTAGCCGACGACCCGCCAGCTCAGGCCCTCCAGCGTGGGCCCGAGCAGCACCGCCCCGAACAGCAGCAGGCTCAGCGACGCCAGCAGGCCCCCCAGGTGCTCGGCGAAGGCGGCCTCGCGCTCCGGTCCTTCCGGCCGCCGCCGGCCCGGCCCCGCGGATGCGTGCCGGCGCAGGACGACACCGAACGTGAAACCGGCGACCCAGGCCGAGATGAATCCGCTGCCGTCCACCGCGACGCCCAGCCCGTACGCCGCCGCGGCCACGGCGGGGACGTAGAGCTGCGCCCACTCCCGCGCCACCCCCCCCCGCGCCTGCGCCCACCGCAGCAGACGGCCCCCGCCCGAGCCGGCCAGGAGGCCCAGCACCGCGCTCAGCACGAGCGCGCGCCAGAACACCCCGGCCGCCCCCTCCCCGGCGGCCGAGGTGCCGGGCAGGCCCGCGAGGAACAGGACGAAGAAGGGCAGCACCATGCCGTCGTTGAGGCCGCTCTCCACGTTGAGGCCCTGTCTGACCAGTGGCGGGACCTGCCGGCTCGACATGGCGGTCTTCCCGAGGGCCGCGTCCGTCGGGGCGAGCACGGCGCCCACGAGCGCGAGCTCCCACAGGGTCAGCCCGGGCAGCAGGGGCCACGCCAGGAGCCAGCCCGCTCCGATGGTCAGCGGTAGTCCCACGCCGAGCAGCCGCGCCGGCACGAAGCCACCGGACCGGAGGTCGCGCAGACGTACGGCCAGGGCGTCGGTGAACAGCACGAGGGCCAGGGCGGCCTCGATCAGCACGCGGACCGGCCCGGTCTCCTGCCCCAGGTCGACGACACCGAGGACCGCCGGCCCGAGGAGCACCCCGCACCCGACGAACACCGTCGCGGACGACACCGGACTCGCCGCGAGGCGCCGCGAGAACAGCGCGTAGGCGGCCGTGACCCCCGCCGCCGCCAACCCGGCCCAGGTCTCGCCGTCCATCGGGCCCCTCCGTCCTCCTGCGTGGGCGTGCGGACGGTGTCCGCAGACCGCCTCTTCAGGGCACCAGCAGACCGGGCGCCGGGCCTCACCCGCCACGGGTGATCACCAGCCCAGGGCCGCCGCCCCAGACTGGGGGCGCGGAAGGAGGAGGCACGCAACCGGTACGCATCCGAGGGAGGAACCATCATGGACACGACCACGAACCACCGGCGCTCCGCGGCGTCCGAGGCCGCCGCCGGCGGACTGGTGACGTTCGCCGGGGTCCTGCTGTTCATCGCGGGCCTGCTGGACCTGTTCCGCGGCATCATGGCGATCGCCGAGGACGAGGTGTACGTCACGACACCGAACTACATCTTCCAGTTCGACCTCACCGGCTGGGGCTGGATCCAGCTGATCCTCGGGGCCGTCGCCATCGTCGTCAGCCTGGGCGTGTTCTCCCGCGCCCTGTGGGCACGGGTCATCGGGGTCGGCATCGCCGCCCTGCTGATCATCGCGAACTTCCTGACGATCCCGTACTACCCCGTCTGGTCGATCGTCCTGATCGCCTTGTACGCCTTCGTCATCTGGGCCCTGTGCGTCGTGCCCCGCGAACCGTGAGGAGGCGGGCCGACCGGGCGTCGCCCCACCGCGCCGCCCGGGCGCCGCGCCGCTCCCCGCCGTGTGAGACCCGAAGCGGCCGCGCCACAGCCGCTGTCCCGGGCCGGGGCCCGTACCACTGGCCGGGCCCCGGCGGGACGCCCGCCGGGGCCCTCACCCTCCGGGGGTGAGGCGCGCGGCCTGCGCCGGCCGCACCCTGGCGGCATGAGCACCGTCGACCTGCCCGACCCGACCATCCGGCGGCGGCCCTTCCACCTGCTCGCCAAGCCGACCGGGGCGATCTGCAACCTGGACTGCACCTACTGCTTCTTCCTGTCCAAGGAGATGCTCTACGGCGGCAGCAGATTCCGCATGGCGGACGACCTGCTCGACGCCTACCTCCGCCAGTTGACCGAGGCGCACGGACCGGCGCCCGAGGTCACCGTGGCCTGGCAGGGCGGGGAGCCGACGCTGATGGGCCTGGACTTCTTCCGCCGGTCCGTGGAGCTCGCACGGCGGTACGCGCGCCCCGGCCAGCGGATCGTCCACACCCTCCAGACCAACGGCACCCTCCTGGACGCCGACTGGGCCCGGTTCCTGAAGGACAACGGCTTCCTCGTCGGCCTCTCCGTCGACGGCCCCCGCGCCCTCCACGACGCCTACCGGGTCGACAAGGGCGGCAAGCCCACCTTCGACCGCGTCATGCGCGGCCTGCGCCACCTGCGCGAGCACGGCGTGCAGTGGAACGCCCTGACGACCCTCCACGCGGCCAACGCGGGACACGGCCGCGAGGTCTACGCCTTCCTCCGCGACGACTGCGGCGCGAAACACGTGCAGTTCATCCCCATCGTGGAGCGCACCACCGCGCAGGACCTGCCCCTGGCCGACGCGGGGTGGGGCGCCCGCGCCGCGGAGCGGCCCCTGTACCGGCAGCAGGGCGACCGGGTCACCGACCGCTCGGTGACCGGGGAGCAGTACGGCCGGTTCCTCATCGACGTCTTCGAGGACTGGGTGCGCCACGACATCGGCCGCGTCCACGTGCAGATGTTCGACGTGGCCCTGGCGAACTGGTATGGCGAACAGCCCTCGCTGTGCGTGCACTCCAGGACCTGCGGCAGCGCCCTCGCCCTGGAGCACAACGGCGACGTGTACTCCTGCGACCACTTCGTGGAACCCGAGCACCTCCTCGGCACCATCCGCGAGCGGCACCTGCTGGAGCTGGTGGACTCCCCGCAGCAGCGCAGGTTCGGGCAGGACAAGTACGACACCCTGCCCCGCCAGTGCCTCGACTGCGACGTCCGGTTCGCCTGCCACGGAGGCTGCCCCAAGGACCGCTTCGCCACCACCGGGGACGGTGAGCCGGGCCTCAACCACCTGTGCGCAGGGTTCACCGCGTTCTTCCACCACGTCGACCGCCCGATGCGCGCCATGACCGGCCTGCTCCACCAGGGACGGGCGCCCGCGCTGCTGATGCGCGCCTACGCGGCCGCCGACGCCCACCGGCCTCACAACGCGCCCTGCCCGTGCGGCGGCGGCCGCAAGTGGGCGCGCTGCCACGGACGGCCCGCCGCTTCCGCGCCCGTGTAGGCCCGCCTCCGCCGACGCGGCGCGCCGGCGGGTCCTCCGGACGAGGCCGCGCGCCGTGCGGGACAGCCCGGTCCGGCGGTGCCGTGCGCCCCGCCGGTCGGCTGTCCGGCCCACCGACCCGGGGCGGGCAGGGTCAGCCCGCCCCGGGACGGCCCGGTGCCGGGTCGCCGACGGGTGTGCCGGAAGCCGGCGCGTCGGCGAGGGCCTCGCCGTACAGGCGGAACAGCCGCAGGCCACTGCGGGTGCCGTCGTCGCCGTCGTCGAGGGCCTGCCAGCAGCGGGCGGCCAGCGCGCGGGCACGGGTGCCGGGCCAGGGCTGGGGGAGGAGCTCCGGAGGCAGCAGCGGGTCGGGGCGCATGGCGTCGGTGAAGGCCGCGGCCAGCTCGATGGCGTACGTCAGCCGCGCCGTGCCGCCGGTGCGGTCCGGACCGGTCACCCGGGCGAGCCGGTCCGCGGCGAGGGAGGCGAGGGCCTCGTGGCGGTCCGCGACCGCCCGGAGCGGCCACAGCCGGGCGGCCAGCCGGGCCGGGTCGTCCTCCTCGCCCACGCGCAGGTCCCGGCTGGTGAGGCGGGTGAGGAAGGACAGGACGCCGAGGTGCCGGGCGTGCGCCTCGACGACCGGGCCCACGGCGTTCGCGGTCACGTAGAGCCCGCCCTGCAGCGGCGCCGCCCCGAGGTGGAGGAGCGCGTCGCGCAGGGCGTCGCGGGCCTGCCGCTCGGTCTCGGGGACGGCGAAGGCGAACAGGTGCCAGGTCCCGTCCCAGGGGGCCAGCCCCCGGTCCTGCCGGTAGGCGTGGCGGACGTACTGCGCGTCGGGTGCGACGGCGCCCGTCGGATCGGCCGCCGCGCGCAGCACCGCCCTGCGGCCGCGGCCCTCCTGGGTGAACCGGCCCTCGGCCACGAGGCGCTTGACGCAGAGCCTCACCTGCTGGTCCGTCATGCCGAGCGCACCCGCGACGGCGTACAGCTCGGCGCCGTCGACGGTGCCGTCCTCGCGGAGCAGGGCGAACACCAGGGTGCGGGTGCCGATCCCGGGCGCGGCCGGCTCGGCCGCCGACGTGCTCATCGGCCTGCCTCCGCGCCGCCGGCCCGCGGCCCGTCCGGGCGCGCCGGAACGGCGAGGTGCATGGTGGTCACCGCACCGAAACCCATCAGGCGCCGGAGGTACGGCGTCTGCTCGGTGTGCACGGCGACGAACCCGTGCCGCTCGTACAGGGCGCGGGCGCGCGGGTTCACGTCGATGACGTCCAGGCGGACCCGGGAGCAGCCGTGCTCCGCCGCGACGGCCGCCGTCTCCGCGAGCAGGCGGCTGCCGATCCCCCCGCCCCGGTGGGCGGGGTCGACGGCGATGCCGTCCATGACCAGCTCACCCGGCTCGGGGGTCCGTTCGAGCAGGGCCAGTACCGCGAGCCGGGGCAGCCCGCGCACGAGTCCGTAGCGCGAGAGCATGTCCCGCACGCCGCCGCCGGTCAGGGCCCGCCCGCCGAGCTGGTACCCGGCGACGCCGACCACCATGCCGCCCGGCGCGAGGGCGACGGCGGCGCGGTCGTGGTGGAGGTGGTCGGCGATGAAGGCGCGGCCGCGCTCGGCGGGCCCCAGGGCGGCGCCGAGCTTGCGCCCGAACGCCTCCCAGTACAGCTCCGCGACCCTCTCCTCCTGCCCGCGCGGTACGCCCCGCCGGATGGCTGCTGCTGTGTCCACGACCCCTCCTCGCACTGTTGGTACGAACATAGTACGGTCGATTCGACTACGATCGTTTCAGGAGCGATACATTTCGGGGGGATCGATGAAGAAGCACCGCACCGCGACGACACGCGCCGGGAAGGCGGCGCGTGCCCTGCTCGCCACGCTGACCGCACTGGCGCTGCTGGCAACGGGCCTCGTCGGGCTCGTGCTCTGGCAGCACAGCTACGACCTGCGCGAGGAGGCGGTCACCATCCGCCACGGGGGCAGGACCCTCGAAGGCGTCCTCGCCCTGCCCCCGAACGGCCGAGGTCCCCATCCGCTGGTCGTGTTCGTCCACGGGGACGGCCCGGTCGACGCCACCCACGACACCTTCTACCGGCCGATCTGGGAGTCCCTGGCCCGCGCCGGCTACGCGTCGCTGTCCTGGAACAAGCCGGGTGTCGGCGGCGCTCCGGGCGACTGGCTCGCACAGTCCATGGACGACCGTGCCGCCGAGGCGGCCGACGCCATCGCCTGGGCCCGCGGACGGCCCGACGTCGACGGCGACCGCATCGGACTGTGGGGCGCCAGCCAGGCAGGCTGGGTCCTGCCGAAGATCGCCGCCCGCGACCGCGGCATCCGGTTCGCCATCGCGGTCTCCCCGGCGATCGACTGGCACCGCCAGGGCCGCTACAACCTCCTCGCCGAGTTGCGCCGCGACGGCGCCTCCGACGCCGAGACCGCCGCCGCCCTGCGCCGCCGCGACACCGTGCGGGACCTGCTCGACCGGTCCGCGCCCTACGACGCGTACGTGCGCGCCGTGGGCCGCTCCCACGCCATGACCGCCGCCCGCTGGCGGTTCGTCTCCCGGAACCACACCGCCGACGCGACCCCCGCGCTGCCGGCCCTGCGCGGCACGCCCGTCCTGCTGGTGCTGGCCGGCCGCGACCTGAACGTCGACACCGCCGAGACGGAGGCCGTCTACCGGAGGCTCCTGCCGGGCCCCGGACTGCGGGTCGCCCGCTACCCCGGCGCCGCCCACAGCCTCGTCGCGTACGACGTCGAGAACTCGCCGCTCCGCCTCACCCTGACCGCCCTCTTCGCACCGCGGGCCCTGTTCGCGGAGGGCTTCCTCGCCGACCAGCGCGACTTCCTCGCCGGCCTCGGCACCGGAGCGGCGGCACGGTGACCACCCCGGCGGCGGCGCGGCCCGCGCCGACTGCCGCAGGGCATCTGCCGGAGCCCGGGCGGCCCTTCACCTGCGACTTCCGCACCCGGCCCGGGGCGCGTCCGGGGCCGCCGCAGCCGCCCGGTGCGGCGGGTGCGCGTCCGTGCGCCACCGGGTCGGCGCGGACGGGGTGCGCGGGTGCGCGTTCCGCGCCACTGTGGTGAAGACGAGGCATGGGGGTGCGCAAGGCGGGCACGAGCCGAAAAGTGTTCTCCACTGATGACCATCCCACAGCGAGCACGGAGGCGAGCGTGACAGGGCAGGACAGCGCACACCGCGAAGCCGGTCCGGCGGACGGTGACTTCCTGGTCGAACGCCTCAGGTCCGAGATCGCGCAACTGGAGCAGGCCGTCGAGTCGCACGCCGTGATCGACCAGGCCATGGGGGTCCTCATGGCCGTGGGCAGCTGCTCCCCGGCCGAGGCGTGGGACGTCCTGCGCGAGGCGTCGATGCGCACCAACACCAAGCTCCGAGGCGTCGCCGCACTGGTACTGGAGTGGGCCCGCACCGGGAACCTGCCCCCCGCGCTCCGCAAGGAACTGGAGAGCAGGCTCGCGACCGGCACCCCCGTGCCCCCCGCCGGCACCCCTGCGCCCTCCGCGACCGGTGCGCCCCCCGCCGAAGGGCCCCCCGTGCCCCCCGACGGCGGCGCGGCACCCTGAGGGGCGCCGCACCGGCGCGACGGTGTCGCAGGGCTGCCGCGCGGGCGGACCCGGGTCCCCGCCC
>NZ_MKXB01000063.1:10726-19399 GCF_001865245.1 Streptomyces sp. CC53 | reverse complement strand
GGGCGGGGGGTGCCGCGCCCGCCGGGAGCCCGGCGGGGGGCGGCGGTGTCGTGGAGGCGGCGGGTGCGGGCGCTGCCGCGCGGGTGGTGATGTCCGCGGCGACGGCGCCGGGCAGCCACTCCTCGGGCCGCCGGAGGGCGGTCAGGTCGCTCGCGCCCTGACACAGGGTCAGCACCTCGGCGACCGAGGGCCGGTCCTCCGGCGCCTTGGCGAGGCAGCGGGTCACCAGTTCCCGCAGCTGCTCGGGCAGTCCGTCGAGCCGGGGTTCCTCGTGGACGATCCGGTACAGCACGCCGTGTGACGTACCCTCGCCGAACGCGGGGCTCGCCATCGCGGCGAACACGGCCACCTGTCCCAGCGCGAAGACGTCCGTCGCGGCGGTGACCGTGCTGCCCGCGGCCTGTTCGGGTGCCATGAAGGACGGCGTGCCGATGGTGACGCCGCTGCTGGTGAGGGAGGTGGCGTCAGCGGCGCGGGCGATGCCGAAGTCGATGACGCGGGGCCCGTCCGACGCGAGCAGCACGTTGCCGGGCTTGAGGTCGCGGTGGACGATGCCGGCCCCGTGGATGACCTGGAGGGCCTCGGCGATGCCGGCGACCAGCAGGAGGACGGTGTCGACGGGCAGCGGCCCGTGCTTGTGGACGGCCTCGGCGAGCGACGGGCCCGGTACGTAGGCGGTGGCGAGCCACGGCTCGCGGGCGTCGGTGTCCGCGTCGATGACCGGGGCGGTGTAGAGGCCCTGGACGCGCTGGGCGGCCTGGACCTCGCGGGCGAAGCGGCGCCGGAACTCGGCGTCCTGCGCGAAGTCCGGCCGGATCACCTTGATGGCGACCGGGCGGCCGCCGGGGGTGTAGGACAGATACACCTTGCCCATGCCGCCGGCACCGAGCCTGGCGGCCAGCCGGTAGCCGGCGACGGAACGCGGGTCATCCTCCTCCAGCGGCTGGAAGACGGTTCCCCCATGGTGTGGTCCACCACTCATCAATCCATGTCTCCTGAAGATGACTTGACGCGTACGAGGCGTACGCCGACGGCACGTCGGTGCCGGACCCGCACCCTATCCAAGGGCGGCGGTCGCGCTCCATGCGCGTACGTGTGCGGTATGCACTTCCCATGAACCAACCGCGAACAGCCGGCACGGCGACGACGCCCGGACCGGGGGCCGCTCTCGGCCCCGGCGGCACACCCGGCACTTCTGCCGTACCTCCCCCCACCGGCTGCTCCACCGCAGGCGCGCACGACGCACGGTGGGCGCCCGTCCCCTCCGTCCGGGGCGACACGCAGGAGCCGCCCGCCCCTTCCGGCACGGAGGTGCCCGGCGGGACGTCCGTCTCCTCTGTCGCGGGGGACACACGTGAGACGCCCGGCCCTTCCGGGTCGGGCACGCGCTCCGGCGCCTGTGCCCGGCCCGCCGGCGCGGCGGGGCCCTGCGCGGACGCCGCCGCCCGCGCGGCCGCCGCGCCGGGGACCGACGCCTCGGCCACAGCGGGGGGAGCCCCGCTGATCGCAGGTCTGCTCCTGGCGGCCGGCGGCGGGCGGCGGTTGGGCGGCCGCCCGAAGGCGCTGCTGGAACACCGCGGCCGACCGCTGGTGGAGCACGCGGTGGCGGCGTTGCGGGAGGCGGGCTGCGGGGTGGTGCACGTGGTGCTGGGCGCCGCGGCGGACACCGTACAGGAACAGGCCGCGCTGCACGGTTGCGTGCTCGTGGAGAACCCGGACTGGGAGCAGGGCATGGGTTCGTCGCTGCGGGCGGGACTGGAGTCCTTGGCGGGCACCGGCGCAGGCGCGGCGCTGGTGGCGCTGGTGGACCAGCCCGGCATCGGTGCGGCGGCGATGGCGCGGGTGGCGGCGGCGTACCGGGGCCCGGGCTCGCTGGCAGCGGCCTCGTACGCCGGGGAGCGGGGCCACCCGGTGCTGCTCGGGTCGGACCGGTGGGCGGAGGTGGCGGCGGGCGCACGCGGGGACCGGGGGGCGCGCGTGTACCTGCGGGCGCACGAGCAGGAGATCGTCCAGGTGCCGTGCGCCGACGTGGCCCGGCCGTACGACATCGACACGGAAGCGGACCTGGGGCTGCTGGAGTGAGGGCGGGAGCATGGGGCGAGGAGCGCGGCACGGGGAGCCACGTTGTGTCGAATCGAAGAATCTCGACATCAACAAACCATTGAACTTCCACCATAAGGAAACTACTATCCACTGATCAGAAGCATCCGGTCGTCCCGGACGCCCCTCGCCGCGTTCCGGGCCCGTGCGGCACTCCGTGCCGTTCCGGTAGGTCCGGAGGCCGAAGGCACGCACGCCACCGCAAGCCCGCTGAAGGAAGTGACCGCTCATGTCCGCACCAGCGCCGTCTCCGCTGGCCATCGTCGAAGCCGAGCCCCTGCCCCGGCAGGAGGAGGTCCTCACCGACGCCGCCCTGGCCTTCGTGGCGGAGCTGCACCGGCGGTTCACGCCCCGGCGTGACGAACTGCTGGCACGCCGCGCCGAGCGCCGCGCCGAGATCGCCCGCACCTGCACGCTCGACTTCCTCCCGGAGACGGCGGGCATCCGTGAGGACGACAGCTGGCGGGTCGCCCCGGCGCCGCCCGCACTGGACGACCGCCGCGTGGAGATCACCGGCCCCACCGACCGCAAGATGACCATCAACGCCCTGAACTCGGGCGCGAAGGTCTGGCTCGCCGACTTCGAGGACGCCTCCGCCCCCACCTGGCAGAACGTGGTCCTCGGCCAGCTCAACCTCATCGACGCGTACGAGCGCCGGATCGACTTCACCGACGACCGCAGCGGCAAGACGTACGCCCTCAAGCCCGCCGCCGAGCTGGCCACCGTCGTGATGCGCCCCCGCGGCTGGCACCTGGAGGAACGCCACCTGACCTTCGACGGCCGCCCCGTCCCCGGCGCGCTCGTCGACTTCGGCCTCTACTTCTTCCACAACGCCAAGCGCCTCCTGGACCTCGGCAAGGGCCCGTACTTCTACCTCCCGAAGACGGAGTCGCACCTGGAGGCCCGCCTCTGGAACGACGTCTTCGTCTTCGCCCAGGACTACGCCGGCATCCCGCAGGGCACCGTGCGCGCCACCGTCCTCATCGAGACGATCACCGCGGCGTACGAGATGGAGGAGATCCTCTACGAGCTCCGCGACCACGCGTCGGGGCTGAACGCGGGCCGCTGGGACTACCTCTTCTCCATCGTGAAGAACTTCCGCGACGGCGGCGCGAAGTTCGTCCTGCCCGACCGCAACGCGGTCACGATGACGGCGCCGTTCATGCGCGCGTACACCGAACCCCTCGCCCGCACCTGCCACAAGCGCGGTGCGCACGCCGTCGGCGGCATGGCCGCGTTCATCCCGTCCCGCAAGGACGCCGAGGTCAACAAGGTCGCCTTCGAGAAGGTCAAGGCCGACAAGGACCGCGAGGCCGCCGACGGCTTCGACGGCTCCTGGGTGGCGCACCCCGACCTGGTGCCGATCGCGATGGCGTCCTTCGACGCGGTCCTGGGCGACAAGCCGAACCAGAAGGACTGCCTGCGCGAGGACGTGTCGGTGACCGCGGGCGACCTGATCGCCATCGACTCCCTCGCGGCGAAGCCGACGTACGACGGCCTGGTCAACGCCGTCCAGGTCGGGATCCGCTACATCGAGGCGTGGCTGCGCGGCCTCGGCGCGGTCGCCATCTTCAACCTCATGGAGGACGCGGCCACGGCGGAGATCTCCCGCTCCCAGATCTGGCAGTGGATCAACGCGGGCGTCGTCTTCGACAACGGCGAACGGGCCACGCCGGACCTGGCCCGCGAAGTCGCCGCCCGCGAGCTCGCCGCGATCCGCGCCGAGCTCGGCGACGACGCGTTCGCGGCCGGCAGGTGGCAGGAGGCCCACGACCTGCTGCTGAAGGTGGCCCTGGACGAGGACTACGAGGACTTCCTCACGCTCCCGGCGTACGAGCAGCTGGTCGGCTGACCGCACAGCGGCCGACCGGCTCCCCGCCGCAGCCCCCGCCCCCTGTCGCAGTGCCGCGGCAGGGGGCGGCTCCGTACCGGCATGCCGTGCGGCCGGGCCGGAGCTGTAATGGACAGCAGGGCCCGCGCCCCTCAAGCAGGCGTGCAGGGCACCGAGCGCCGCCGGCCGCGGTCCGGGACAGAAGGGTGTGCCGATGTCCGTACCCGACCGCTCCGACCCGCTGCCGAAGGTGCTGGTCGGGGTCACCGCGGTCACCGGGATCGTCGACGCGGTGGCCTTCCTCGGCCTCGGTCAGGTGTTCACGGCCTTCATGACGGGCAACATCCTCTTCCTCGGCTTCGCCCTCGCCGGGGGCCGGGCACCGGCGCCCCTGGGGTCGCTGACGGCGCTCGCCTCGTTCATGGCCGGCGCCGTCGCCGGCAACCGGCTGGGCGCGGCCCTGGCGGCACGGCGCCGGCGGTGGCTCCTCACGTCGGCGGGCACCGCCTCGATCCTGCTCGCGGCCGCCGCGCTGACCGCGCTCGGCCTGCCGGCCGTCCTGGACGACCCGACACCGCGCCACTACGCCGTGCTCGCCCTGACCGCGCTGGCGATGGGGGTGCGCAGCGCGACCATGTGGCGGCTCGGCGGCGTCCTGAACACCACCCTGGTCACCGGCACCCTCGTCACGTGGATCAGGCACTCGGCCCTGGGAGGCGGAGCCGGCGCCCCGGGCCAGCGCTACCGGGCGGCGGGGCTGGCCGCCGTCCTCGTCGGGGCGGTCGCGGGCACGCTGCTGCTGCGGGCCGGCATGACCGCCGCCCTGCTGGTCGCCGCCGCGGGCGTCATGGGCGGCATGGGCGGCTACGCGGCCCGTCCCGCGTCCCGGGACACGCCCCGCGCACCGGACGGGTGAGGACAGCCGGGTGGCCGGAGCCCGGGAGCCGGGGTCGGAGGGGAGGCAGGCTCAGAGGCGGGTGAGGCGCAGGAGGAAGACGCGCCAACGGGTCTCCACGGCCCCCGGGTCGGCGGCGACACGGGTGCGCATCCCTGACGCGAACGCCTCGCCCAGGGCGTGCACCGCCAGGGGACCGCGGCCGGGGTCGAGGGCACTGAACAGCGACGGCTGGAAGGCGGCCTGGAAGAACCCGGTCACCTGCCCCGCGAAGTCCCGCACGTCGCCCGTGTCCCTGAGTTCTGCGAGGAGGAGGTCGGGCAGGGCCACGAGCTCGTGCTCCTCGACCCGGAAGTCCCCGGCCGACGGTCCCGAGCGCAGGGGAGCGAGGAACTCCGCCGCGGTCCTGTTCCAGGTGGGGATCGTCATCCTCGTGTACTCGGAGGGTGTGACCAGTCCCTCCCGCACCATGCCGTCGAGTACGGCGTCCGCGGCGGCCATCAGTCCCTCCGCCCCGCTCGACCCGTCGTCGTCGGCCGCGCCGCCGAGCACGACGAGTTGGCCGCCGGACCGCAGTTCCCGGGCCCGGTGGGTCAGGAACGCCTCCCAGTCGGCCCGGGAGCGCTCCTCCAGCGCACGGCGCACGTCTCCCGTGGCCTGGGCGCTGTAGATGTGGTCCGGAACGGGCCGGGGCACGCCGGAGAGCCAGTGCACGGCGATGGCGCTCCAGGCCAGGTGCAGTTCTCCGGGCGGGAACAGCGGCTCGTAGAAGGAGCGCGCCTCGGCCAGGGCGAAGACCTGCGGTTCGTGCGCGTAGGAACCGGGCGTGTGGAGGACGGTCGCGAACATGGCGTCGAAGTCGTTCGCGGGGATGTCGGTGTGCACGACCGTCACGGGTGTGTCCCGGCCGGCGCGTCGGCGGACCGACTCCACCACGACGCGCATCGGGTCGAGGGAGTTCGCCCCGGTCGCCGCGCCCAGGTCCGCCACCCGCAGCGGCTCGCCGCCCACGGGGAGGGGAAGCGCGGCCAGGGCCCGGCGCAGCAGGGGCAACCCGTGGTCGCCGGCGCGCTGCTGGACCTGTGAGTGGCGGCCGTAGCCGCGGCCCATGACACCTGCGGCACCGGGTGGTGTGGGGGACCCGCTCATGGACACACCTCGCTCACGGCGGTCGTCTGCCCCTCCGACCACGATAGCCGCGGCCGGTGGGTGCGCCACCGGCCGCGGACCGCGGCGCCGGCGGTGCGGCCCCGGCCGCCTCGCCGGTCCGCACGGCGGGGTGAGCGGCGGGCCCCGCCGTGCCACGGCTGCACGCGCCACCTGTCCACCCGCAGCTTCGGTGCGGGGGAGTCGCCGGACGGCGGTCATGCGGGGGTCCGCGTCCGGGGCGGCTGTCAGTGGCGTGCGCTTCACTGGATTCGTCACTCTCGGTAGCGAGATCAGGGGGCTGTGGTGACGGATCGTGCGGTGTACGTGTCGCTGGAGGGACTGCGGCGGCGTGGGTGGAGCGACAGGATGGTGCGGGAGCTGCTGGGCGGGCCGGACGTGCGGGGCTGGGGTGTGCGGCAGGTGTCGCGGGCGCCCGTGCTGCTGTACCAGCTGACCCGGGTGGAAGCCGTGGAACGGGCGAGGACGTCGGTGGCTCCCCGGCTGATGACCCAGCGACGGCGGCAGGCGGTCCTGGCGACGCTGCGCGTCGAGCCGATCCGGGTGCCGATGCTGCCGCGGGCGGAGCTGGAGCGGCGGGCGGTGCTCTACCGGCGGCAGGTGACCGCAGGGGCGGAGCAGGATGTCGGCGGGCTCGTGCGCTGGCAGGTGGGGTACCTGAGGCAGGCCCTGCGGTCGTACGACGCGCTGCTGGACGGGCTCGGCACGGCCACCGGGCGGGCGGAGGCGGAGCGGCTGCTGCGGCACCGGGTGTACCGGGCCATCGCCCAGGCGTACCCGTGGCTGGCGGAGGAGTGCGCCAGGCGGCTCCGGGACCCGGGCGGCCGGCGGTGAGCCGGACACGGGCGTCCGGGACGGGGGGACGGCCGGTGCCTCCGTCGGCCGTCGCGCACGGTGGCCGACGACTGCCCTTCCCCCCTCCCGTCACATCACCGGCGGGAGGCGGAGCGGGCGGTGCCGGTGCCCGTGCTGCGGTTCGTGCTGCTGTACGCGGCGAAGGCCCGGCAGCCGCTGCGGGCGGTCGCGAAGCGGACCATGCCGAAGGAGGTGCTGCCGTCCCGGCGGCACACCCACCACGCCCTGGACGACGCCGTGGAGCAGGCGGAGCTGTTCAGCAACCTCATGGCGTGGCCCGGGGTGTGAAGACCACTCCCCGGGCCGGCGCGGTGCGCCACGGTGAGCCGTGAGCCCCGCCGACGCACGCGGACGGGTGGACGGTGCGCCCCGGGACCCGCGTGCTTCAGTGCGCGGGGGCGGTGGGTTCCATAGGTGAGGTGACCTCGGCGGCCTCGCGGCCGCGGGCGCCGCCGAGGTGGTTGAAGACGAGGTTGAGCAGGACGGCGGCGACGCAGCCGGTGGAGATGCCGGAGTCGAGGATGATCTTCGCGGTCTCCGGGAAGGCGTGGTAGAACTCCGGCGCCGTGATGGGGATGATGCCGACGGCGAGGGAGACGGCGACGATCAGGACGTTGTTGTCCCTGTCGAGGCCGGCCTTGACGAGCGTCTGGATGCCGCTGGCGGCGACCGACCCGAAGAGGACGACGCCGGCGCCGCCCAGCACGGGCCGGGGGACGACCGCGATGAGCGCGGCCGCGACCGGGCAGAGGCCCATCAGGACCAGTAGTCCGCCGCCCGCCGCCACCACGAAGCGGCTGCGGATCCGGGTCATGGCGACGAGGCCGACGTTCTGGGCGAAGGCGCTGCACATGAAGCCGTTGAAGAGGGGGCTGAGGGCGGAGCCCAGCGTGTCGGCGCGCAGACCGGCGGCGATGGTCTTCTCGTCGGCGGGCTTCTCGACGATCTCGCCGAGGGCGAGCATGTCGGCGGTCGACTCCGTCATCGAGACGACCATGACCACGCACATGGAGATGATCGCGGCCGCGGCGAACTGCGGTGCGCCGAAGTGGAACGGGGCCGGGAAGCCCACGAGGGGCGCCTCGGTCACGGCGGTGAAGTCGGTGGCGCCGAAGGGGATCGCCAGGAGGGTGCCGAGGACCAGGCCGATGAGGACCGCGATCTGCTTCACGAAGCCGCGGGTGAAGCGGCGCAGCAGGAGGACGATCAGCAGGGTGGCCGCGGCGAGGGCGAGGTAGGTGGTGGAGCCGTAGTCGTCGGCCGCGGGGTTCGGGCCCTGGGCCCAGCCGAAGGCGACCGGGAGCAGCGAGACCCCGATGAGGGTGATGACGGTGCCGGTGACGACGGGCGGGAAGAACCGGACCAGGCGGCTGAACCAGGGCGCCGCGACGAAGCCGAGCAGGCCCGCGACGATGATGGCGCCGAAGATGACGGGGAGGGCGTCGGCCTTGTCCTCCGTCGTGTCCACGATGGCCAGCATGGGGGCCACGCCGGCGAACGTGACACCGTTGACGAAGGGCAGCCGGGCGCCGATCTTCCAGATGCCGAGCGTCTGGAGGAAGGTGGCGAGGCCGGCGGTGAAGAGGCTGGCGCCGGTGAGGAAGGTGAGTTCGGCGGCGGAGAGCCCGACGGCCGCTCCGACGATCAGGGGCGGCGCCACCACTCCCGCGTACATGGCGGCCACGTGCTGCAGGCCGCTGGTGAGCATCTTCAGGGGCGGCAGCTTCTCGTCGACCGGGTGTCTGCGGTCGGTGGCGGGTGGTATGCCTGCATCAGTGTCGGACCTTGGCGTGGCGGCCACGGCGGTTCCTCCGGTCGGTTATAC
>NZ_MKXB01000063.1:0-10414 GCF_001865245.1 Streptomyces sp. CC53 | reverse complement strand
GGGCACGGGCCCCTTACCGTTCCGGGGGGTGGCCGCACCTCGCGGTACGGACACCCCCCGGTCCGGCGTGCCGCGGTCCCTGTCCGGGGCCGCGGCGGACCGGCCGAGGGCCGTCCCCCTCGGCTGGTCTGCTGCGGATCGCTTCCGGGCTCAGCCCTGGGCGGCGATACGGGCGAGGCGCTGCGCCTCGTCGCGGGTGGAGCGGGCGATGGCGTCCTCGTCGGCGGTCAGCAGCCTGCCGTCCTCGACGATCTGGCGGCCGTCGACGAACGACGCGGTGACCGGGGCGGCCGCGCCGAAGACGAGGGCGGTGACCGGGTCGGCGATGGAGGCGTGGGCGAGGGTGTCCAGCTTCCACAGCACGAGGTCGGCGAGCTTTCCGGGCTCCAGGGAGCCGGTGTGGTCGGCGCGGCCGAGCACCTGGGCGCCGCCGTAGGTGCCGAGGCGCAGGGCCTGGCGGGCGTTGAGGGCGGCCTCGCGGTGGGCGCCGAGCCGGTTGATGAGCAGGGCGTTGCGCAGCTCGGTGTGGAGTTCGCCGGACTCGTTGGAGGCGGTGCCGTCGACGCCGAGGCCGACGGGGACGCCGGCGGCGAGCATGTCGGGGACGCGGGCGATGCCGGCGGCGAGGCGGGCGTTGGACGACGGGCAGTGGGCGACACCGGTCCTGGTACGGGCGAACGCCTCGATGTCGGAGTCGTTCATGTGGACGCAGTGCGCCATCCACACGTCCTCGCCGAGCCAGCCGGTGGACTCGAAGTAGTCGGTGGGGCCCATGCCGAAGAGCTCGTGGCAGAACTTCTCCTCCTCCACGGTCTCCGAGCCGTGGGTGTGCATGCGCACGCCGAGGCGGCGGGCGAGTTCGGCGCCCTGCCGGAGGAGTTCGGTGGAGACGGAGAACGGGGAGCAGGGGGCGACGGCCACCTGGGTCATCGCGTCGAAGGAGGCGTCGTGGTGCTTCCTGACGGTCTCCTCGGTGGCGGCGAGGGCGCCTTCGAGGGTCTCGACGGCGAAGTCCGGCGGCAGGCCGCCGTCCTTGGCGCTGCGGTCCATGGAGCCGCGGGCCAGGGTGAAGCGGACTCCCATGTCGCGGGCGGCCCTGATGATGGCGCCGGAGAGGTCGCCGGAGCCCTGCGGGAAGACGTAGTGGTGGTCCATGGCGGTGGTCACGCCGCCGCGGGCCATCATCGCGAGGGAGCCCTGGGCGGCCGCGTGGACCATCTCCTCGTCGATCCGCGCCCAGGTGGGGTAGAGGGCGACGAGCCAGTTGAAGAGGTTGTGGTCGGTGGCGAGGCCGCGGGTGATCCACTGGTAGAAGTGGTGGTGCGTGTTGATCAGGCCCGGGGTGGCGAGGTGGCCTGAGGCGTCGATGCGCCGGACCACGTTCTGCAGGCCGTCGGGGGCCCGGCCCGCGCCGACCGACTCGATCCTGTTGTCCGCGATGACGACGTGGCCCGAGGCGTACTCGGTGTCCTGGGCGTCGACGGTCGCGATCGCGCAGTTCTCGATCACGATGCGCTGGGCTGCTGCCGAAGGTGCCATGGCGGTGCGTCCTTCTTGTCGAACCGGGGGTCCCCCGCCCGGCTGGGCCGGGAGGCGGGGGAGGTGAGGGCACGGCAGGACCCTGGGGTGTTTGAGTGCCGCGGCCGGGTGGCCGCGGGTGCCGAGTGGGTGGTGTCAAGGGGCGGTGCGGCCGTCCGCCCCGACCCGCCGAGGCGGCGCGGACGGCCGACCGGGTCAGGGGACCTCGGTCACAGGTTGGTCATGTCCACCGGGATGTGCGCCTCGGCGCCGTCCCGGAGGATCGTCGCCTCGATGAGCCCGTAGGGGCGGTCGGCGGCGAAGTAGACCTCGTTGTCGTTCTTGAGGCCGAAGGGCTCCAGGTCGACCAGGAAGTGGTGCTTGTTCGGCAGGGAGAAGCGGACCTCGTCGATCTCCGAGCGGTTGTTGATGATCCGCGCGCCCATCTGGTAGAGCGTCTGCTGGAGCGACAGGGAGTAGGTCTCGGCGAAGGCCTGGAGCATGTGCTTCCTGACCTGCTCGTAGGACTTCTCCCAGTGGGGCATGCGCTGGTCGTCGTCGGTCCAGTTGAACCGCCAGCGGCCGGAGACCTGGGTGGCGAGGATCCGGTCGTACGCCTCCTGGAGGGTGGTGTACTTGTCCTTCACGTAGCCCCAGAACTCCGAGTTGGTGGAGTTCATGACGACGAGGTCCTTGAGGCCGGATATGACCTGCCACTGCTCGCCGTCGTAGGTGATCTCGGTGACGCGGGTCTCCTGGCCCTTGCGTACGAAGGAGTGCTTGACTTCGTCGGCGCCGATGAACCTGGAGTTGGCGTCGGACGTGGCGATGCGCTCCCAGGCGTACTCCTCGATGCGGATGCGGGCCTGGTGGATGGGCTCCTGACTGGTCACGAAGTGCCGGGCGAGGTGGATGCCGAACTGCTCGGCGGACTCGATGCCGTACTCCTTGGCGAACGCGTACACCGTGTTCTTGGTGGTGTCGGTCGGCAGGACGTGGGCGTTCGAGCCGGAGTAGTGGACGTCGTCCATGTCGCCGGAGAGGGCGACGGAGACGTTGAGGTCCTTGATGTGGTGGGTGGCGCCGTCCCGCGTGATCTTCACGACGCGGTTCTCAGACTTGCCGTACTGGTTCTGGCCGAGAATCGTGGGCATGGTCTTCGCTAGCTCCCTCGGTAAACGGAGTAGCCGAACGGGTTGAGCAGCAGCGGTACGTGGTAGTGCTCGCCCGCCACGACGGCGAGGGTGATCGCCACCTCGGGGAAGAACACGCCGCTGTCCCGTGTCGCGGGGGCGTCCTGCTGTGCCTCGGCTTGCTTCTTGACGAAGTACGTCTCGGTGTCGAAGTCGAGACGTACGTGGGTCGTGCCTTCCGGCGGGGCCGGGAGGTCCTTGCAGCGCCCGTCCGCGTCGGTCGCCGAGCCGCCGAGCGCCACCCACGGCGCGTCGCGGCCGGCACGGGCCGCGAGCGAGACGGCGACGCCCTCGGCGGGGCGGCCGCGGCTGGTGTCCAGGATGTGCGTGGACACCGAGGCGGTGCGTGCTGTGCTCATGCGGGTTCTTCCTCCAGTCGCTCCACGAGCCGGGTCAGGCGGATGCGGTTGATCCTGCCCAGTTCGGTGCGGACGATCTCGCGCTCCTGCTCGGGCGTGTTGCCGATCCGCTCGCGTGCGGCGTCGCGCATCTGCTCGCCGGTCCTGCCGGTGGCGCAGATGAGGAAGACGTGGCCGAACCGCTCCTGGTACGCCAGGTTCAGTTCGAGCATCTCCGCCTTGAGGTCCTCGGAGGCGCCGGCCATCCCGCTCTGCTCGCGGGCCGAGGTCGGGTCCCCGGGCTTCGGGCGGCCGATCGGCGGGTGCCCGGCCATCGCGTCGGCGAGGTCCTCGGCGGTGAGCTCCGCCGTGGCGGCGTCGCCGGCGAGCAGGAGGTCGTCGGCGGTGGCGTACGGGCGCTGGGCGAGCAGCTTGCTCCCCCACGCCGAGCTGGCGCACACCTCGTGCAGGGCGGCGAGCGCGTCGCTGTCCGCGGAGGTGTTGAACCGGGCGAGGCCCGGTGAGGTACTCGAAGTCACGGGAGCCTCCGTGGCTGTTTTTCGCTGTGCTTCGGACGGGCTGCGGATAGCTAACGCCCTGCGGCGAAGTACGTCAACACTTTGTTGAAAAATCTGTGTGACGCGTACGTTGCCGCTCGGACACCGCCGGGACACCCGTCCCGACACCGGCCGGCGGACCGCCCTGGACCATCCGCTGCCCCGGCTCCGGGCAACCCGTGACCCGGCCCGGGGCCGCCCGGGCGCCCGGCCCGGCGCCGGCCGGACGACGGCCGGGCACCCGCGGCAGCAGTCTCGCCGACCGCGCTGGAGGCTCCCTCGAAGCCCCTACGTGCCCTTCGCGGCGTTCTCCCTGTTCAGGTAGTTGTAGACGGTGAACCGGCTGACGCCGAGGGCGCCGGCCACGGTCTCCACTCCGTGCCGCACCGAGAAGGCGCCACGGGCCTCCAGGCTCCGCACGATCTCCTGCTTGCTCTTGCGGTCCAGCTCCGACAGCGGCATCCCGTGGCGCCGCTCCAGGGCGGCGAGGATGTGGTCCAGGGAGTCGGCGAGCTGCGGCAGCCGCACGGCGAGGACGTCCTCGCCCTCCCATGCGAGCACCACGTCGTCGGGGCCGGCCTGCCCGGGCAGCAGCATCCGTCCGCCCATGGCGTCGACGAGCGGCTTCACCGCGGCGACCAGCGGATGGTCCGCGGAGACGTGGCCGGCGGACACGGCGTCGGCGGCGCTCATGGGCGGGCCTCCTCGATCACGTTGACCTGGAGCGAGACCCGGGTCGCCCCGGCCTCCAGGGCGCGCCGCAGCAGGGTGTCGACGGCGGCGAGCACCGCGTCGGCACCACCTTCCGCGGTGTTGCCGAACGGCCCGACGTCGACAGCGTCCAGCGCCGCGCCCTGGATGACCTCGCGGGCCACGACGGCGTGGGCCGGCGCCTCGTCGAGGTCGAACGGTTCTGTCGTGAATTCGACCCTCAATCGCTCCATGCGCTCACGGTATCTCCGCGCGCGAGGCCGTCCACCCCTCGGGTGGGCCTTGACAAGGGCCCCGGTTCACTTGCACTCTTCCATCACGCAGAAACCAACTTCCGCAATACGGAAGGAGCGCCGCCCCTCATGGCCCGCTTCTCGGAAGACGCAGGCAAGGCCCAGCGCTTCGATGTGAACCTGTCGATCCTCTTCACCGAGCTGCCGCTGCTGGAGCGCCCCGCCGCCGCCGCGGCGGCGGGCTTCACCGCGGTGGAGCTGTGGTGGCCCTGGATCGAGACGCCCACGCCCGCCCGGAGCGAGCTCGACGCGCTGAAGAAGGCGCTGGACGAGGCCGGTACGCAGCTGGTGGGGCTGAACTTCTACGCCGGCCGGCTGCCCGGACCGGACCGCGGCGCCCTCTCCGTGCCCGGTGAGGAGTCGGACCGCTTCCGCACCAACATCGACGTGGCGGCCGACTTCGCCGCCTCGGTCGGCTGCAAGGCGCTGAACGCGCTGTACGGCAACCGCGTGGACGGCGCCGACCCGGCCGAGCAGGACGCGCTCGCCCTGGAGAACCTGGCCCTGGCGGCCCGCGCCGCCGACCGGATCGGGGCGATCCTGCTGGTGGAGGCCCTCAATGCGCCGGAGTCGCCGCACTACCCGCTGGTCAGCGCGCCGGCCGCGGTGCGGGTCGTCGACCGGGTCAACGAGGCCACGGGCCTGGGCAACGCCCGGTTCCTGCTGGACCTCTACCACCTGGCCATGAACGGCGAGGACCTGGAAGCCGTGATCGACACGTACGCGGAGAAGACGGGGCACGTCCAGATCGCCGACAACCCGGGCCGCGGCGCGCCGGGCACCGGCGACCTCGACCTCTCGGCCCTGCTGCTGCGGCTGCGCGAGCGCGGCTACGACGGCTGGACCGGCCTGGAGTACAAGGCCGGCGACCGCCCGAGCGCCGAGAGCTTCGACTGGCTGCCGCGCGAGCTGCGCGCCGCCCACTGACTCACCCCGCGAGCTTTTCGAAAGAGGTAACCCTCATGAGCACGACCCCCCTGCCCAAGGTCGCCTGGATCGGTCTCGGCATCATGGGCTCCCCCATGTCCGAGAACCTGCTCAAGGCCGGCTACGCGGTGACCGGTTACACGCTGGAGCAGGACAAGCTGGACCGGCTCGCCAAGGCCGGCGGCACCGCCGCCGCCTCGATCGCCGAGGCGGTCCGCGACGCCGACGTGGTCATCACGATGGTGCCCGCGTCCCCGCAGGTCGAGGCCATCGCGTACGGCCCCGACGGCATCCTGGAGAACGTCCGGCGGGGCGCCCTGCTCATCGACATGTCGTCGATCACCCCGCAGACCTCGGTGGACCTGGCCAAGGCCGCCGCCGACAAGGGCGTCCGCGTACTGGACGCCCCCGTGTCCGGCGGCGAGGCCGGCGCCGTCGAGGCCGTGCTGTCCATCATGGTCGGCGGCGGGCAGGCCGACTTCGACGAGGCGAAGCCGATCTTCGAGGTGCTCGGCAAGACCATCGTGCTGTGCGGCCCGCACGGCTCCGGCCAGACGGTGAAGGCCGCCAACCAGCTGATCGTGGCGGTCAACATCCAGGCCTGCGCCGAAGCCGTGGTCTTCCTGGAGAAGTCCGGCGTGGACCTGAAGGCCGCCCTGGACGTCCTCAACGGCGGCCTGGCCGGCTCCACGGTGCTGACCCGCAAGAAGGACAACTTCCTGGCCCGCGACTTCGCGCCGGGCTTCCGCATCGACCTGCACCACAAGGACATGGGCATCGTCACCGACGCCGCCCGCAACGTGGGCGCGGCCCTGCCGGTCGGCGCCGTGGTCGCCCAGCTGGTCGCCTCCCTGCGCGCCCAGGGCGACGGCGACCTGGACCACTCCGCCCTGCTGCGGGCCGTCGAGCGCCTCTCCGGCGCCCAGGTCTGACACCCGGGCCCCCGCGGCCCCAAGGGGCCGGACACCGGCCCCCTCTGCTCCCGACCCGGCTCGCGTACCTGACGCGGATCCGGCTCGGGCCGGGTTTCCGGCGGCGTCGGCGCTGACACCTGTCCTGTCGCGCCCAGGCGCCGGCGCCGTCCGGAATCCCCACCTCCAATTTCAACAAACTGTTGACGTCGCCTTCGGGGCGTCCTTACGCTCCCAGCACCGCCAGCAGCTCCCGTACGGAAGGTCACCAGGTCACGATGTCGAAGCGCGTGCTTACGACCGAGTCAGGCGCACCGGTCGCCGACAACCAGAACTCCGCCACCGCCGGTGTCGGTGGCCCCCTCCTCATCCAGGACCAGCACCTGATCGAGAAGCTGGCCCGATTCAACCGGGAGCGCATCCCCGAGCGCGTCGTCCACGCCCGCGGCTCCGGCGCCTACGGCTACTTCGAGGTGACGGACGACGTCACCGCGTACACGAAGGCGGCGTTCCTCTCCGCGGTCGGCAAGCGCACCGAACTGTTCCTGCGCTTCTCCACCGTCGCGGACTCCCTCGGCGGCGCGGACGCGGTCCGCGACCCGCGCGGCTTCGCGGTGAAGTTCTACACCGAGGAGGGCAACTACGACCTCGTCGGCAACAACACCCCGGTGTTCTTCATCAAGGACCCGCTGAAGTTCCCCGACTTCATCCACTCCCAGAAGCGCGACCCCTTCACGGGCAAGCAGGAGCCGGACAACGTCTGGGACTTCTGGGCGCACGCCCCGGAGGCCACGCACCAGATCACCTGGCTGTTCGGCGACCGCGGCATCCCCGCCTCGTACCGCCACATGAACGGCTACGGGTCCCACACCTACCTCTGGACGAACGCCGACGGCGAGGGCTTCTTCGTCAAGTACCACTTCAAGACGAACCAGGGCGTCCGCTCCCTGTCCTCCGAGCAGGCAGCCGAGGTCGTCGGCACGGACGCCAACTCGCACCAGACGGACCTGCTCCAGGCCATCGAGCGGGGCGTGAACCCGTCGTGGACGCTGTACGTGCAGATCATGCCGGCGGCCGAGGCGGCGGACTACCGCTTCAACCCGTTCGATCTGACCAAGGTGTGGCCGCACGCGGACTACCCGCTGCAGCGGGTCGGCCGGCTGGTCCTCGACCGCAACCCGGACAACGTGTTCGCGGAGGTCGAGCAGGCCGCGTTCTCCCCGAACAACTTCGTGCCGGGCATCGGCCCGTCGCCGGACAAGATGCTCCAGGGCCGCCTGTTCGCCTACGCCGACGCCCACCGCTACCGCCTGGGCGTGAACCACACCCAGCTGCCGGTGAACGCCCCGAAGGCGACCACGGCGGACAACTACGGCCGCGACGGCTTCATGGCCACCCGCAACGGCTCCCGCCACGACAAGAACTACGAACCGAACTCGTACGCCGGCCCGTCCCAGACGGACCACGCCCTGTCCGCCGCCCTCGCCGTCTCCGGCCACACCGGCACCCACGCCACCCCGGAGCACGTCAAGGACGACGACTTCTTCCAGGCCGGCGAGCTGTACCGGCTGATGTCGGCGGAGGAGCGCAGCCGCCTGGTGGCCAACCTCGCGGGAAGCCTGGCACAGGTGTCCCGCGAGGACGTCATCGAGAAGAACCTCGCCCACTTCCACGCCGCCGACCCCGAGTACGGCAAGCGCGTGGAGGAGGCGGTCCGCGCCCTGCGCGAGGACTGAGCCTCCGATCAGGCTGCGTACGGTGGTTGACGGGAGGTCAGTCGCCGTACGCGGACCGTCCCGTGGCCCGGATGAGGGGTGGCCACGGGTACGGACAGCCGGGAACCGCGGCGGTGTACGCGCCAGTGCGGTGGTGAAGGGGCACCGGAAGCCCTCCAGACCCGAAGGAGGGCACCGGAACCCCGCGTTCACCGCCGCGGTCCCGCACCCACCCACCTCCCCCATGACCCCGTCCGGCGGCGCGAACGTCCTGTCGCGCCAGCCTCGCACCGCCGGACGGTTTCCACTTCCCCCGCTCCCGCGGAGACCTTCCCTCCCGCACCGAGCCAGAGCGCGGAGTCCGTTTACGGTCCGGACTCCGCGCTCTGCTGTGCGTGGGGCGCGCCCTCACCACCGACGCCACGGCTCCGCGGCCGCGTGCCGGACCGGTGGCGCCGTCCCCCGGCCGTGGCTGCCGCGCGTCCACCGCATCCGGTCCCGCCGCGCCGCCGCCTCACCGCCCCGGCCTGCCACGGCCGCGAGCAGCGGCACCCGGACCCACTCCCCTGCTCTTGCAAGCGGCGGCGCTCCCTCCTTCCGGACGGCTCCTCCTCCCCCGTGCGTCCCGGATGCTGTGCACCCGTCGGCGGCTCCCGAACCGGCCGGCCCGGTACGTCACCAGCAGGCGCGCGAGCGGTCGTCCGTCACGCCCAAGAGCACTACAGCGATGCGGCCTTGCCTCATACCCTGTGGGTGACGAGCCGCGCAGAGAAGGGCAAGGCCATGTCTGATGGGGCCACGGACCCGTACGCCGACCCGATGACGTTCGGGCAGCGGATGCAGATCCTCCGCGAACGCCGCGGCATGAGCAGGGTCGTGCTCGCCGGCCTGCTCGGCCGCTCACCCGAGTGGGTGAAGAAAGTCGAGAAGGGCCAGATCCACGCCCCCGGCGTCGACACCGTCCTCCTCGTCGCGGAGGCCCTGCGCGTGCGCGACCTCGCCGACCTGACGGGCCGCCCCGACATGCACGTCGACCTGTTCATCGGCCCCGGCCACCCCCGGCTGGCCGCCGTGCGCGCGGCCGTCGACGCGTACCCGCTGACGACGACGCGCCAGGCCCCGCCGATCGGGCACCTGCGCGCCCGGCTGTCCCGCGCGTGGGCGGCCCGGCACTCCGCAGCGCACCACCGAGAGGCGATCGGCACGCTCCTGCCGGACCTGATCCGCGACGCACAGCTCGCCGTGCGGCAGGCCGAGCAGCCCGCGGGCTGGCGGGAGGCGCAGGCCGTCCTCGCAGAGGTGTACAGCCTCAGCCAGTTCTTCGTGGCGTACCAACCCGACAGCAGCCTCCTGTGGAGGGTGGCCGAGCGCAGCATGGTCGCCGCGCAGCAGTCCGAGGACCCCCACACGATCGGCGTGGCCGCGTGGCTGATGACGCAGGCGCACCGGGACGCCGGGTCCAGCCACCTCGACGCCGCCGACGCCGTGAACCGGGAGACCCTTGCGTACCTGGAGCCGCTGCTGCCCGACGCCACGGACGACGTGCTCGCCATCGCGGGGGCCCTCCGGTTCGAGGCGGGGTACACCGCGGCGCGGAGGGGCGAGTCGGGCACCGCGTGGCGGTACTGGGACACCGCGCGGGAGATGGCCGAGAGGCTCCCGGGCGACTACTTCCACCCGGTCACGTCGTTCTCCCAGGCCGTCATGGGCGCCCACGCGGTGACCGTGGCGGTCGAGCTGCACGCGGGCCCGGAGTCCGTGCGGCAGGCGGCGCGGGCGGAGGCCGCGACGATCCCGTCCCGCCCTCGGCGGGCACGGCACCGGATCGAGGAGGCCCGCGGTTACCAGCTGGACGGGCAACCGGACGTGGCGATCGCGACGCTTGCCCGGGCGCACGAAGCGGCACCGGAGACCATCCGCTACAACGGCTACGCGCGGCGCATCATCCTGGAGGAGGTGGAGTCCCGGGTCGCTGCTCGACGCCGCCGCGCGTCGGATCTGGCCGTGAAGGTGGGCATGCTCGCGGCCTGACGCCGCCTCATGTCAGGGGTACGGATTCCTACCCTCTGCCCTCACGAGTCGCTCTTACCGTCTGTGTCAGACCCACCACTGACTGATACCGACGGGGAGTGGCTCGTGATGACGATGACGGTGTACCGGGTGCGGCCCGACGGCACCACCAACTTGATCAGGGAGAAGCGCGAGATCCCCGGGGACGAGGAGCTGCCGCCCGTCGGCGCCGCGTTCCCGC
>NZ_MKXB01000062.1:5436-39656 GCF_001865245.1 Streptomyces sp. CC53 | reverse complement strand
CCCGGCCCGCCCCCCAGGCCGCAGCGACCACGCGCCCCGCCCCCGGGGGCACGGCATCCGCCGCGCCCGCGCCGCGGCAGCGGTCCGCCCCGCACAGCACCGCGCAGGCGCGGCAGGCGACCCGGCCCGCCCCGAAGAGCGCGACGCGCACCGGGGCGGCACCGCGGTCCGCCCCGCACACCGACCCGCGCGGCACCGCCCCGACCCGGTCCGCACCCCCGCCCGAGTCCGAGCCGCAGCCGCGTCCGCAGCCCGCGGCCCCGGCCCCCTCGCAGGGCGGTCCGCGCGTCCGATCCGCCCCGCAGGTCCCGCCCGTACCTCCGCAGCCGTCGGGTCAGGAGCCTCCGACCGCCGGTATCCGGCCGGAGTCCGCCCGGCGTCCGGAGCGCCCGCAGCCCACCCGGCCGTCCCTGATCCCGGTCTTCCGGGAGCCGACGGTCTGACGGACCGCCGCCCTCCCCGTCCGCTCAGCGGACCGCGACGAGCGCATAGCGTTCGTCGCGGACCGGCCCGCCCCACAACTCCCGCGCCTCGCTGAGCGGTTCAACCTCCACCACCCGGACGAGGGGCGCGACGGCGGCGGCCAGGTCGGCGGCGGTGACGCCGCCCCGCCACGGCAGGCCGCCGCCGGCCCCCGCCCCGTACGGCGTCCCTTCGGCGGCCCCGCCCCACCGCCCTTCGACCAGCACCAGCCGCCCCCCGGGCCGCAGCAGCCGCACCCACGTCCGGAGGGCCGCCACCGGGTCGGGCAGGGCCCACACGAGGTGGCGCACCACGACGACCGCCGAATCCGGCTCGAACGGCGGATGGCTCAATGCTGGGCGTAGCGCGGGTTGACCGAGGCGCCCCGACGCCCCGCCAGAACAGGCGGGGCCGTCGCCTTCCCAGACACGGTGGGCCACTGACCTGCGCAGATGGGCCGAGAGCCAAAGGGTGGCGTACGCGCATTTGACGCTGTCAGTGGCCGCCCACCCCTTCACCTGGGAGGGAAGGGAACCGAGGCGGACGGCCGGTCTACACGGTGATCACCTGCCGCAGCACGGAACGTCCTCGGTGACAGACGCACGTGCACCGGATCGAGATGACGGGCGGGGCGACGACCGGCCGCCCTCGCATCACCACGTACACGTCCTGCGGAGGAGTGCAGTAGCCGCACTCACCGATCACGCACGCCCCAGATTTCCCGGTCCGGTCCATCTCCGCCCACGCCTCCGCGCCCGTCAGACGCCGCCCGGTGACCGTGTGGCCGGCGCTCACTCGGCACCACCCACGTCCGACCGCTCGATGTGCCGCTCCGGGTACGCCACGTAGTACGGGGCGCACCCGGGACAGGCGTACACGTTGAAGCCGGGGCCGCTCGCCGAGTGAATCTCGGCCGCCAACACAGGGGTGTCGGTGATGCCGCTGCACCTCACGCACATGCGGATGGGCTTCCGCACCGCCCGAGCACTGGGGGCCGCCCACGTCTGCGCGAACGCGTCCCGGTGCTCACCCTCGTGCCCGCCCGGCAGGATGCACGGCAGGCGGTGACGACCCGGGCCAGGACGCTCCCAGCCCGGGCGCCGCGCCCCGCACGGCTCCGTGCTCAGCGGCTCGACCCGCTTCAGATTCGCGCTCACCGGGCCACCCCCGCTCCGTGCAGAACCCGCGTGTCCAGGTCGATGCCGAAGTCCGCCGCGAGCACAAGCGTGAGGCACCGCCGCCGCTGACGCGCCCGCTCCTGCCGCTCCTCGTGAGCGACCAGGTACGGGCGAACCAGGGCGAGCGTGTCGCCGTCGAGCGTCTCGCGCAGCCCGTACGGGGACCGAGGCCGCGCGGTCCATCCCCACCCCGGACCGAACTGCCCCACCTGTCCGTACACGGGACGGTCAGCCGTCTGAGGCTGTGGGGCGGGCGCCGCCGTGATCGGGCGGGTACCGGCCCGCCGCCTGCCGGAACCGGGCACGAACACGCCCAGCAGCCACGCGAGCAGCGCAGCGATAAGGTTTCGCATAGCCGAAGCTCCATCCTTCGGTGAGCCCCTGAGCGATCCCTAGCCCGGATCTCTCGGGGGCGCTTTCGTTTACGACACTCCCAGCTTACGCACAGTGCGCACACTGTGCACAGTGTGCTTCCCAAAGTGCGGGGCGCGCAGCGTGCACAGAGCATGGAGAGGTGATCTACGAATGGCAGCGGGTAGCAGACGACCTTGAACGCCGCATCCGTGCTGGGGAGATCCCGCCGGGCGGACGGCTTGAGAATGAGCGGGAGTTGGCAGATGTGTACCGCGTGAGCGCGGGAACGGTGCGCCGTGCCGTCCGAGAACTGCGCGAGCGCGGATTGGTCGGCACCTTGCCCGCGAAGGGGTCTTACGTCGTTGACCCGTTGCCGCCCGCCGTACCTGGGGGTGGCGAGTCCGCCGACTGACGCGGAGCGCTCGCCCCACCCAGCCCCAGTAGCTCTCTGTTTGCTCATCGTCACCCATCCAACGCTTCCGCGTTGCATGATCGGAGGAGCCGGGCAGGGGGCCAGCAAGGGGCCGGGCAGGCGACAGGAGGGGGCCAGCAGTGGACAGCGAGCGCAGACGATCCTTCGGGGTCCACCTCGCACGCCTACGTCGCGCCGCGAACAGGAGTCAGCGGCAGTTGGCCGCCGACCTGTGCGCCCTTTCCGGGGTCCAGTCGGTCACCCGCAATGAGGTGTCCCGCTGGGAGCGCGGCGGACGGGTCCCTGACTCGTGGCTGCCGTTCCTCGCCCGTGCCCTGGACGCGGACGTGATCGAGTTGGAGCGCGCCGCCGCCTACGCCCGGGGCGAGACCGACACTCAACCCCCGGGGCCGACAGCCACCCTCGCAGCACTCCTCCCGGACGGCGACGCGCTCGCCCTCGCCCCGGGCCGGACGCGCCGCGTTGGTGCCGACGCCGTGACCGCCCTCGCCGGACGCGTCCACGGGTTACGGCTCGCTGACGACGTTCTGACAGGCGGGGACCTGATCGGGCCCGCCTTCCGCGAACTGCGCGCCGCCGTACGCCTCTACCGCGAACACACCCACGCCGACGACGTGGGCCGCGCGCTGCTCGTACAGATCGGGGAACTCGCGCAGATCGCAGGATGGATCGCCAGCGACGCCGGACGCCACGACGACGCCGAACACGCCTACCGGCTCGGCATCTCCGCCGCCCGCCAGGCCGCCGACGGTCCCCTGTCCGCGAACCTTGCCGGATCGCTCGCCTACCAGTGGTCCAACACCGGCCGCGAACGCGACGCCGTCGCCCTGGCCCAAGCCGCCCTGGACGAAGCCGGACCGGACGCCCCCGCCAAGACCCGCGCCCTGTTCTCCGACCGCATCGCATGGGCCCACACCCGCGCGGACGACCCGCAGCCGGCCATGCGCGCCCTCGGGCAGGCGCACGACGCGCTTACCGATGACCACGGCCCCGAGGCACCCCAGTGGGCCTACTGGGTGTGCGGCGAAGAACTCGACGTGATGGACGCCCGCGTCTACACCGAACTGCGCCGACCGCTGCGCGCCGTGCCGCTCCTCACTGACGTCCTCGCCCGGTACGACACCACCCACACGCGCGAACTCGCCCTGTACCGGTCATGGCTCGCCGTCGCCCTGGCCGATGCGAACGAACTGGAGCAGGCCGCCGACGTGGCACACCAGGTGATCGCCGCATCCGCCGACATGACCAGCGACCGCACCGCCGAACGCTCCCGCGTCGTACTCCGCCGCCTACTCGATCACGACGACGTGCCCGAGGTCCGCGCACTGCTGAGCGAACACGGCCACCGCCTGACCGAATGCGAGACACTAGGCCGCTGACCTGCGCGGATGCCCCCACTCAGGAGGGTGGGCCTACGCGCATTTGACACCACGACGGCGTCGAACCTCTCCACGCTCACCGGCGGCGCCGCCGCGTCCCCCGACGAGGAACCGCGCCTCGGCGCCCGCCGCCAGGAACGTGGCCCGTGCGTGCTCGACCATGCGCGGCGCCAGGTCGACGCCCGTCACCCGGTGCCCGTCCCGGGCGAGCAGCAGGTCGAGCGAGTCCGTCCCGCACCCGGCGTCCCGCACGTCGCGGGCGGTGTTCCCCGGTGCGCACCCGCGCACCGGGCGGCAGGGACCGGTGGGGCCGGTGGGGCCGTCGGCGCATCGGCACCGCCGTGGGGGCATCGGCAGGTCCGATGATCCCCATCGGTTTCCGGCCCGTTCTGGGGCGTGTTCACGTCACTAACGTCGTTCTCGCAGGAAGCCACCACCCAGCGGCGCCGCGCCGGATCGATCGGCAAGGACCGTGCTCCCCCAACGTGCACGTCGGCGGCTTCCGTCCACCGATCCATCCAGTCGATCCATCCCTGCCACGCGAAGAGGACGTCTCATGACACCGCGCAGCAACGGTCGCCGCAAGCAGCTCATACTCGCCGCCGTCACCGCTCTGACGGCCGGCTCCTTCCTCACCACCGTCCCGGCCGCCAACGCCGAGGTGCTGCCCGCCCCGGACACCAACCCGCACTACGACAACGCGGCGCTGTACTGGAACAAGGCGCTGGTCGAGGCGGTCGAGACCGCGTCCGGCGGCGCCACCGCCCCGCCGGTCGGCGCCCGCTACTTCGCCGTGGCGCACACCTGCATGTACGACGCGTGGGCCGCGTACGACGCCAAGGCGGTCGGCACGAGACTGGGCGGCACGCTGCGCCAGCCCGCGTACAAGCACAAGTGGAAGTACAAGAACGCGGCCGTCAACTACGCGGCCCACCGCGCCCTGGTGGACCTCTTCCCCGCCCAGAAGGCCGCACTGGACGCGAAGCTCTCCGCGCGGGGCTTCGACCCGAACAACAACGAGGTCAACAACTACACCGCCGCCGGTGTCGCCCACACGGCGTGCGACGCGGTCCTGCAGTTCCGCCACAACGACGGCGCCAACCAGCTCGGCACGCCGGCCTACTCGGACCCGAACCCGGACTCGTACGACTACAGCAACGGGTACACGGACTGGGACAACTTCGACAAGTCCACGATCCAGGACCCGGGCAAGTGGGCGCCGATCAAGAAGGACGGCGTCACCCAGCGGTTCATCGGCTCGCAGTTCCCGGACGTCATCCCGTTCGCGATGCAGAGCAAGGACCAGTTCCTGCCGGCCACCCCGCCGGCGTACGGCTCGCCCACGCAGCGGGCCGCCGAGGCGGAGGTGCTGTACTACAGCCGCAACCTCACCGACCGGCGCAAGGCCATCGCGGAGTTCTGGATCGAGGCCAAGGAGTCCCCGACCGGTCACCAGAACCAGTGGGCGCAGTACGTCTCGAAGCGTGACGGCAACTCCCTGGACGAGGACGTGAAGATGTTCTTCGGCCTCAACCTGGGCATGGGCGACGCCGGTATCGCCATCCGCCACTCGAAGAAGCACTTCGACTACGCCCGGCCGATCTCCTCGATCCGCTACGAGAACCAGGGCAAGACGATCCTGGCGTGGGGCGGCCCCGGCCAGGGCACCGTGGCCATGGACGGCAAGAACTGGAAGCCGTACATCTCCACCCCGGCCTTCCCGGCCTACGTCTCCGGCCACTCCACGTGGGGCTCCACCGCGGCCGAGTACCTGAAGCTGTGGACCGGCAGCGACTACTACGGTGACTCCGTCACCATCAAGGCTGGCAGCTCCAAGATCGAGCCCGGCACCACCCCGGCCTCCGACGTGACGCTGTACTGGAACACCTTCAGCGCGGCCGCCGACGAGGACGGCATGTCCCGCCTGTACGGCGGTGTCCACTGGAACTTCGACAAGAACGCCGGCCGCCAGCTCGGCATCGACCTCGCCCAGAACGCCTACCAGGTCGCGAACAACTACTTCAACGGCATCGCCCCCAGCGCCTCCTGACCCGCGCTGACCGCACCACCGCACATAGCGTCGCGCCCCGCCGGCCTCCTCCGGCGGGGCGCACGCGCGCGCGGGACGCGCGAAGCACGGTCGGCGCGCCGGGGACGGCCGGGGCGGAGCGGCGTCTAGGAGACGACCTGGCGGACCGCCCGCACCAGGGCCTGGGCGCGCGGGTCCGCGGTGACGCCCTTGCGCATCCCGTTGGTGACGTAGCCGAAGGCGGTGCCCGACTCCGGGTCCGCGAAGGCCAGCGAGCCGCCCCGGCCCGGGTGGCCGAAGGAGCCGGGCGCCAGCAGCGGGGGCGCCGGGCCGTGCAGCATGTAGCCGAGGCCGTAGCGGGTGGCGACCACCAGCACCCGGTCCGGGCCCGCCGACTCCTCCGTCCGGGCCGCGGCCAGCGTCGCCGGGGCGAACAGCCGGTGCCCGTCCACCCGGCCGATCAGCGCCGCGTAGAACCGGGCCAGCGCGCGGGCCGTGGCGATGCCGCCCGAGGCGGCGAGGCCCGCGGCGCGGCAGGCCGGGGAGTTCTCGTCCGGGTACGGGTCGATCACCCCGAACGCGCGCCGCGTCAGCGACGCCGGGTCCTCGTACGCCTCCGCCACCGAGCGTTTCGCGCGCAGCACCAGGCCGCCGCCCGCCGCCGGGGGCTCGGGGAGCGGGCCGAGGCGCCCCACCCGGTGCGCCTCCTCCGGGGGCAGGCCCAGCCACAGGTCCAGGCCGAGGGGCCCGGCGATCTCCTCCGCCACCCAGCGGCCGACGGACCGGCCCGTCACCCGCCGCACCAGGCCGTCGAGCAGCCAGCCGTACGTGTGCGCGTGGTAGCCGTGGTCCTCGCCGGGCCGCCACACGGGGGCCTGCGCGGCGACGGCCCGCGCCGCCCGCTCCGGGTCCAGGGCCTCCTGCGGGGCCAGTGGGGCGTCCAGCGCGGGGACGCCCGCCCGGTGGGCCAGCAGGTGGCGGACCAGGGTCCGCTCCTTGCCCGCCGCCTTGAACTCGGGCCAGTACGTGCCGACGGGCGCGTCCAGGTCCAGCTGCCCCCGCTGGTGCAGGAGCAGCGGCACCGCCGCCGCCACGCCCTTCGTCACCGAGCGGACCGTCTGCGCGGTGTCCAGTGCCCACGGGGCGTCGCCGTCGACGTCCTTCGTGCCCGCCCACACGTCGACGACCTTCCGGCCGTCCCGGTACACCGCGACGGCCGCGCCGCGCTCCCCGCGCTGGGTGAGGTTGCGGAGGAAGGCGTCCCTGACGGGTTCCCATCCGGGCGTGACGGTGCCGCGTATGTCCTGGGCGTCCACTGCTTCTCGTGCTCTCTCTCGGCGTCGGGCGTCGCGCCCCATCGTGCAACGGCTCAGCGCGGGCCCGGGCCCCGGGTCGGCCGTACGGTGGGGTCGAAGCCGAACGGCAGCTCCAGCCGGTGCCTGCGCATCAGCTCCTCGTCGGCGAGCAGGTCGCCGGTCGGGGCGTCCGCCGCGATGACGCCGCCGCTGAGGATCACCGCGCGCGGGCAGAGTTCCAGGGCGTACGGCAGGTCGTGGGTGACCATCAGGACGGTCACGTCGAGGGAGCGCAGGATGTCGGCGAGCTCGCGGCGCGACGCCGGGTCGAGGTTGGACGACGGCTCGTCGAGGACGAGGATCTCCGGCTCCATCGCGAGGACGGTGGCCACGGCGACGCGGCGGCGCTGCCCGAAGGACAGGTGGTGCGGGGGCCGGTCGGCGTACTCCTCCATGCCGACCCGCGCGAGGGCCCGCCGGACGGTGTCCTCCAGCTCCGCGCCCCGCAGGCCGGCGGCGGCCGGGCCGAACGCCACGTCCTCGCGCACGGTCGGCATGAACAGCTGGTCGTCGGGGTCCTGGAAGACGATGCCGACGCGGCGGCGGATCTCCTTCAGGTGCTGCGGCGCGACGGGCAGGCCGGCGACGGTCACCGTGCCGACGCCGCCGGTGAGGATGCCGTTCAGGTGCAGGACGAGGGTGGTCTTGCCCGCGCCGTTCGGGCCGAGCAGCGCCACGCGCTCGCCGCGCTCGACGGTCAGGTCCACGCCGAAGAGCGCCTGGTGGCCGTCCGGGTAGGCGTACGCCAGGCCGTTGACCTCCAGGGAGGGGGCGAAGGACAGCGGCGCGACGGGCGACTGGCTCATAGGGTCCATCCCACCAGACACACGGCGAGCGCCGGCACCGGGAGGGCCGCCGCCCGCGTCCACTGCGCGGGGGTGGCCACGGCCTGGTCGATCACCGGCATCGAGCCGGTGTAGCCGCGGCTCAGCATCGCCAGGTGGACGCGCTCCCCGCGCTCGTAGGAGCGGATGAAGAGGGCGCCCGCCGACTTCGCGAGGACGCCCCAGTGGCGTACGCCCCGCGCCTCGAAGCCGCGGGAGCGGCGGGCGACGGACATCCGGCGCATCTCGTCGGTGACGACGTCGCCGTAGCGGATCATGAAGGAGGCGATCTGGACGAGGAGCGGCGGCAGCCTCAGCCGCTGGAGGCCCAGCAGCAGGGCCCGCAGTTCCGTCGTGGCGGCGAGCAGGACGGAGGCGGCGACGCCGAGGGTGCCCTTGGCGAGGACGTTCCAGGCGTCCCACAGGCCGGGTACGGACACGTGCACCCCGAGCAGCTCGGTCTGCTCGCCGGGCACCACGAACGGCATCAGGAACGCGAACGCGACGAACGGGATCTCGATCGCGAGCCGCTTGAGCAGGAAGCCGGGCGGGACGCGTGCCGCCGCCGCGGCGAGCGCGAGCAGCAGTGCGTAGGCGCCGAAGGCCCACACCGCCTCGCGCGGGGTCGACACGACGACCACGACGAAGCAGAAGACCGCGACGAGCTTCGTGTGCGGCGGCAGGGCGTGCACCGGGGAGTGGCCGTGCCGGTAGAGCCGGTGGGCGTGGCCCGCTCCCATGTCAGGCGGATTCCTTGGGCCGGGCGGGCTGCGCGGCGGCTGCGGCGGCACGGCGGCGGGCGGCGGCCCAGAACACGCCGGTGCCGACGGCGAGGGTCCCGGCCACGCCGAGGGTGCCCGCCAGCCCCCCGGACAGGCGGGCGTCCGTGACGCCGGTGACGCCGTAGTCGGCGAGCGGCGAGTCGGCGACGGCGTGGTCCTCGGCCTTCTCGTCGATGCCGTAGTCGGCGGCGACGCGCTCCAGGCCGTCGGGGTCGGCGGAGGCGTAGAAGGAGACGAACGCGGCGAGGACGACGGAGGCGGCCAGGCCCGCGGCCCACACCTTGCGGGCGGAGCCGCCCGTCCGCGCGGGCGTGGGGGCGGTGGGCGCGGGCGCGGCGTCGACCAGCCGGCCGTCCACGCGCAGCTTCAGCGGCTCGGCCAGGTCCCGGGCCCCGTACACGAGGTCGGGCCGCACGGCGATGACCGCGCCGACCGTCGCCGTCGTGATGGCGGCCTCGCCGAGGCCGATCAGGGTGTGGACGCCGAGCATCGCCCACAGCACGTCGCCGACGGGCACGTTCGTGGTGCCGCCGAGGGCGTACAGGAGGGTGAAGGCCGCCGCGGACGCCGGTACGGACACCAGGGCGGCGGCGAAGGACGCGACGGTCACCGCGCGGCGGCCGCGCGGCAGCAGCTTCACGAGGCCGCGGAACACCGCGTAGGCGGTGAGGACGGTGACGCCGCCCATGATCGTGATGTTCACCCCGAGGGCGGTGAGCCCGCCGTCCGCGAAGAGCACGCCCTGCATCAGCAGCACGACGGCGATGCACAGGAGGCCGGTCCACGGGCCGACGAGTATCGCGGCCAGCGCCCCGCCGAGCAGGTGGCCGCTGGTGCCGGCGCCGACCGGGAAGTTCAGCATCTGGACGGCGAAGACGAAGGCGGCGACCAGTCCCGCGAGGGGCGCGGTGCGGTCGTCGAGCTCGCGGCGGGCGCCCCGCAGGCCCGCGGCGACGGCTCCGGCGGCGACGAGGCCGGCCGCGGCGGACACGGGCGCGTTGATGAATCCGTCGGGTACATGCATGGGGTCGGGCCCGCTTTCCGGCTCTGGGGGGGTGTTTCGGCCGTCCGATGATGAGGGCTCCTGCGAAGGGCTTGCAAGAGCACGGCGCCCTCAGGTGGCGGAGTGAGCGGGCTCACGGGTTCGGTGCGAGATTGGAGAGAAAGCAGATGAGTGTGCGCATGGCCGCCCGCCGCCGGTCCGGTGGCGGGGACGAGTGGGAGGAGCCCGACGATGTGCCCTGCCGGCGGACACCCCGAAGAGGACCAGGAGGGTGGCGACCCACGCGGGGAGACCCGGGTGGAGATCCGCGCCAAGGGATTGATCATGAATGACGGGCCGCTGGCCCCGCCGGTGCCGGTGGCGCTGCGGTACGACGCGGTGGACGCCCCGTCGACCGTGCGGTTCGTCTTCCCCGGCGGTACGTCCTGGGCGTTCCCCCGCACGCTGCTGGAGGCGGGGCTGACTTCCCCGGCGCGCCGCGGTGACGTGGAGGTGTGGCCGTGCGGGCGGGTGCAGACGGTGGTCGAGTTCCACTCGCGTGACGGCACGGCGGTCGTCCAGTTCGACTCCTCGACGCTGCTGCGGTTCCTGCGGCGCACGTACGCCACCGCCACGCCCGTGGTGCGGTAGCGGTTCCTGCGGCGCACGTACGCCAGTGGTGCGGTAGCCCCCGGTACGGCACGGTGGCATGCGGTCCAGCGGGTGGCGGTGGCGTGCTCGGCAGGGGTGGAGCGGGGGCGCCGGCGGGCGGGTGAGGTCGTACGCGACGAGCAGGCGCGCGGGGGCCGCGGGCAGCCGGGGCGCGGCGCGTGCCGATGCCCCGACACGGTGCGGGTGTGCCGCCCGCCGACCCGGTGTCCGAATCGGCGGGCGGCTGCGTACCTGCTCAGACCCGGATGAGCGGGCGGTCCGCCTCGGGCCCGGCACCGTCGGAGGTGCCGGCATCCTCCAGCTCCTTGCGCAGGCCCTCGCCTTCGACGTCCACGTTCGGCAGGGCGCGGTCCAGCCAGCGAGGCAGCCACCACGCCTTGTGGCCGAGGAGGGCGAGCACCGCCGGGACGATCGCCATGCGGACCACGAACGCGTCGAACAGGACGGCGGTGGCCAGGCCGAAGCCGATCATCTTCACCATCTGCTCGCTGGAGCCGATGAAGCCCGCGAACACGGCGATCATGATGACCGCGGCGGCGGTGACGACCCGGGCGCCGTGCCGGAAGCCGGTGACGATCGCCTCGCCGGGCCGCTCCCCGTGGACGTACGCCTCACGCATCCGGGTGACGAGGAAGACCTCGTAGTCCATGGCCAGGCCGAAGACGACACCGACCATGAAGATCGGCATCATGCTCATGATCGGTCCGGTCTGCTCGACGCCGAACAGCCCGCCGAGCCAGCCCCACTGGAAGACCGCCACGACCGCGCCGAGCGCGGCGACGACGGACAGCAGGAAGCCGAGCGCCGCCTTGAGCGGGACCAGCACGGACCGGAAGACCACCATCAGCAGCAGGAAGGCGAGCCCGACGACCAGCGCGAGGTAGGGCAGCAGGGCGTCGTTCATCTTCTGCGAGAAGTCGATGTTCATCGCGGTCTGGCCGGTGACCAGGACGTTGTCGCCGGAGGTCTCGCGGATGTCGCGGACGAGCTCCTCGGTCGCCTCGGACGACGGGCGGTCCTTCGGGACGACGGTGACCACGGCGGTGTCGCCGGCCTCGTTGAGGGTGGCCGGGGTGACCGCGGCGACCCCGTCGAGGCCCCGGATCTGCTGCACCGCCTTGTCGGCCGCCGCCTGGCCGCCGTCGACGACGACCATCAGGGGCCCGTTGGAGCCGGGGCCGAAGCCCTCGGACAGCAGGTCGTAGGCGCGGCGCTGGGTCGTGGACGTCGGCTGGGCGCCGTCGTCGGGCAGGCCGAGCTCCAGGGAGGCCGCCGGAACGGCGAGCGCGCCGAGGCCGATGACGCCGACGAGGAGGACGGCGACCGGGCGGCGCAGCACGAACCGCGCCCAGCGGGTGCCCGCGTTCGGCTTGGCGCCGCCGTCGGCGGAGCCCTCCGCCGGGTCCGTGCCGCGGGGGGCGGCCGCCGCGGCCTCCAGCGCGGCGCGGGCCTTGCGGCCGTGGACGAACCGGCCCGCGTAGCCGAGCAGCGCCGGTATGAGGGTCAGCGCGATGAGGACGGCGAGCGCGACGGTGGCTGCGGCCGCGACGCCCATCTTGGTGAGGATCGGGATGTTGACGACGGCCAGGCCGACGAGGGCGATGACCACGGTCAGGCCGGCGAAGACGACGGCGGATCCGGCGGTGCCGACGGCCCGCCCGGCGGCCTCCTCGCGGTCGCGTCCCTCGGCGAGCTCGGCGCGGTACCGGGAGACGATGAACAGGGCGTAGTCGATGCCGACGGCGAGGCCGATCATCGTGGCGAGGATGCCGGTGGTGGAGCCGAGGTCCAGGGTGCTGGCGAGGGCGGCGATGCCGGAGGCGCCGATGCCGACGCCGATGAGCGCGGTGATCAGCGGCAGCCCGGCGGCGACGAGCGAGCCGAAGGTGATGACGAGGACGATCCCGGCGACGACGACGCCGACGACCTCGCCGGTGCCGGTCTCGGGCGCGGCCTGGAGCGCGTCACCGCCGATCTCGACGGTGAACCCGGCGTCGCGGGCCCCCTCACCGGCCTCGGTGAGCGCGTCCTTCGTCTCGTCGGTCAGCTCCATGCCGTTGACCTTGTACGAAACGTGGATGTAGGCGGTGGAGCCGTCCTGGGAGACCGCCTTCGCGGTGTACGGGTCGGTGACGGCGGCGACCTGGTCGGAGCCGGTGCGCAGCTCGTCCACGGCCTGCTCGACGGCGGCCTTGCCGGCCGGGTCGGTGATCTTCCCGCCGTCGGGCGCCTTGAAGACGACGCGGGCGGTCGCCCCGTCGGCGCTGCCGCCGGGGAAGCGCTCCTCCAGCAGGTCGAAGGCGCGCTGGGCCTCCGTGCCCGGCATGGAGAAGGAGCCGGAGGTGGCCGCCGGGGCGGACGCGGCGCCCACACCGGCCAGGGCCAGCAGGGCTATCCACAGCAGGGTCACGGCATGGCGGCGCCGGAAGGCGAACCGGCCGAGTTTGTAGAGGAACGTGGCCACGGGGGCGTACTCCCGGATGTGTGTGACGGATCAGGGCATGGGGAGTCGTCCCGACGGCGTGAGCGGTGCGCGTCGGTACTGCGGTGCTCCGGGGAGGTCCCGGATGCCCCCGGCAGGGGGCGGCGCGGCGGCCGGGCGTGGGGACCGCCCGGCCGGCGGCGGGGTCAGACGCCCAGTGCGGGGAGCACCACGGCGTCCACGTACGTACGGAAGAACGCCTGGTCGACCGGGCGGTCCTCGATGAGGGGGCGCGCGATGAACGCGCCGATCACCATGTGCGGGACGAGGTCGAGCGCCGGGTTGTCGGCGCGCACCTCGCCTCGCTCCACGGCGCGCCGCAGGACCTGGTCGAGTCCGGTCATCTCGGGCTCGATCAGCAGTTCCCTCAGCGCCTGGAGGAGTTCGGGGTTCTCGTGGATGGCGTGGGCGAGGCCCCGCATCATCGCGGAGTCCTTCTCCATCCGGCAGTCGTCGGAGTGGCTGATCAGTTCGTGGAAGTCGCCCCGGAGGCTTCCGGTGTCGATGTCCGCGATCCGTACGGGCTTGTGGTGCCTGAGTGCCTGGGCGACCAGCTCCGGCTTGCTCCCCCACTGGCGGTAGAGGGTGGCCTTGCTGGAGCGGGTGCGGGCGGCGATGGCGTCCATGGTGAGCCCGTCGTAGCCGGCCTCGCCGAGGAGGTCGATGACGGCCTCGTACAGCTCCGACTCGCGTTCCGGGGTGAGTCGGGTGCTGCGCGCCATGATGTGCCTTGCCCTTGATGCGAACGAAACGGTTTCGTACACATCGAGCGTACGACACCGCAGCAGCGAAACGAAACCGTTTCGTACGTGTGCTGGCTCACCCCGCCGCGCCCGTCCCGCCCCGCCGGGTTGCCGCGGCGCGCCGCCTCCCCGTGCCGAGTTGCCGGGGCGCCTCCGCGTGGAAAGCATGGCTGTGTGAGCAGCGACGGCGCGTACCTCCGGTATCCCCACCTCCACGACGACCTGCTGTGCTTCGCGACCGAGGACGACCTGTGGGTCGCCCCCCTGCCTCCCGACGGCGGCGCGTCGGGCCGGGCCTGGCGGGTGACCGTCGACCGGACGCGGATCGGCCACCCCCGCTTCTCCCCCGACGGGCGCCACATCGCGTACACGAGCTGGCGCAGCCTCGCCCCCGAGATCCACCTGGCCCCGGTCGACGGCGGACCGGCCCGGCGGCTGAGCTACTGGGGGTCGCTGGACACCCGGGTGTGCGGCTGGGACCCGGACGGCAACGTCCTCGCCGTCTCCTCGCACGGCCAGCCGTTCTCGCACTTCTCCTGGGCGTACAAGGTCGCTCCGGACGGCAGCCCCGGGCGGCGGCTGCCGTGGGGGCCGTGCGCCGACATCCAGGTCGCCGATGTCGACGGCGAGCACCGGACGCTGCTCCTCACCGGGAAGCCGCCGCACGAGCCGGCCGCGTGGAAGCGGTACCGGGGCGGTGCGACGGGCCGGCTGTGGCTGCACGGGAAGCGGCTGCTGCCGGACCTGGGCGGGCACCTGGACTGCGCGATGTTCGTGGCGGGCAGGATCGCGTTCCTGTCGGACCACGAGGGCGTCGGGAACCTGTACTCGTGCCTGCCGGACGGCTCGGACCTGCGGCGCCACACCGACCATGAGGCGTTCTACGCCCGGCACGCCTCGTCCGACGGGCGGCGGGTCGTGTACCAGTGCGCGGGCGACCTGTGGCTCGTCGACGCGCTCACCCCGGACTCCCGGCCGCGGAAGCTCGACGTCCGGCTGGGCGGCCCCCGGGCGGGGCGGCGCAGCTACCACGTGCCGGCCGCCCAGCACCTCCAGGCCGTGTCGGTCGACGACACCGGGCGGGCGAGCGCGGTGTGCGTGCGGGGCAGCCTGTACTGGCTGACGCACCGGGACGGCCCGGCCCGCGCGATCGCGGACACCCCGGGCGTGCGCGTCCGGCTGCCGGAGATGCTGGGCAGCGGCGGGCGGATCGCGTACGTGACGGACGCGGAGGGCGAGGAGGCCGTGGAGGTCGCCTACCTGCCCCGCGCCAGTGGCGACTGCCCGCCCCGCAGGGTCGCGGCGGGGCGGCTGGGCCGGGTCCACGAGATGGTCGCGGACCCGGCGGGCGACCGCCTGGCGGTGGCGACGCATGACGGGCGCCTGCTGCTGGTGGACGTGTCGGAGGACGCGGAGGCGGCGGCTGGGGAGGCCGGCGGGGCCGCCACGGAAGCGGGCGCGGCGGAGGGGCCCGGGGCGGAGGCGGACGAGCCCGGGGACGCGGGCCGCACCGCCGGCGGGGGCGGGGCGGCGGGCGCGGCGGGGGCTGCCGGAGCAGAACCCCAGGGCGCGGGGACGGCGGGCGGCACGCCGGAGGAGCCGGCCGAGGACGCACCGGCGAGTGGACCCGCGGGTGCTCCCGCGGAGGGCGATGCGGCTGGACAGGCGGCGGAGGGAAAGGGGACGGAGGGGAAGGGGACGGACGCGCGGACGGCAACGGCCGGAGCCGAAGCGGCGGCGGAAACGGGCCCCGGCGCGACGGAGGTGCCGGGACAGTCGGACAGGGCCGACGGGGCCCGGAGTGCCGACGGGGCCGACGGGATCGTGGAGCTGGTGCGGTCGGCGAACGGGCCCGTGCGGGACCTGGCGTTCTCGCCGGACGGGGCCTGGCTGACGTGGTCGCACCCGTTCATCGGCAGGTCGCTGCGGCAGATCAGGATGGCCCGCATCAAGGACGGACTGGTCGTCGACGTGACGAACGGGCGGTTCGAGGACGAGAGCCCCGTCTTCACCCGCGACGGCCGCTACCTGGCGTTCCTGTCGTGGCGGGGCTTCGACCCGGTCTACGACGTGCACACCGGCGACCTGTCGTTCCCGCTGGGCTGCCGCCCCTACCTCGTACCGCTGGCGTCCACGACGCCGTCGCCCTTCGCGCTGTCGCCGGAGGGCCGCCCCGCCGCGGGCGGGCTCGACCCGGGGGACGGGGAGCAGGCCGGGGACGGGACGGTGCTGGTGGAGGTGGAGGGGCTGGAGAGCCGGGTCACGCCGTTCCCGGTGGCCGCGTCCAAGTACTCGTCGCTGCACCCGGTGGCCGGCGGCGGACTGGTGTGGCTGCGCTGGCCGATCTCCGGCGCACTGGGAGAGACCTTCGTCAACCCGTCGGACCCGTCGGAGCGGCCCACGCTGGAGCACTTCAACCTCGTGAAGGCCCGCAAGTCCGAACTGGTGCCGCACCTGGACTGGTTCGCGGTCAGCGGCGACGGCACCCGCCTCGTCGTGGTCGACGAGGGCGAGCTGCGCGCGGTGCCCGCGACGGAGTCCGGCGACCTCGACACCACGGTCTACGTGGACGCCCGGCGGATCCAGCACGAGGTGGACCCGGGCGCCGAGTGGCGGCAGGCGTACGCCGAGGCGGGCCGGATCATCCGGGCGTACTTCTGGGACCCCGGCATGAGCGGCATCGACTGGGACGGGGTCCTGGAGCAGTACCGGCCGCTCCTCGAACGGGTCGCGTCACCCGACGAGTTCGCCGACCTGCTGCGCGAGGTCCTCGGCGAGCTCGGCACCTCGCACGCGTACGTCTCCCCGGCCCGGCGCAACGAGGGCCCGGCGCACTACCAGCGGGCGATGGGGCTGCTGGGGGCCAACCTCGTCTGCCGGGACGGGAAGTGGGTCGTCAAGCGCATCCTGCCGGGCGAGTCGTCGGACTCGAAGGCCCGCTCGCCGCTGGCCGGCACCGGCATCCGGGAGGGCGCCGTCCTCACGCACGTGGACGGGCGGCCCGTGGACCCGGTGACCGGGCCGTACCCGCTGCTGGCGGCGGCGGGCGGCACGACCGTCGACCTCACGTTCGCCCCGGGCGACGGGGAGCGGGGGCGGCCGCGCCGAGTGGCGGTGGTGCCGCTGGTGGACGAGCGGACGCTGCGCTACCAGGACTGGGTGGCCAAGCGGCGGGCCGTCGTGCACGAGCTGAGCGAGGGCCGCTGCGGCTACCTCCACATCCCCGACATGGGTGGCTCCGGCTGGGCGCAGTTCAACCGGGACCTGCGCATGGAGATGTCCCGGCCCGCGCTCCTCGTGGACGTGCGGGGCAACGCCGGCGGCCACATCAGCGAACTGGTCGTGGAGAAGCTGACCCGCCGGATCCTCGGCTGGGACCTGACCCGGCACGCGCAGCCCGTCTCGTACGCGTCGAACTCGCCGCGCGGGCCGGTCGTGGCGCTCGCCGACGAGGCCACGTCGTCGGACGGCGACATGATCACGGCGGTGTTCAAGCTGCAGGGTCTGGGCCCCGTGGTGGGCCTGCGGACGTGGGGCGGTGTCGTCGGCATGACGGGGCGCCACCGCCTCGGCGACGGCACGGTCATCACGGTGCCGATGAACGCGGCCTGGTTCGAGGAGTACGGCTGGGGCGTGGAGAACCACGGCGTGGAACCGGACATCGAGATCGAACGGACCCCGCTGGACTGGGCCGAGGGCCGGCACCGGCAGCTCGCGGACGCCGTGGAGGTGGCGCTGGGCCTGCTCGCGCAGCACCCGGCGTCCGAACCGCCCGACTACTCCGACGTACCCGACCGCAGCCGGCCGCCCCTTCCGCCCCGGCGCTGACCGGCCCCCGCAGGGGAGCCTCGGGGTCGGGCCCCCGGTCGCCGGGTGCCTCCGGGCCGCCGGGGCGGGCGGCAGGGCCTGGCGCACGCCGCGGTGTCCCCGGTGCCCCTCGGGCAGTCCGTCCCCAGGCTGCGGGCAGGACGCCGACGGTCCGTGCCGTCACGAACCTCCGGCCGTCGCCCTGGTGCGACGGCGCGGGCGAGCGCCGCGACCTTTGGCTGCCCGGATGCGCCCCTGCCCGGCTACGCGAGGACACCGACGCGTCGGGCGAACGCCCGCACGCCAGGCAGGGTGCGGTCATGGACCATCAGGCCGGCCGCCATGTGTTGCACCGCGCCGCGGCGGACCTCCTGCGGCGCTGCATGTTCGGCGGCCAGAAGTGCCTGGTAACAGCGGTCGGGCTTGCCCCACTGGTCGAAGGCGCGGGCCACGTCGATCCAGTACCGGGCGCGGCGCTCGGTGGTGGGCAAGGCGGCGGGATCGATGCGTCGGGCGTGTTCGATGGCTTGGCCCGCGTCGCCGAGCAGGTGGCAGATCGAGACCCGGTGGAGGAGAACCTGGCTGGGACCGAAGACGGTGCCGCGGAGTAGCGCGTCGTGGCCGAGTTGCCCGGCGGTCGCTTCCGCTTCGGCAATGAGGGCGTGTGCGGTGTGTCGGTCACCTTGCTTCGCCGCCGTGTAGGCAGCGGTGGCATACAGGTTTCCCTGGACGGAGAGCCGTTCGGTGATATCGGTGGTGCGGTCGGTGGTCAGTTGCCGGGCGGCGGTGACGGCGACGTCGGTGGCGCGTGCGTGGTGTCCCTGCCGGCGCCAGGCGGAGGAGACCATGCGGTGGGCTTCGGCGACGGTGAGGGCGTCGGCGCCGCCGAGTGCGGCGGTGAGCGCCCGGTCGGCGGTGACGGCACCCAGGCCGTCTTCGCCGAGCTTGATGCAGAGCCGGGTGGCGGTGGTGTAGAGCTCGGCGACCGCGGTGGCCGCCTGCTCCGGGTGCCCGTGGGTGCCGAGGGCCTGGGCCAGGGCGATCCGGGCCGGGAGCGCACGGGCGAGGGTGTCATAACGGCAGGCACCGAAGTCTGCCCGAGAGGCGTTCACCGCAGCGGCGACGGCTGACGGGGTGGGGTCCCGGGTGAGACGGACCTGCATATGCCGATGGAGCAGGACGTCTTCCAGGCCGGACAGGCTCGGCGGTACCGGGGCACGGGCCGCGGCCGACGGGCCGAGGGCTGCACTGGTGGTGGCTCCGGCCAGTCCTGCCAGAAGATTTCGGCGTCGCACCGGGTCCTTCCCCTCTTCGCCGAACACGGTGTGCCCGCCCACCCTAGTGCCGTCGGTGGGGTCCGAGGCCGCTCGCTGCCGTTGCGGCGCGAGGCCGAGCAGGTGCGGAGGGATGTCGAGGCAAGCTGCGAGCCTCTGCAGCAACAGCACGTCGCGCATGGGCTGCTTGCCGCGTTCCATCCGAGACAGGGAGGCAGCGGTATAGCCGACCTGCTTGCCCAGTTCGGCGAGCGTGACATCGGCCGCGCGGCGGGCCGAACGGACGATCGCGCCGACATCGCGGCGGGCGAACACGTCACGCGTAGCCGCGGAATGCCAGAGCGGATGGGTGTGGTCCAGGCATGTGGAGCCCCCACATGCGCAACCCTGAGCGCGAGATCATCCTCCGTGCCTCCGACGGCCTCTACCGCTGCGGCACACCGCAGTTCGGCGCCCTGATCGGCGACCGGGTCCAAACCGGCAACAGCATCAGCCTCGGCCCAGGCCTCGTGCTCGGCCGCGACTGCCGGATCGCCAGCGGCGTCACCCTCGCCGCACGCACCATTCCCGACCACAGCGTCATCACCGCCCCTCACACCGCTGACGTCCACGTCCGGCAGCGACCCAGACGTGGTGAGGGCACCAGCGCAGGGGCATGAGTCGCCGCGGCTCCCGGACTCGTCGAAGTGCCGCACGCAACAGCGACGACGCATCGCGGCTCGCCACCGCCGCCGGTTTCGTCGGCCTCGCCCACTCCCGAAGCGGAGTGCTCGCGGACCGGCTGACCGGCGGTGGTCTTCCTACAGCCCCCGGGGTCGTCCTGACCGGCCCGTCCCGGCCGGCGGTCACGGCGTGAAGGCCGCCCACGGGGCGGCGGACGTGCCGGTGCCCCGGGCAGGCGGCCCTGCCCGGGGCACCGGGGACACTGCGGCGCGCGTCAGGCGTCGTAGTCCTCGGCCATGCGGTCCCGCGCCATACGGTCCTCGGTGTCGCGCATGGGGTCGTCCATGCGCTCCGCCGGGCGGCCGCGGCCGGGCTGCTGGTCCTGCTGGTCCTGCCGGCCCTGCCGCTGCTGGCCCTTGCGCTCGCGCATGCGCTCCTGCATCTCGTCCTTGGCCTGCCGCGTGCGCTGCTTGCCCTCGGTCTGGAGCTGCTGCGCCTTGTCCTTGAACTGGTCGGAAATGCCCATCCGGGTTCACTCCTGCGTGGGTGGTGGGGGGAAGGGGTGCCGGACCCGTTCGGCCCGGCTCGACCAGCGTGACACGGCACCCCACCCAGCGCATTTCGATCAACACCCAGCGTGATACACCCCAGGTCGGGGCGGTGGGAGGCTCAATCGCGTCCGGCCCTGGCCTGCTCGTCGGCGGCGCCGCCGGCGCCCACGAGCCCCTTGGTGACGCCCGCGAGCCTGGGCTCGAAGCGCCGCATGTCGCGCTGCCCCACCGTCGCGATGAGGCCCGGCAGGTAGCCCCGCACCGCCTGCATGCCGCGCAGCCACCCCTGCGCGTACACGTGCGGGGAGCGCCGCTCGATGCCCGCGACGAGCCGGTCCACCGCGGGCCCCAGCGGGTAGGTGCGGTTGGCCGGCCAGGGCAGCCGCTGCCGCAACTCCCGCATGACGTCGTCCTGGTCGGCGCCGCGCACCATGTCGGTGTCGGTCCACGACAGGTAGCCGACGCCGACCCGGACACCCCGGTGGGCGACCTCGGCCCGCAGGCAGTGGGCGAACGCCTCGACCCCGGACTTGGAGGCGCAGTACGCGCTCATCATGGGCGCCGGGGTGATGGCGGCGAGCGAGGCGATCTGGAGGAAGTAGCCGCGGCTCTCCAGGAGTACGGGGAGGAAGGCGCGGCCGGTCACGGCGCCGCCGACGAGGTTCACCTCGACGACCCGCCGCCAGGCGACGGGGTCGGAGTCGGTGAACGGCCCGCCCGCGGCCACCCCGGCGTTGGCGACGACGACGTCGGCCTTGCCGAACCGCTCCTTGACCTCGGCCGCGACCCGGGACATGGCCTCGTGGTCGGCGACGTCGGCGTGCCACCAGTCGCCGTCGGTGTGCAGGCGGTCGCAGACCCGCTTGAGTTCGCCGGGCTCCAGGCCGACCAGGGCGATCCGGGCGCCCCGCGCGGACAGTTTCCGGGCGAGCAGCTCGCCGACGCCGCGGGCGCCGCCGGTGACGACGACGACCTGCCCCTCCAGGCTGACCCTGCTCATACGGTCTGCTCCTTGTCGGTGGGGACGCCGCCGGCGCGTACGTAGGTGGTGGCGAGTTCGCGGATCCGCCCGGTGACCGCCTCCGGCGCCTCGACGGGGGTCATGTGGCCGATGCCGGGCAGCTCGTCCAGGCCGACGCACCGCGGCAGGGCGGCGGCGAGGGCGCGGGCGTGGACGGGCGGGGTCAGCCGGTCGGCGGTGCCGGCCACGACGGCGGTGGGAACGTGCAGCTCCCGCACCCCGGCCTCCAGGTCGAGTGCGCCGAGCACGCGGGACCAGGCGACCCTCACGCGGCGCGGGCAGGCGTGCACGACGCGGGCGCAGGCGGCGACCCGGTCGGGTGCCGAACCGGGCCCCATGATGGCGTACTTGAGGAGCGCCTTCGACACGGGGGTGACGGGCCCCAGCGGGGCGGGCGAGGACAGGACGCCCCGGGTGAGCCGGGTCCGCAGCGCGCCGGGGCGCAGCGGGACGACCGTGGACTCGGCGACCAGCCGGGAGGCGCCGGTGCTGCACAGCAGGACCGCGGCGGCGTGGGCGCGCAGGCCGGGCCGGGCGGCGGCGGCCATGAGGGTCATGCCGCCCATGGAGTGCCCGGCGAGGACGGCCTTCTCGCCGGGTGCGAGGGCGGCGGCGAGCACCGCCTCCAGGTCGTCGGCGAGGGCGCGGGTGGAGTATCCGGAGGCGTCGACCGCGGGACTGCGGCCGTGGCCGCGCTGGTCGTAGACGACGACGCGGTGGTCGGCGGACAGGTCGCGGACCTGGGCGTCCCAGAAGGCGGTGGAGCAGGTCCAGCCGTGGGCGAGGACGACGGCGGGTGCGTCCTGAGGGCCGTGCACCTCCACGTGCAGGGACGACCCGTCGGCGGACACGGCGGTGAGGGTGCGGGGCCAGGTCACGCGGCGGCCTCCTCGGTGCGGGCGGTGCGGCGGCGGGGTGCGGGCTCGCCGGTGGGCCGGACGACTTCGTACTCGCCGAGGTCGACGGTGCGGGTGGCGCGCCGGAACTCCGCGGTGGTGCCGGGCCACAGCGTGGTGTTGCGGCCGCGTGCGTCGAGGTACCAGCTGTCGCAGCCGCCGGACTTCCAGACGGTGCGCTCCATGCGGGTCTGGACGCGGCGGTTCCAGGCGTCGACGGCGTCGGGCCGGGGGGTGAGGGCGGCGCGGGGCCCGAGCAGGGACAGCTGGCGCAGGTAATCGGCGAGGTAGTTGAGCTGGGACTCGATCATGAGGATCATCGAGGAGTTCCCGAGGCCGGTGTTGGGCCCGATGACGGTCATCCAGTTGGGGAACCCGGCGGCGGTGGCGCCGCGCAGCGACTCCATGCCGTCCTTCCACGCCTCGGCGAGGGTGGTGCCGTCGGCGCCGACGACGCGGTCGGCGATGGGCATGTCGGTGACGTGGAAGCCGGTGCCGAAGATGACGGCGTCGACCTCGGCGGTGGTCCCGTCGGCCGCGACGGCGGTCGTGCCGCGCAGCTCGCGGAGCCCGGACGCGACGACGTCGACGTTCGGCCGGGCGAGGGCCGGATAGTAGTCGTTGGACAGCAGGATGCGCTTGCAGCCGATGCGGTACGAGGGGGTCAGCTTGGCCCGCAGGGCCGGGTCCTTGATCGCCCGGTGCATGTTGGCCCTGGCGAGCGACTCGACGAGCCCCATCTGGGCGGGGTGCTTGGTGAAGGCGCCGACCTGGAGCTCCCGGATGCCCCAGAGGATGCCGCGGCGGGCCTTGCCGGTGAAGGGCAACTGGCGGTGCAGCCACCGCTCGGCGCCGGTGATGCTCCGGTCGACGCGCGGCATGACCCACGGGGGCGTGCGCTGGAACAGGGTGAGCCGGCCGACCCGCGGCTGGATGGACGGCACGATCTGGATCGCGGAGGCGCCGGTGCCGATCATGGCGACGCGCTTGCCGGCGAGGTCGTAGTCGTGGTCCCAGCGGGCGGAGTGGAAGACCTTGCCGCCCGCCTCGCGGAACCCGGCGAGGCCGGGGATGTCGGGGATCTTCGGGTCGGAGAGCGGCCCGGTGGCGGACACGACGACGTCCGCGGTGAACGCGCCGCGGGAGGTCTCGATCTCCCAGCGCAGCCCGGAGGCGTCCCAGCGCATCATGAGGACCTCGTGGCCCAGGCGCAGGTGGGAGCGGAGCCGGAAGGTGTCGGCGACGTGCTCCAGGTACGCCCGGATGTGGGGCTGGCCGGAGAAGGTGCGGGGCCAGTCGGGGTTGGGGGCGAACGAGAAGGAGTACAGGTGCGACGGGACGTCGCAGGCGCAGCCGGGGTAGCTGTTGTCGCGCCAGGTGCCGCCCACGGAGTCGGACCGCTCCAGGACGACGAAGTCGGTGATGCCCTCGCGGCGCAGCCGTACGGCGGCCCCGAGGCCCCCGAAGCCGGATCCGATCACCGCCACTCGGACGTGTTCGCGCGCGTGCTCGCTCTGCTCGCTCATGCGGCCTCCCACCCTGCCGGGACACTGCCAGCAATCACTGGCATGGTCGGGAGGGTAGAGCAGCTCCGTACCGGGCGGTAGGGGGCGGGACGAGGAAAGTTACCGTCGGTACGACATAGGGTTGCCGGCGTGGCGGACGTGTCGAGTGAGGGTGAGCAGCGTGAGTACCGCATGGAGGAGCTGGCGGCCGCCGCCGGCATCACCCCCCGCACCCTGCGCTTCTACCGCGAACGGGGCCTGATCCCGCCGCCGCGCCGCGAGGGCCGCATCGCCTGGTACGGCCCCCACCACCTGGCGCGGCTGCGGACGATCGCGGCGCTCCTGGAGCGCGGCCACACCCTCAACGGCATCGCGGACCTGGCGGCGGCGTTCGAGAGCGGCCGCGACGTGGGCGAGGTGCTCGGCCTGAACGAGCCCACGGAGGAGGAGCCGGTGCGGCTCCACCCGGAGCAGCTGGCCGACTACTTCGGCGACCAGGCGACGGCGGAGAACTTCGCCGCGTCCCTGGACCTCGGCTACCTCGCCACGGACGGCGAGGACCTCGTCCACGTCAGCCGCCGCCTCCTCGACGTCTCGGCGGCTCTGGTCGCGCAGGGCGTGCCCCTGTCGGCGGTGCTGGCCGCCGCCCGCGAGGTCCGCACCCACGCCGACGCGCTGGCGGAACTCTTCACGACGGTCCTGACGACCCACGCGGCCGGCCAGGACCCGGCGGCGCTGCGCCCGTTGGCGAAGAGCGTGGTGGAGGCGGAGCTGTCGATGGCCCTGGACCGCCGCCTCCGCGCCTCCCGGGACACCACCGCGCGCCCCCCGGGCCCCTGACCCGGCCCATGCCTGAGCGAGTCGGGGCGCGCGACCTCGCCCAGGGGAAGGCGCCGTGCGGTTGCGCGCCAGGATGCGGGGCCGCCCCCCAGAGGCGGCGCCACTCCAGAGGCGGGCCGTCTATCGGGCACCCGGGCAGTCCCCGGCGGCCGGGGCCGCTCAGCGGTGAGCCGCTGCTTCCGGGGCCTTGCCCCGGCGCTGCAGGATGTACAGGTCCCCGCTGTCGGGGTCGCCGACGAAGACGTACAGCTTCGGCCGGTCGAGGCTCCCGAGCACGGCCCAGGGACTCATGGGGCAGTCACTGATGGACACGTCCACCTCCTGCGACCACGGCCCGGCCCCCGCGTCGTAAGCCCACGTCCCGGTGCCGGTGCACTCCTGCGCCACGGGCTCGAAGGGGTCGCCGTGGTCGAACGTCCTCACCCGCGTCGCGGTGGCCTCGCCCGCCGCTGTGAGAACGAGCGTGCCGCCGTCCCCGTCCGACCACGTCCCGGCAACCCGTTCCGCGCCCAGCCGCGGCGGCTCGTAGCCGATACCGGCGTACTGGGCGACCCCCGCCAGGGTGCCGGCGGCGACGACCGCGAGTGTCCCGTACAGCACCACCCGGCCGAACATCACACCCCCGGAGAGCCGCGGACGGCCCGGCAGCAGCAGCCTGCGGGCGGTCAGCGCCGGGATGGCCGGCGCCGCGGCGGCCGAGAGCCATCCCCCGGCTCCTGCCAGCGGGCCGGTCCCCGCCAGGACCGCCACGGCCAGGGCCGGCGGGGCCGTCCCGACGGCCGCCAGCACGGGAACCCACCACCATGCCTCGCGCCCGGAGAACCGTCGGCCGAGCGATGCGGCCGCCACCAGCAGGGGCATCACCACGACCAGCGCCAGCGGAGCGCCGAGGGCCGCCGCGCCGCCCGCCAGGAAGGGTGCCAGCACGACCAGCAGCACGATCCCGAACACGGGGTAGGGCAGGGCCGGGCTCTCCTGCGTCTGTCCGTACACGGAAAGCGCGATCGCCCCCACCGCACCCTCGACGCAGAGCACCGCCACCGAAGCCGTCAGCACCGCCCCGAACCTGTCCCGCACGCGCAACTGCTCCAGCGCCCGAGCGCGGGTCACCTGGCCCTGCCCCGGCGACAAACTTTTTGAACGCATTCAAATCCCTTCCCACCCGGCATCCTCCTCCCTGGGGTGCGGGCCTCGGCGGGCGGGGTCCCACCCGGCGGAAACCACCCGCACGCAGCCCTGTCAGCAACGGTCGGGATGCACGGCGGGGGACGGCGCTGCGGACCGGGATCGAGTGGGAGGCGGGTACCGGCAGCACCCTCACAAGGCGCGTGGACGAGGGGCGTTGACGTTGACGACGATCCGCGGTGGTGCGCCGGGCCCCGCAGGGGCCCTCGCACGGCAGCAGCACCACGGGCCGGGCTCCCGGGCGCATCCGCCCCGCGGCTCGTGCGCCGGTGCCGTCGCTGCGCGCGACCGCCGCAAGCAGGCGCCGGCGAGCCGACGGGGGCCCGGGGCGCCCCGGCCGGGCCGGGGTCCACGTCGGGGCGCGGGCCGGGGCCGTTACGGGAGGTGGGCCTGGCGGCTCGCGCAGTGCCGGATCACCGGCTCGGCCCCGCCGGCCGCTCCGTGCGGCACCTCCGTGGCGCCAGGCGCCACCGCGCGGCACCCATACGGCACCACACGGCACCTCGTAGCGCCACATGACGCCACTCTGGCACCGGGACCTCACGAGAAGTGCCCACGAAGACCCACCCGGGAGCCCCGACCATCCGGATGTTTCCGCAGTTCAGCGGGGGCCCGGGAGTGGTCCCGACCCCCCGGCGCCCTGTTCGGGCTTGCGGCGGCGCCAAAGTGATGCCACTATGGCGTCATGGACCTGACGCCGTATGTCGACACCCTCCACCGTGAACTCGCGGTGGCCGCCGAGGCCGGCGGGAACGAGGCCCGCGAGCTGGCCGAGCGGCTCACCGCCCCCCTGGAGTCGGCGACCCGCCTGACCCTGCTGAACGTGCTCTCCGACGCCATGGACGAGATCACCCGCGAGCTCGCCCCCGGCTCCGTCGACGTACGGCTGCGCGGACTCGACCCCGACTTCGTGGTGACGCCACCGCCCGCCGACGGCCCCGCGGAACCGGCCGGACCAGCCGAGACCGTCGAACCCCTCAGGGCCCCGGCGCCCGCCGAAGGCGACGAGGGCGGCACCGCCCGCGTCAACCTGCGCCTGCCGGCGCACCTCAAGGCACGCGCCGAGGAGGCAGCGGGCCGCGAGGGCCTGTCGGTCAACGCCTGGCTCGTCCGGGCCGTGTCGGCCGCCGTCGACGGCGGCGCGCGGCCGCGTACCGCGGAGCGGACCCGCACCCTCGGGCAGAGCTTCACGGGCTGGGTGCGCTAGCCGCACCGCACGCCGCCCGCACCACTTCACTCATACCGTCCCACCAGCGGGGACGGCCCAAGGACCCACGAGGACGGTACAGCCATGCCTTCTTTCGCCACTCCCGACCCGATCTCCGTCACGGCCCGCGTGTACGCCGGCTCCCTCCGGTTCAGCGCGGGCGACCGTGCCGACACGGTCGTCGACGTACGGCCCCGCGACCCGAAGAAGGACCTGGACGTGCGGGCGGCCGACCAGACCACCGTCACCTACGCGGGCGGCGTCCTGACCGTCACCACGCCGAAGGCCAACCTGCTCGGGCGCGGCGGCACCGTCGACGTGGCGGTGGAGCTGCCCGAGGGCTCGGCCGTCGACGTGACCGGCTCCGCGGTCGACCTGCTGGGCGAGGGCCGGCTCGGCGAGGTCCGCGGGAAGACCACGGTGGGCGGCACCCGCCTCGACTCGACCGGCCCGCTCCGGCTGGAGGTGTCGCACGGCTCGGTCACCGTGGACCGGGTGGTGGGCGCGGCCGAGATCACCAGCAGCTCCGGGAGCATCCGCGTCGGCACCGTCGACGGCCCCGCCGTCCTGAAGAACTCCCACGGCACGACGGCCGTCGGCACGGTGACCGGCGAGCTGCGGGTGAGCGGTGCCCACGGCGGCGTCGACATCGGGTGCGCCGAGGCCTCGGTCACGGGCACCACCACCCACGGCCACCTGCGCGTCGCCGAAGTCTCCTCCGGAGAGGTGCACCTGGAAACGTCCCACGGCCCCGTCGAGATCGGCATCCGCGAAGGCGTGGCCGCCTGGGTCGACGTCAGGTCCCACCGGGGGCTGGTGCGCAACACCCTCGCCGCGTCGGATGCCCCGCAGGGAACGGAGGGCACCGTCAAGGTCCACGCGCGGACCACCTGGGGCAACGTCGACATCCTCCGCGCCAGGCACTGACTCCGCCGCCCCTCCCCGGGGCCCCCACTCCCCCACCGCCTTCCCGCCCCACCCCCACTGCTCCCGTCCTCGCAAGCTCACCTTCGAACAGGAGGGCTCCATGAGCTCATCTGTCATGCCCACATCCAGTCGGGGCCGCAGCCGGGCGTCCCGCGCCGCCGTCGCCGCCACCGGCCTGCGCAAGGCGTACGGCGACAAGACCGTCCTCGACGGCCTCGACCTGCACATCCCGGCCGGGTCCGTGTTCGCCCTGCTCGGACCGAACGGCGCCGGCAAGACCACCACCGTCAAGATCCTCTCCACGCTCGTCTCCCCCGACGGCGGGCAGGCCGAGGTCGCCGGCCACGACATCGCCACGTCACCGCACGGGGTGCGCGCCGCGATCGGCGTCACCGGGCAGTTCTCCGCCGTCGACGGGCTGCTCACCGGCGAGGAGAACATGCTCCTCATGGCCGGCCTGCACCACCTGTCCCGCCGGGAGGGCCGCCGCGTCACCGCCGCACTGCTGGAGCGCTTCGACCTGGCCGACGCCGCCGGGAAGCCCGCCCAGAGCTACTCCGGCGGCATGAAGCGCCGCCTCGACATCGCGATGACCCTGGTGGGCGACCCCCGGATCATCTTCCTCGACGAGCCGACCACCGGCCTCGACCCGCGTTCCCGGCACACCATGTGGCAGATCGTGCGCGAACTGGTCTCCGACGGAGTCACGGTCCTCCTCACCACCCAGTACCTGGAGGAGGCCGACCAGCTCGCCGACCGCATCGCGGTGCTGGACGGCGGCCGGATCGCCGCCGAGGGCACCGCCGAGGAACTGAAGCGGACGGTCCCCGGCGGGCACCTGCGGCTGCGCTTCTCCGACCCGGCCGCGTACCGGTCCGCCGCCGACGCGCTGCGCGGGGCCGCCCGGGACGACGAGGCCCTGGCGCTGCGGATACCCAGCGACGGCAGCCAGCGGGAGCTGCGCTCCCACCTGGACCGGCTGGACGCGGCGGGCGTCGAGGCCGACGAACTGACCGTGCACACGCCCGACCTCGACGACGTCTTCCTCGCCCTGACCGGCAGCGGCCGGCCCACCCGTACGAACACCGACCAGCCCGAGGAGACCGCCCGATGAGCTCCCTGTCCCTCGCCGCGCGCGACTCGTCCACGATGCTGCGGCGGAACCTGCTGCCCGCCCGCCGCTACCCGTCCCTGACGCTGAACCTGCTGCTCACGCCGGTGATGCTGCTCCTGCTGTTCGTGTACGTCTTCGGCGACACGATGAGCGCCGGCATCGGCGGCGGCGGAGCGGACCGGTCGCAGTACGTCGCGTACCTGGTCCCCGGCATCCTGATGATGACCATCGGCAGCACCACCATCGGCACCGCGGTGTCCGTCGCCACGGACATGACCGAGGGCGTCATCGCCCGCTTCCGGACCATGGCGATCCACCGCGGGTCGGTACTCGTGGGGCATGTCGTCGGCAGCGTGCTGCAGTGCGTGGCCAGCGTGCTCCTCGTCGGGGCCGTCGGGGTCGCCATCGGCTTCCGGTCCGTGGACGCCACCGTCCTGGAGTGGGTGGCGGCGTTCGGGCTGCTGGTGCTGTTCGCGCTGGCGCTCACCTGGATCTCGGTCGGGATGGGCCTGATCAGCCCCAACGCCGAGGCGGCCAGCAACACCGCGATGCCGCTGATCTTCCTGCCGCTGATCTCCAGCACGTTCGTCCCGGTCGACGCGATGCCCGGCTGGTTCCAGCCGATCGCCGCGTACCAGCCGTTCACCCCGGCCGTCGAGACGCTGCGCGGGCTGCTGCTGGGCAGCGGGATCGGCCACAACGGGTGGCTGGCCGTCGCCTGGTCCCTGGGCCTGGCCGTCCTCGGCTACGCGTGGTCCACGTCGGTGTTCCACCGCGACCCGAAGTAGGACCGGCCGCGGTCCGCCCGGGTGAGCCCCCGCGGACGGCCGTCACCCCCGCCCCTGCGCGCGCCCCGGAACGACGGGCGGATCGTCCCCGCACCGACGATCCGCCCGTCGGCGTGACGGCCCCGCAGTACACCGGCGGCCACCGCCACCGGAACGGCCGGCGACGGCCGCAGCGCCCCCGCCGGCACCGCGAAGCCCCTGCTGACGCTGCGCGTGTCCCGGGACGGCGGGCGCACCCGGGGCACCCGGACGACCGTCCGGAGCAGGGACGACCTGCCGCCGGTCCTCACCACCGCCTGGCCGCCCCGCCGGTGCCCAGGTGCACGCAGCGCACGTGGCACCCGTTCCAGGAGACAGCCCACCCCGCGAGGACACCCCCGTGCGAGAGCCCCGTCCGGCTGCGGGGCCGTGCACTACTCCGCACCCGCCTCCCGGCGGAACGCCTCCAAGGACATGGTCTTCTCCTTCGGGGGTATCGAGATCGAGAACGAGTCCCCGAACGAGTCGTACGTCGTCGTGCTCCTGCGGCCGTTCCTCAGCGAGTCCAGCCGGAGCAGCCGGGCCGTGTCGCCGTCCGCGACGAAGTACGTGTCGGAGGCGGTGCCCGCGTACACCTTGAGGGCCTTCGCCGCCGTGCCGCCGACCGTCGTGTCCTCCTCGGGGAGGAACTCCGCGGTATCGGAGACCGCGAAGTACGCGTCGCAGCCCTGCCCGCTTCCCGTGGTCACGAAGACATCCGCGAGCCGGTCGGGCACCGTGACGTTCTGCCCGCGCTCCTCCAGCATGTCGGCGAACAGGGGCGCGCTGATGTACGAGGTCCCGTCCTTGCAGTACATCTCCCCGGACACCCCGCCGCCGGTCGTCTTCATCCGCAGGCCCTTCTCGGGGTCCCACCAGGTCTCCTGCTCCGCCCCGACGAAGGCGGTCGTGGTCCCCGAGGCGTGGAACGATGTCTTGCGCATCGTCTCGTTCACCCGCTCGGCCACCTCCGCCGCCGTCCCCTCCGCCCCGCCGGAGGCCGAGGCGTCCGGACTCTTCCCGCAGCCGGCCACGAGCCCGGCAGCGGCCAGGGCGAAGACGGCGAACGAGCGGAGGGCGGATCGCGTACGAGAAGTCATCAGTGGCCTTTCCTCGGTTCCGGCAGCGCGCACGAGCAGCGCCCGGGTCGGGACCGGGTCCGGTGCGGCGCCACCAGCGACGCCCCGGACAGGCCGTCCGGTCCAGCCGCACGCCGGACGGCCCGCCCGCAGCCCCCGGCCGAGCAGGCCGGTCCGTACCGTGTGGGGCCCGTCGTTCCGCCCCCGTCCCTCACCGCACGACTCATGATCGCGTGGATGTCTGTTCTAACAGGGCGGACGGGGGCCGGTGCACCGCGCAGGTACCCAGTGCCTCCTGAGTAGGAGCGCCCAGGCACCGGAGGACCGCCGACGGCCCCGCGGCGGGGCCGGCAGCGGGCGCGGCCGGGGCTGCCGCGCCCTACAGGTCGAAGACCGCCGTGACGGGTGCGTGGTCGCTCCAGCGGTCCGCGTGGGTGGCGGGACGCTCCACGTACGCCTTCACGCACCGCTCCGCGAGGCGCGGGGTGCCGACGAGGAGGTCGATCCGCCAGCCCGCGTCGTTGTCGAAGGCGCGGCCGCGGTAGGACCACCAGGAGTAGGGCCCCTCCTGGTCCGGGTGGAGGGCGCGCACCACGTCGACGTAGCCGCCCTCCGCGGGGTCCAGGACACGGCTCAGCCAGGCGCGCTCCTCGGGGAGGAAGCCGGAGTTCTTGCGGTTGGCCTTCCAGTTCTTGAGGTCCGCCTCCTGGTGGGCGATGTTCCAGTCGCCGCAGACGACCACTTCGCGGCCGTCGGCCGCCGCCCGCTCCCGCAGCTCCTTGAGGTAGGGCAGGAACGCGTCCATGAAACGGACCTTCTCGTCCTGCCGCTCCGTACCCACCTCGCCCGACGGCAGGTACAGGCTCGCGACGGTGACGCCCGGCAGGTCGGCCTCCACGTACCGGCCGGAGGCGTCGAACTCGCTCACGCCGAAGCCGACCCGCACGGCGTCCGGTTCGCGGCGGGTGTAGAGCGCCACGCCCGCGCGGCCCTTGGCGGTGGCCGGGGCGTGGACGGTGTGCCAGCCCTCGGGGGCGCGGACCTGCTCCGGGAGCTGGGACTCCTCGGCCCGTACCTCCTGGAGGCAGAGCACGTCGGCGGCCGTCCCGGCCAGCCACTCCACGAAGCCCTTCTTGGCGGCGGCACGGATGCCGTTCACATTGGCGGTCGTCACTGTGTACAAAACATACTCCTCAACCCTGCGGGCCCTGCCCTACGCCCACGGGTCAGCCTCCCACATCGGGTGCAGCTCAACCCGAAACCGTCGGCCCTCTCTGACCAGCACGACTCTCCGGAGCAGCTGCCGCAGCAGCCCGTTCTTCTCCGCGTCGGTGAGCAGCTCCCACTCCTCCACGAGCGACACCACCACCAGCTCGTAGTCCTCCTGCCGCGGCGTCAGCTCCACCACCGCGACCCTCTCCAGCGCCGCGGTGGTCGCGGCCTGCTGCTGCCGGATCCGGTCCCTCGCTGCCTCGTACTCCCCCGGCCCGAAGCCGGCCGGGTCCATTGCCCGCTGGGCGCGCAGGTTCGCCAGACCGCGCTCCAGCCGGGCGGCTTCCGCCTCCAGCCGGGCGCGCTCCCTCTCCTGGTGCAGCGGTCGGATCAGACGGACCGGCAGCTCGCCGATCACGAGAGGCGCCTCGATGCGCTGGAGCGGTCGCGGTGGCCGCTGCCGTCGCTGGCCGCGGTGACCGCGGTCGCGGCGCTGGGTCTGACGCTGTACGAACTCGCCGGACGCTGACCTGCACGCCCCCGCCCCCTGTTCTCCTTCGGGAGGGCAGGGGGCGGTTTCGTCATGCCTGGGTCAGAGCCTCTACCGCAGCAAGCGCCCGGTGCCACGGATACGAGGCGCCGTCGCCCGTCTTCGGCGGGTGAGGCTGGTAGCCGTCCGGGCCGTCCAGCAGCACCACCCCCTGTTCTCGCAGCGCGGCAAGCGCCCGAGCGACAGCAGGTTGAGCCCCGAGAGCCGTCGACCAGAACGGCATCGCCGCCACAGGCACGCCGAGGTGCACCGCCTCAGCGGGGATGCCGAGGGCCACGGTGTCCGTGATGCCCGCACCCCACTTGCACAGACTCGTCGTGGTCAGGGGCGCCACCAGCATCGCGTCGGCCTTCGGCAGGCCACCAGACTCTCCTGGCCGGGTGTAGCGGTGCCGCACCGGGTGCCCCGTCAGCTGCTCCAGTTCGCTGAGCCGACCTTCCCACCAGCTGGCCGCGGTGGGGGTGAGGATGAGGCAGGTGTCCCAGCCGGCGGCTTTCGCGGCGTGCACTCCGCGGTCGATGTATTGGGTCGGCCCGGCAGCAGTGGCGATGAGGTAAAGCACTCGCGTCATGGGCGAAGTCCACAGCGCTGCGCAAGCTCACGCAAGCTGAGGTCGGGGTTCGGCACGAGGATCAGCAGTTCCCGCACCAGGCCGAGCACAGAGGGCCGCCGTACCTCCTCGGGCGCCAACTGCTCTGCGTCCAGGAGGAACTGAGTAGCGTCCTCGCGGCGCCGGGTCAAGGCCGAAGCGCGTGCACTGGTCACGAGGTGACGGGCCTGCCGTTCCCTGCCGAGTCCTGCCAGGGCGCCGGGGTCGATGCGCTGCGCGGCTTCCAGCGCTGACCACGCGTCGTCGAGACGCAGCAGCACGTCCACCTCGTGCAGTCGGACGTTGGTGGGCCCGAAGGAGGTGTAGTCCGCGTCCTGATCGTCGCCCTGCCGCTGTGCAACCTCCCCGGCTTCGCCCAGTCGCTCAGTGGCCTCCGCGACGGAGCTCGGGGACCGCCCGGCGCCGGTCGCGCCAACAGCGGCTACGAGGTACAGCATGCCGAGCGTGGACAGGCCGATGGAGCCTCCCTGTTCGAGCTCCGGCCGGAGCTCGGCGGCGGCGGTCTTGGCGTAGGCGGCGGCGGTCGCATGTCGCTGCTGATGAATGAGCCCGCGCGCGACACGACGGGCGGCGGCGCCGATTGCCACCGGATCACCAGCGGACTCGGCAGCGACGAGCGCCCGGTCCGCGGCCAGCACCCCGGGAGTACGGCCGAGCTGCCCGTACTTGAACAGAAGGCTGGCGGTGAGCTGGTATGCCCGGGACAGGAGCACCGAGCCCTCCGTGCTGTCTGCGGCAGCGACGTGAGCCGCGGCGAGGATCGCGGGGAGATCGCGGGCGACGGCCGTGTAGTGGCAGGCGGTCCATGCCTGACAGCAGAATGCCAATCGGCGCCGCAGATCGGGCAGGTGCACGGCGGCGCTGGGCCGGTGCGCGGGCTGGTGCAGGGAGTCCACCAGGGCCGCCACGCTGCCGGGGAGGGGTGTCGACGCGGGGGTGGGTGCAGGGTCGGTCACGAGTCGTTCCAGGGGGATGCGCAGGATCTCCGCTGCCCGTTGGAGCACAGACAGCCTGGGATCGGTTTGCCGCTGCCCGCCTTCGAGGTCCTGCACCCAGCGCCGGGACTGACCCATGAGCCGTCCGAAGTCTGACTGAGTGAGCCCTCGGTGCTCGCGCCAGTATGCGATGCGGCGTCCGACGCGTTCAGTCCCCATGCGCACCTCCCGCTCACGGCACGCACAGTGCGTGCTCACAGAGTGTTGTACCGCGCTTACGGTCCCCGCGTGACCGCATCACCTGGAGGACGCCCGATGACCGTGTCGCCGCCCGTGGGCCCGCCCGCCACGTGGCTCGCCGCG
>NZ_MKXB01000062.1:0-5426 GCF_001865245.1 Streptomyces sp. CC53 | reverse complement strand
CGAGCTGACCGCCGCGACCGCCCGTCCGTTGCCGCGCCGCTTCCCGCTGCGGGTGTGCGTGCGCTGCCACACCGAGCGGAACAGCCGGTGACCGCGTCGGCCGAGCCCCTGCCCACTGTCCCGCGGACTGTGACGGGCCTGTCGTGGGACGTGTACCACGGCCGCGCGTGCGTCTGGTGCGAGGTCCTGCTGATGGAGCCTGGCGCCCGGCCGGTGGCCCGCGTCGAGGAGTACGCGGGCGTCCACGACCTTTCGACCACCGTGTGGGGCTGCGCCCCGTGCTGCCAGGCCCGCGGTGTCGGGGAGGCGCCGTGACGTATCCGGTGCGCCGCTGGTGTGTGCACTGCGGGCGGCTGATCGAGGGCGAGGCCGTCGCGATCCCGGGGTTCTCCGCGTCGGGCGCCCGCCCGGACGCCTACCGGCACCCCACCTGCCGGGCCCCCACCGTGCGGCCGCGCAGCTACCCGACCTCCTGAACGCCACCGCCGACGAACAGAGAGCCCAACGGCATGATCCAGACCGTCCACCCGGGCGACCTGCGCCCCACTGACACCGCCCTGTGCGAAGCGTGCTGGACCGAGCCGGTCCAGCGCATCCGCCTGACCTCGCACGGGCGTGACCTGCTGTGCCGGGCCTGCGCCGACAGCGGCAGCCCGCCCCGGGTCACGCTGTTCCCGCCGCTGGGAATCTACGGCCTGACGTACCGCAACCTCGGCGGCCCGTACCTCGCGGACAAGCACCGCGGACCAGGCGCGCCGCAGACCCCCCGGGACCCGGGGCCGCCCCTGCCCAGCCCGCCCCCGCAGCCGACCCCGGGCCGCCCCCCGGTGTAACCGGCGCCCCGAGACCGCCCCGGCCTGTATCCGTCCCCCCGCCCCGGCCGGGGCCCTTACCGCACCAGATCCGCCACGGGGACGTCGATGCGGGCGGCCGAGTGGCCCTGCTCGATGCGGTTGAGGCTGTGCCGGGCCATGCCGATGCGAAGTGCGAGGGCCTCCTGGGTGAGCTTGGCGTGGAGGCGGGCCGCGCGGATCAGGTCGCCGATGGCCCGGCGGCGGGCGAGGACCCAGGCGGGGCTGTCGGTGGGGCGTGGCACTGGTCCACGCTCGCGGCGCTCTTGATCGTTTGTCTGTACAGGAGGCTGTACTTTTTGCGATCTCGGAGCCTTTGGCCGTAAAACGTTGAACCATACAACTGAAACCGCCCTCCCTGTGAGGGCATACGGACTCCCACCCGACCGCGGTCTCGGCGGATCACGGCAGGGTGGGCACGGAGCCCCGACCGGACGGTGCCGGTCGGGGCCTCCTCATACGATGACCAGGCCGGAAGGGTCGTCGCTCAGTATGTTTCTGGCACGCTGCCTGTCGTCACGGTGAGCATCCCGGCACAATACGACAGAAGCGCATGCCCCCACCCCTGCGCATAGAAGTACGATCCTCCGCATGAATATTCGCACTGTGCCGTTCGACCACCCCGACGCCGTCAAGCTCAACGACCAGGTCCAGCTGGAGTACGCCGAGCGGTACGACGGGGAAGGGGACGAGACACACCTGGAAGCGGACCACTTCCAGCCACCCCGCGGGCTGTACCTGATCGCGTACGACGACCGGGACCGGCCCGTCGCCACGGGCGGGTGGCGGGCACAGGACGAGAACGACGAGGGCTACTCCGACGGCGACGCGGAGCTGAAGCGGATGTACGTCGTCCCCGAGGCGCGGGGCCGGGGCATAGCCCGGCGCGTTCTGGCCCTCCTGGAGGAGGACGCCCGCGCGGCGGGCCGCCTCCGGATGGTGCTGGAGACCGGGACCATGCAGCCCGAGGCCATCGCCCTGTACGAGTCGAGCGGCTACGAGCCGTGCCAGAAGTTCGGCTACTACCGGACGTACGAATCCAGCCGGTGCTACGCGAAGCCCCTGGCCGGCCGGTAAGCAACTCGTGACGCGCTCCTGACATTTCCGGGGGCGCGTGGCACGCTGCCCCTCGCACCACCCATCCCGGTACCGCGATCCGCACCGCATCCCTTCGTTCCCCCCACCCCCCTGCCCGGGCGCCCCCACGGCCCCGGGCACGGCAGAAGGAGACATGTGTGAGACGCCATCGTTCCTCCGCAGCCACCCTGCTCGGCGCCGGAGCCCTGCTCGCGGGCGCGCTGGCCGCCGCCCCGGCGAACGCCGCCCCCTCCCCCGGCACCTCCGAGGCCACCGCCGCCACCCACACGATCACCGCGTACGAGCAGCGCGACGCCGCCGCTTTCTGGACCGCCGAGCGGATGCGCGGCGCCGCCCCGCTGGACCTGGAGCTGACGCCCGGCCGGCTCAAGGAGCTGAAGGCCCCCGAACCCGGCGGGGCGACCACCACCGTCGCACCGACCCCCGCCGCGGAAGGCACCTCCGCACACGCCGCCGGACCGCTGTCCTTCCCCCAGACAGGGGGCTCCTGGGGCTCCGGCGGGGCCGTCGTGAAGACCTCGGGCCGGGTGTTCTTCACCTTCGACGGTCGTACGGCCTCCTGCTCCGCGAACGCGGTCACCAGTCAGAACCGGTCCACCGTCATCACCGCAGGGCACTGCGTGAAGTACCAGGGCAGCTGGCACACCAACTGGGTGTTCGTCCCCGCGTACGCCGACGGCAACGCCCCCTACGGGCAGTGGACCGCCACCAAGACGCTGACCACCCCCCGGTGGGAGGCCGGCGAGGACATCAACCACGACATCGGCGCGGCCGTCGTCGCCCCGCTGGACGGCCGGAAGCTCACCGACGTCACCGGCGCCCAGGGGCTCCAGTTCAACGGCGGCTACAACAAACCGATGTACGCCTTCGGCTTCCCCGCCGCGTCCCCGTACGACGGCTCGAAGCTCGTCTACTGCAGCGGCAACTCCTCCAAGGACTTCCTGCTCAGCCAGGACCACGGCCTCGGCTGCAACATGACCGGCGGGTCCAGCGGCGGCCCCTGGCTCACCGGCTTCAGCGAGGCGAGCGGCACCGGCCTGCAGGTATCGGTGAACAGCTTCGGCTACGTCTTCCTGCCCAACCGCATGTTCGGCCCGTACTTCGGCAACGAGGCACAGGCGCTGTACGCCAAGGCACAGACCTCGTAGCGGTCCCGGAGCGCTCCCGCCCTGACCCCGCGCACGCTCACACGGCGCCCGCGCCCCACACCGGGCCGGGCGCCGCCCGCTGCGCCCGGGCGGGGTGGGCGGAGCCCCGGCCGTCCCGCACGTCGGTAAGCCACCGCTGGTCGGGCGCCCCTCCACGGAGCCGTACGACGAGGTCGGCGCCCGGCTCGACGGTGACGGGGGCCAGGGCCAGCCCGGCGTCCCCCCGCGGGACGACCGCGCCCCGCAGCGTCACGTCGTACCGCACCTCGGGGCCCGCCCCGCAGACGGCCAGGGCCACGGTGCCGTCCGGTCGGCCGGAGTCCGCGCACAGTTCCGGGGCGGCCCCACTGCGCAGCAGCCCGTCCGGCTCGTACAGCCACGTCTGGGTCACCGCCCCCGTGCACGCGGCGAGCGTCAGGGCGGCCCCGTCCAGCGCCCCGCCCCGCACGTCCAGGCACAGGGAGCCGCCCAGCGGGGCGGTGGCACGGAGCCGGGTGCGCAGCGCGGCGCCGTCCTCGGGCTGCCCGGCCGGTGCGGGCGGCGGCGCAGCGGTCGCCGACGGCGGCGCCTTCGGGCCGGCGCCCCGGTCGCCGCCGTCCCCCTCGGGCCACAGCCCGGAGACCGCCGCCGCCGACAGCAGGGCGCTGAGGGCGAAGCCGAGACCGGTGAGGAGCGTCCCGCCGCCCGGCCGCCGCAGGCCGGGGCGTGCGAGGCGGCGCCGCACCGCCCGGGCGTGGCGGCCCGCCCGGCGCAGCCGCTCCCGGTGGACGCCCGCCCCGGCCGGGCCTCCGGCAGCGGCCCGCAGACGGCCGGGCCGGGTCTCCAGGTACCGTTCCGCGCCGCCGCCCAGGACCGCTTCGGCGAGGAGCAGCGGCAGCCGCCCGTCCGTCTGCCGCAGTTGGTCGGCGCTGCGGCGGCAGAACGCGCAGCGGGCGAGGTGGCGCTGGATGTCGGGGATGAGCGGCCCGGTGCGGCGCAGCGACAGGTCCAGGAGCCTGCCGAAGTGGCGGCACTCCTGGCCGGGCGCGAGCGCGTGGTGGGCGTCGACGCAGCCGTCGCGCAGCCGGGTGCGGGCCTCGTCGAGGCGCCGCCCGGCCTCGCGCGGGTCGACGGCGAGGAGGGCGGCGGGGACGGACAGCCCCTCGGCCTCCACCTCCCTGTGCCAGAGCAGGACCTGCGCCTCCTCGGGCAGGCCGTGGAAGGCCCGGGCGACGAGTCTCCGGCTCTCCGCGGGCTCGGCGGGCGCGCGGACGCCCGGCAGCGCCGCGGCGGCGCGGCCCGGCCGCGCCCACTCCGCCAGGACCCGGCGGGCCTCCACCAGCAGCCGCGCCCTCACCGCGGCGGGTGGGGGCGGGCCCGCGGGCTGCGCCGGCCGGTCCGGGGGCACGGTGGCCAGCCGCGCGAAGGCCGCCGCGGCGGCCATGCCCGCCGTCCGCCCGGACGGCGTGAAGAGCGCCGTGTAGGAGCACAGAGCCTGCCAGTGCCGGGCGAGGAGCACGGCTGTGGCGTCCGGGTCGGCGGGGGTGCCTGGGGCGGCGCCGTGCAGGACTTCGAGGAGTCGCGTGTCGGAGTCCCCAGGGGGAGCCGAGGTGTGCTGGTGCATGGCGGTTCTTCCGTCGGGCCGAGTGGGGCGGTGGGAGGGTGCACCGATGAGGGCCAACGCGCCGGCGGGGACAGCCTGGTGGGCTGTGAGGAGCCTCACCTTTCCACAACTCGCCGTGGCGGAACAAGAGTTCCACGAAACGACGGGAGGACGTGCCGGCCCGGCTTCGCGAGGCAGAGTCCCAGCCCGGGCGGACCCGGCGGAACCGGCGGAACCGGCGGAGCGGCAGAGCGGCAGAGCGGCGGGGCGGCGGGGCCGGAAGGCCGCAGGACCACAGGACCACAGGACCACAGGACCACAGGACCACAGAGCCGCAGGACCACAGAGCCGCAGGACCGCAAGGCCGCAAGGCCGCAAGGCCGCAAGGCCGCAAGGCCGCAAGGCCGCAAGGCCGCAAGGCGAACGAAGCGCGACGGGGTGGGCGCCGGCCGGGCGACAGAACAACAGGGACGGAAGGCCGAAGGGCCGCAAGGCCGCAAGGCCGGGCCGCAGCGCCGCAAGCGCACCGGTTCACGGGGCCCTCGGCGGGGGGGCATGTGCGAGCCCCCGGTGCCACGGGGGGCGGTGGCGACCGGGGGCTCGGGGCCCGCCGCACACGCGGGCCCGGGCCCGGCACGGGCGGGCCCTGGGGCGGCCGGGCCCCGTGGAGGGTGCGGGCCCGGCCGGGTTCGCGCCTCAGCCGGCGGCGTGCGGGGCCACCGCGCATCCCTCGGCGGGGGCGGCGGC
>NZ_MKXB01000061.1 GCF_001865245.1 Streptomyces sp. CC53 | reverse complement strand
GCGACCCGCTGCGGTCGCAAGCCCCCGCACCGCCCGCCCGGCACCGGGCGGGCACACCCGGGCGGTGGGGGGTCCGCACGGCCGCCCGCAGGCGCGGGCGGCCGTGCGGTCACGCCGCCGTGCCGAGCGACGGCACCGGCTGCGGGTCCGGGCGGAGCGCCACCGCGCGTACGGTCCTGCCGCGCAGCACATGGCCGGCGAGGACCACCGCGGCGATGGCCAGGCCGCCCGCCACGAGGGCGCCGCGTGCGCCGGCCAGTTCCATGAGGAGCCCCAGCGCGGGCGGCCCGGCGAGGCTCCACACCGTGCGGATGCTGCCCCACACGCCGAGGACCCGGCCGCGCAGGTGCGCCGGCGGGTCGGTCTGGAGCACCGTCGTGCCCGCCGTGTCGGAGACCGACTCCGCGACCGCCATCGGCAGGACGAGCACCAGGAGGACCGCCAGGGACGGCGACAGCCCGGCCGCCGCCTGGAGGAGGCCGCCCGCCGCCGCGAGGACGCCCACGAGGCGCACGGACGGCTTGCGCAGCCGTGCGCCCAGGACGGCGCCCACGATGCCGCCCGCGGCCAGCACGGTCGACACCGTGCCGAACGCGCCGGCGCCGCCCGCGAGCGGACCGGTGACGAGCACGGCGAGGGTGAGCCCGTAGTTGCGGCCGAAGACGGCGCTGATCCCGGTGATCACGGCGAGGCCGACGAGGCGGGGGCGCCGGGCGAAGAAGCGGAGGCCCTCGCGGACCGTCAGGTCGGCGGCGGGCGCGGCAGCCGGCTCGGCCCCGCCGGACGGCGGCCGGGTGCGGGACACCGCGCCGGCGACGGGCCGCAGGAACGGGATGACCGCCGCGACGAACAGGAACGACACGCCGTTCGCGGCGTACGCGGCCGCCGTGCCGAGGAAGCCGACCGCGACGCCCGCGAGCGCTGCGCCGACGAGGCGGCCCGCGTTGTGGACGAGGGAGCCGACACCGATGGCCGACGGCACGTCCTCCGGTCGGACGAGGTCGTTGCCGAGCAGCGCGCACGCCGGCCCGTCGACGGTGGCGATGAGACCGGTGACCGCGGCCAGCGCCATCAGCACGCCGACGCCGAGCTGGTCGGACGCCACGAGGAACGCCGTGGTGAAGGCGACCGCGCCGAGGAGCGCCTGGCTGACGGCGGCGGTCAGCTTGCGCGGGAAGCGGTCGACGGCGGCGCCGCCCACCAGACTCATCAGCAGGCCGGGCGCGGCCTGCACGGACAGCGAGAGGCCGGTCGCGGCGGCGGAGCCGGTGATCTGCAGGACCAGCAGGTTCTGCACGGTCAGCTGCATCCACGTGCCGGCGTTGGAGACGAAGTTGGCGAAGGACCACCAGCGCATGCCGCGGTACCTCAGCGAACGCCACGGGGAACGGTCGGGGGCAGGGGTGTCTGTCACGGCGAGGTGCTCGCTGGAGGGCTCGGAAGGGGCCCGGCGGGCCTGCGGCACCGGCTGCTCTGCCCGGCCGCCCCACCGGACTCGGTCGGCGCCGCGCACGGGTGGTGCCGCGGCGGCGCCCATGGTGGCAGAGCGGGCCGCGTCCCCGACGTGGCCCACGTCTCCCCGGGGCGCGGGCGCGGCCCGCCGGGGACGCAACGGCCGTGCCCCGCAGGGGATCCCGGGCTCCCGGTGTGCTTGCTCACAGTGACCGCTCGGGGTGCCCGACGGTGTCGCCCGGGTGACAGTGGAGCCCTACGGCACCTAAGGAAGGCGGCACGGCATGGGCGGCAGGGACTACGTCGATCTGCGGGGCAGGCAGGCTCTGGTGACCGGGGGCGCGCGGGGGCTCGGCGCGGCGATCACCCGGCGGCTGGCCGGGGCAGGCGCCGCGGTGCTGGTCGCGGACGTGCGCAAGGAACCGGCGCGGGAGCTGTGCGACGAGCTGAACGGGGGGGGGCGGCGACACGCGGTTCGTGGAGCTGGACGTGCGGGACGCCGACGCGGTCGCGGGCGTGTTCCGGGAACTGGAGCAGGGCGGCGGCGCGGTCGACGTGCTCGTCAACAACGCGGCCGTCGACGTGTCCAAGCCGATCGAGCACCTGACGGCCGACGAGGTGACGCGGGTGGTGGCGACGAACCTGCTGGGGCCGATGTACCTCTGCCTGGAGGCGTACCGGCGGATGGTGGCCCGCGGCGGCGGCCACATCGTGAACATCCTGTCCACGGCGGCGAACCGCACGTGGACGGAGGCGGGCCCCTACGCGGCGGGGAAGTCCGGGCTGCGGGCCTTCACGCACACGCTGTTCAAGGAGGCGCAGCGGGACTGCCCGGGGATCGGTGTCACGGGGATCGTCGCGGGCGGCATGGAGACGCCGTTCATCATGGACCGCTTCCCGGACGCGGACACGTCGCTGCTGCAGAGCCCGGATGTCGTGGCGGACGCGGTGCTGTACGCCCTGTCGGTGCCGGAGGGCAGCGTGGCGGGCGAGCTGGTGGTGGTGCCGCGCCGGGAGCCGTCCTGGCCGTGACCCGTCAGGCGGCGTCCGGACGGTCGGCCCGCGGCATGCGGAGCACCGCCCGTTCGGCGGGGCCGACAGTGGCGGGCAGGCCGTACGGTGCGGCGGCCCCGAGGTGCGGCAGGGCGGCGGCGACCGTGACGCCTTCCACGTACAGTTCGATCACCCGGGGGTTGATGTACGAGGTGCGGCACACGGCCGGGGTGTTGCCGAGGTAGTCGGCGACCTCGCGCACGGCGCGGCGTCGGGCGGTTTCTCGTCGGTGGCGGCCGACTGGGAGACGGCGAGGCCGACGGATCCTGGCGACCTCGGCAGGGTCGCGCAGGGGCCGTCCGGCCGGGTCCAGACAGCGGAAGCCGCGTCCGTGGCGGACGCGGGTGTGGCCGGGGTCGGTGGGGCGGACGTGGGTGAGGCGCACGGGCTGCCTCTTCGCGGTGGCTGGGGCGCCCGCCGGGTCAGACGGGCTTGAGCGGGTCGTGGCCGATGTTCATCAGACCGTGCCGCCAGTCGGTGCCGCCGGCTTGCGGTTCCATGTCGGCCGGGCGCTGGCTGCGCACGGTGTCGACGACGCGGCGCATGACGGCGACGTCGTCGTCGCCGAGGTCGGTGCGCCGCTTGCCGAGGATCTCCAGGACGCGCCGTCCGATCGCGGGTCCGGCCTGGTCGGGGAGCGTTTCGGTCCGCTCTCCCGCGGCTGCGGTGCTGAGCCATTCCTGGAGTTCGCGCGAGGTCATGTTGACGACGGTGTGGAACTCGTCCCACAGCTCCGGTGTGATCTGTGCGGACGCCTCTGCCATGACTGCCTCCCGGCGTGTGAGCGGCGTGCGGGTGTGGTCACCCGGCGGGTTGCCGGGGTGGCGGACGGCAAACCCGGCCGCCGGAACGCGGCGGGGACGGCCGGGCGCGAGGGCGCATGCCCCGCGCTCAGCGCCCCCGCCGACCGGGCCGGGCTTCCGGTCGATCCGCGGGTACAGGCCCCGCGCCCGGACCGGGGGTGAGCCCGCACCCGCACGTCCCGGCCCGCCGGCACACGCCGCATGCCGTGGACCGGCGCCCCCCGCCGACGCCAGGGTCGCGGCTGCCCGGTACCCCCTCAGAGGCGCACCCCGCCCGTCCCGCCACGGCGGGCGCCCCGCACTCGGCCCGCCCGGTGGCCGTTCCGGACCGCCCTCGGCCGGCTCTCAGGCACCGAAACCGCCGTCGGAGGATCGGCGCTCCTCCGTGCGGCCGGTACGGGCGGCGAGGAGCAGCGCCACGTCGTCGGGCCGGTCGTGGGCGCGCAGGGCCTCTTCGACGACCCGGTCGGCGAGTCCGGGCAGAGTCGTGTCGGCGGGCGCGCCGGCGAGGACGCCGCGCAGCCGCTCCACACCGAGGTCGATGTCGGTGCCCGGCTGCTCCACGAGGCCGTCGGTGAACAGGGCCAGGACGCCCCCAGGCGGCAGGCGCAGTTCCGTGACCGGGTAGGCGGCCTCGGCGTCGACGCCGAGCACGACGCCGCCGGGCAGGTCGACGACCTCGGTCCCGCCGTCTGGATGGCGCAGCAGGGGAGGCAGGTGGCCGGCGCGGACGGCCTGGACGGCGCCGGTCCGGGGATCGAGCACGCAGTAGCAGCAGCTGGCGAACTGGCCTGGGTCGAGGTCGATGAGCAGCCGGTTGGTGCCGCTCATGACTTCCTGCGGGTCGTGTCCGGCGAGGGCGAAGGCCCGCACGGCGCTGCGGACCTGCCCCATCGTGGCCGCGGCGGAGACGCCGTGCCCCTGGACGTCGCCGATGACGAGGGCGACACCGCGGGAGGTTTCGACGACGTCGTACCAGTCGCCGCCGACCTCCATGCCCTGGGTGCCGGGCAGGTACCGTCCGACGGTGTCGACGTGGCGCAGCCGCGGCAGGCGGTGGGGCAGCAGGGCGTTCTGCAGGCCGCGGGCCAGGGCCGCCTCGGTGTCGAAGGCGCGGGCCCGCTGGAGCGCCTGGGCGATGAGGCCGGCGAGGGCCGTGAGGACGGTGCGCTCCTCGGGGCTGAATCCGCGCGGCCGGTCGAAGCCGAGGATGCAGGAGCCGACGGGCCGACCGGAGGCGATGAGGGGCAGGAAGGCGCGGGCGCCGACGTGCGCGTCGAGGGGGATGCCCGGGTAGGCGGCGGCGAGGCGCTGCATGGACTCGAAGAAGATCGGCCGGCCGGAGGTGAGGCACTCGACGCCGGGCAGCCGCGCGTCCAGCCCGACGCCGTCGAAGCGGTCGAGGAACCCCTGCGGGAATCCGGTCTCCCAGGCGAGGTGCAGGTGGCGCTCGCTCAGCAGGTAGATGGCGAGCTGGCGGCCGCCGAAGGCGGGCAGCAGCTCCTCGGTGACGACTTCGGAGACCTGCCGGGCGGTGACGGCCTCGGTGAGGGCGATCGCCAGGGCGACGGGACGGTAGAGCACGGCGGCGCGGTCGGCGGGTGAGCCGAGTCCGCCGCCGGGCGCGGCCACGGACGCGGGCGCGTAGGTCGGTTCCTCGGCGGCGCTGAGGGTGACGGTCAGGCCGTCGTGGTCGGGGTGGAGGGAGACGGAGAGCCAGGACGCGGAGTCCCGGTGGGCGAGGAAGTGCACCGGGTCCGAGGCGATGAGCGCCGCCCGGAACTGGTCCTCGTACGCGGGTCGGCCGGTCCAGGGCAGGACGTCCCACAGGATCCGGCCGACGAGGGCGGGCCTGGCCACACCGAGGAGGGTCTCGGCGCTGCGGCTGGCGTAGGTGATGCGGCCGACGCGGTCCAGGGAGAGCACGCCGGTGGCGAGGCGGTCGGCGGCGGCCGCGACGATGGGGCCGGTGCCGGGGTCGACGAGGAGTCCGGTGAGGCGGGCGGGGTCGCCGCCCGGGCGGCGGGCCAGTTCGAGGAGGTGCGGCCGTCCGTCGCGGCCGCCCAGCCACATGCGGCGCGCGGCGGGCCGGTCGGGGTCGGTGCGCTCGGTGATGCGGTGGGCCAGCGCCCACAGGCCGTACACGTCCTCCGCGGCGAGCAGCTCCTCCAGGTCGCCGATGGTCGTGGGCGGGTCGTCCGGCGGGCTGCCGAGGATGCGGGACGCCTCGGCGTCGGCCGTGACGGCGCCGGTGTCCGTCTGCCAGGTGAGCCGTCCCACGCGGACGGGCGGGGTGGCCCCGGCGGGGAGCTGGACGGGGGCGGGGGCCCGTTCCCAGGAGACGGGGGTGCCCGTGCGCTCCAGTTCGGCGAGGGCGGCGCCGAGGCGGTCCGCGGTGGTGCGCAGCCGCTGCCGGTCGGCGGGGTCGACCGGGCGGCCGGGGGTGGCGGTGCGCAGGACGACGAGGACGCCGTAGCGGTCCGTGCCGTGGGAGACGGGGACGTACAGCGAACCGAACGGGAACGGCAGGCCCGCCATGAGCTGCGGGAAGCGGCGCATGGCCTCCTCGGCGTCGGCGAGGTGGACGGGTTCGCCGGAGCGGAACGCCTCCGCGACGGGGAAGGGCCGGTTCACGTGCATGCGCCACCAGGGGCGGAAGAGGCGCACGGGAAGGCCGGCGAGGACGGCGAGGCGCAGGAGGCCCTTCGTGCGGGACCGCAGGTAGACGCCGCCCGCGTAGCCGCCGACGGCGTCGACGGCGTCGACGACGGCGGGCGCGAGGGCCATGGCGAGGGCGTCGGTGACAAGACCGTCTTCCGTCCCGCTCCCCGCGACGAGCTCCTGGTGGTGGGGCGGGACGTGCCCGGGAGCGGCGCCGAACCACGTCACACAGCAAGGATGCGCCCAGGTCGCGGGGCGGGGCCACCCGGCGGCGCGGCCCTCCCCCGGGCCCCGGGCGTCGCCGTCCGCCGCGGCGGACGGGCCGGCGGGGTGTCGGCGGTCGGTGGAGCGCCGCCGCGGCGGGCAGCGGCGGGCGGGCCGTCGTGGGCGGTGGCGCGTGCGGGTCGCCCGCCCGGCTGC
>NZ_MKXB01000060.1 GCF_001865245.1 Streptomyces sp. CC53 | reverse complement strand
GGGGGTGCCTCTATGTCTTTCGTCAAGGTGCCCCCGTCGGGTTTGGGGTGGTTCGGGCTCGTCGTGGTTATGCGGCGAGTCCGAGGCTCCTGGGTTCGCGGGGTTCGTAGAAGGTGCCGTCGCGGAGCATGGCGAACAGGACGCTGATGCGTTGGCGGGCGAGGCGGAGGACGGCTTGGGTGTGGGTCTTGCCGCGGGCGCGTTGTTTGTCGTAGTAGGTGCGGGAGGCCGGGTCGGCGTTCATGCAGGCGAAGGCGGACAGGAACATCGCCCGTTTCAATTGCCGGTTTCCGCCGCGGGGTGCGTGTTCGCCGTGGATCGAGGTGCCGGACTGCTTCGTGGTGGGGGCGAGTCCGGCGTAGGAGGCCAGGTGGGCGGCGGTGGGGAAGCTGGTGCCGTCGCCGACGGTGACCAGCAGGACGGCGGCGGTCCTGACGCCGACGCCGGGCATCGACGTCAGGACCGGGGAAAGAGGGTGAGCCTCCAGCAGGACGTTGATCTGGGCTTCCATCGCCCGGCGCTGGGTGTGGACAGCGGCCAGGGACGCGGCCAGGGAGGGGATGACGATGTCGAGGGTGCCGGTGCCCGGGACGACGACGGTCTGCTCGTCGAGGGCGTCGAAGACCTCGTCGATCAGCCTGGTGGCCATGCGCGGGGCCTTCGGGCGGATCAGCTCCACCAACTTGCGGCGGCCTGCCTTGCGCAGGGCGGCCGGGGATCCGTAGCGCTCCAGGAGCCAGGTCACGGCCTGGTGGTCCAGGCGCGGGCCCAGGGCGCGCTCCAGGCTGGGGTGGAACTGGGTGAGCAGGCCGCGTATCCGGTTGCTGGTGCGGGTGGCCTCGGCGGCGAGGTCCTGGTCGAAGCCGACCAGGACGGTGAGCTCGGCGGTGATGTCGTCGGTGAGCTCCAGGGAGCGCAGGGTGTGTGGCATCGTGCGTGCGGCGTCGGCGATGACGGCGGCGTCCTTGGCGTCGGTCTTGGCCTCGCCCGGGTAGAGGTCGGCGATCCGGCGCATCGCGAGTCCGGGCAGGTAGGCGACCTGGCAGCCGGCGTCGCGGGCGACGGTCAGTGGCAGGGCGCCGATGGAGGCGGGCTGGTCCACGATCACCAGGACGGTGCCGAACTTGTCGCGCAGCTTGTCGAAGACGGCCCGCAGCCTGGGTTCGCTGTTGGGCAGTGGTTTGTCGAAGACCTTCTTCCCGCCCGGGGTGAGCCCATGACCGTGGTGGGCACTCTTGCCGACGTCCAGGCCCAGGAACACGCCCACGTCTTCGATCTCGAACATCGTGCCCCTTCCCAGGGGGTTGACGGTGCCGGCCTCGGCTCGGGTGTCGTGCTCGCGCATCCACGTTATGCAGACCTGCCGCCCGCGAACTGTCCGGCATTGCGCCGGACCGGACGGTGGCCGGACCTCTGATCAGCGTCTCCGACGAACACCCCCGAACCCGGTGACACCACCCCCCAGGTCATGCCTTCGACAGGGGGCAACAGTCATGCCGAGCCCGGAGGCCAGCAGCCCCATTGCAGGACCGCAGAAAACATAACGGGG
>NZ_MKXB01000059.1 GCF_001865245.1 Streptomyces sp. CC53 | reverse complement strand
GCCCTCCGGCAGCGCCTCGACGCGGTACTCCACGCCGCCGGAGTCCGCACCGCGGTCTCTCAGCTCGGCGCGGCGCACCTTGCCCGACGTGGTCCGGGGCAGGGACGGGACGAACTCCAGCACCCGCACCCACTTCTCCGGCGGCAGCTCCGCCCGCACCCGGTCCAGGATGCGCCGCGCGGCCTCCGCTCCGGCGGGCCGTCCCGGGGCCGCGACCACGTACGCCTTCGGCGCCCACAGGCCGACGGGGTCGGGCACCGGCACCACCGCGGCGTCGGCCACCCCCTCGTCCCGCAGCACCACGTCCTCCAGCTCCCGCGGCGAGATCCGGTGGTCGAACGCCTTGAACATGTCGTCGGCGCGGGCCACGTAGGTCAGCGAACCGTCCGGGTTGCGGACCCCCAGGTCACCCGTGTGGTAGTAGCCGTTCGCGAGGGCCTTCGCCGTGCGCTCAGGATCCCCGACGTACCCCCGCATCAGGCCCACGGGCGGGTCCGCCAGGTCCAGGCAGAGCTCGCCCGGCGTGCCGTCCGGGACCTCCCGCCCGGTCTCCGGGTCGACGAGGACGACCGTGTGGCCGGGCAGCGGGAAGCCCATGCTGCCGGGCACCGGGGTGCGGCCGGGCGGGTTGCCGATCTGGCCGGTGGTCTCCGTCTGCCCGTACCCGTCCCGCAGGTCCAGCCCCCACTCGCGGGCCACCCGCTCGATCAGCGCCGCCTCCAGCGGCTCGCCGGCCGCCGCGGCCTCGCGCAGCGCGGGCGGCCGCGGGCCGAGCCCGTGCGCCGCCATCCCGCGCCACACCGTCGGCGGGGCGCAGAACGTCGTGATCCCGCGGGTGCGCAGCACGTCGAGGATGTCCGCGGGCGTGCTGCGCGCCGCGTCGAGGGCGACGACCGTCGCCTCCGCGTTCCACGGCACGAAGAACGAGCTCCACGAGTGCTTCGCCCAGCCCGGCGCCGAGATGTTCAGGTGCACGTCGCCCGGCTTGACGCCGTTCCAGTACATGCCGGACAGGTGACCCACCGGATAGCTGACGTGGGTGTGCTCCACCATCTTCGGCTTCGACGTCGTGCCCGACGTGAAGTACCGGAACAGCGGGTCGTCCGCGGGCGTGGGGCCGGACGGGGCGAAGTCGGCCTCCACGCCCGCGGACAGCTCGTACGGCAGCCAGCCCTCGGGCGAGCCGCCCACACTGATGCCCGTCCACCGGCGGGACCCGGGGTCGCCCGCCTCGTCGAACCGGCCCGCCAGGCCCGCCTCCGCGACGACGTACCGCACGCCGCCCCGGTCCAGCCGGTCCGCCAGCTCGGCCGGGGTCGCCGTCGTGTACGTGGGGATGACGATCGCGCCCAGCTTGATGGCGGCGAGCATGGTCTCCCACACCTCCGCCCGGTTCCCCAGCATCAGCAGTACCGGGTCGCCCCGGCGCACGCCCAGCGACCGCAGCCACACCGCGACCTGCGCCGACCGCCGTGACAGGTCACGGAAGGTCAGCTCCCGGTCCGTGTCGGGCCCGGCGCCGCCCACGATCCGCAGCGCGGCCGTCTCCCCCCGCTCCGCCGCCACCGCGTCGAACCAGTCGAGGGCCCAGTTGAAGTGGGTGGGGCGCGGCCAGCGGAACTCGGCCGCGGCCTTCGCCAGGTCCGTCCGGTGCAGCAGCAGCACGTTCCGGGCCGCCCGGAACTCCTCGGTCGCCGACGGCCGGGTCATCCCGCACCCCCGGGTGCCGCGGCGGCGACCGCCGCCTCGTTCTCCCGGACGACCACCAGCGGGCGCAGCGCGTCCTGCGCGATCGCGTCGGCGTCCCGGTAGAAGAGGGTGTTGACGCCGGGGCGGCTGCTGCCGACCTGGGTGAACCACCGGGTGTGCTCGGTGGGGATGCCGAGCGCGTACAGGTCGGGGCGCGGCACGCCGTGCGCGTCGACCACGTGGAACGGGCTGTCCGTCACCTCCAGGCCGCCGGTGACGAAACGGCTGCCGGCCGGGCCCTCGATCACGTACGGGCGGACCATGCCCTCCTCCAGCAGCTGACGCGTCAGCGGCGAGGTGTCGCGGTGCAGGTCGGGCGTCGGGATCCGGGCGTCGATCAGCGCCCGCACGACCCGCGCGGAGCCGGCCACCTGCGGGGACTCCACGAGGAAGCCGCCGGCCTCCTCGTCGGTGCCGAACCGGGTACCGGGCCCCGCCACCTCGACCACGCCCTGCTCGATGAGCGCGCGCAGCTGCTCCACCCGGTACATCGGCGGACCTGCCGACAGCAGGGCGTTGACCGGCAGGAACTTCCGGTGGAAGAACCCGGTGTGCGACTCGGGCAGCAGCCCGCCGAAGTCGACGGCCAGGCGCACCACGTTGCGGATGTCGCGCAGCACGTCCAGCGAGGACTTCAGGGGACCGTCCAGGGTGCCGAGCGCGGCGGCCGCCAGGTCGTCGTCCATCACCTTCAGCAGCCGCTCCCGGAACTCCTCCGGCGAGCCGAACCGCTCGTCGCCGAACGGGCGGGCCAGGGCGTCGAGGTCGACGGGCGGGACCTGCGCGAGACCGGCCGAGGCCAGCAGCTCACCGCGGTCGCGCCCGGCGCGCAGGGCCTCGGCGTGTTCGGCGGCGAAGGCGTCCGCGGCCTGCGCCCCGCGGGCGTTGCGCACATGCGTGACGTAGTAGACGTGCTCGACCTCCTGCAGCAGCAGCGGCAGCACGTCCTCGGCGAAGTCCAGCTGGCCGGTGCCGCCCGCGGCGCGCCGCGCGGCCCGCGCCGACTCCAGGGCGTCCTTCGTGAGGAAGAGCGCCTTGTGGCTGAAGTTCGGCTCCTTCTGGTTGCGGCCGCGGGCGGGGATGGGCAGTCCGCTGCGCGACCCGGCGACGATGTGCGGCTCGCGGCCGCTCGCCCGGTACTCCAGCGTGCCGTCCTCACGCGGGTGGAAGGTGCCGCCGCGGCCGACGGTCAGCGACAGCATCACGTCGTAGAAGGAGAGCCCGATGCCGCGGATGCCGACCGCGCTGCCGGCCGGGATGGTGTCCTCGTCCAGGGGCATGTCGGCGGCGGAGTCACCGCACAGGTAGTGCAGCCCGGGAACCCGCGTCGAGAAGTCGAGCATCTCCTGCTCGAAGGCGTCGGGGGCGTTCACCGGGTGGCCCGTGGCGAGGACGACCCGGTCGGCCTCCAGGAGGTGCGGCGCGGTGTCCAGGCTGAGCAGGTAGCCGCTCCCGGCACCCGTCCGCACCGCGGTGACGCGGCCCTTCACCGGCACCAGCTCCACGTGCTCGGGCAGGGCGTCGACGACGGTCCGGTACACGTCCACCAGGTACTCGCCGTACCGCACGCGCGGGGCGTAGTCGTCGGGGCCCAGCAGCTCCTCGCCCGCGGTGCGGGCGCGCTCCTCGATCCACTGGCCGAGGGACGGGCCGGCACCCGGCCTGGCGGGGCCCCCGTCGGGGTCGCCGGAGTACATCGTGACCTGGCTGATGACGGTGTTCATGGTGAACCAGTCGTCCTGGTCGGTGCGCCACACGCGGCCGGCGCCGACCTCGGTCGCGTCGATCAGGTGGACCCGCACCGGGCGGGGCGCGGCGCCCGAGGCGGCCGCGGTCTGCGCCTCCGCGGCGGTCCGCACGGCGAGCCGCTCCAGGACGGAGATGCCGCGCGGACCGCTGCCGACGACGGCGATGACGAGAGGACGCGTATCGGATGTGGCTGTGTGTGACTGCACAGGAGGTCCTAGGTGGTGAGGAGGAACGCCCGAGGAGGGTCGGGACGCGGGACTGGGGTGGGGGTGGGGCCGCGCGCGGTCACGGCACGGCCGGGGAGACTGCGGCGG
>NZ_MKXB01000058.1 GCF_001865245.1 Streptomyces sp. CC53 | reverse complement strand
GCGCCCCGTCCACTGCCGTCCACCGCCGAGCGCCGACCGGGCAACCGGCCACAGGATCCGCCGGGCCCGCCGGACTGCCGCGTCCGCCCCGCCGCCCGGCCCGTCCGCCGCCGCGGCCAGCGGATGACCGAGTCCGCCACGGACACCACACGCCGACGGCGAGCCACTGCCTTGGGGCACGGTGCAGCCCGCCCACGTCGGGGCGGCCCGAGCGGCGTGCGCCGCCCACGACGCCGACCGGCAGCGGCCGAGGTCACGTCTCGGCTCCCCCGGGCCTATGCCTCCCACGCCGCCAAGCCCCGCAGCCCGCAGCCCGGCGCCCCGTCCACTGCCGTCCACCGCCGGGCGCCGACCGGGCAACCGGCCACAGGATCCGCCGGGCCCGCCGGCTTCCGCCCGTGCCGCGTTCCTCGGCCGCCGCACGCCCTTCCGGTGGCCGACGGCCGTCCCGCCGACATCCGGAAGGCCCCCGCCGCCGAACCGTCGTCAGGCCGCCGCGCCCCGGCCTCCCGTCAGACGCGGCGCTTCCGCCGCCGGATCGACCTCCGGGGCCGGGACCCCGGCCAGTCGCGCCGCGAGGCGGCCCGCCCAGTCCGCGAGGGCTGTGGCGTCGATGCCGTACGGCCTGTCGGCGCCGTACGGGCCGATCCGCTCGGCCCCCCGCAGCAGCAGCCGCGCACCGCCCACCGCGTTGCCGCGGGCGGCGTGCGTCAGACCCACCGCCAGCTGGGCCAGGCCCCTCCACAACTGCTCCTCGCCGGCCCGTTCCGTGCCGCGGCACGCCTTCCAGGCGTCCTCCAGCACCTCGTGCGCATGGAACGGCATCCCCGAGTCCAGGAGCCGCTGGGCCTCCCGCAAGGCGTCCTCCGGCGCACGCGCCACACCCTCCGGCTGCCGGGCCACCCCGTCCACGCCGTACGGCAGGGGCCGCCCGAGCCCGTCCCGGGGCCGCGCACTGCGCGCCCGCCCCTCCGCGTCCCGGTCCCGCGGCCCTCTGCTTCCACCGTCCACGCCGTCCATCCGCCCATTGTCGCCCGTTCCCCGGACGGTCCGCGAACGACCCGAACGGTACCCCTCACCAGGCCGTACGACTACGCTCCCCCCGCAGAGGATCACCACCTCCGGCCGACCGCGCCGGCCGACACGCCACGCCCAGACCGCACATGGAAGGGAAAGGCCGATGTTGCCGTCCCCGGCGGAAGACCCGCTCCCCGTACCCCTGCTGGAGCGGGAACCGGAACTCGCCGCAGCCATACGCGCCGTTGACGCGCTGTGCAGTCCCGCTCCCTCCGGAGGACTGATCATCTACCGGGGCGAGGCCGGCATCGGCAAGACCGCCCTGCTCACCGAGATAAGGCGCCGCGCAGGCGGCCGCTGCACCGTCCTGTCGGCGACCGGCGCCGAGACCATGACCTCCGTGCCCTTCCACGTCGTGCGCCAACTGCTCCTCCCAGCCCTGCTCACCGAACCCGAGGACCGGCTGCGCCGCCTCTTCGGCGACCGCTTCGAGCTCACCGCTCCCGCCCTCGCCCTCGCCCCGCCGACCGGGCCGCTCGCCGATCCCCAGGGCGTACGGGACGGACTGGACCGGGTCGTCACCCGGCTCGCGGAACAGCAGCGCGGCAAGCCCCTCGTGGTCCTCGTCGACGACGCCCACTGGGCCGACGCGGAATCGCTCACGTGGCTCGCCGCCTTCGCCGGCCGACTGCCCGCGCTGCCGCTCCTCGTCGTCCTCGCCCACCGCTCCGACGCCTACGCCGACCCCCGTACCGGCCCCGGCCCCGGAAACCGACCCGACGCCCGCACCGAACCCGCCGCGACCCTGCTGAGGCGACTAGGCGACCAGGCCCGACTCACCGTCACCCTCAGTGCGTTGACCGAGGAGGCCACCACCGACCTGGTGCGCTCCGCCCTCGGCCACCGCACCGACGCACCGTTCTGCCGCGAGCTGTGGACGGTGACCGGCGGCAACCCGTACGAGACCGTGGAGCTCCTCGCGCAGGTGCGCGACCGCCGGATCGAGCCCGTCGCCGACAGCGCGGGCCGGCTGCGCGACCTCGGCGCCTCCTCCCGCGGCGACGGCCTGGCCGACCGCCTGGAGCAACTCGGCAGCGACGCCACCCGCTTCGCCTGGGCCGCCGCCGTCCTCGGCACCGACATCTCCCCGCGCGTCGCCGCCCGCCTCGCCGGCATGGGCCGCGACACGGCCGACGACTGCGCGCACCGGCTGCGCGAGGCACGCGTGCTCACCGGCACCGACCCCCTGGAGTTCACCCACCCGCTGGTCGCCACGGCCGTGTACCGGGCCATCCCGCCCGCCGTCCGCACCGCTCTGCACGGCGCGGCCGCCTGGGCGGTCACCGACGCGGGCCTCGGCGCGGCCGCGGCCTCCCGGCACCTCCTGGAGGTGCACCCCGACGACGACCCCGAGGTGGTGGCGCAACTGCGCGACGCAGCCCGCGAACACCTCGCCGTGGGCGCCCCCGACGCCGCCCGGCGCTGCCTCGAACGGGCCCTCCAGGAACCACCGCCGCCCGAGGCCTACGCCGAAGTGCTCTACGAACTGGGCTGCGCGGCCCTCCTCACCTCCCCCGACGCCACCGTCCGCCACCTCCGCTCCGCCCTCGATCTGCCCGGCCTGGCGGCGGCCCTGCGCACCGACGCCACCTGCCGTCTCGCCCAGGCGCTCGCCCACAGCAACCAGCTGCGGCAGGCGTCCGTCGCGGTCGCCACCGAGGCGGCCCGCACGCCCCCGGGCCCTGCCCGCACCCGCCTCCAGGCCGCGCACTTCATGTACGAGTCGTTCCGCGCCGCCGAGGACGACCCCGAGGGCCGCTCCCGCCGCCTGGCGGACCTGGCCGACCGCCTCAAGGGCACCGACTCCGCCGAACGGGCCCTGCTCTCCTTGCGCGCCTTCGACGCGATGCTGCGCGGCGAGGACGCCGCTCACGTCGTCGACCTCTGCGACCGCGCCCTCCTCGACGGCCGCCCGGCACGCGGCGTCGGCTGGACCGACACGGAGTGGGGCTTCGAGACGCCCGCCATGGTCGGTATCGCCTACGCCTTCACCGACCGGCCCGACCGGGCCCGCGACCTGTTCGAGGAGGCGGTGCGCGCATACGAGATCTCCGGCTGGAGCGGCGCCCACCTGGCCTTCGCCCACACCCTCCTGGGCCTCGCCCACCGCCGCGCCGGCGACCTGCGGCAGGCGGAGACGTTCCTCCGCGAGGGACTGCGCCTGGCCGACCGGGTCGGCACGGGACTGGCCGTCCACTGGGACGCGGTGTGCCTCCTGATCGACACCCTCGTCGCCCGCGGCCGTACCGCCGAGGCCCGCGAACTGGCCGACCGCTACGCCTTCGGACCGCCCTGGCCGAGCGCGATGGTGATGCCCGACGGGCCCTCCGTCCTCGGCCGACTCCTCCTGGCGGAGGACCGCGTCCGCGAGGCCGTCAGCGAACTGGAGGCCGCCGGAGCCGCCCTGGAGGCCCGCGGCCGCCGCAACGGCACGTGGGCCCCCTGGGCGTACGACCTCGTGCGCGCCTCCCTCGCCGCCGGGGACACGGACCGCGCCGCCCGCAACGCCGCGCTGGCCCGTGCCCACGCCGAGCGCTTCGGGACGGACACCGCTCTCGGCGAGGCGCTCCGCTGCCAGGCGCTGCTGGCCGCCCCGGACGAGGCCCGGACCCTGCTGTCCCGGGCGGTCCGCCACTTGGAGGCATCGCCGTCCCGGTACGAGCACGCCCAGGCCGTCTACGACCACGCCAGTGCCCTCGCCTGCCCCGCGGCGCTGTCCCGCGCCGCCGCCCTCGCCACGACCTGCGGCGCGGACGCCCTGACCGCCCAGGCGGAGGAGGCCCTCGCCCATCACCGGTGACGCGGATGAGGTAGTGTTCTCTCGTCGCGTTCGCCACGGCTCAGCCGCAGCGAACGCGCCGGGACGTGGCGCAGCTTGGTAGCGCACTTGACTGGGGGTCAAGGGGTCGCAGGTTCAAATCCTGTCGTCCCGACTTGAGAAAGTCGCAGATCAGGGGTCGTTTCAGAGGAATCTGGAACGGCCCTTTGATCGTTTCTGGGGGGCCACATCGCTTTCACCGCTCAGAGGGCGGAACGGGGCTCGGCAGGGGCCGGGGTGCGCGGAGCCCGGCGAGGTGCGCCGAGAGGGCGGCGCCGACGGCGGTGATCTTGTGCGCGTCAGGGTGCGGATGCCGCTGAGTGGTGGCCCGTGACCCTTGTCCGGCGATCTTGCGCAGGACGTGCACCCGGACGCCGGCGTCGGTGAACCGGGGAGGCTGCGGTCGGCACGGGGGACGACGGGGGCGCCCACCACCGTGCCGACGATGATCTCTTCCAGCGGGTCCATTCGTTGTGCACGTTGGCAGGGCTCATCCACTCCTCACGTGGATCGGGAGGGGTGCGGCGACCGCCGTCGGACCTGACACGGGGGCACCGGCCCGCAGCCTGCCTTCCCGGCCGGTCTCGCCGGTGGCGCGGGGGCGGATCGCTCCCCGGACGGCGTGGTGCGACTGTGCCGGCCCCCCGGTTCCCTCAGCCACGGGGCAGGCTGCGGCACGGCGCAACGGCAGGAGAGGCGCATCGCACGACGGTCCCCGAAGCGCCCGGCCCCGGCCCCCGGCCCGGTGCCCCGGCGGCCGGTCACAGGAGCCTGGCTGCCGACACCGCCTCCCGGATCGCCGGGCCGCAGCAGCACGCACGGGGCGCCGCAGCCGTGCCCGACCTGACCCGCCGTCCGTCCGCCCCGCCGGGTGCCGGCGCGCGCCCCTCAGGATCGATTCCCGGCCGGACACCACCGGCAGCAAGCCCCGCACCGGCCACGGTGATCACAACGGCGATCGGAGCACTAGGGTCCCTGTGCGAACGACGGCCGCCCGGCCGCCACCAAGGGCCACTACGCGCCCTACCGCACCCCGTGGAAGTATCTGGACCTGCCCGAGGGCGCCCCTGTCCGCATGTACATCTACAAGTCGAACTCCAGCGGCCACCACCACCCGGTCTACCGCGACGGCGTCGTGTGAACGGCAACCGGCAGGCCCTGCTCCCCCGAATGCTGACGGCCGTCCCGGAGGAACGGCTCCACGGCCGCGGTGAGGATCGCGTCGGCGAGCCCCCGTGGGCGCCGTCCGGCCCGCCGGTACGGCGTCGCGCCATGCGGGCGGCAGACAGGCCAGGCCCCCGCAGCAGGTCTGCGGGGGCCTGGCGGGCGAGTGCTCAGCGTGCGACGTGCAGCCTGACCCGGGCGGGCAGCTCCGGCTGGTCGAGGAAGTCGCGCAGGTGCGGCAGCGCCTCCGACTGGATGCGGTCGAGCGCCGTGCGCACCTCCGTCTCCGCCGCGAGGGTGACACGCAGGACGAGGTGCGGGTAGCTGGAGCTGCGCGTCAGGCGGGCCGCCGCGCGGTGGACGCCGCCGTAGGACTCGATCTCCTCCTCCAGCGCGTCCGTCACGGCGTCGGCGCTGAGCGTCGTCGCCCCTCGGCTGCGGTCCGCTTCCAGGGGCAGGCTGCGCACCCCGTCCGGCCGCAGCTGCGCCACGGCGACGAGCAGACCCAGGACGGCGACGAGTGCGCCGGCGAAGCCGATCAGCGGCCACACCCACGACGACGAGGCGGCGTAGCGGCGCTCCCCGGGGGTGAGCAGGGGCTCCGACGGACCGGCCGAGCCCAGCACCCCCCAGCCGTACAGGAACGCCAGGACGCCCCCGGCCAGGAGCACCAGGCCCAGCAGGGCGAGGACGATGCGGTTCGTCCTGTCGAGGTGGCGGGTCATGGTCTCCCCCTGGCGGTCCTTACCTTCACGGTCACCTTGTAGGCGGTGGCGGTGCGGATCGCCGCCAACTGCTCGGCGGCGACCTCGGTGATGCGGTCCTGCAGGCCCTGCCGTTCGCGCAGGGGAGTGGTGGCGCTGACCTTCACCCGGCGCCCGCGCACCCGTACGCGGTGGTCGTCGACCCCGTCCACCTGGCCTACCGCCGCACCGACGGTGCGGCGCAGCCCCCGTCTGGTCAGCTCGGTCCGGGTGTGCTCGTCCACGGTGTCCACCCGCACGGCGCGGCGGCGCCCGCTCGACAGGGCTGCCCACAGCAGGACCAGACCGATGACGGCGATCCCGGCGGCCACCGCCATGATGGCGTCGTCGCCCCACTGGTGGGTGCGCAGCTCGCGAGTCATCGAGCGCTGCGGCCACACCACGGGCGCGTTGCCCGTGCCGACCGCCACCACGTCGATGGCGACCGCCGCGCCGGCCGCTGCCAAGACCAGCGAGACGAAGGCGACCAGGAACCTGCGGGGGATCGGCCTCATCGCACCCTCCGGGCAGGGCCGGACGGCGACGGCAGGCGGGTGACGTCGATGTCGACGTGGTCCACCCGCAGGCCGGTGAGGTTCTGCACCCGCTCGATGATGTGGTCGCGCAGCCGGCGGGTGGTCGTGCGGGCAGACCACGGCCACACGAGGGAGACGGTGACGGCGAGGGACGTGACGTCACCGCCCACCCACGCGGTCACCGGTGACGCGCGCTGCGCCCCTTCCCGGCCGAGGGGGACGCCGAGCAGTCGCGGAGCGACGCCCCCGACGCGGCCCGCTTCCCGTACGGCCCGCGCCGCGATCCTCTCCACCACCCGTTCGGCGATGACCGTGCGTCCCGGGCCGCCGCCCGGGGCGGGCGGCTCGGGCTCGGGTTCCGGGCCGACGGCGGCCCCGGTGTCGGCGCCGCTCATCCGCGGGCCCGGGAACGGTGGGTACCGGCACGGTAGGCGTCACGGGACGCCTTGAGGTCGAAACCGCCCTCGGCGACCCAGCCGACGAGCAGCCCGAGCAGGCCGAGGCAGAGGACGACGAAGAAGGCGACGACGCCGCCGAAGGCGCCGGCGAAGCCGAGGGCCACACCGAACGCCAGACCGAGAACAGGAGGGGACGGGGACATCACAACACCTCGCACTGAAGCCTTGGGGGTTCAACGGGCAGAGTCGCCTAGGGGAGGTCGCCGGTGTCGAGGTCCTCGACGACGACGTCGACCACGGCGCCCGGGGCCGCGGCGGCGACGGCTTCCCTCACCTCGGAGCCGATGTCCGCGACCGGGTGGCCGTAGCGGCCGACGACGTGGACGCGGACCGTCCTGCCGGACACCTCGACGCCGGGCACGCGCCGTCCCGGCAGGTACGCCGACGCGCCGAAGCGGCCGGTGGTCAGCCGGCTGACCAGCCGGCAGCCGGCGGCGGCAGCCGCGATCCGCGCCGGGTCGAATCCGCTGCCGTCCGCCGGGGTTCCGGTGCCGCTGCTCTCTGCGGCGGTCTCGTCGTGGTCGGGCGGTCCGTTCACTGCACCCGGGGACCCGTGGACGCGCCTTCGTCCTCGTCGGAGTCGGGCAGGTGGACGTCGTCGACGGCGATGTTGACCTCGACCACCTCCAGGCCGGTCATGCCTTCGATGGACTTGATGATGTTGCGCCGGACGCCCGCCGCGAGGTCCATGATGGAGACGCCGTACTCGCAGACGATCACGACGTCCACCGCTGCCTGGGTCTCCCCGACCTCGACGGACACGCCCTGGGTGATGCTCGGGCCGCGCGACCCCGGGATGCGCTCGCGGACGGCTCCGACGGCCCGCGACCCGCCGCCCCCGAGGTTGTACACGCCGTCGACCTCACGTGCGGCTATGCCGGCGATCTTCTGGACCACCGCGTCGGAGATGGTGGTCCTGCCGTGTTCCGTCACCAGGCCCCCGCGTCCCTCCCCGGACCGGTTCCCCGAGGTACCCGGCTTCTGCGTCGACTCTGTCGATGAAGTGCTCATCGCCTGCGCTCCTAGGTGAAGAGATCTTTATCCCTTTATGGCACGGTATGGCGGGCTTTGCAGTGTGGCCTCCTCCACACGGTGCGCGCGCAGCCGGCCCCCCGCCCACCGCACCGCCGCTGAGCAGCGCCTTCCTCGTGTGGTCGGTCGACCGGCGGGCTCGGTCCGCCCGTTGCTGCTTCAAGCAACCGGCGGGGCGGCTTCGGCACCGGGACTGCCGCACGCCTCCCCCCGCTGACGGTGTTCCTGCCGAGGGGACCGCAGCCAGGGTTCCGCTCGGAGCCGCTTCCGGTCCGTCCGCCTCTGGTCCGCCCGCCCACCGGCCCCTCCGCCTCGCCGTCCCTCGGCCCCTCCCGGCGCTGCGGAAACCGGGGACACCCGGGGTGGCCGCCCCGGGTGGCTGACCCGGGTCCGTGCCGTGCCCCGTGCCCCGGCCCGGCCAGCGGCGGGCCGGATGGCGGACGCCCGGGTTTGACCGCGCGCCACACGGGCTACAGGAGGGCCGTGACCCGCCCGGGGCCGGCCGCGACCCGACCGGCACCCCGCCCCCCGGAGGCCCCCATGCCCCAAGCCGACGTGCAACGGCGGCCCGGACCGGCGCTCGGCGGCAGGATCCGCACGTACGTGACCACCACCGACCACAAGACGATCGGCAACATGTACCTGGCCACGGCGTTCGGCTTCTTCCTGGCCGCCGGGCTGATGGCGATGCTGATGCGGGCCGAACTGGCACGTCCCGGCCTGCAAATCGTGGACGCCCACCAGTACAACCAGCTCTTCACCATCCACGGCACGGTGATGATGCTGCTCTTCGCCACGCCCACGTTCGCCGGCTTCGCGAACGCCGTGATGCCGCTGCAGATCGGCGCGCCCGATGTCGCCTTCCCCCGTCTCAACGCGCTCACCTACTGGCTGTTCCTCTTCGGCGGGCTCATCGTCATGGCCGGTTTCGCGCTGCCCGGCGGGGCCGCCTCGTTCGGGTGGTTCGCCTACGCCCCGCTGAACACCACGGTCTACAGCCCGGGCCTCGGCGGGGACCTGTGGATCATGGGACTCGTCGTGGCCGGCATCGGCACGACGCTCGGCGCGGTCAACTTCATCGCCACGATCATCTGCCTGCGCGCCCCCGGTATGACGATGTTCCGGATGCCGATCTTCACCTGGAACGTCATGTTCACGTCGATCCTGGTGCTCCTGGCCTTCCCGGTCCTCACGGCCGCCCTGCTCGCCCTGGAGGCCGACCGGAAGTTCGGCGCGCACGTCTACGACCCCGCGAACGGCGGGGCGCTGCTGTGGCAGCACCTGTTCTGGTTCTTCGGGCACCCCGAGGTGTACATCGTCGCCCTGCCGTTCTTCGGCGTCGTCACCGAGATCGTCGCCGTGTTCAGCCGCCGGCCCGTCTTCGGCTACGTCGGGATGGTCGGCGCCACCATCGCCATCACCATGCTGTCGGCGACCGTGTGGGCGCACCACATGTTCGCCACCGGTGCCGTGCTGCTGCCGTTCTTCTCGTTCCTGTCGTTCCTCATCGCCGTGCCGACGGGCGTGAAGTTCTTCAACTGGATCGGCACGATGTGGAAGGGCTCCCTGTCCTTCGAGACGCCCATGCTGTGGGCCGTCGGATTCCTCGTCACCTTCCTGCTCGGCGGACTCAGCGGGGTGCTCGTCGCCTCGCCGCCACTGGACTTCCACGTCACCGACTCGTACTTCGTCGTCGCCCACCTGCACTACGTGCTCTTCGGCACCATCGTCTTCGCGATGTTCGGCGGCTTCTACTTCTGGTGGCCGAAACTGACCGGCAAGCTCCTCGACGAGCGCCTCGGCCGGATCCACTTCTGGACGCTGTTCCTCGGCTTCCAGCTCACCTTCCTGGTCCACCACTGGCTCGGAGAGCAGGGCATGCCGCGCCGCTACGCCGACTACCTCGCCGCCGACGGGTTCACCACCCTCAACACCGTCTCGTCGGCCGGCTCCTTCCTGCTGGGCCTGTCCACGCTGCCGTTCCTCTACAACGTCTGGCGCACCGCCGTGTACGGGCGGCGCGTCGAGACGGACGACCCGTGGGGCTTCGGCCGCTCCCTGGAGTGGGCGACGTCCTGCCCGCCACCGCGCCACAACTTCCACACCCTGCCCCGCGTACGCTCCGACTCGCCGGCCTTCGACCTGCACCACCCGGAGGCGACGGCCCTGCCCCCGGTGGGGCGGCTCACCCCGGACCCCGTGTCGTCGTCGCAGCGCTCGGAAGGGACCGGCCGATGAGGACGGAGGCCTGCCTCTTCGCAGGCGTCGCCCTGTTCTTCCTGGTGACGGACGCCTTCTACATCGTGTTCGCCCGCGAGCCCGCCGGGACCGCGGCCCTCACCGTGTCCTTCGCCATGACAGCGCTCGTCGCGTTCTTCTGCGCCGTCACCTACCGGCGCAACGGCCGCAGACCGGAGGACCGCAAGGAGGGCGAGGTCCGCGAGCGCGGCGGGTCACTGGGCTTCTTCCCGCCGCACGCCGCCACGCCCGTGCTCACCGCCCTCGGCGTCGCCGTCATGGCCGTCGGCGTCGTGTACGGCCTGTGGCTGTTCGCCATCGGCCTGGGAGTGACGGCGGTGGCCGTGTTCCACATGGTGTTCCAGTACGCGGAGCGGGACGAGGGCCCCGACGGGGGGCCGTGAGCGCGAGCGCCGCGTGCGCCGGCCGGCACCCTGCGGTGCGGCCCGCGGCGCGGCGACCGGCGGCCGCCGCCTCAGCGCTCGTCCGCCGGCGCCTCGTGCACCGGCTCCGTCAACCGGCCCGTGGCCTGCAGCCGCTCCTCCGCATGGGCGGGCATCTCCACCCGCGCCCCGCAGTACCACGCACTGAGCCGGGCCCGCAGCCGCCGCCGCAGCGGCGCGTCCGCCGCCGGGCGGGGGAGGGGCCCCGGCACGTCCCGCACCAGTGCGGTGCGGCGCCGGTCCGCACCGACCGGCCGGTGGCCCTCGCCCATGCCTCCGAACGGGTCCTGCACGACCGCGCCCGTCTCCTCCCCCTCCTCCAGCCGCTCCCGGTCGTGGGCCTGCAGCGCCAGGCACAGCCGCCGCGTGAGCAGGTACGCCGCCACCGGTCCGACGACGATCAGCACCCGGAACGCCCACGTCAGGCCCTCCAGTGACATGCGGAAGACGAGCGCGATGACGTCGTTGCCCCCGGCCGCCAGCAGCACCGCGTACGCCACGATCCCCGCCGTGCCGATCGCCGTGCGGGTCGCGTGGTCGCGCGGCCGGTCGCAGAAGTGGTGCTCCCGCAGGCCCTCCTCGCCTCCCGACAGCCAGCGCTCCAGGTGCGGATAGAGGAACAGGCACGCGAAGAGCACCCCGGGCAGCACCACCGCCGGAAGGAACACGTTCCACATCACCGTGTGCCCGGCGACCACCGTCTCCCAGGGCGGCATCAGCCGCAGCGCGCCCTCCAGGAACCCGACGTACCAGTCCGGCTGGACGTCGGTGGAGATCTGGTCGGCCCGATACGGCCCGTAGTTCCACACCGGGTTGATCTGCGCGAGCCCCCCGAGCACCGCCGTGACGCCGAACACCAGCAGCGACAGCCCCGCCGACTTCGCGGTGAACTGGGGGAACATCGGCTGCCCCACGGCGTTCCGGTTCGTCCGGCCGCGCGCCGGCCACTGGGTGTGCTTCAGGTACACCACCATCACCAGGTGCACCCCGATCAGCGCGATGAGCACACCCGGCACGAACAGCACGTGCAGGACGTACAGCCGCGGCAGCAGGTCCTCGCCCGGGAAGCTGCCGCCCCAGACGAAGAAGGCGAGATAGGTGCCCACCACCGGGATGGACATGACGATCGAGTACGCGGTGCGCAGCCCCGTCCCCGACAGCAGGTCGTCCGGCAGGGAGTAGCCGGCGAACCCCTCGAACATGGCCAGGGCGAACAACGTCACCCCGATGGTCCAGTTCAGTTCGCGCGGCCGGCGGAACGCCCCGGTGAAGAACACCCGCAGCATGTGCACGGCGATCGCCGCCACGAAGACCAGCGCCGCCCAGTGGTGCATCTGACGCATCAGCAGGCCGCCCCGCACGTCGAAACTGAGCTCCAGCGTGGTGGCGTACGCCTTGGACACGGTGAGCCCCTGCAGCGGCACGTACGAACCCCGGTACTCGACCAGCGCCAGGCTGGGGTCGAAGAACAACGTGAGGTAGCTCCCGGTGAGCACCAGCACCACGAAGCTGTACAACGCGAGTTCGCCCAGCAGGAACGACCAGTGGTCGGGGAACGCCTTGCGCATCAGCTCACGGCCGAGCTCGGACACCGGCGCCCGGCGGTCCAGCGCCACGTACCCGAGGAACGCCGCGGTCCTCGGGCGGCTCGACCCGGCCGGACCGCCCCGTCCGGGCCCGGGCCTCCGGTTCCGCTGCACCATGCGTCCTGCTCCCTCCGACCGCTCGTCGCGGCCAGTGTGCGGGTCGCAGCCACGCCGGGCCGCGCATTGGGCAGAACATGGGCAGGTCCGCAGACCGCCGGGCCGGGGAGGCCGATGTGACCCACGCTGCCGAACACGACCTCGTGCAGGAACTCGCCGCCGACCACGCCCGGGCGCACCGGCTCCTGGACCGGATGCGGGAGGCACCGCCCGGCAGCGCCGCCCGCGCGGCCGCCGTCGGCGAACTGGTGCACGGCCTGGCGGAGCACCTGGAGAAGGAACGGAGGGTCCTGCGGCCGGCCGTGCTCGACTGGGTGCCCCGCGACGCGCGGGCCTGGGCCGACCGCATCGCCGCCGACCACGGCGAACTGCATGGGATCCTGCGGAAGGCGGCGGACGTGCCGCCGGAGGACGAACGGCACGGCGAAGTCCTGCTGGAGCTCGTGGACCGGGTGGCGGCCCACACCCGGTGGGTGGAGCAGCGCCTGCTGCCCCGCCTCCGACTGGCGTGCCCGCCGGAGGAACTGCACCGGCTGGGCGAGGAGTCCAGGCACCTCCGCGCCCCCGCGTCCCGCCGGGGCCCGGCAGGCGGCGGGGGCTGGCTGCGGCGGATGCTCGGCGGGTGAGGAGGCGCCGCCGCACGCACCCCCTCCGGCGCGCCCCCGGCCCGGGCCGTGCGGGCGTCAGTGCTCCGCTGGGGCCCCGTCCGGGCGCCGCCGCGCCGCGCTCAGATCGGCGTGCAGCTCAGGTCCCGACCAGCGGCGCGCCCCGCCGGGCCCCGCGGCCTCCGCCTCCCGTACGAGCCGGACCAGGCGGGCGTTGACCGGGGCCGCCAGCCCGTGGCGGGCGGCCAGCGCCACGACCTCCCCCTGCAGCGCGTCGACCTCCGTGGGCCGCCCGCGCTCCAGGTCCTCCCACATGGAGGAGCGGGCCTGCGCGTCCACCCGCAGGGATGCGGCCGCCGCCCGGCGGAACAGGGCGTCCGGCAGCCTCAGCAGCAGCGGCGTCACCGCCGCGGGAACCGGGCCCCACCGCGCCGGGGAGACCCCCTCCGCCCGGAAGGCGGCCAGGGCCTCCTCCTGGCACAGGGCCAGGCACCGCCGGTACGCGCGGGCGCCGAGTTGCTCCCGCAGCGGCAGCCCCGACAGGGCGTTCACGGCGTTGTTGAGGTTCATCAGCAGCTTGGCGTACCGCACCGCCCGCATGTCGGATCGCGGCTCCACCGGCAGCCCGGCGCCGCGCAGCGCGGCGACCAGCGGCCGGGCGGCGGGCACGTCCTCCACCACCAGGGTGCCCGCCGTCCCCTGGTGGAAGGAGGCGGGGGCCGTCCGCAGCACGTTGTACGGCACCATCCCGGCCACCACCGGCGTCCCGGCGGGCAGCACCTCCCGCAGCGACTCCGGGCCGCGCAGACCGTTCTGGAAGCTCACGACCGCGGTACGCGGGCCGAGGTGCGCGGCGCACGCCTCCGCCGCCGCACGCGTGTCCCGCGCCTTCACGGTGACGAGGACGACGTCGGCCCCCGCCACCGCCGACGGGTCGGCCGAGGTGCGCAGCGCACGGGGCGGCACGTGCGCGGCGGGCCGGCCACCACCGGTCAGCCGCAGTCCCCGCTCCGCCACGACCGCCATGGCCGGGGCGCGCCCGACGAGGGTGACCTCGCAGTCCGCAGGGGCGGACGCCGCGAGGGCTCCGCCCAGGTGGCAGCCGATGCTGCCCGCGCCGAACACGGTGACCTTCAGAGGCATGCGGCCAGTGTGACCCGGGGCGGGCCACGCGTCGAGGGCGGTGCGCCTGCCGCGTCGCGCCGCCGGGGGACCGCCGGCCGGCGCGCTCCGCCCCTGTGCACCGCCTGTCGCCGCGTACCGCCGGCCCCGGCGCGGCGGGCACCGCTCGACGGACCACGGTCCGTTCCCGTGCGTGACGGGCCGTGCCCGACGGGGCTCCGGACCGGCACCGGGGCTTCGCCGCGCGCGCCCGGCAGGCCCCCAGGCTCCTCCGGGCCGCCACCGCCTGTCACGGCGTACCGCCCGGTTCCCCGCCGCGCCGGGCACCTGCCGGGCACACCGGCCCGCTGCCGAGCCGCTCCGGGCGCTGACGGCGGCCGCGCGCCGACCGGTGCGCGGTGCCGGGCGACGGGGGGACGCTACGCCCCGTCGGTTTCCGGCGCTGCCGGGTCCGCCTCCGGGGAGCCGGGTGCCTTGCGGCCCACCGCCGACACGGGCCGCGTGTGGATGAACAGTTCCTTGCGGCCGGGCGCCGCCGCCCGGTGCTCCGGAACCGGCAGCTCGTACGTCACCGGGCGCCGGTGGTCGGCGAGCTGGCGCTCGGGGTTGTAGACCCGGCCGAACTTCCACAGCATGCGGGCGAAGTTCGTCTGGCCCCGCAGCAGGTTGCGGCCCAGCACCCCGCCCGCCCGCAGGGCCGTGCGCAGGCCCAGGTGCTTGCGGTTGAGGACCGCCTGCGTGCGGACCAGCTCCCGGTAGAACACCTCCAGCGGCAGCTTGGTCGGCACGACCGCGTGCTGGATGTCGAAGAGGCGGTAGTCCCGCGTCGTGAGCTGACGCGCCTCCGTGTGCCAGATCTCCGTGCCCGGGTACGGGGTCATCACCGTCAGGTGCACGATCTCCGGCACGGCCAGGGCGAACTCCCGCACGAGCCGGAAGCGCTCCTCGTCCCACGCCGGGTCGACGATCAGGTTGATCGCGACCATGATCCCCATGCGCCGTGCGGCCTCCAGCGCCTTGAAGTTCTCGTCCGGGCTCACCCGCTTGCGGTACAGGTCGAGACCCTCCGCGTCGATGGCCTCCATGCCGAGGAACATGTACCGCAGCCCGAGCCGCCGCCACCGCTCGAAGACCTCCTCGTTGCGCAGGAGGACGTCGCTGCGGGTCTCCAGGTAGTAGTTCTTCCTGATGCGCCGCCGCTCCAGCGCCGCCGCGATGCCGTGGCCGTGCTCCGGTTTGATGAACGCGACGTCGTCGACGATGAAGACGTTCGGCTCGGCGATGGACGCCATCTCGTCCGCAGCCGCCTCGGGAGACGCCCTGCGGTAGCTCCGCCCGTAGAATGTCCACGCCGAGCAGAACGAGCAGTCCCACGGGCAGCCCCGGGTGAACTCGATGGACGCGCACGGGTCCAGCTCGCCGATGAAGTAGCGGTTCCGCTTGCGGGTCAGGTCACGTGCCGGGCGCGGCCGGTCCAGGCTCTCCATCAGCAGCGGCGCCGGCCCCCGGCCCTCCGCGCACACGACGCCGGGCACCGTCGCCAGGCCGCCGTCCCGCGCCGCCTCCAGCAGGGGCGCCACGGCCGGCTCGCCCTCGCCCCGGACGACCGCGTCCACGGCGCCCTCGGCCTGCTGCAGCACGTGGTCGGCGATGAAGGAGACGCTGTGCCCGCCGAAGAAGACGAAGCAGCCGGGGGAGGCGGCCTTGGCGCGGCGCGCGATCTCGATGGCCTCCGGGATGTTCGCCAGGTAGTTGAGGGAGACACCGAGTGCCTCAGGGGCGAACGAGCGCAGCTCCTCGTCCAGCAGGCGCTGCGACAGCACCTGGAGGTCCACGATCCGGACCTCGTGGCCGGCGTCCCGCGCGGCGGCCGCCACCCGTTCCAGCCCCAGGGGTTCGAGCCGCAGGAAGATCTCCGAGTACATCAGGGCACTGGGATGGACCAGCATCACGCGCATGGGGCTCTCCAGCCGGACGGGTACGGGTGACCGGACGGGTGCGGGGGCGGGAATCCAGGGGCGGCGGGGGACGGCCGGCGGGCGGGCGGCGGTGCACGGCGCCGGGGGCTGCGTGGCGGACGTCACGCGCGGTCCCAGACCAGCCGGACCGCGAAGTTCACCTCCGCCGTGCCCCTCGCCACGATCACGCCCGTCTCGCCGCCCATCTTCAGACCGAACTCGATCTCCATCCTGTCGGGGCCGAGCCGCCGTACCGAGCGGGTGACCTCGGACAGCGCCGGCTGGAGCCGCTCCAGGGCCTCCTGGAGCGACGCCTGACCACGGGCCACCGGCCCTTCCGCGGGCACCCGTTCAGGCAGCGGCAGGCCAAGGCCGTCGTCGACCTCGAAGACGGCCGTCCGTTCGCCGTCCTCGTCCACCGCCATCGTGATCAGCTGCGCCACGCCGCCAGCCTGACCCGCTCCACCGGGCCGCGCACCCCGGAACGGTCCGTACGGACCACGCCCGCCTCCCGTGGCCGCTTTTCGACCTTCGGGCCCGAAGCCCGGTTTCCCGGGCGTGTCGCCACGGAAGGACTTCCACGGCGGGGGACCGGCACAGACCACCGGGCCTGACGCAGGGACCGGGCGTGACCCCAGCGGGCCGAAGGGGGAAGCAGGGCCGGACGGGACGCGGGCGCGCGCGTACGCCGGAACAGGTACGGGGAACACCGAACGGAACGCGGAAGACGGAACGGAAGCGGGAAAAGCGTTGTCGGCGTGGCTGCGCCCGGTCTCCTCTGTGCCGGACCCCCCTGGGCGGTCCGGCGGCCCTTCGCCAGGACGAGAGACGAGAGCAGAGAGCGGAGTACACGTGCAGCACAGCCAGTTCTACGACCCCCACGACGACGACCGTCCGGAGGACCGGCCGGGCAGACGCGTGGAAGCGGCCCGCATCCGGCGGCACGCCAGGGCGAAGCGGCGGTGGACCTACCAGGGCGCCGGCACGGTCGTCGCCGGCGCGGTGGCGCTGGCGGCCGTGACGGCGGGCACCTTCGTCCTCGGCGGCACGGGCGGGGACGGCGCACCCCTCGGCACGGGGGCGGTGGACCCCGTGCGGACGCAGGGCGGGGGAGCGGGAGTCACGGGGGACGGCGCGCACGCGTCTCAGGCCGCGGCCACCGTCGGCCCCGGCAGTACGGCCCCGGCTGCCCCGGTGACCGCGGCGCCGCCGACCGGAACGTCCACCGCCTCCGCCGCGGGCTCCGTCCCGCCCAGCGCCGGCATACCGGCGGCGGCGAGCCCCGCACCCTCCGCCCCGGCATCGCCCCGCGGCCCCGGCTCCGACCCGCAGCGTGCCGCGGAGCCGGGCACAGTCGCGCCACCGCCCCGCCCCTTCGACGCAGGCGGCACCCCGGATACCGGAGCCGCGCCGTCCGCGACCCCGCGCGCCGGGCAGCCGCCGCAGGCCGGCGCCGCACCGGCCGGGACCGCCGCCGACCACGTGCGCCGCGTCGTGGACCTCGCCAACGCGGAGCGCGCCCGGACGGGCTGCCCCGCCCTGCGCGTCAACTCCCGGCTGCAGCGGGCCGCGCAGGCCCACGCCGACGACATGGCGAGGCGCAACTACTACCAGCACGACACACCGGAGGGGCGGGACGCCGGGGACCGGATGCGCAAGGCGGGCTACCGGTGGAGCACCTGGGGCGAGAACATCCACCGGGGCCCCAAGGACCCGGCCGCCGCGATGCGCGACTGGATGAACAGCCCGGGCCACCGGGAGAACATCCTCAACTGCGCCTTCCGCGACATCGGCGTCGGGGTGAACCTGCGCTCCAACGGCCCCTGGTGGGTGCAGAACTTCGGCGTCGCGGGCTGACCGGCGCCGCGGCCCCGGCCCACCACCGTCCCGCCGGGCCGACCGCCACCGTCGCGCCGGGCACGCGGCCACGGACCGCCCGCTACCGCCCGGCCGGGCCCGCGAGAGTCTGCACCCACACGGTGCCGTCCGGGCCCGGTACCGCCGCCACACCGGTGTCCCGGTACGTGCAGCCGAGCATGTTCTCCTCGTGGACGGATCCGTCCATCCAGTCCTCGACCACCGTCGCCGCGTCCCGGGGCCCGCGGTGCAGGTTCTCCGCCCAGGCGCTCGCGGGGTAGCCGGCGTCGGCGATCCGCGCGTCGGCGTGCCGCCCCTCCGGGTCTGCGTGGTCGAAGTAGCCGCGCGCCACCATGTCCCGGGCGTGCGCCCGGGCGGCGGCCGTCAGGCGCGGATCGAGCCGCAGCGGACCGCAGCCGGCCCGCGCCCGGCGGGCGTTCACCAGGTCCGTGACGCGCTGCTCCACCGGCGGTGCGGCGGGCCGCGACGCGGAAGGGGAAGGCGACGGCGGCGGAGCCGTGGGTGAGGCCGACACCGACGGCCGCGGGGACGGCACGGCCGCCTGCTTCCGCGCGGGTGCCGAGGAGGCGGGCGCCTGCGAGCGGACCGCCCCGTGCGGCGCCGCC
>NZ_MKXB01000057.1 GCF_001865245.1 Streptomyces sp. CC53 | reverse complement strand
CCAGCGCCCACTGCTCGTCCGTCAGATCCGACGGATACCCGCCCCCAGAACCACTCACGCAGTGCTCAACGACCGCCCGAGCCCACGGCTACGGCAGATCTCAAACACGGTCTGAATCCGCCGTCAAGTATTGAATGGGAATCCCGCCAACCTGGAGAGGCCTTCGGCGGGTGCCGATTGACGGCTCCGCACCCCCGCGACGGAACCTGCAGTACTACGCCCGACGCACCTGCGGCGCAGGAAGTCGAACCTGCCGGGTAGGCGGCTCCCCCGACCCGCGATCAAGCTTCCTACCAGCAAACATCGGTGATCAAGTGTCCTTCCTGCACCGATTGGTGAATGCCGCTCAACCATCGGCGGAAATCACCTCGTAAGCGATGGCAAATCAGGCAAGCCGGTCGTGAGATTTGCGATTCGGGGATACGTGCTGTCCAATTACCCAATCGCTCGGGCTGATCCGCCGGAGGCGAGCTACGGGCCGTGACGAGCACGTCGGCCATGTCCTGTGCGCGCCCTCGCCCCCCTCCCGGAAGGAAGGGCCCGGTGCGAGACGGGCCCACAAACCCGCTGGCCTCCGTCGTGCTGCGCCGCGCTCGCAGCCGGGGTGAGGCACCGATTCCGAAGGACAGTCTGATCTCTCCGACAACCGGCCTCCTGGGATTCCTCGGCGACTGAACCTCCCGGGCCGACGGCCGAAGACACCGAGACCGATCAAACTGCACACCTGACCACCCATCGAGGAAGACTTTGAAGATCACCATGCTGCGCGGCGCCGTTGCGGCCGGCGCGCTGGCACTGCTCGGGACGGCGCTCGGCGCCCTGCCCGCGAGTGCCGCCGGGTACGAAGCCTGCCCGACCGCCTCGCTCTGCCTCTACAGCGCCGCCGACGGCACCAGCGACCCGGGCGACACCGTCCGCGCCTACGACATCGCCGCGAACCCCCAGGGCCAGTCGTACGGCACCTGGGGCGACCGCGCCGAGTCCCTGTACAACAACTCGCCCTACTGGGCCTGCCTGTACTCCGACGAGCGCTTCGGCGGCCAGGTGAAGGCCGTCGCCCCCGGCGCCAAGGACAACCTCTCCGCGCTCGCGGCGGACCTCGGCGGCAAGCTCGGCTCGCACAAGCTGGCCCCCTCGCAGGGCCACTGCTTCACCGGTTTCGAGCGCTGCGCCGACGGCGCGCTGTGCCTCTTCCAGGAGCCCGCCGGCCGCGGACGCCTCACCGCCACCACCCAGGACTACCGCGCCTACCACCCCGACGTCTGGGCGAACCAGATCGAATCGGTCGTCAACCGCACGGACAAGACGGCGTGCTTCTACACCAGGCACCTCGACGAGCTCACCGCGGCCGACAAACCCTTCCGCGTACTGCCCGGCGACGCCACCTCCGTGTCCGGCGCGCTGGCGAACACCTTCAACTCCCACCGCTTCAGCGACAAGGAGGACTGCTCGTGACCCCCCTCCGCCGGACCGGGGCGGCCGCCGCCCTGGCGGCCGCCCTCCTGGTCACCCTGCCTGGTGCCCCCGGCGCCGTCGCCACCACCGCCGCCCCGCCGCTGGCCGGCTGGGAGGCGATCACAGACCCCGACCCCGAGAAGGTCCTTGCCCCCGGCATCGAGCACTTCCGCTACCGCGAGAGCGCCCCGCCGCCCGGCGACCTGCGCCACGGCAAGCCGCGGCGCGAACTCAACGTGCTGCGGATAGACCCGGCGAAGGCCCCGCTGCGCATCGAAAGCACGTACGGCCGCGCCGCCGGCGACGCCGAGATCGTCCGCGACCAGCTCAACGCCAACAAGAACCTCCCCGTCGCCGGGATCAACGCCAGCTTCTTCTCCCCCGAGGGCCGGCACGCGCAGGCAGCCGCGGGCGAGGAGGAGTCCGTGCAGAGCTACGGCGCGACGGTCCGCGACGGCGTCCTGCTCGGCGCGGCCTGCAACCCGGAGAAGGCCAGCCGCCGGTCCCTGGTCCTCCAGTACGGCATCCCGTACATCACCGAGGTCGCGACGAGCATCGCCGTCACCAGCGACCGGGCCCCCGCCGGTGGCGGGCCCGTCCGGCAGACCGTCGACGACGTCAACCGCAATCCGGGCGGCGCGCTGGCCTGCCCGCGCGACGAGACCGACGGCGTGGGCGACAAGGACCCCGACGACCCGCAGGATGCCGAGGGCCGCAAGTACACCGACTCCGAGGGCCGGTCGATGACCGTGTACCAGGACCCGACGGAGTTCGTCCTCTTCAACGACCGATACGGGATGAAGACCCCGCGGCCCGACCTCAACACCGCGATCGGGTCGGACAACTCGGAGGGCTTCGAGGTCCTCGTCGAGCCGGACGGCAGCCTGACCCGCCCTTCGTCGTGGACCACCGTCCGCGGCGGCAAGGACGTCCCCCGGGGCAAGCACGTCCTCCAGGCCATCGGCACGGGCCCGACCGCGTGGCTGAAGGAGATGTACGGCCTGGGAGCGAAGCTCACGCTGGAGCAGAAGGTCACCGACACCCTCGACGACCGGGAGATCCCGCTCGACGAGTCCGTGGACATCGTCTCCGGCGGCCACCGGCTGATGATGAACGGTACGAACAAGTTCCCGAGCATCCGTGACGCGAAGGGCCAACCGACCTCCTGCGCCCGGCTGGTGACCTCCGGTGAGCAGGTCATCTGCAAGGACTCCCGGACCGTCGTCGGCGTGGATGGCCAGGGCCGCACGGTCATCGCCACCCTCACCGGCCCCCGGGACGAGAACCCGCAGACCGGCCAGGCCGACAGAGCCGTCTTCGACGGCGGCTTCTTCGCCGAGGTCACCAAGCCCCTGGCCGCGCTGGGCGTCATGGACGCGATCAACCTCGACGGCGGCGGCTCCACCACTCTCCTCATCCGCCAGAAGAACGACAATCCGGCCGACACGGCAGCGAACTACCGCCGGTACAGCGGCCTGACGGACCTCAAGCACCGCCCGGTGTTCGACGCCGTGTACGTCGGCCTCGGCGGGGAGGTCGTCACGCCGGGCGGCTAGCCACAGCCTGCGCCTCGCTTCGGATCCGGACGGGCTGTGCGTCCGTCCGGATCCGGCGGCCGGGGCGCCCCGGGCGCACGCCTCACACCTTGTACGGGTGGGGCACGCCGAGGGCCGTCTCCACGAACGCCTTCACCCGGGCGGAGGCCCCGCAGCGCGGCCAGATGAACGTGTAGTCCACCGTCGGCGCGTCCCGGAACGGAACCCAGACGATGTCGGGCCGCCCGAGGTACGGCTCGGCCCCCGCACAGGACGGCGTGACCCCCTTGCCCGCTGCCACGAGCACCAGGGTGGCCGGCCAGAAGTTGGCCGTACCGCCCTGCGGGATCGGCAGGCCGCCGGGGGTCCGCACCGGGAAGTTGGCGTCCATCCAGTACTGCGGCATGTTCCCGCTCATGGTCACCAGTGACGTGCGGGCGTAGTCCTCGACCGAGACGGACTCGTACGCAGCGAAGGGGTGCTCTTGGGAGACGAGCATGACGCGGTCCTGCCGGAACAGCAGCGGGCCGGCCGTGAGGTCCGGTTCCGCGACGGGGCCCTCGGTGACCTGGACGTCCACCTGGCCGCTGCGGATGGGCCCGTACAGGTCGGTGAGCTGGATCTCGTGGATCCGGACCTGGCAGTGGGGGTTCCGGTGCTGGAAGACGTCGGCGGCACGGAGCAGCACGTCGGCGGCCATCGGACTGGAGTACCCGACGTTCAGCACACCGCTGACGCCGCGCCCGGCCGACAGAGCGCGCTCGACCGCCTGCTGGATCTGGCGCTGGGCGGGCAGCAGGTCGTCGCGCAACTGCTCGCCCACCGGGGTGAGCACGACCCTGCGGCTCGTCCGCTCGAAGAGCTGCGCACCGATCTGGCGCTCCAGCTTCTTGATGGTCTGACTTACCCTGCCCTGCGCCAGTCCGAGCTTCTCGGACGTACGGCGGAAGTGCAGTTCCTCCGCCAAGGTCAGAAACGTCTCGATCTCGTGCCGCTCCACGGCCCCACCCCCCTGCACCGCCACCGGATCCGGCGGCACCGACCCGGCCCGCCCGTGCGGCCTGTCGGTCTGCGACTCGACGGTGCCGCCCGCCGACGGTGGACGCTGCGGGCCACCTGGTCGGCCGGCGGGGCGGCACACGGAAACGATCACCAAGCTACGGGTGCCGTGTCCGGCACAAGGGGGGCCGCACGCGCCGACAGGCGGACCCCGCGCGCCAACTGCGGACCGGCGGGAGCGCATCCCCGGCGTCCGTGGCCGCGAGCCCCCTGGCTATCCTCGGCGCCTGTGACTGCACCGCCCCACCACAACACCACCTCTTCCAGCCTGGCCCGTGTCTACGTGGCAGCCGCTCGGCTGCTCCACGTACCGCCGGAGGGCTACGTGGGGCTGCTCGGTCTGGCGCCGGAGCACCTGAACGACGACATGTGCCGCACCCCCACGAGCACGGTGGTCCGCCTGGCGGAGCTGGCGACCGCTCGCGCTCCCTGGACGATGCTCTCCCTGGCCCTGGCCAAGGAGTCCCGCTTCGGTGCGCTCGGTGCCTGGGACTACCTGGTTCCCTCCGCGCCCACGCCCCTCGAAGGCCTCCGGGACGCCTCCGACTGCTTCGCCTCGGTGGGCGACCCCTCCACCGACGCCCTCGGCATCAGCGAGGACGGCCGACAGATCACCGTCGGCCACGTCAACCAGGCCGATGTCGCCTACGAGGCGGGCAACGCCATCAGCGCCTACGCCCTCGGCGTGTACCTGCAGCGCCTGAGCAGCGCCCTTCAGCGCGACCTGGCCCCGTTGCGGGTCACGCTCGCCGCCGAAACGCCCCGTCGGCACGACTCCCTGATCGAGCTGTTCGGAACCCGCGCCATCGAGTTCGAGGCCCCGGTCAGCTCCCTCACCTTTCTGGCCTCCGACCTGGAGAGTCCCAACCCTGCCGCCCAGCCGGGGCTGTCCGCGGTGCTGAAGCGGCACGCCGAGCAGACGCTCGCCGCCTCGGTCCCGCTGCACGGCTGGCTCGACCTGTTCCGCGCCACTCTGGCCTCCGCCTACGAGGAGTCCACTCCCACTCTGGCGGCGGTCGCCCGGCGCATGGCCGCCGGCACCCGCACGGTCCAGCGGCGGCTGGAGGAGCACGGCACCACCTGGAACGGTGAACTCGACTCCTTGAGGCGAAGCCACGTGACCCGGCTGCTCCGTGGCACCGGCCTCGGTGTCGAGAGGGTGGCCGCCCGCAGCGGCTACGCCGATGCGCGGGCGCTGCGCCGCGGGGTGAAGCGCTGGTACGGGACCCCCCCCGCCGCGCTGCGCCGGGGACCGCTTCCACGCGCCCGACAGCCGTGAACCCGGCCGCGGCGGCGGATCCGAACCCCTCCAGCTCCCGCTCGCGATCCGCATGAGTTCGCCCTCGGCGAGCTTGGGCGCACCGGACTTCTTGAACAGGCCGGGTCCGGCCATGGCAGACCCCCTACTTTGCGTGCGCCCCCAACCACCCGATCTGCCGTTACCACGGAAGCGCAAGTCAACGGGCTCCGGAGAGGTCCACCCGGAACGAGCGGTCGACGGCGTATACCGGTGGCAGAGGGGCAAACAGGGGGTCAGACGCGTGACGCTCTGCGGGGCAGCAGGAACATCAACGCCCACATCACGATGACCGCTCCGGCGACGTACCAGATGGTGCCCGCGAAGGCACCGGTCACGGGGGTGCCGTGGCTGCCGGCGGGTGCGTGGACGAAGAACGTCACCGAGGCCAGGGCGATGCCCACGGCCGTACCGAGCTGCATCGCGGTGTTGAACAGCCCGGACGCGGAGCCGGCGTTCTCCGGCTCCACCTGCCCGAGTGCCAGTCCGGCGAGGCCGGCGCCGATCATGCCGAACCCCGCCCCGAAGAGGATCATCGGGGCGACCGCCGCCGCGAACGGCAGCGCGGTTCCCTGGCCCGTGACCAGCAGGTGGTAGCCGGCCAGGGTGAGCGCGACCAGCAGGGCACCCGCCTGCGGGACGCGCCGGGCATGGTCGGTGACCCACTTCGAGGCGAGCATGGCGCCCGCCATGCCTCCGATCGACACGGCGATCGATGCCGGAGCGAACCGGCCCGGGGAAAGGCCGAGGCCGTCCTGCATGAACAGGGTCCAGGTGAGCAGGAACATACCGGAGACGAGACCGAACACCAGCTGGGCGGCGAGTCCGCCGCCGAACGCCCTACCCCGCAGCAGGGACAGCGCGACCAGCGGCGAGCCTCCCTTCGCGGTCCTGGCCCGCTGCTGCACCACGAAGGCGGCCAGGACCAGCAGTCCTGCCGCGAGCATGCCGAAGCTCCAGGCGGGCCATCGCCGCTCGCCGCCCACGGTGAGCGGGTAGACGATCAGCAGGAGTCCGGCGGCGGACAGGGCCATCCCGAGCGGGTCCAGGCGCCGCGCCTGCTCGTCTCGGGACTCCGGGATGAAGCGGAGGCCGAGCAGTACGGTGGCCAGGCCGATGGGCAGGTTGATCAGGAAGATCGGACGCCAGCCGAGGTCGAAGAGGTCGGCACTGGTCAGGGCGGCGCCCAGGACCGGGCCGACAACCCCGCCCAGCGACATGATCATCCCGTACAGGCCGAACGCCTTGGCGCGGGACTGCCCGTCGAAGGTGACGTGGATCGTGGCCAGGACCTGCGGCACCATCGCCGCGGCCGCCGCGCCCTGGAGGGCCCGGGCGGCGATCAGCAGTTCCGGCCCGGTGGCGATGCCGCACAGCAGGGAGGCGAGGGTGAACACGCCGGTGCCGGCGAGGAAGATCCGCTTGCGCCCGTAGAGGTCTCCCAGGCGCCCGCCGGTGATGAGGGCAAGGGCGAAGGAGAGGGTGTACGCGGCCGGAATCCACTGCACCGCGGCGCTGGAGGCGCCGGTGTCGCCCTGGATGGAGGGCAGGGCGGTGTAGACGATCGAGCCGTCGAGCGCGTTCATCAGCTCGGCGACCAGCACCACGATCAACGTGATCGTGGCCGCGCGAGCCGACGCGGCCGGGCGTGGCCGGACCGTCGTCGTGGTCTGGGTGTCGGATGACACGGAGAAAATCCTGTTCTGACAGTGGGGGTACGGGCAGGCCGGGGCCGCGTACGCCTACTGCGCACAGGAGCGGAAAAGGGTGTGACGAAGCCCAGGCCATCGGGACATGCCGCCGATGGACCTGACCGGGAGCGAGCCTGAGCGGCTCACGGGGTCAGTGCCACAGCGAACGGCTACTGGGCCTGGGAGATACGTCGTCACCTCGAAACACACACGAGCGAGACTCGGATGCGTCTCGCGGGATCCCTACGAGCGTAGCGGCGGCCCTGGTGTGTGGTGAATGTGGTTTTTGTCCGGAGCCGCCGCTGCGGGTCTTCTGAACAGGCGGCCCCTTCAGTGCTCGGCCCGCAGTCGGCTCAGCAGGCGCGGGCTGTGTCGGCCGTAGTCCGGGTCGTTGAGCGCGGCGTCGACGAAGTCCCGCCGTCGCAGCCGACGTCCCAGACGAGCCTCCAGGCAGCCGACGCAGAGGATGCCGCCCTCCCCCGCGCCGGCGTGCTCCCACACGCTGTCGAGCACCGTGTACCACTCATCGGGTCCGTCCACGGGAGCGGTCGGCAGTCCGCAGTCGTGGCAGGGGAACTCCTCGCGTACGAGACGGCGTTGCCGTGCCCCGAGGACGAAGTGACCCAGAGGAACCCGGACAGGGAGACAGCGGGCCAGCTCGGCCGGAGATGCTATGCGGAGACGCGACGTTCCACCTTGCCCTTCTTGATGCACGACGTGCACACCTTCATACGGACGGGCGTGCCGTCCTTGACGGCCCGGACCGACTGGATGTTCGGGTTGAAGCGGCGGCTCGACCGGCCCCGGACGTGCCGGCTCTGGGCCCGGCTTCCGGAGCGCGCCACACGCTTTCCGAAGCTGGGCTGCTTGTCGCACACATCACATCGACTGGACATCGTGACTCCTGGTCCGCGACGGAAACTCGTCGCCGTTCGTTTCCCGACTGGCGGCGCACTTCGATGGACACTCCGGCCGCTGTATTCGCCACACAGGGGGTAGCCCAGGGGGAAGTCCGTGCCGGGCTCGATTCTTCCCCTCCGGCCCCTTTCCCGCGGCGAGCCCGCATGCCGGGCATTCACCGCCGGAAATGCTCTGAGCTGCACATATAGGTGTTCTCGGGGGTGTGGGTCCTTCGGTGACCGCAGGCTCGTTGCACGGTTTCGCGTGCAGATTGCACGCCTGTCCGGCACGACTCGGCGATGTCAGATCCAGCCGCGGGCGGACGCCGTCCGAATGGCCTCGATGCGATTGCGTGCTCCGATCTTGTGCTTGATGGCGGCGAGGTTGTTGCGGACGGTGCCCGGCGACAGATGGAGCGTCTCGGCGATCTCCTGGGGGGTATGCCCTTTGGACGCCAGCCGCAGAATGCCGATGTCCCGCTCGTTGAGCGGGTTGTCCGGGGTGCGCAGGGCGTCGGTGACGAGCCGGGGGTCCAGGACCGACTCGCCGCGTGCTGCCTTGCGGACGGTGTCCGTCAGCTCCTTGACCGACACCCCCTTGCCGACGAACCCTTCCACCCCCGCGGCCAGAGCGGTTCTGAGCGCGCCGGGGTGCTCCAGAGCGGTCACGAGGACCACGCGGCACGTGGGCAGGGCGGTCTTGAGCCGGGACGCGGCCGAGATCCCGTCCAGGCCGGAGAGGTGGGTGTCGAGCAGTGCCACGTTCGGACGGGTGCGAAGGGCACTGGGCACGATCTCGTCGCCCCGTGCCACCTGCGCGACCACCTGCATGCCCGGCTCGGTTGCGAGCACGACGGACAGCGCTTCGCGGGTCAGGCGCAGGCCGTCGGCGATCAGCACTCGGATCATGGGTCGGTGTTCCTTGTCGAAGAACCTGTGTCGTGGGTCCGCTGCCACCCGGGGAGGGGGACCGGTCGTGGCAGCGGGCCGGGCCGGGAGGCCGGTCAGCTCGTGGGGCGGCGCTTGGGCAGGAGGAACATGAGGGCCCACATCGCCAGCAGGGCGCCGATGACGTACCGGAGGCTCCCGGCGAACGCGGAGGTGACGGCGAGGCCGTGGCTGCCGGCCGGTGCGTTGACGAAGAAGGCCACGCCGGTCAGCGCCGTTCCCAGAGCGATACCGAGCTGGGTGGAGGTGTTGAACACTCCCGATGCGGAGCCGGCGTGCCCGTGGCCGACCCGTCCCAGCGTCATGTCGGCCAGCGCCGCTCCCACCATGCCGAGACCGAGCCCGACCGCGAACAACGGCAGCACCGCCAGGGTCAGAGGCAGGCCGCTGCCGTGCTCCGAGATCAGCCACCCGTACCCGGCCAGCGCGGCGGTGGCCAGCAGGGCTCCCGCCTGCGGCGCGCGCCGTCCCTGACGTCCGGCCAGACCCATCGCCAGCCAGGCACCGCTCATCTCGCCGACGGAGGCCAGCACGAACCCCCATGCGGCCTGACCGGCACTCAGACCGAGGCCGTCCTGCATGAACAGGGTCCACGCCAGGAAGAAGAGACCGGAGAGCAGCCCGAAGACGAGCTGCGCGGCCACACCACCGCTGAAAGCCCTGTCCTTGAACAGTCCGAGGACGACCAGCGGATCGCGGCCCCGTGCGGTCCGGTGCCGCTGCTGAATCACGAAGGCGACCAGAACCGCCACGCCCGCCGCCGACATGAGGAGACTCCAGGCGGGCCAGCCGTGTTCGCCACCGACGGTGAGCGGAAACGCGATGAGCACCAGCCCCACTCCGGACAGCACGATGCCCAGCGGGTCGAGCCTGCGGGCGCTGTCGCCGCGGGATTCGGGGATGTGGCGCAGCCCGAGGAACATCGCAGCCACCCCGAAAGGGAGGTTGATCAGAAAGATCGGTCGCCAGCCGAGACCGAAGAGGTCGGCAGCGGTGACGACGCCTCCCAGAGCCGGGCCGATGACGCTGCCCAGCGACATGACGGTGCCGTACAGGCTGAACGCCTTCGCCCTGGACCCCTGGTCGAACGTGACGTGCAGGGTCGCCAGGACCTGCGGGACCATGACGGCCGCGGCGCCGCCCTGCACGACCCGTGCGGCGATCAGCAGAGTCGGTGTTCCGGCCAGGCCGCAGACCAGAGAGGCGACGGTGAAGACGCCGGTACCGAGGAGGAAGACCCGCTTGCGGCCGAAGAGGTCGCCCAGGCGTCCGCCTGTGATCAGGCCGAGGGCGAAGGTCAACGCGTAGGCGGCGTGAATCCACTGCACCGCGGCGCTGGAGGCGCCGGTGTCGCCCTGGATGGAGGGCAGGGCGGTGTAGACGATCGAGCCGTCGAGGGCGTTCATCAGCTCGGCGACCAGCACCACGATCAACGTGATGGTGCGTGCACGGCCCGGCTCAAGGGCGGCGCGTGGGCGGCTGGAGACAGGAGTGCCGGTGGACACGGAAGTGAAGATCCTGTTCGGACGATGAGGGAGTAGGGGCAAGCCTGGGCAAGCCCGTACGCCTACAGCGCGACAGGAGCGGAAGAGGGTGCGACGAAGCCCAGGCCATCGGGAATACCGCGCCTGAGGCATCGTCGGAGATCCGCCGGAGCGGACAGCCGAAAAACCGCCTCAACAGGAGCGGTTACTGGGCCTGGGAGATAAGTCGTCACCTCGAAACACACGAGACAAGCGCTGGCGCGCTTCACAGTGCTCGCCAGGGTAGAGGAAGCGCCGGCCCGAGCAAACTCCTTTTCTCCGGTGGCAAGGTCGCTGGGGTGCCGTCCCTTCCGCATCCGGCACTGCCCGCCGGGGACAGTGCCGTTCTCGGCGAGGGCGGTACCAGGCGTGCCGGGGATCAGCCCGTGGCGCGCAAGGTGCGGCGGGCCGTGGTGCGAAGGTGATCGAGGACCTCGGGGTCGGCGTCGAGGGCGTAGTCGGCGGGAATGCCGGCCAGGGTACGGGCGATGCGGGTGAGGGAGTCGTCGGAGGCGTCGACGACGCAGCTGGCCGCGTCGACGGGCTGGACGCGGGTGCCCAGGTGCCAGGTGCGGGCGAGGACCTCGCCGGCGGGGGCCAGGACGGTGGCGACGGCGCGGTGGCGGGTGGGGGCGGCGGAGAGACGGGCGGCGACGAAGGCCGAGGGGTCGGCGCCGGGCACCTCGCGGGCCGGGACGCGGTGGCCGGTGAGGGCGAGGCCGGTGATGCGGTCGAGGCGGAAGACACGCCAGTCGTCCTTGCCTGTGTCGTAGGCGAGGAGGTACCACAGCTGGCCGGAAGCGACCAGGTGCTGCGGTTCCACGCGGCGCGGGGCGGCGGCCCCGCCTCGGGTGGTGTAGCCGAAGGTCAGGATCTCGTGGTCACGGCAGGCGGTGGCCAGGGCGCCGAGCAGGCCCGGGTCGGCCCGCGGTCCCCGGTCCTCCCAGGTGATGCCCGCGACGGACGACTGGAGTGCGGTGACCTGGCCGCTCAGGCGGCGGGGGAGGATCTGTTCGAGTTTGGCCAGGGCGCGCAGGGCGGTCTCCTCGATCCCGGTCAGGCCGCAGGCCGCCGTGCGCAGTGCGACGGCGATCGCCACGGCTTCCTCGTCGTCGAGGAGCAGCGGGGGCAGGTCGGTGCCGGCGGCGAGTCGGTAGCCGCCGTAATGGCCGCGGGCGCTGTCGACCGGGTAGCCCAGGTCGCGCAGCCGGTCGACGTCGCGGCGCACGGTGCGCACGGTCACCTGAAGCCGGTCGGCCAGGTCGGCCCCGGACCACTCCCGGTGGCTCTGCAGCAGAGACAGCAGCCGCAGCATCCGAGCCGTCATGTCACTCGTCATACATCCACTCTCACCGAATCAGAGGACAGACCCTGACCTGAAGCCCACCTACGGTGGATTTGTCCGACCCCGGAACCACCATCGGAAGGCACCCCGTGAAGATCGCAGTTCTCGGCACCGGCGGCGGCGCCCGCGCCCACGCGGCCAGGCTCCTGGACCTTGGCCACGACGTGTACGTCGGCACCCGCGACCCCGAGGCCACCCTCGCCCGCACCGAGCCGGACATGATGGGCAACGCCCCGTACGGGCAGTGGCTTGCCGAGCACCCCGGCATCACCCTCAAGTCCTTCGGCGACGCCGCTGCCGCTGCCGACGGCCTGGTCATCAACGGCATCGACGGCCACAACGCCGTCGCCGCGCTGAGCGCCATCGCAGAGCAGCTCGCCGGAAAGGCCCTGATCGACTACGCCGTCCCCTTCGTCTACCAGCACGAGACCGAGCACCCCTGGCCGACCCCGTGGGGCGTCATGCCCAAGCTGGAGCCGTGCGACACCGACAGCCTCGGCGAACAGATCCAGCGAGCCCTGCCCGCCACCAAGGTCGTCAAGAGCTTCGTCACCCAGGAGCAGTCCACCGTCGTCGACCCGAAGGCCATCGGAGGGGGCGACCACACCATGTTCGTCGCCGGCGACGACGCGGAGGCCAAGCAGCAGGCCACCGACCTGCTCAAGGCCTACGGCTGGACCGACATCCTCGACCTCGGCCCCCTGGTGTGCGCCCGCGGCATGGAGATGTACGCCCACATGCACTCCGCCATCGGCTTCGGCCTCGGCCAGCAGTACGGCGGCCACTTCGGCATCAAGGTCGTGCGCTGACCCGAAGCGCCCGCACACGTCTGCCCGATGCCGGCCTGTGACTCGAACCCACACCCACCGCCGGGTCGTCGCCCCCTCCCCACCTCCGACGCCCCTGCCGCGGCCGGCCCCGCTCCGGCCGCGGCGCGCCCCCCTGCGAGGTCATCCCTGAGCGATACCAGCACCAGCCGCCCGGAATCTCTGGACGGCAAGATCCTTTGCCGCGCGATGTGGGCCCGCGACGGCCGCGAACCGGCAGACTTCTGCGCCACCGCACTCGGCACGCGGGTGACCTCGACTACCCCGGCCCGCAGAGCGAGCCCGCCGCCTTCGCCTTCCACGCCGGCGGCCCACTGAATCGTGACCGCACCGCCCCGTAACACCACCGAACAGCGCCGCCCCCGCCTGGCTCGACTGCACCAACACGCCCCACCTGACCTCGATGCCGCCCACACCGCCGCGCTTTTCGACCGCGACGGCAACTCGGCTCCACCACCTGGCGGAACGGCCGCATCATCGGCGCCTGGGCTCAGCACAATTACGGAGATGTCGCGTTCCCGCCGGTTGGGGCCAGGCTGCACCCGCATCGCAAACGGACTGAATAGCGCATAGCGGTCACTGGTGCAACGACCCACCGGACCGCTTACGTTTTCAATGTATCTGGGCAGGTCACGCGTGAATCCAGCACTGCTGAGCGAAGGCGGGGCAAGCGTCGTGGAGGGCCACCGTAGGCGGGGCGGGGCGATGTCGGCGCATTCGGTGCGGCAGTTCAGACCTGCGAGAACCCGTGATCCGGAGACAGCGGCTCTACGTGGCGGTGCCCACGGCAGCCGAAAAGAGCAACGGTCTGTAGACCGTTGACGTTTTGGCATGTACGAGAAAAGCCCTGACCTGCGTTTCCGCTGGTCAGGGTCTCTTTCCGGAAGTGCCCCCGGCAGGATTCGAACCTGCGCACACGGCTCCGGAGGCCGTTGCTCTATCCCCTGAGCTACGGGGGCCTCGTCGCTGCTGCTCGCGGCGACGGGAAGAACACTACCAGCTCTCGGCGGGTGCCTGTGAACAGGTATTTCTCGTGGCCGGGTGGCGTGTGGTCGCCTGGTGGGGGTGGAAGTGGCGAAAACCCGGACGCAGGGGTGGGCGGGGACCTACTCTCTAGTTGTGTCAGGCGCGTCCGGGCGGGTGCTGGTTGTCGACGACAACCGGGTCATCCGGCAGTTGATCAGGGTCAACCTTGAGCTGGAGGGCTTCGAGGTCGTGACCGCGGCCGATGGTGCCGAGTGTCTTGAAGTGGTCCATGACGTACACCCTGACCTCGTGACCCTCGATGTCGTCATGCCCCGGCTGGACGGACTCCGCACCGCCGCCCGGCTGCGCAGCGACGCACGGACGCGGCATGTGCCCGTCGTGCTCATCAGTGCCTGCGCTCAGGACGAGGTGCAGCCCGACGTATGCGTCGACGCCTTCCTCGCCAAGCCCTTCGAGCCCAGCGAGCTCGTGCGCGTCGTCCGCCGACTTGTCACGCCGCCCATGGACGGGTGCCACGGTGCCGGTCGGGCGGGCAGCAGCCGAGGCTGAAGGGCGTCCACCACGCTCACCGCCTACGGGGGCCGCCCGGATCGTCGGGCCGGTGTCGAGGGGGCCAGGCGTCCAGGTGTGGGGCAGAGAGCCCCGGCTCTACGGTTGACCGCCCGGCCTGTACCGGTCGCCCAGTTGCCCAGACATCGGTGGGGGTCGGGATCGGATCGTCGGCATTGCTGGGGGATGCTCCCTGAGCCCTGAGCCCTGAGCCCTGGGCGGCCGCGGGGGCGGCCCACGGTGGTGGCGGCAACGGGGAAGCTTACCCACGGCGCGGCTACGGGGGTGGGGTACCCCGCGAGGGTGAGCCTCGGACGGTGGAGGGGGCGACGCGGGGGCTCGGAACTCCGCCGTAGCGCGGTGTCTGGTGTCGGCCTTGGTGGTATCGGCAGCCGACGTCCAGAGCGGTACCGGCGGCGCGGTGCGGGCTCCGAGGGCGCCGGCAGCGGGGCTCGGGCGCATCGCGGTGCGGCGTCCACAGGGGGCAGAGGTGCCCGCAGGACAGGCGAGGCGGCGGGGTCCAGAGTGTTCGTGTGGCAGGTGCGAGGCGGCGGCGCCCAGGGCGCGTCCCCGCAGCGTTCTGGCGGGGACGCCCACCCGCAGCGCGGCGCCTGCAGGCGGCAGAGGCATCGGCGGCGGGGCCCGCGGGCGTGCCCGCGCGCGGTGGTCGAGGCCCCGGCGGGCAGGTGGCAGCGGCAGGGCGTGAGACGTACCCGCGCCCGGGCGCGGGGCGTGCCGGGTGTTCGTATCGCGGAACCGGTTCGCGTCGCCACCCCCCTCCTCGCCTACGCTTGTCCCGTGACCCCCGCGGACCTCTCCCACACCGTGCTGCACGCCGTGCGCCGCGCGGTGGGCGAGGGTGCGTTGCGGGAGGTCGAGGTGCCGCCGCGCGTGGTCGTCGAGCGGCCGCGGCCCGGCGGCTGCGGGGACTGGGCCACCAACGCCGCGCTGCAGCTCGCCCGCGGCGTCGCGCTGCCGCCCCGGCGGGTCGCCGAGGTGCTGCGGGAGCGGCTGCTGGAGGAGCCGGGCATCGCGCAGGTCGACATCACCGGGCCCGGGTTCCTGAACCTCACGCTCCGTTCCGGCGTCCGCAGCGACGCCGACCGGGTCCTCGTACGCGGGATCCTCGACCAGGGACCCGGCTACGGGCGCGGTGACGCGCTGCGCGACGAGGAACTGCACCTTCTCGGTGCGGAGGACGGCACCGGCCACCGCGACGAGGCGCGTGAGCGGGTCGTCGGGGGCGCGGTCGCCGCGCTCGTGCGGTCGCAGGGCGGGCGCGTCCGGTACGGCGTCCGTGGGGAGCGGCTCGCCGTGCGGGCCGCCCACTACGACGTCTTCGCCGCCCTCGGGCCCGACGCGGGGCGTTGGGCGCTGCTGCGGCCCGCCCGCCACGACCGCGTCCCCGAGCCGGGCGTGCTGCTGCGGCAGACCGAGGACAACCCCTTCTTCCTGGTGCGGTACGCCCACTCCCGAGCCCGCGCCCTGCAGCGCAACGCCCGTGACCTGGGTTTCCGCTCGGTGGACGAGGGGCACGGCGTCGACGACGGTCACGACGGCCTCGACGTGCCCGGCCGCAGCGACGGTCTCGACGTGCACGGCCAAAGAAATCGCCTCGACGTGCACGGCCGAAGCGATCGCCTCGACCTGCACGGCCAGGGCGACGGTCTCGCCGTGCACAGCCGAAGCGACCGCCCCGACGTGCACAGCCGAAGCGACCGCCTCGACCTGCACGGCCGAGGCGACCGCTCCCACGGCGAGGCCGCCGCTCCCCATCCCGCCACGCCGCTTCCCGCCGCCGCCCGTCTCGTCGACGCCCTCGCGGACCACCCCCTCGTGCTCCTCGGTGCCGCCCGGCACCGTGCGCCCGACCGGCTCGCCCGGCATCTGGAGGTCGTCGCCGACGCGTTCCTCGGGTTCCAGCACACCGTGCTGCCCCGCGGGGACCAGAAACCCACGGCCGCCCACCGCTCCCGGCTCGCGCTCGCCGAAGCCGCCGGGACGGTGCTGGCCGGCGGCCTGTCCCTGCTCGGCATCCGCGCCCCCGAACACCTCTGAGGAAGCCAGACAGCCATGAGCCGTTCCGCACACCCCGCCGGGCCCCGCCACGCCGACGTGCTGCCCGAGGGCCACTACAGCCCGCCGCCCGCGGACCTGAACCGTCTCGACGAGAAGGTGTGGGCCAGGACCGTCCGCCGGGCCGAGACCGGGGTCGTCACCGTGGGCGGCCTCGACGTCGCCTCGCTGGCCGAGGAGTTCGGGACGCCCGCGTACGTCCTCGACGAGGACGACTTCCGCGCCCGCTGCCGTGCCTGGGCCGACGCCTTCGGGAAGGACGCCGACGTCTTCTACGCGGGGAAGGCGTTCCTCTCGCGGGCCGTCGTGCGCTGGCTGCGGGAGGAGGGGTTGAACCTGGACGTGTGCTCGGGCGGCGAGCTGGCCACGGCGCTGTCCGCGGGCATGCCGGCGGAGCGCATCGCCTTCCACGGCAACAACAAGAGCATGGACGAGATCCGGCGGGCCGTCGACGCCGGTGTCGGGCGGATCGTGCTGGACTCCTTCCAGGAGATCGTGCGGGTGGCGCACGTCGCCCAGTCCCTCGGCCGCCGCCAGCGCGTGCAGATCCGGGTGACCGTCGGCGTCGAGGCGCACACCCACGAGTTCATCGCGACGGCCCACGAGGACCAGAAGTTCGGCATCGCCCTCGCCGGCGGGCAGGCCGCGGAGGCGGTGCGGCGGGTGCTCCAGCTGGACTCCCTCGAACTGGCGGGCATCCACTCGCACATCGGGTCGCAGATCTTCGACATGGCCGGCTTCGAGGTCGCCGCCCGGCGGGTCGTCTCCCTGCTGGCCCAGGTGCGCGACGAGCACGGCGTCGAGCTGCCCGAGATCGACCTCGGGGGCGGGCTCGGCATCGCGTACACCTCCGACGACGACCCGAGCGAGCCGCACGAGATCGCCAAGGCGCTCGGTGAGATCGTGTCCCGGGAGTGCGAGGCCGCCGGGCTCGCCACGCCCCGGATCTCCGTGGAGCCGGGCCGTGCCATCGTCGGCCCCACGGCGTTCACGCTGTACGAGGTGGGCACCGTGAAGGCGCTGGAGGGGCTGCGCACGTACGTCTCCGTCGACGGCGGCATGTCGGACAACATCCGCACCGCGCTGTACGACGCCGAGTACAGCGTCGCCCTCGTCTCCCGCACCTCCGACGCCGAGCCGATGCTCAGCCGGGTCGTCGGCAAGCACTGCGAGAGCGGCGACATCGTCGTGCGGGACGCCTTCCTGCCGGCGGACATCGCGCCGGGGGACCTCGTCGCCGTGCCGGCGACCGGGGCCTACTGCCGGTCCATGGCCAGCAACTACAACCACGCTCTGCGCCCGCCCGTCATCGCCGTCAAGGACGGCGCGGCGCGGGTGATCGTACGACGGGAGACAGAGGAAGATCTTCTGTCTCTCGATGTCGGCTGATGAAATAGATGTCTCAGGATCCGGACGGGGGATAGAAACTCCCGTCCGGTGAGTGAGACTGGACCACCGTAGAAATACGAAGCAGGAACGGAAACGAGGTCGGATGATGCGTACGCGTCCGCTGAAGGTGGCGCTGCTGGGCTGTGGAGTGGTCGGCTCCGAGGTGGCGCGCATCATGACGACGCACGCCGACGACCTCGCCGCCCGCATCGGCGCGCCCGTCGAGCTCGCCGGCGTCGCCGTGCGCAGGCCCTCCAAGGTCCGCGAGGGCATCGACCCGGAGCTCGTCACCACCGACGCCACGGCCCTCGTCAAACGCGGGGACATCGACGTCGTGGTCGAGGTGATCGGCGGTGTCGAGCCGGCCAGGACGCTCATCACGACCGCGTTCGCGCACGGCGCCTCCGTCGTCTCCGCCAACAAGGCCCTGCTGGCCCAGGACGGCGCCGCCCTGCACGCGGCCGCCGAGGAGCACGGCCGCGACCTTTACTACGAGGCCGCCGTCGCCGGCGCCATCCCGCTCATCCGGCCGCTGCGCGAGTCCCTCGCAGGCGACAAGGTGAACCGGGTGCTCGGCATCGTGAACGGCACCACCAACTTCATCCTCGACAAGATGGACACCTCCGGCGCGGGCTACTCCGAGGCCCTCGACGAGGCCACCGCGCTCGGGTACGCCGAAGCCGACCCGACCGCCGACGTCGAGGGCTTCGACGCCGCCGCCAAGGCCGCGATCCTCGCCGGCATCGCCTTCCACACGCGCGTACGCCTCGACGACGTCTACCGCGAGGGCATGACCGAGGTGACCGCCGCCGACTTCGCCTCCGCGAAGCGCATGGGCTGCACCATCAAGCTGCTCGCCATCTGCGAGCGCGCCGCCGACGGCGGGTCCGTCACCGCGCGCGTGCACCCCGCGATGATCCCCCTCAGCCACCCGCTGGCCTCCGTGCGCGGCGCCTACAACGCCGTGTTCGTCGAGTCCGAGGCCGCCGGGCAGCTCATGTTCTACGGCCCGGGTGCCGGCGGCTCGCCGACCGCCTCGGCCGTGCTCGGCGACCTCGTCGCCGTGTGCCGCAACCGCCTCAACGACGCGACGGGACCCGGCGACTCCGCGTACACCCAGCTGCCCGTGAGCGCCATGGGCGAAGTCGTCACGCGGTACCACATCAGCCTCGACGTGGCCGACAAGCCGGGCGTCCTCGCCCAGGTCGCCACCGTCTTCGCTGAGCACGGGGTGTCGATCGACACCGTCACCCAGCAGGGCAAGGACGGTGAGGCGTCCCTCGTCGTCGTCACCCACCGCGCGCCCGACGCGGCCCTCTCCGGGACCGTCGAGGCTCTGCGCCAGCTCGACACCGTGCGCGGTGTCGCCAGCATCATGCGTGTTGAAGGGGAGTAGGACCCATGACCAGCAACGGCACCCACCAGTGGCGCGGCATCATCGAGGAGTACCGGGACCGCCTTCCGGTCACGGACACCACGCCGGTCGTGACGCTGCGTGAGGGCGGTACGCCGCTCGTCCCGGCCCAGGTCCTCTCCGAGCGCACCGGCTGCGACGTCCACCTGAAGGTCGAGGGCGCCAACCCCACCGGGTCCTTCAAGGACCGCGGGATGACGATGGCCATCACCAGGGCCAAGGAGGAGGGCGCCAAGGCCGTCATCTGCGCCTCCACCGGCAACACCTCGGCGTCCGCGGCCGCTTACGCGGTGCGGGCCGGGATGGTCTCCGCGGTGCTCGTGCCGCAGGGCAAGATCGCGCTCGGCAAGATGGGCCAGGCCCTCGTCCACGGCGCGAAGATCCTCCAGGTGGACGGGAACTTCGACGACTGCCTGACGCTGGCGCGCGCCCTGTCCGACAACTACCCGGTGGCGCTGGTCAATTCCGTCAACCCGGTGCGCATCGAGGGTCAGAAGACCGCCGCGTTCGAGATCGTGGACATGCTCGGCGACGCCCCCGACATCCACGTCCTGCCGGTCGGCAACGCCGGCAACATCACCGCGTACTGGAAGGGCTACCGCGAGTACGCGGCCGACGGCGCAGCCACCCGCACCCCGCGCATGTGGGGCTTCCAGGCCTCCGGCTCCGCGCCCCTGGTGCGGGGCGAGGTCGTCAAGGACCCGTCCACCATCGCCACCGCCATCCGCATCGGCAACCCGGCCTCCTGGGACTACGCCCTGGCCGCCCGCGACGAGTCCGGCGGCTTCATCGACGAGGTGACGGACCGTGAGATCCTGCGTGCCTACCGGCTGTTGGCCGCGCAGGAGGGCGTCTTCGTCGAGCCCGCGTCCGCCGCGTCCGTCGCCGGCCTGCTGAAGGCCGCCGAGCAGGGCAAGGTCGACCCGGGCCAGACCATCGTCTGCACGGTGACCGGGAACGGGCTGAAGGACCCGGACTGGGCCGTCGCCGGCGCACCGCAGCCCGTCACCGTCCCGGTCGACGCCGCGGCCGCCGCGGAGCGCCTCGGCCTCGCCTGAGAGCCGGCGCGGGCCGGCTCCCGGCCGCGTCCCGCGCCCGCCCGGACCCCGAACCCGCCGCAGGAGCACGGGAAGGCACGCGACACGCATCGTGCGCCTCCTGTGCGCCCTATGTCGCGGCAGAACCTTCCTTCGATAGGCTGTACCGAGCCCACCGCGCCGCCCATGCGCGGGTGACGGCGCTTTCCGCGACGCCGATGCCGCCCACGGCCCCTCCCAGGCCGCCACCGGGCCTCGTGCGCCGGCCGGAAGTCCGAGAGACCCCACCCCCCGCCCATTCCCGCCCCGCAGGTCACCCCCGCAGGTCCAGATCAAGGAGAGTCAACGAGCGATGGCCGGTCCCGCGTTCCGCGCCGCCGCCGTCCGGGTGCGCGTCCCCGCCACCAGCGCCAACCTCGGCCCCGGCTTCGACGCCCTCGGCCTGGCCCTGGGGCTGTACGACGACGTCGTCGTCCGGGTCGCCGACTCCGGGCTGCACATCGACATCGCCGGTGAGGGCGCCGACACCCTGCCGCGCGACGAGAGCCACCTCCTCGTACGGTCCCTGCGCACCGCCTTCGACCTGCTCGGCGGCCAGCCCCGCGGCCTCGAGGTCGTCTGCGCCAACCGCATCCCGCACGGCCGCGGGCTCGGCTCCTCCTCCGCCGCCATCTGCGCCGGCATCGTCGCCGCCCGCGCCGTGACCATAGGCGGCGAGAGCAGGCTCGACGACGCCGCGCTGCTGGAGCTCGCCACCGAGATCGAGGGCCACCCCGACAACGTCGCCGCCTGCCTGCTCGGCGGCTTCACCGCGGCGTGGACCGAGAACGGCGCAGCGCGCGCCATCAGGATGGAGCCCTCGCATTCCATCGTTCCGGTGGTTTTCGTACCCGGAAAGCCGGTACTCACAGAAACAGCGAGGGGACTGCTGCCCCGCACCGTCCCCCATGTGGACGCCGCGGCCAACGCGGGCCGCGCCGCACTGCTCGTCGAGGCCCTCACCCGGCGCCCCGAGCTGCTGCTCGCCGCGACGGAGGACCGCCTCCACCAGGAGTACCGGGCACCGGCGATGCCGGAGAGCATCGCCCTCGTGAACCGACTGCGGGCCGACGGCGTGCCCGCGGTCATCTCCGGTGCGGGCCCGACGGTGCTCGCACTGGCCGAGGACGGCGCGGCGGAGAAGGTCGCGCTGCTGGCGGGAGAGGGCTGGGCCGCGAACCGGCTCGGTCTCGACACCGCCGGAGCGAGCGTGCTGCCGCTCACCGCCTAGAGAACCGCGGCAGCGCACCAGGTCGGCGCGTGGACGCACAACACCGCCAGACGCCCGCCCGGCGGGTCCCCGGTCCGGGGAACGCCGGGAACAACGGATTGCCGGTGTGGGAGAGGGGGAATGTTTGTTGGAGCCGGTAGTGTTAACCTCAAGTCTGCACCCGACGTCTTTCAGGCGCGGTGCTGCGTGTCCCCGTCAGGGACCACCATTCTTCCGGGAGCCTCCTCCCCAACTGCCTGAGCAGCCTGCCTGAGCAGTTTCGAGCACGCTCCGGAACCGGCGCGCGTCACCCCTCGCTTCTCCCGGGAAGAGGGCCGAGCAGGGGGCCTCGGGTCGGACCACGCACGTCATCTCTCCTCCCGCCGCACCCGGCGGGACCACCGCCCCGGCACGGTCGACATCAGGGACCGAGGCCGGACAGCACAACCGGTCGCCGAGCCAGAAGGCCGACGTCCGCTCCAGGGAAGGACCCTTCGTGAGCGACACCACCGATCTGATGGGCGTGACTGCCGACAAGTCTGTCGACACCCCCGCGCCCGCCGCGGGTGCTGCCTCCGGCACCACCACACGGCGCCGCCGCTCCGGCACCGGCCTCGAAGGCATGGTCCTGGCCGAGCTGCAGCAGGTCGCGTCCGGCCTCGGCATCAGGGGCACCGCGCGCATGCGCAAGAGCCAGCTGATCGAGGTCATCAAGGAGGCGCAGGCCGCCGGCGGCGCACCTGCCGCCAAGAGCGCCGACGCAGCCGAGGCCAAGCCGAAGCGCCGCACCACCTCCCGTACCCGTACGGGCGACGAGGCCGGCGCGAAGACCGGCGAGGCGGCCGACAGCCCGGCCAAGGCGGCGAAGGCCGAGAAGGCCGACAAGGCTGAGAAGGCCGAGAAGGCTGAGAAGGCCGAGAAGGCCGAGAGCGCCTCCCAGGCCGACCAGGGCGTCCAGCAGCACATCGACATCCCCGGCCAGCCCACCAAGGCCGCTGCCCGTGAGCAGCAGCACGCGGCCGACGAGGCCGCCGGTGCCCGCCGCCGACGCCGGGCCACCGCGCCCGGCGGCAGCCCCGACGGCGCCGAGGCGACCGCCGAGGCCCGCGGCGACGTCCGTACGGACACCCGCACCGAGGGCAAGCCCGAGGCGCAGTCCGAGGGCAAGGCCGCGGAGGGCGCCGTCGAGACCGCCGAGGGCGGCCGTCGTGAGCGCCGCGACCGCCGCGACCGCCAGCGGGACCGTGACCGGGACCGCGACCGCCGCGACCGCAAGGGCGACGACCAGCAGGGCGGCGGCCAGCGCCAGCAGGCCCAGCAGGGCGGCCAGGCCGGGCCGCAGGGCGACGACGACTTCGACGGCGGACGCCGTGGGCGCCGCGGACGCTACCGCGACCGCCGTGGCCGCCGCGGCCGCGACGAGTTCGGCGCCGGCGAGCCGCAGGTCTCCGAGGACGATGTCCTGATCCCCGTCGCGGGCATCCTCGACATCCTCGACAACTACGCGTTCATCCGGACCTCCGGCTACCTGCCGGGCCCGAACGACGTGTACGTGTCGCTCGCCCAGGTCCGCAAGTACGGGCTGCGCAAGGGCGACCACATCACGGGCGCCGTGCGCCAGCCCAAGGAGGGCGAGCGCCGCGAGAAGTTCAACGCGCTGGTCCGCCTCGACTCGGCCAACGGCATGGCCGCCGACTCCGGACGCGGCCGCCCCGAGTTCAACAAGCTCACCCCGCTGTACCCGCAGGACCGGCTCCGCCTGGAGACCGACCCGGGCGTGCTGACCACGCGGATCATCGACCTCGTGTCGCCGATCGGCAAGGGCCAGCGCGGTCTGATCGTGGCCCCGCCGAAGACCGGCAAGACCATGATCATGCAGGCGATCGCCAACGCGATCACCCACAACAACCCCGAGTGCCACCTGATGGTCGTCCTCGTCGACGAGCGTCCGGAAGAGGTCACCGACATGCAGCGGTCGGTGAAGGGCGAGGTCATCTCCTCGACCTTCGACCGCCCGGCCGAGGACCACACCACCGTCGCCGAGCTGGCCATCGAGCGCGCCAAGCGCCTCGTGGAGCTGGGTCACGACGTGGTCGTCCTGCTGGACTCCATCACCCGCCTGGGCCGCGCGTACAACCTCGCCGCCCCCGCCTCCGGCCGCATCCTGTCCGGTGGTGTCGACTCGACCGCGCTGTACCCGCCGAAGCGCTTCTTCGGTGCCGCGCGGAACATCGAGGACGGCGGCTCGCTGACCATCCTCGCCACCGCGCTGGTCGACACCGGCTCGCGCATGGACGAGGTGATCTTCGAGGAGTTCAAGGGCACCGGCAACATGGAGCTCAAGCTCGACCGGAAGCTCGCCGACAAGCGCATCTTCCCCGCGGTGGACGTCGACGCGTCCGGCACCCGCAAGGAGGAGATCCTGCTCGGCAGCGACGAGCTCGCCATCGTGTGGAAGCTGCGCCGGGTGCTGCACGCCCTCGACCAGCAGCAGGCGGTCGAGCTGCTCCTCGACAAGATGAAGCAGCACAAGTCGAACGCCGAGTTCCTGATGCAGATCCAGAAGACGACGCCGTCCTCGGGCAACAACGACTGACGAGCGACAACGGCCGGCGGTCCGCACCGCCGGCCGACGCCTTGACCACTGCGCCCCGTCGGATTCCGACGGGGCGCAGTGGTCTGTGTGCAACCTGTGTAAGATCAGGCCACCAGGTGGGGGGGAACGCATTTTCTATGCGCCTGCCGTCCCCGCGGGCCGGAACGTCTCCGTGCGGCTCGTGGCGCGCTGCTGTGCACTCGCGGCGCACGGCGGGTGACGACTGCCTCTTCTCTCCCCCACTTCCTTGCGGTGCGGCGCCCTGCCACGGGCGCCGCACGTCCACCACGATGGGGGTAGTGAGTGTCATCTCCCCGGCCGAGGACCCGATTCGTCCTCCCGGCGCTCTTCACCGCACTCGCGGTCGGCGGCGCCGGTCTGTCCGCGTCACCCGCCTACGCGGCCGACGAGCCGCACCAGCCCGGGAAGCGGCAGGCCCTGACGGTGCCGTCCAGCACCGAGATCGCCGCCCAGGCGAAGCAGTTCCTGAAGCAGGAAGCCGATAAGGAGGCAGCCGCCTCCACCGGCGGCCGCTCGGCGGACGGCGCGCGCAGCGCCGCCCCCTCCCCGGCCGACGAGCAGCCGCCCGCCGCGGCCTCCCCGTCGCCGTCCGACTCCACCACCGCCGACCCGAAGGTCATCGGGGGCGTTGACGCCCCGTTCGGCGAGGCGCCGTGGATGACGCAGCTGTACGGCTACGACCCGGCCACCGGGGACGGCTTCTTCTGCGGCGGCGTGCTGATCAGCCCCGCCAAGGTCCTCACCGCCGCGCACTGCGTCGCCGGCGTCGACTGGACCCAGCAGGGCTTCGCCGTCGCCGGTGCCACCCAGGCCGTGTCCGACGGGGTCGGCGGCGAGCCGAACTGGCACGGCGGCACGCCGGCCCTGGTCAAGCGTCAGTGGGTCCACCCGTCCTACGACGGCGACATCCGCAACGACATCGCCGTGCTCACGCTCGACCGGCCCATGCCGCACAAGACGCTGCGGACCGTGACGCCCAACGACACGGTTTCGTACGCCCCGGGCACCGCCGCCACCGTCTACGGCTGGGGCCGCACCAGCGGCATCCCCGGCTCCGACGGCTCGCAGACCCTCAAGCGGGCCACCCTGCCCATCCAGGCCGACTCCGCCTGCACCAGCTTCCCGGCCGGCGCCGCCAACTTCGTTCCCGGCGAGATGTTCTGCGCCGGCGAGCCCGCGGGCGGCACCGACGCCACCACGGTCAGCCCGTGCAACGGCGACTCCGGAGGCCCGCTCATCGTGGGCGGCCGCATCGCCGGCATCGTGTCGTGGGGCGTGCAGGACTGCATCGAGGCCGGTGCGTACAGCATGTACGCCAAGGTCTCGACCTTCGCCGGTGCCATCGGCCAGCGGGCCGACGACGCGAACTTCACCGACGACGACAAGGCCGACATCTTCGCCGTCCGCAAGGACAACGCGGAGGGCTACACCTACGCCTCGCAGGGCACCAGCCTGGGCGCCAGCGACTTCGCGGGCTTCTGGGACGGCGTCGACCTGGTCCGCCAGGCCGACCTCAACGCCGACGCCAACCAGGACTTCGTCTTCCGCTCCGGCGGAGACCTGTACTGGGCCCGCTGGCAGTGGGACGCCGGGCAGGAGGTCTACGACTGGGCGGAGACCCGGATCGGCTCCGGCTGGAGCGGCTTCCGCGCCATCCTCGTCCCCGGCGACGTCAGTGGTGACGGCTGGTCCGACCTGGTCACCGTCGACTCCGCGGGTGCCCTGTGGGTCTACCCCGGGCGCGGAGACGGCACCTTCATGAGCCGTATCCAGGGTGGTTCGGGCTGGACCGGCTACACGATCGCCGGCCACGGCGACTACACGAGCGACGGCGTCCCCGACGTCCTCGCCCGTGACGCCCAGGGCCGCATGTGGCTGTACGTCGGCCGCGGCGTGGCCAACGCGCCGCTGAGCAACCAGCGCGTGCAGATCGGCACGGGCTGGAACTTCACCGCGTACGTCGGCCCCGGCGACGTCACCGGCGACGGCGCGTCCGACATGGTCGTGCGCGACGGCGACGGCAAGCTGTACCTGTACCCGAGCCGCAACTCGCCCACGCAGCCGTTCCGCAGCCGCTACACGATCGGCAGCAGCGGCTGGAACGCCTTCAACATCCTCACCTGACCGGCTCCGGGTACGGCGACCGGCGGCGGCGCCGGTCGCACGACCCGGTCCCGTGAGCGCCCGTACGCGCCCTGTGCCCACTGTGCCCCCGCACAGTGGGCACAGGGCGTCCCGTGCAACCCTTTGCGCCCCCCGGCCGTCTGACCTGGAGCCGGAGCGGCAGAAACCGAGGAGACCATGGGCGAACAGGGCACGGGCGGCCGAATAGACGGGACGGGCCGCCGTCACGAGGAGCCCGCGGCGCGGCGGCGCGGACGCAACGCCGCCACGTGGACCGCGATCGGTCTGCTCCTCGCCGGAGCCGCCGCGCTCGGTGCGGCGTACCTCACACTCGACGGGAACATCCGCACCGTCGACATCAACACCCAGCTCGGTGACGACCGGCCGAAGAACGTCGACGACGGCTCCCTGGACATCCTCGTCCTCGGGTCCGACTCCCGCGCCGGCGACAACTCCGCGTACGGCCGCGACGACGGCGGCTCCTCCCGCTCCGACACGGCGATGGTCGTGCACCTCCACGAGGGCCGCACGGCGGCCAGTGTCGTGTCCATCCCGCGGGACACGCTCATCACCCGCCCCGAGTGCACCGACCGGGACGGCGAACCGGTCCCCGCGGCCTACCGCGCCATGTTCAACACCGCCTACGAGGTCGGCGGGCCGGCCTGCGCCGTGAAGACGGTCGAGCAGATCTCGGGCATCCGCATGGACCACTACGTCGAGGTCGACTTCACCGGTTTCCGGAAGCTCATCGACGAGCTCGGCGGCGTCGAGGTCACCACGACGCAGCCCATCAGGGACGGCAGCAGCCACCTGGACCTGCCCGCGGGCACGCACACCCTGGACGGCGAGCAGTCCCTCGCGCTGGTCCGCACCCGCAAGGGCGTCGGCGAGGGCAGCGACCTCGGCCGCATCCAGCTGCAGCACGCCTTCATCAAGGCCCTCATGGAGCAGGTGAAGCAGGTGGGCGTCTTCACCAGCCCCACCCGGCTGTGGGGGCTCGCCGACGCCGCGACGAAGGCCGTCAAGCCGGATTCGGGGCTCGACAGCGTCTCGGAACTGGTGGAGTTCGCCAGCGGGCTGGCGGAACTCGACGCGGACCAGGTGCAGATGATCACCCTGCCCGTGGTGTACGACACGGTCGACCGCAACAGGGTCGTGCCGGTCGAGACCCAGGCGCAGCAGGTGTGGTCGGCGCTGCGGCTCGACCAGCCGATCCCGGCGGAGGCCACGAAGGACACGGCGACAGGCAGCGCTGAGGGCGTCGTCCGCTGATCGTCCCGGCCCGGCGGACCCACCACCCCTGCGGGGCCGGCACCCAGGCGCCGCGGCTCCGCACGCCCCTCCGCGCCCGCGGCCTCCGCGGCCCCGCCGG
>NZ_MKXB01000056.1:25882-26736 GCF_001865245.1 Streptomyces sp. CC53 | reverse complement strand
CCTCCCTCCTCCCTCCTCCCTCCTCCCCTTCCGTGCCCGTGTCGCCGGCTCGTCGTCGTGCGGCGCCGTGTGTGTCACGGTCGTTTGCCTGCCCGGCACGTCACCGTCCGGTCCAGCGCCTTTGGCCGACTCGGCGCGGGCCGTTGGCCTGTGCCTATGCGCGTGCTGCTGCCTTGGCCGCCGGTGGCACGGGCCGACTCGCCCCCCGGCACCCCTGCCCTCCGTAGCCGGGTCGTCCGTAGCCGGGTCCTCCGTTGCGTGCCGTCTCGTGTCGACGGCCTGTCTGTCTAGCGGCCTCGCGTCGACCGCCCTGTCGCGTCCGTGTGGTCGGGTCCCGGCCTGTGAAGTCCGGTCTCCGGGGCGGCGCCGCCTCCCGAGTCGGCTGGCGCGGGTATGCGGGTGCGGTCACGGGTCGGCTGCGAGGGGCAGGAGGCGGGAGGGTGGGCGGTGCAGGAGGCGGGGTGGGAGCAGGGTCAGGGGGTCGAGGTAGGTGTCGCCTCGGCGGAGGCCCCAGTGGAGGCAGCCGGCGGCGCAGTGCGACGCCGGGTCGTCGGTCGTGGTGGCGATGATCTGGCCGGTGGTGACGTCGGTGCCCGCGGGGGTCAGGCCGCGGACGGGTTCGTACGTCGTGCGCAGCGGGGTCGTGCCGGGTGGTGCGGGCAGGGTGACGGAGAGGGTGCCGCGGCCGCCGACGGGGCCGCTGAAGGTGACGCGGCCGGCGGCGGCCGCGCGGACGGGGGTGCCGGCCGGGGCCGCCAGGTCGATGCCGCGGTGGCCGGGGCCGTAGGGCGTGGTGGGTGGCTGCCAGCCGCGGATGATGCGGGGGCGGGGCGGGCCGAGGGGCCAGACGCCGG
>NZ_MKXB01000056.1:9300-25589 GCF_001865245.1 Streptomyces sp. CC53 | reverse complement strand
GGAGTGGCGGCGGTGAGGGTGAGGAGGAGCAGAGGCGGGGCCAGGAGGGTGCGGTTCATGGGGGAACTGTGCCGGAGCGGGGCCGGAGTTCGCTGATCATGGTCGGGGGCTGTGGACGGGCGGCCGGTTGTGGACAGCGCCGTCACCTGCTGGTGTCGGGGTCCCGTACACTTCTGCTGGCGGCCCGGGTCACCGGGTCGACTTCGCACGCCCCGCCGCCGGCCGGTTTCGGCAGTGGCAGCGCCCGTCGGTCCCCTGCGGGGGCGCGGCGCGTCGGGGCGTCAGGATGCAACCGAGAACACACGAGGAGATACGGCCATGGCCGTCGTCACGATGCGGGAGCTGCTGGAAAGCGGCGTCCACTTCGGTCACCAGACCCGTCGCTGGAACCCGAAGATGAAGCGCTTCATCTTCACCGAGCGCAACGGCATCTACATCATCGACCTGCTCCAGTCGCTGTCGTACATCGACCGCGCCTACGAGTTCGTCAAGGAGACCGTCGCCCACGGCGGCTCCATCATGTTCGTCGGCACCAAGAAGCAGGCGCAGGAGGCCATCGCGGAGCAGGCCACCCGCGTCGGCATGCCCTACGTCAACCAGCGTTGGCTGGGCGGCATGCTCACCAACTTCTCCACCGTCTACAAGCGCCTGCAGCGTCTGAAGGAGCTTGAGGCGATCGACTTCGAGGATGTGGCAGCGTCCGGCCTCACCAAGAAGGAGCTCCTGGTCCTCTCGCGTGAGAAGGCCAAGCTGGAGAAGACCCTCGGTGGTATCCGCGACATGCAGAAGGTGCCGAGCGCCGTCTGGATCGTCGACACGAAGAAGGAGCACATCGCCGTCGGCGAGGCTCGCAAGCTGAACATCCCGGTCGTCGCGATCCTGGACACCAACTGCGACCCGGACGAGGTCGACTACAAGATCCCGGGCAACGACGACGCGATCCGCTCCGTCACCCTGCTCACCCGTGTGATCGCCGACGCGGTCGCCGAGGGCCTCATCGCCCGTTCCGGTGCCGCCACCGGTGACAGCAAGCCGGGTGACAAGGCCGCCGGTGAGCCGCTCGCCGAGTGGGAGCGCGACCTGCTCGAGGGTGAGAAGAAGGCGGACGCCGACGAGGCCGAGAAGCCGGCCGAGGCCGCTGCCGCCGAGGCTCCGGCTGTCGAGGCCCCGGCCGCCGAGGCTCCGGCCGCCGAGGGCGAGCAGGCCTGACCCAGTGGCCCGGACCGGCGGGTCCGGGCCTACCGGTCCGGGCCCGCGGGTCGGGCCGGTTCGGTCGTTCCGGCCGGTTCGTCCCGGTCGGTTGATCCTTCCCGCCGGGTCCCCGCGGCCCGACCCCGGCCGTTCGGCGGTTCGTTCCGAGCCGTTCGGCCGGGTCCGGTAGGGATCGGTTCGGTCGTCGACGGCGGGCGCCACGAGCGTCCGCCGTCCACCCCCAGATCTTCGTAGATCTTCCAGACTTCGAGAGAGATTCACAGATCATGGCGAACTACACCGCCGCTGACGTCAAGAAGCTCCGCGAGCTCACCGGCGCGGGCATGATGGACTGCAAGAAGGCCCTGGACGAGGCCGACGGCAACGTCGACAAGGCCGTCGAGGCGCTGCGCATCAAGGGCCAGAAGGGCGTCGCCAAGCGCGAGGGCCGCTCCGCCGAGAACGGTGCCATCGTCTCCCTGATCGCCGACGACAACACCTCCGGCGTCATCCTGGAGCTGAAGTGCGAGACGGACTTCGTCGCCAAGGGTGAGAAGTTCCAGTCCGTCGCCGAGGCCCTCGCCGCCCACGTCGCCAAGACGAACCCGGCCGACATCGAGGCGCTGCTCGCCTCCGAGATCGAGGCCGGCAAGACCGTCCAGGCGTACGTCGACGAGGCCAACGCCAACCTGGGCGAGAAGATCGTCCTGGACCGCTTCGCGCAGTTCTCCGGCGGCTACGTCGCCGCGTACATGCACCGCACGATGCCGGACCTGCCGCCGCAGATCGGTGTCCTCGTGGAGCTGGACAAGGAGAACGCCGAGCTCGCCAAGGGCGTCGCCCAGCACATCGCCGCCTTCGCGCCGAAGTACCTCTCCAAGGAGGACGTCCCGGCCGAGGTCGTCGAGGCCGAGCGCCGCGTCGCCGAGGAGACCACCCGCGCCGAGGGCAAGCCCGAGGCCGCGCTGCCGAAGATCGTCGAGGGCCGCCTGAACGGCTTCTTCAAGGACGCGACGCTGCTCGGCCAGCCGTACGCGCTCGACAACAAGAAGTCCGTCCAGCAGATCCTGGACGAGGCCGGTGTCACCCTGAAGCGCTTCAGCCGCATCAAGGTCGGCATCTGAGTCCAGTCCGTGAGCAACTCACGGGACTCACGTCCGTACGCCACGGACACCGGACCCCGGTAGGGTCGGAAGCAGTCGTCGGCGCTCGCGCCGGGCGACCGCAGATCTGACGAGGAGGCCATTGCCGCAAGGGAACACCAACACCCCCGGCAATGGCCTTCTTCGTATGTGCACGAGGAGATCTCCAATGAACCAGGGCGCCGCACAGGGCGACGACAACACCGGCAAAAAGACCGGCCGCTTCCTGCTGAAGCTGTCCGGCGAGGCCTTCGCCGGCGGCGGTGGCCTCGGCGTCGACCCCGACGTCGTGCACGCCATCGCGCGGGAGATCGCCGCGGTGGTCCGCGACGGGGCGCAGATCGCCATCGTGATCGGCGGCGGCAACTTCTTCCGCGGCGCCGAGCTCCAGCAGCGCGGCATGGACCGGGCGCGCTCCGACTACATGGGCATGCTCGGCACCGTCATGAACTGCCTCGCCCTCCAGGACTTCCTGGAGAAGGAGGGCATCCAGTCCCGCGTCCAGACCGCCATCACGATGGGGCAGGTCGCGGAGCCGTACATCCCGCTGCGCGCCGTGCGCCACCTGGAGAAGGGCCGCGTCGTCATCTTCGGCGCGGGCATGGGCATGCCCTACTTCTCCACCGACACCACGGCTGCCCAGCGTGCGCTGGAGATCGACGCCGAAGCCCTCCTCATGGGCAAGAACGGGGTCGACGGGGTCTATGACTCCGACCCCAAGGCCAACCCCGACGCGGTGAAGTTCGACGCGCTGGAGTACGGCGAGGTGATCGCCCGCGACCTGAAGGTCGCCGACGCCACCGCCGTCACCCTCTGCCGCGACAACAAGCTGCCGATCCTCGTCTTCGAGCTGCTCACGGCCGGTAACATCGCGCGCGCCGTGAAGGGTGAGAAGATCGGCACCCTGGTGAGCGACCAGGGCACCCGGCACTGATCCGGGTCGCCCCGTCCGGGGATGGACAAAGCCCTGACGGTCGGACACCGTGCAGGGGTACCAGACGCGACGCAGGTTCCGCGGCCGCCGAGCACGCCGGGACTGACCACACGACACGCAGGAGCAAGTGGTGATCGAAGAGACCCTCCTCGAAGCCGAGGAGAAGATGGAGAAGGCCGTCCTGGTCGCGAAGGAGGACTTCGCCGCGATCCGCACGGGCCGGGCGCACCCGGCCATGTTCAACAAGATCGTGGCCGACTACTACGGGGCGCTCACACCGATCAACCAGCTGGCCTCCTTCTCGGTGCCGGAGCCGCGCATGGCCGTGGTGACCCCGTTCGACAAGTCGGCGCTGCGCAACATCGAGCAGGCCATCCGCGACTCGGACCTGGGCGTCAATCCGACCAATGACGGCAGCATCATCCGGGTGGTCTTCCCCGAGCTCACCGAGGAGCGCCGCCGCGAGTACATCAAGGTCGCCAAGGGCAAGGGCGAGGACGCGAAGGTGTCGATCCGCTCCGTGCGCCGCAAGGCGAAGGACGCCATCGACAAGTTCGTGAAGGACGGCGAGGTCGGCGAGGACGAGGGCCGCCGCGCGGAGAAGGAGCTCGACGACACCACCGCGAAGTACGTCGCGCAGGTGGACGAGCTGCTCAAGCACAAGGAAGCCGAGCTGCTTGAGGTCTGATGAACGACGCTTCCTGGGGGGCCCCGCCGCGAGGCGGACACGGGGGTCCGCCCGACCAGGGGTTCGGTCCTGCCGCCCCGGCGGGTCCCGCCTACGATGAGCGGGTCGCGCAGCAGACTCGGCCCATGCCCATCGTGCCCGATGTTCCCGCGCCCGTAGGCGGCTTGGCCGGCGTGCCGGCCGCGATCGGCGCAGGGAGCCAGGACGACAGCGAACGGGGGACCGCTCGGCTGAGCGGTCCCCCGTTCCGTGACGAGATGCCGCAGGAGCCCATGCCGCCCTCGGAACCACAGCCCTCGACGCCGCAGCCCCGGTCGGCGGGATCGCCGAGGAAGCAGCAGAGGGAGAAGAAGCAGGCCGGACGGGACCTGCGGGCCGCGATAGGGGTCGGTGTCGGACTCGGCGCCGTCATCATCGCCTCGCTGTTCGTCGTGAAGGCCGTGTTCGTCGGCGTGATCGTCGTCGCCGTCGTCGTCGGCCTGTGGGAGCTCACCTCCCGGCTGCAGGAGCGCAAGGGCGTCAAGGCGCCCCTCGTGCCGCTCGCCGTCGGTGGCGCCGCGATGGTCGTCGCCGGCTACGTGCGGGGGGCCGAGGGCGCGTGGGTCGCCATGGCGCTCACCGCGCTCGCCGTCCTCGTGTGGCGGATGGCCGAGCCGCCGGAGGACTACCTGCGGGACGTCACCGCGGGCGTGTTCGCCGCGTTCTACGTGCCGTTCCTCGCGACGTTCGTGGCGCTGCTGCTGGCGGCGGAGGACGGGTCGTGGCGGGTGCTCACGTTCCTGGTGCTCACCATCGTCAGCGACACCGGCGCGTACGCCGTCGGCTGGCGCTTCGGGACGCACAAGCTCGCCCCGCGCATCAGCCCCGGCAAGACCCGTGAGGGCCTGCTCGGGGCGGTGGCGTTCGCGATGGCGGCCGGCGCCCTGTGCATGGAGTTCCTCATCGAGGGCGGCTCCTGGTGGCAGGGGCTCGCGCTGGGGCTCGCCGTGGCGGTCAGCGCCACGCTCGGCGACCTCGGCGAGTCGATGATCAAGCGCGACCTCGGCATCAAGGACATGGGCACGCTGCTGCCCGGTCACGGCGGCATCATGGACCGGCTCGACTCGCTGCTGCCGACGGCGCCGGTGGTGTGGCTGCTGCTGGTGCTGTTCGTCGGCGGCGGGTGACACCCCCGCGACCTGCGTTTTCCCCGGTGAGGGCCTGTCGTCCACAGGGCGGCGGGCCCTTCGCCGCATCTCTGCGACACTGGTAGCACCATGCCCAAGCCCGGAGAACTGACTTTCGTCGCCCCCCGCGGAGCCAAGAAGCCGCCGCGGCACCTCGCCGACCTCACGCCCGCCGAGCGCAAGGAGGCCGTCGCCGCGATCGGTGAGAAGCCGTTCCGCGCGAAGCAGCTGTCCCAGCACTACTTCGCGAGGTACGCCCACGACCCCGCCGAGTGGACCGACATCCCCGCCGCCGCCCGCGACCGGCTCGCCCGCGAGCTGCTGCCGGACCTGATGACCGTCGTCCGGCACATCTCCTGCGACGACGACACCACCCGCAAGACCCTGTGGCGGCTGCACGACGGCACGCTCGTCGAGTCGGTGCTCATGCGCTACCCCGACCGCGTCACCATGTGCATCTCGTCGCAGGCCGGCTGCGGCATGAACTGCCCGTTCTGCGCCACCGGGCAGGCCGGTCTCGACCGGAACCTGTCGACGGCCGAGATCGTGCACCAGATCGTCGACGGCATGCGCGCCCTGCGCGACGGAGAGGTCCCCGGCGGCCCCGCCCGGCTGTCGAACATCGTGTTCATGGGCATGGGCGAGCCCCTCGCCAACTACAACCGGGTCGTCGGCGCGATCCGCCGCCTCACCGACCCGGAGCCGGACGGCCTCGGCCTGTCGCAGCGAGGCATCACCGTCTCCACGGTCGGCCTCGTCCCGGCGATGCTGCGGTTCGCCGACGAGGGCTTCAAGTGCCGCCTCGCCGTGTCCCTGCACGCCCCCGACGACGAGCTGCGCGACACCCTGGTGCCGGTCAACACCCGCTGGAAGGTCCGCGAGGTCCTCGACGCGGCCTGGGAGTACGCCGAGAGGTCGGGCCGCCGCGTCTCCATCGAGTACGCGCTGATCCGCGACATCAACGACCAGGCGTGGCGCGGCGACCTGCTCGGCCGGCTCCTCAAGGGCAAGCGGGTCCACGTCAACCTGATCCCGCTCAACCCGACCCCGGGCTCCAAGTGGACGGCGTCCCGCCCCGAGGACGAGAAGGCGTTCATCGAGGCCATCGCCGCCCACGGCGTGCCCGTCACCGTCCGCGACACCCGCGGTCAGGAGATCGACGGGGCCTGCGGACAGCTCGCCGCCTCCGAGCGGTAACCTGTCCGCCGGACAAACGTATATTCCGACAGGGGAGCGCCACAGCGCTGAGAGTGCGGTGACCGTCAGACCGCAGACCCTCCGAACCTGGCCCAGGTCATTCTGGGTAGGGAGATCGGTCGTTACTCGAGCTGTTGCGCCCTGCCCGCCGCCGTCCGGCAGCGGGCAGGGCCGCGTCTCTTCCTGGCACCCACCAGGAGGAATGACCAGTGAGCACCACCAGCAAGTTCGCCGCGGGCGTCGTCGCCGTGGCCGTGGGCGTCACCACCCTCACCGCCTGCGGCGGCGGATCCGGTGACGGAGCCGACCAGGGCGGCAAGGACGCCGGAGCGAAGACCGTCACGCTCGTCGCCCACGACTCCTTCACGGCCTCCGACGAGGTCCTCAAGCAGTTCACCGCCAGGACCGGGTACACCGTCGAGGTCCTCAAGAGCGGCGACGCCGGGGAGGCCGTCAACAAGGCCGTCCTCACCAAGGGCGCCCCGCAGGGCGACGTGTTCTTCGGCGTCGACAACACCCTGCTGTCCCGGGCCCTCGACAACGACGTGTTCGAGCCGTACGAGGCCAAGGGCCTGGACCGGGTCCGCCCCGGCGTCCGGCTCGACGCGGACAAGCACCGCGTCACCCCCGTCGACTACGGCGACATCTGCGTGAACTACGACAAGAAGTACTTCGCGGACAAGAAGCTCGCTCCGCCGCAGACTCTCGACGACCTCGCCAAGCCCGCCTACAAGGACCTGCTGGTCGTGGAGAACCCCGAGCGGTCCTCCCCGGGCCTCGGGTTCCTGCTGGGTACGGTCGCCGCGTACGGCGACGCGGACGGCGGCTGGCAGGGCTACTGGAAGAAGCTCAAGGACAACGGCGTCAAGGTCGTCGACAGCTGGGAGATCGCCTACAACCAGGAGTTCTCCGGCTCCTCCGGCGGGAAGCAGGCGAAGGCCGAACGGCCGCTCGTCGTGTCGTACGCGTCCAGCCCGCCCGCCGAGGTCCTCTACAGCGACCCGCAGCCGGCCGAGGCCCCCACGGGCGTGTCCACCGGCACCTGCTTCCGCCAGATCGAGTTCGCCGGCCTCCTCAAGGGCGCCGGGAACCCCGACGGGGGCAAGGCCCTCATCGACTTCCTGATCGGCAAGGAGTTCCAGGAGGACATGCCGCTGAACATGTTCGTACACCCCGTCGCCGAGGACGCGCAGCTGCCGGAGCTGTTCACCGAGCACGGGGTGGTGATCGACGAGCCGCTGACCCTGGCGCCCGGGAAGATCGCCGCGAACCGTGACCAGTGGATCCAGTCGTGGTCCTCGCTCGTCCTGAAGTAGCCGCCGGTGGCCGCGGGGCCCGGTCCGGGGGCCGCGCCCTGCGCGGCGCCCTCGTCCTGGCGCCCGCGGCCTTCTTCGCCGTCTTCTTCGCGTACCCGGTCGCCGCGATCGTCGGCCGGGGGCTGCGCACGGAGGACGGCGGCTGGCAGCCGGCCCGGCTCGGCGAGGTGCTGGGCCGGGCCGACATCCTCGACGTGCTGTGGTTCACCACCTGGCAGGCCCTCGCCTCCACGGCGCTCACCCTGCTCGTGGCGCTCCCCGGCGCGTACGTGTTCGCCCGCTACGAGTTCCCCGGCAGGCGGCTGCTGCGGGCCGTCGTCACCGTGCCGTTCGTGCTGCCGACCGTCGTCGTCGGCACCGCGTTCCTCGCCCTCGTCGGACGCGGCGGACTGCTCGACGACCTGTTGGGCGTCCGCCTCGACACCACCGTGTGGGCGATCCTCCTCGCGCACGTCTTCTTCAACTACGCGGTGGTCGTCCGCACCGTCGGCGGGCTGTGGGCGCAGCTCGACCCGCGCCAGGAGGAGGCCGCGCGGGTGCTGGGCGCCTCCCGGTTCGCGGCCTGGCGGCGGATCACGCTGCCGGCGCTCGGCCCCGCGGTCGCCGCTGCCGCGCTGATGGTGTTCCTCTTCACGTACACGTCGTTCGGCGTGGTCGTGATCCTCGGCGGGCCCGCCTACCGGACGCTGGAAGCGGAGATCTACCGGCAGACGGCGCAGCTCCTCGACCTGCCCACCGCGGCTGTGCTGACCCTGGTGCAGTTCGCGGCGGTCGGCGGGATCCTCGCGGTGCACGCCTGGACGGTGCGGCGCCGGGAGGCGTCCCTGCGGCTGGTCGACCCGGCCCGCACGGCCCGCCGGCCGCGCGGCGCCGGGCAGTGGGCGCTGCTCGGCGGTGTCCTCACGTCCGTCGCGGTGCTGCTCCTGCTGCCCCTCGGGGTGCTCGTGGCCCGCTCCTTCGACGCGTCGGGCGGCCTCGGCTACTACCGGGCGCTGGCGTCCGCGGAGGCCGGCGGGGGCACGTTCGTCGTGCCGCCGCTGGAGGCCGTGGGGAACTCGCTGCGGTACGCCCTGGCTGCCACCGCCATCGCCGTGGTCGTCGGGGGGCTCGCCGCGGCCGCGCTCACGCCCCGATCCCGGCCCGGCGCGGACGGGCGGGCGGGGGCCTCCGGGGCGGGGCGGCTGCTGAGGGGATTCGACGCGCTGCTGATGCTGCCGCTCGGGGTGTCCGCCGTGACCGTGGGCTTCGGGTTCCTCATCGCGCTGGACGAGCCGCCGCTCGACCTGCGCCAGCAGTGGATCCTGGTGCCGCTCGCGCAGGCCCTCGTCGGGGTGCCGTTCGTCGTGCGGACGATGCTGCCGGTGCTGCGGGCGGTGGACGAGCGGCTGCGGGAGGCCGCCGCCGTGCTCGGTGCGTCGCCGCTGCGGGTCTGGCGCGAGGTGGACCTGCCGATGGTCCGGCGTGCCGTGCTGGTCGCCGCCGGTTTCGCGTTCGCGGTGTCGCTGGGCGAGTTCGGCGCGACCGTGTTCATCGCCCGCGCCGACGCGCCGACCCTGCCGGTGGCCGTCGCCCGGCTGCTGGGGCGGCCGGGGGAGCTGAACTACGGGCAGGCGATGGCCCTGTCCACGATCCTGATGGTGGTGTGCGCGGTGGCGCTGCTGCTGCTCGAACGCGTCCGCACGGACCGCACGGGGGAGTTCTGACGATGCTTCGGCTCGACGGTGTGACGGTGCGCTTCGGGGCGCGGACGGCGCTGGACGCGGTGGACCTGGCGGTCGCCGAGCACGAGATCGTGTGCGTCCTCGGGCCGAGCGGCAGCGGCAAGTCGACGCTGCTGCGGGTCGTCGCGGGCCTCCAGCCGGCGGACGCGGGGCGGGTGCTGCTGGCCGGCGCCGACCAGGCGGGGGTGCCCGTGCACCGGCGGGGCGTGGGGCTGATGTTCCAGGACCACCAGCTGTTCCCGCAGCGGGACGTCGGCGGGAACGTCGGCTTCGGCCTGCGGATGCGGGGCACCGCCCGCGCGGAGCGGGCCGCGCGCGTCGCGGAACTGCTGGAGCTCGTCGGCCTGCCCGGCGCCGAACGGCGGGCGGTGGCCGCGCTGTCCGGTGGGGAGCAGCAGCGCGTGGCGCTGGCCAGGGCGCTCGCCCCCAGCCCGCGGCTGCTGATGCTGGACGAGCCGCTGGGGCAGCTCGACCGGGGTCTGCGGGAGCGGCTCGTCACCGAGCTGCGGGCGCTGTTCGGACGGCTCGGCACCACGGTGCTGGCGGTGACGCACGACCAGGGCGAGGCGTTCGCGCTGGCCGACCGGGTCGTGGTGATGCGTGACGGGCGGGTGGCGCAGGTGGGCACGCCCCGGGAGGTGTGGCAGCGGCCGGCGTCCCCGTTCGTGGCGCGGTTCCTCGGCTTCGACAACGTGCTGGAGGGCACGGTCGGGGGCGGGGCCGCCGAGACGCCGTGGGGCAGGGTGCCGGTGCCGGCCGGCACCCCGCAGGGCGCGGCACGGCTGCTGGTGCGGCCCGGCGGGGTGCGCATCGGCGACCCCGGCGAGGGGCTGCGCTGCACGGTCGAGGCCCGTACGTTCCGCGGCCACCGCGTGGCGGTACGGCTCCGCGCGGACGGCCGGGCCGGGGCTCCGCCGCTGGAGGCGGAGTGCGCGCTGCGGGACGCGCCGGACGAGGGCGCGGTGGTGGGCGTGACCTTCGACCGGGACGAGGTCGTCGCCCTCGCGGCGGACTGACAGGGCCCTCCGGGCGCCCCCGCGGGGAGGGGTCGTCCGTCGCCCGGCGGTCCCGGCGGCGGGGGAGCGGGGGCCGCCGCCGGGGCCACCGGCGGAGGCCGTCAGGAGGCGAGCGGCAGAGCCGTGAGCGTCGCCACGGCCCAGGTGACGGGCGCGAAGACGGCCAGGAGCACCGCGGCCCTCAGCAGTGCGGCGGAGCGCAGGAGGGTCGCGGGTGCACCGAGGCGGATCAGGGCCGCCGTCGAGCCCGCCCGGACCTGGCGGGTCTCCAGGGCGGCCGTGAGGACGGTGGCCGCCGCGCAGGCGAGGACGAGTGCGGCGCCCAGGCCGGCGAGGGGACCGAAGGGGCGGGCGCCGGCGGCCCGGCCGTACAGCTCGGCCGCCGTGATGCCCGCCGCCACGACCGCGCTGAGCAGGCCGAGGGGACGGCCGACGCGGTGGGCCTCGTCCATGAGGGCGCGGCCCGCGAGGAGCCTGGTGGCGCCGGGGTGGTACGCCTGGACGACCCGGCCGCACAGGTGGGCGAGGCCCGGGCCGGCGACGGCGAGGCCCACGGCGGTGAGCACCCAGCCGGCGAGGACGCCCATCGTGATTCCGGGCACCCCGCCGGGCAGCGGCAGCCGGGGGCTGTCCCCGCCGCGCGTGCTGTAGACCTCGACGGCCAGTCCGATGGCGACGAGGGCGGTGCCCCAGGGCAGGCCGGTCGGTGCGGGTGCCGGGTCGAAGGGGTCGCGGGCTTCCTCGGCGCCGAGGTCGCCGTCGACGACCCGGTCTTGGCGGTGCCTGCCGCCGTTGCCGTCCGTGGGGGTGCCGGTGAGCACGCGGCGGCGGCCCGGTGGCCGCGGTCGCAGCGTGAGCGCGGCCGCCGCGGATGCCGCCACGGGCGTCACGGCCAGCAGGGTGAGCGCGGCCGGCAGCGGCAGCGGCCGGCCCGCGGCCAGCAGGTCGGCCGCCGCCCGGTCGAACGGCAGGCCCGTGAGGTCGCCCCGCAGGTGCAGGAAGAACAGCAGCGCCAGGGCCGAGCCGAGGGTGCAGGAGACGGCGGTGGACGCCGCGGCGATCGCGGCGAGCCGGCCGGGGCCGAGCCCCACGGAGGACAGCCCGGGCCGGGGCCGGGTGCTCGGGTCCGTACGGGCGACCGCGACCGCCAGGTGGACCGTGGCGGCCAGCGGCAGGGCGCACCAGGCCAGCCGCAGCACGGAGCCGGCGGACCGGTCGGGGTGTGCCACGGCGTACGCGAGGGTGCACAGCAGCAGGAAGCCCACGCCCGCGGAGGCGGCGGCGACGAGCAGTCGCCTGAGCAGGACCAGCGGGTGGGTGGCGCGGGCTAGACGGAGAGCGAGCACGCGTCGCGCCCCTCCGCTCCGTCGAGCCCCACCGCGCTTGCGGGGCCGTCGGGTTCGGTGTCGCCGGCGGAAGCGTCGGGACGGCCGGGGTCGTGGAGCCCGGCGAGCTGGACGGAGCCCGTGCGGCGCCCGTCGACCAGGCTGACCGTGCGGTCGGCGAGCGCGGCCACGTCGTCGTCGTGAGTGGCGAGGACGACCGTGATGCGGTGGGAGCGGGCCGCGGCGGTGAGGGTCCGCAGCAGGTGTCGGCGGTCCTCCTGGTGCAGGCACGCCGTGGGCTCGTCCGCGAAGAGCACGGCCGGGCCGCCCACCAGGGCGCGGGCCACGGCGACGCGCTGGCGCTGCGACTGCAGCAGGGCGTGGGGGCGGCGGGTCGCGCACGGGCCGGTGTCGAGCCGTTCCAGCCATTCGACGGCGGCGGCCTTGGCGGTGCGGTGGGAGCAGCCGCGCAGCAGCAGCGGCAGGGCGGCGTTCTCCCAGGCGGTCAGCTCCGGCAGGAGGGCGGGTTCGGGGCCGACCCAGCCGAACCGGTCGCGCCGCAGCCGCTCGCGCAGGCGGGCGCTCATGGTGTGGACGGGGGTGCTGTTGAACCACACCTCCCCGTCCTGCGGGAGCAGTTGGCCGGACAGGCAGCGCAGGAGGGTGGTCTTGCCGCTGCCGCGCGGGCCGTGCACGGCGAGGATCTCACCTTCGCGGACGCCGAGGGAGACGCCGCCGAGTGCGGGTGAGCCGTTGTGGGTGTGGTGCAGCGAACGCGCCCACAGTACGTCGTTGTCCGGCGGGGCCACCATGGTCGAAACACCTCAGATCGGGTCAGAGCCTTCCATGTCCCCCCTAATCCCCCGAACCGGTCGGAACATAACACGTTGCTCGTCGGGCCCCAACGCGGTGGTGCGGCAACAGGAAACGGCCGCGGCCCGGATGCACCCGTTCGGATGCGTCCGGGCCGCGGCCGCCGTCGGCGGACGGCTGCCGGGCCGGCCGGTGAGGGGAGGCCGGGCCGGAGGTCCGCCGCCCGGCGGGGAGGGCTCAGAGCTTCGTCCACGCCTCCGTGAGGGTGGCGCGCAGGATCTGCTCGATCTCGTCGAACGTCGACTGGTCGGAGATCAGCGGCGGCGCCAGCTGGACGACCGGGTCGCCGCGGTCGTCGGCGCGGCAGTACAGGCCGTTGTCGAACAGCGCCTTGGAGAGGAACCCGTACAGGACGCGCTCGGTCTCCTCCTCGTTGAAGGACTCCTTGGTGGCCTTGTCCTTGACGAGCTCGATGCCGTAGAAGTAGCCGTTGCCGCGGACGTCGCCGACGATCGGCAGGTCGTGCAGCTTCTCCAGGGTCGCGCGGAACGCGCCCTCGTTGTCGAGCACGTGCTGGTTGAGGTTCTCGCGCTCGAAGATGTCGAGGTTGGCGAGGCCCACGGCCGCGGAGACCGGGTGTCCGCCGAAGGTGTAGCCGTGCAGGAAGGTGTTGTCGCCCTTGTAGAACGGCTCGGCCAGGCGGTCGGAGACGATGCACGCGCCGATCGGGGAGTACCCGGACGTCATGCCCTTCGCGCAGGTGATCATGTCCGGCACGTAGCCGAACTTGTCGCACGCGAACATGGTGCCGAGGCGGCCGAAGGCGCAGATGACCTCGTCGGAGACGAGCAGCACGTCGTACTGGTCGCAGATCTCGCGGACCCGCTGGAAGTACCCGGGCGGCGGCGGGAAGCAGCCACCGGCGTTCTGCACCGGCTCCAGGAAGACCGCGGCGACCGTGTCCGGGCCCTCGAAGAGGATCTGCTGCTCGATCTGGTCGGCGGCCCAGCGGCCGAACGCCTCCGGGTCGTCACCGAAGATCGGGGCGCGGTAGATGTTCGTGTTGGGCACCTTGTGCGCGCCCGGCACCAGCGGCTCGAAGGGGGCCTTCAGCCCCGGCAGGCCGGTGATGGACAGCGCGCCCTGCGGGGTGCCGTGGTAGGCGACGGCCCGCGAGATGACCTTGTGCTTGGTCGGCTTGCCGACCAGCTTGAAGTACTGCTTGGCGAGCTTCCACGCGGTCTCGACGGCCTCGCCGCCGCCCGTCGTGAAGAACACCTTGTTCAGGTCGCCCGGCGCGTGGTGCGCGATCCGCTCCGCCAGTTCGACGGCCTTCGGGTGCGCGTACGACCACACGGGGAAGAACGCGAGCTCCTGCGCCTGCTTGTAGGCGGTCTCGGCCAGCTCGTGCCGGCCGTGGCCCGCCTGCACCACGAACAGGCCGGCCAGGCCGTCGAGGTAGCGCTTGCCCTTGTCGTCGTAGATGTAGGTGCCCTCACCGCGGACGATGGTCGGGACGGGGTTGTTCTCGTACGACGACATGCGGGTGAAGTGCATCCACAGGTGGTCGTAGGCGGTCTTTGACAGGTCGCTGCTCACGGCTATCGGGTTCCCCACATGTAGGTCTGCTTCTTGAGCTTGAGGTAGACGAAGCTCTCGGTGGAGCGCACGCCGGGGAGGGTGCGGATGCGCTTGTTGATGACGTCCAGCAGGTGGTCGTCGTCCTCGCAGACGACTTCCACGATGAGGTCGAACGAGCCCGCGGTCAGCACCACGTACTCGCACTCGGGCATGGCCGCCAGCGCGTCCGCGACCGGGTCCACGTCGCCCTCGACGTTGACGCCGAGCATCGCCTGCCGCCGGAAGCCCACGGTGAGCGGGTCGGTGACGGCGACGATCTGCATCACGCCCTGGTCGAGGAGTTTCTGGACGCGCTGCCGCACGGCCGCCTCGGACAGGCCGACGGCCTTGCCGATGGCGGCGTAGGGACGGCGTCCGTCCTCCTGGAGCTGTTCGATGATCGCCAGGGACACGGCGTCGACCGCGGGGGACGATCCGTTGCCGGTCCTGGGGTCTGCACTTCGACTGGCCACGTCTTCACTGTGCACCGAGTCTCGTCGGTCTGGCAACCCCGGAGTGATGAAATTCGTTGTGAAAGCCTCGCGATCTCACTGAATCCGAAGTTGTAGGGGGTCGGGGCTGTCGAAAGCGTGGTGCCAGCGACTAGGCTGGGTGTCTCACCCACCGGACGGACCGGCGGGACCACCGGACAACGGGGTCCGGATATCCGGACACGCCGTCCGCGATACCGGACGCCGGCGACCACGACACCGAGATCGACTAGGAGGGGTGGCCACGTGACCACCGAGCTGCGTCGTCTGCGCAACTACATCAACGGCGAGTTCCGGGACGCCGCCGACGGACGGACCATCGACGTCGTCAACCCCGCCACCGGGGAGGTCTACGCCACCTCTCCGCTCTCCGGGCAGGCGGACGTCGACGCCGCCATGGAGGCTGCCGCAGCCGCCTTCCCCGCCTGGCGCGACACCACGCCGTCCGAGCGCCAGAAGGCCCTGCTGAAGATCGCCGACGCGTTCGAGGAGCGCGCCGAGGACCTCATCGCCGCCGAGTGCGAGAACACCGGCAAGCCGATCGGCCTCACCCGCAGCGAAGAGATCCCGCCGATGGTGGACCAGATCCGCTTCTTCGCCGGTGCCGCCCGGCTGCTGGAGGGCAAGGCCGCCGGCGAGTACATGGACGGCATGACCTCCATCGTCCGGCGCGAGCCGGTCGGCGTCTGCGCCCAGGTCGCCCCCTGGAACTACCCGATGATGATGGCGGTGTGGAAGTTCGCCCCGGCCATCGCCGCGGGCAACACCGTCGTGCTCAAGCCGTCCGACACCACCCCGGCGTCGACCGTACTGATCGCCGAGATCATGGGCGCGATCCTGCCCAAGGGCGTCTTCAACGTCGTCTGCGGCGACCGCGACACCGGCCGCGCCATGGTCGAGCACTCCACCCCCGCCCTGGCCGCCATCACCGGCTCCGTACGCGCCGGCATGCAGGTCGCCGAGTCCGCCGCCAAGGACGTCAAGCGCGTCCACCTGGAGCTCGGCGGCAAGGCCCCCGTCGTCGTCTTCGAGGACGTCGACATCGACAAGGCCGTGGAGGACATCTCCGTCGCCGGCTTCTTCAACGCCGGCCAGGACTGCACCGCCGCCACCCGCGTCCTCGTCCACGAGTCGATCCACGACGACTTCGTGGCGGCCCTCGCGAAGGCCGCCGCGGAGACCAGGACCGGCCAGCCGGACGACGAGGACGTGCTGTACGGCCCCCTCAACAACGCCAACCAGCTGGCGCAGGTCAGCGGCTTCATCGACCGCCTCCCCGCGCACGCCAAGGTCGAGGCGGGCGGCCACCGCGTCGGCGACAAGGGCTACTTCTACGCCCCGACCGTCGTCTCCGGCCTCCGGCAGGACGACGAGATCGTCCAGAACGAGGTCTTCGGCCCCGTCATCACCGTCCAGTCGTTCCGCGACGAGGAGCAGGCCGTCGCCTACGCCAACGGCGTCGACTACGCGCTGGCCTCCTCCGTGTGGACCAAGGACCACGCCCGCGCGATGCGCATGTCCAAGGCCCTCGACTTCGGCTGCGTGTGGATCAACACCCACATCCCGCTGGTCGCCGAGATGCCGCACGGCGGCTTCAAGAAGTCCGGCTACGGCAAGGACCTCTCCGCGTACGGCTTCGAGGACTACACGCGCGTCAAGCACGTGATGA
>NZ_MKXB01000056.1:0-9078 GCF_001865245.1 Streptomyces sp. CC53 | reverse complement strand
CCCGCCCCGGAGCCCCCGCACCGGCGGGGGCTCCACCCCGCCCCGCCCGGCACCCCTCCAGGCCCGCGCCACGTCGGCTCGGGCCTGGTGCCGTTGCGGGCACCGTGCCGCGGACGGCCCGCTCCGCCCGCGCCCCACGGACCGGACCGCCCGGCCTCGCGACACGGATGCGGCCAAGCCGTCCGTCCGCGCCCGGGAGCAGCGTGGGCGGAGCAGTGGTGCGCGTGCGTCCCGGGCGGTTCCGCGGCACGGTCGCGACCCCGTCCCCACGGCCCGGCAGCCCCCGCGGCACGGCTACGCCCCCGCGCCCCGGTACGGTCGCGCCTGCCCGCCCCGCCCCGGCCGCAGTCGGCCGGCGCCTCCCGAGCAGGGAGCGCCCTGGACACCGTGGCACCTGCTCCGTCCCGTGCCCTGCCGCCGTGGGGGCCTGCGCCGACGCGCCGGCCTCCGCGCCCACGCCGGGCGGCGCCCTGCGCCTTCGACGCGGCGCCGGTGCCTGCGTCCTCACCGCGGGCCCGTCCGTCAGGGCCGCCCGCCCGGTGCCCGCGCCTGGGCGCCGCCTGCCGCCTGCGCGCCCCGCCTCGCCGTGACCGCCGCCGACGAGGCGGTCACGGCGCGCGGAACACCAGGACCGCGTTCTGGCCGCGCAGGGCGCACACCGTGCTCAGGGCCGCCCGCACCGGGCGGCGCCGCGGCGACTTCGTGACCACGTCCAGTTCGATCTCCGGGTCCAGCCGGTCCAGGTTCGCCGTCGGCGGGATCGCCTGGTCCCGCAGCGTCAGCACCGTGCACGCCGCCTCCACCGCGCCCGCGCCGCCCACCGAGTGCCCGATCACGCTCTTCACGGCCGTCACCGGCGGCGGGGTCCAGCCGAACACCCGCCGCAGCACCCGCGCCTCCACCAGGTCCTCCAGCGGCACCCCGCTGCCGTGCGCGTTCACGTGGTCCACGTCCTCAGGACCGAGCCCCGCGTCCGCCAGCGCCGCCCGCAGCGCCCGTTCCGCCCCCCGGCCCTCCAGGTCGGGGCCCGGCTCCGCCAGCGGCCGCGCCGACGCCCCGTACCCGGCGAACACCGCCCGCACCCGCGCCCGGCGGGCCCGGGCGTCCGCGCAGCGCTCCAGCACCAGCACCCCCGCGCCCTCGCCCAGCACGAAACCGTCCCGGTCCGCGTCGAAGGGCCGCGACGCGCCCGCCGGGTCGTGCGTACGGGCCGACAGCACCCCTCCCGCCGCTCCGCTCCCGTACGCCGCCACGGCAGCCGGGCCCCGCACGCTCTCCGCGCCGCCCGCCACCGCCACGTCGCACGCCCCGGCCCGCAGCAGGTCCCGCGCCACCCCGAGGGCGCTCGCCCCCGAGGCGCAGCCCGCGGCCGTCACGAACGACGGGCCCGACGCCCCCAGGGCCGTGCCGATGCCGTGGGCGAGCCCCTCGCCGCCGTCACCGCCGCTGCGGCCGATCACGACCGCCACCCGCGCCCCCGTCCAGGCGGCGCCCGCCGCCGAGAGGCCCGCGTCGGCGAGCGCCTCGCGGGCCGCCGCCGCACCCAGCCGCAGCGCCCGCTCCGCGCCGTCCGCCGGTGCGGCGGGACCCAGACCCGCCACCCGGCAGGAGAAGTCCACCGGCAGCCCCGCGAGCAGTTCGTCGCGGGCCGCGGTCGGGCGGCCGTCCAGCAGCCCGTCCCACGTGGACTCGGCGTCAGGGCCGGCCGGGGTCACCAGCCCCAGTCCCGTGACCGCGACATCGGTCGGCTGTCGTACTCCGGCAGGTACATGCACACGCAAGGTCGACTCCAGGCGGGAGAGCTGACGGTACGGGAGGAGACGGCGCCGTCTCGGGAGAGGCGACACCCTACGGGCGACCCGGCCCGGGACCGGCACGCCGCGGCGCCGATCGGCGCCGTACCCGGGGCAAAAGCACCCGCGCGGGTGACGCGCCCGCCCACGGTCGACGCGCCCTGCCGGTGTCAGGCGCCCGGAGCCGTCAACTACGCCCCGATGCCGGGTGCATGCGGAACGACGACGTGAACCATGCCGTGACAGAGGGACCGTGGGCGGCCTGGGCACTGCACGACGCCGAGGAGGTGGCGTTCGGTCCGCGCCGACGGCGAACCCGCTTGCCGGAGCTGCGGGAACGCGGAACGACGACGTGAACCATGCCGTGACGGGGGACTGTGGGCGGCCCGTGCACTGCACGACGCCGAGGAAGCGGTGTTCGGTCCGCGCCGACGGCGAACCCGCTTGCCGGAGCTGCGGGAACACCGCCCCTCCCTGCCCGAACGGGTGGGGAGAGCCGCGGCGTCGGCTGACCAGCGGGAGTTCACGGCCGCCGCCTGGGCGCGGACCGGCGGGCGGTCCAGTTCCTCCCAGGGGGCGCTGACCGGGTTCGGGCTGCACGGTTCGGTGCACCTGGCGTGGGCCCCGCGGCCGTACGGGGCCACACGCCCGGACCGGCGACCTGGCCGCTGGTCGTCCTGCCGTTCACGCTGGGGGTGCGCGGCCGGCCGCGGCGCGCCGGAGTGCTCAGACCCGCCCGGGCGCACGACGTGGCGACCGGGCCGGCGGCGGCGGCCGGCGCCACCCTCGCGTCCCACGCGTTCGCCCGCCGGGTCACCGCCGCACGTGAACACCCCGGCCCGGCGCGGCGACCGCGGCCGCCGCACCCGGCGGGGGACGGGGCTTGCCGCACCCCTCACCCTCAGCGGCCCGCGCCCCGCGACTCCGGAAGGAACGCGGCGCGCAGGACCCGCTCCACCACCGGGTTGGTCACCGGTCCCTTCGCGTCGGTGGCGCCGACCGAGAGGACCAGGGTCCGGGAACCGTCCTGCGAGGCCGCGACGACCGTGCTGTAGCCCCACCGGGCGCCGGTCTTGAGCCACACCACCCGGCCGTCCGGCAGCGGCTGCCGCTGGAGTCCGGCGCTCATCGTGGCGCCGGGCACCCCGGCGGGCAGCGTGAACATCTCCTTCAGCTGGGGCTCCGGCACGACGTGTCCCGCGAACAGGGCGAGCAGGAACCGCTCCAGGTCGGCTGCCGTCGACACGAGGTCACCCGCCGCCCAGGAGGCCGTCGGGCCCCACACCGTCACGTCCCGCAGCTCCGTGCTCCCGTCCGGCGTCCGGAACGCCTGGTAGCCACGGTTGTGCGGGCCCCGGACGATCGGGGACGTGCCCGGCAGGTACGAGTCGCGCAGCCCGAGGGGCCGCAGGATGCGGCGGGTGACCTGCCGCTCGTAGGTGTCGCCCGTCACCCGCTCGACGAGCAGGCCGGCCACTGTGTACCCGATGTTGCCGTACCGCTGCGCCGTGCCCGGGGCGGCCAGCGGAGCCTTGGCGGTCGCGGAGGCGACCATCGCCCGCGGGTCGTGGACGTCGAAGCGGTGCGCGTACCACTCCTGGAGCGTGCTGCCGGGGAGGTCCGGACCCGGCATCCCGTGCGTGTGGTCCAGCAGCTGCCGCACGGTCACCCCCGCGTAGCCGGCGGGTATCAGATCCGGCAGGTAGTGCCGCACCGGGCGGTGCAGGTCCACCCGGCCCTCGGCGGCGAGTTGGAGCACCGTCGCGGCGGTGAACACCTTCGTCACCGAACCGGCGCGGAACCGCCCGTCCGGGTCGGCGGGCCGCCCGGAGCGCAGGTCCCGCACACCCGCGCTGCCCCGCAGGCTGCCGCAGGTGCCGCCGACCCGCACCAGGGCGGCGGTCGCGTCGGCGTTCGGCAGCCCGGCGAGCGCGGAGCGCAGCGCGGCGGCGTCCGGCGCGCCCGTCGCCGGAGGGCAGGACGCCGGTGCGGGGGCGGGGGGAGCGGCGACGGCGGGCGCGGCGCCGAGGGGGCCCGCCACCGCCCCGAGGACGAGGGCGGCGGCGAGCAGGGCGCGGCGGGGGCCGGACAGTGGCACGGTCGACTCCTGGACGGTGAGGCATCGTGGTGGACGCCTTCCATCCTGTGGACGCCGGGGCTCGCGCGGATCGCCCGCGCCGGCGGTCCCCGGCCCCGCCCGGCTCAGCCGCGCGGGGGAGGCGGGGGCTCCCCCGGTCCCCCGGCCGGGGGAGCCCCCGCGGCGACCAGGCCCGTCTCGTAGGCGCAGATGACCGCCTGGATGCGGTCCCGCAGCCCCAGCTTGGCCAGGACGTTGCCGACGTGCGTCTTGACGGTGTGCTCGCTGACGACCAGGGACGCGGCGATCTCCGCGTTCGACAGCCCGCGGGCGAGCAGCAGCAGGGTCTCCCGCTCCCGGGCCGTGAGCACGTCCAGACGGGCCGCCGGGCGGAGGGCCGGGCGCCGGGTGTACTCCGCGATCAGCCGCCGCGCCACGGACGGCGCCACCAGGGAGTCGCCGCGCGCCACCACCCGCACCGCGTGCACCAGGTCGTCCCGCCGCACGTCCTTGAGCAGAAACGCGCTCGCCCCCGCGTGCAGCGCCTCGTACACGTACTCGTCCGTGTCGAAGGTCGTCAGCATCACCGTGCGGCAGGAGGTGCGGGCGCTGATCGTGCGGCACGCCTCGATGCCGTCCGTCCCGGGCATGCGGATGTCGAGGAGAGCCACGTCCGCGGCGCACGCGCGGACGGCGGCCACAGCCTGGGCGCCGTCGCCGACTTCGGCGACCACCTCGATGTCCGGCTGCGCGTCCAGGATCATCGCGAACCCGCTGCGCACCAGCTCCTGGTCGTCCGCCACCACCACGCGCAGCGTCATCCCGCCACCCCCACCGAGGGGCCCGCGACCGGCAGGGCCACCCGCAGCACGAAGCCCCGCCCGCCGGGGCCGGTCCCCGCTTCCGCCGTACCGCCGTGCGCGGCCGCCCGCTCCCGCAACCCCGTCAAACCGTTCCCTCCGCCCGTGCCCGCCGGGGGCGCGCCCCGGCCGTCGTCGGTGACCGTGATCTCCAACCCGCCCGCGTCGTACACGAGGCGCACCACCGCCGTGGTGGCGCCCGCGTGCCGCACGGTGTTCGTGAGGGCCTCCTGCACCACGCGGTACGCGGTCGTGCCGGCCGCCGTCGGCAGCGCGTGGACGGGACCCGCCGTCTCGTGGACCACCGCCAGACCGGTGCCGCGCACGCGCTCCAGGAGGGCGGCCAGGTCGGCGGGGCCCGGCTGCGGGGCGCGGGGCGCGTCCCCGGGCCCGCCGCCCGGTGCGCCCTCGCGCAGCACACCCAGCATGCCGCGCAGCTGCGTCATCGCGTCCCTGCCCGCTTCCGCGATGGCCTCGAACGCGGCCTCGGCCCGCTCGGGAGCGGTGCGGACGGCGACCGGCCCGGCCTCCGCCTGCACCACCATCAGGCTCACCGCGTGGGAGAGGACGTCGTGCATCTCGCGGGCGATCCTGGCCCGTTCGCGAGCAGCGGCCTGCTCCGCCTCCACGCGGTTGGCCCGCTCCAGGTGCGCGGCCCGCTCCGCCATCGCCGCGGCGTACCGCTGCCGGGTGTCCGTGAGCCGGCCCATGACGTAGGCGGCGCCGAACACGAACAGCGAGAAGAGCAGTTCCCGGGGCTCGCCCGTGTTGGTCGCCACCGACGGGAAGATGACCGTGAACATCAGCGCGGCCGCGGCCAGCCGCCTGGGCGGCGGCGACAGCGCGGCGACCGTGTAGAACGCCACCAGCCCCGGGTACGGCAGCGGCTGGCCGGGACCGTCGGCCCCGAACCGGTACAGCGCGCCCGCCGCCAGGACCGCGAGGAGCACGGCGACGGGGGCGCGGCGCCGCCACGGCAGCGGGGCGACCGCCAGCGTGGTCAGCGCGTACGACGCCCAGTCGGCCTCCGGGAGGTGCGGGGCGCGGGGCACGACGAAGGGGATGGTCACCGCCGCCTGCACCAGCAGCGTGACCGCGAGGTCCACCCGCCACGGGCGGGCGGTCAACGCGACGCGGAGCCGGGACACGTGGCGTTCCGGGCGGAGCGGACGGAGACCAGCGCGTCCACGCGGTTGGTGGTGACGGAGTCCACGCCCGCGTCGATCAGCCTGCGCATCGTGCGCCGCGTGTCGGCCGTCCACGCCGAGACCAGCAGCCCGTCGCGGTGCACGCGGTCCGCGAGGGCCCTGCCGACCAGCCCGAAGCGGTAGTTGAGCCAGCGCGGGGCGAGGTCGGCGAGCAGCGCCGGGCGGGCCGGGGCGAGCGTCGTCCACGTCAGCGCCAGCTCGGCCGCCGGGTCCTCGGCCCGCACCAGCAGCATCGCGGGCGCACCGGAGCAGTAGTAGACGCGGTCGGCGGCGCCGCAGTCGCGGACGGTGCCGACCACGGCGCGCACGGACCGGGCGGTGGCCCCCGGAAGGTCGATCATGACCCGGTGGGGGCCGACCGCCTCCAGCGCCTCGCGCAGGGTCGGCACGCCCTGCGGGCCGGTCAGCTCGCGGACGTCGGCGAGGGTCAGCGCCGCCAGCGGCCGGTCGACCCGCCACAGCCGCTTCAGCGTGTCGTCGTGGAGCAGGACGGGGACGCCGTCGCGGGTGAGCCGCACGTCGACCTCCACGGCGTCCGCACCGCGGACCAGGGCCGAGCGGATCGAGGCGGCGGTGTTCTCGCGGACCCGGTACGGGTCCCCGCGGTGGGCGACGGCGGTGACGGGACGCGGGCGGCGCGCGGCGGCGGGATCGGTCACGGCGTGAGCCACTGCTCCGTGTACGCGTCGATCTCGGCGCTGATCCGGTCCTTGCCCGCCGCGTCGAGGAAGGACGCTTCCACGGCGTTCTTCGCGAGCGCGGCGACCCCGCGCTCGTCGAGGCCCAGGAGGCGGGCGGCGACCGCGTACTCGTTGTTGAGGTCCGTGCCGAACATCGGCGGGTCGTCGGAGTTGACGGTGACGAGGACGCCCGCGGCCACCATGTCCGTGATCGGGTGCTTGTCGAGGTCGGTGACGGCCCGGGTGGCGATGTTCGAGGTGGGGCACACCTCCAGGGCGATGCGGTGCTCGGCGAGGTGCGCCAGCAGCTCCGGGTCCTGGACGGCGCTCGTGCCGTGGCCGATGCGCTCCGCGCCCAGGTCGTTCAGCGCGTCCCAGACGGTCTGCGGCCCGGTCGTCTCCCCGGCGTGCGGCACGGACCGCAGCCCCGCCGCCCGGGCCCGGTCGAAGTACGGCTTGAACTGCGGGCGCGGCACACCGATCTCCGGTCCGCCGAGCCCGAACGACACGAGGCCCTCGGGCCGCAGGTCCACGGCGAGCCTCGCGGTCTCCGCGGCGGCCTCCAGCCCGGCCTCCCCGGGGATGTCGAAGCACCAGCGCAGGATCACGCCGAGTTCGGTCTCGGCGGCCCTGCGGGCGTCCTCGATGGCCTCCATGAAGGCCCGCTCGTCGATCCCGCGCCGGGTCGAGCTGTACGGGGTGATGGTCAGCTCCGCGTACCGGATGTTCTGCCGGGCCATGTCCCGCGCCACCTCGAACGTCAGCAGCCGCACGTCCTCGGGGGTGCGGACGAGGTCGACGACCGACAGGTAGACCTCGATGAAGTGCGCGAAGTCGGTGAAGGTGAAGTAGTCCGCCAGCGCTTCGGGGTCCGTGGGCACCTTCGAGTCCGGGTGGCGCGCCGCCAGTTCGGCCACGATGCGGGGGGACGCCGAGCCCACGTGGTGGACGTGCAGCTCGGCCTTGGGCAGCCCCGCGATGAAGGGGTGCAGATCGGTCATCGGGGTCCTTCGTGTGAGGGGGCCGTCCCTGGTCACGGGCCATCGTAAGCGGGTCGTTAGCATGGCCGGACCACGATGGGGGAGGCCATGACAGACAACCACGACCGCAACGACCCCTGGGCGCCGCCGGGGCGGCCGGCCGCCCCGCAGGGCCCCGCCGACGCGGGCGGCCCGGCGGGCCAGGGCCCGGTCGACCTCGGCAAGGCGGGCCCGCCGCCCGTGCACCAGCAGCCGACGGTGGCGTCCATGCCCGCGCCCGGCTTCACCGCCCCGCAGGGCCCCGGCGACGTGCCGCCGCCCCCGGTCGCGCCCGGCGGCCCCGGGCAGCCCGCCCCCGGTGCCTACGGCTATCCGGCGCCGCCCGCCGCGGGACAGCCGGGCGGCGCGTACGGCTATCCGGCGGGCCACCCCGGCTACGGGCCGTACGGCCAGGGCGGTTGGGGCCCGGCGCCGAACAACGGCATGGGCATCACCGCGATGGTGCTCGGCATCGTCTCGCTGGTGATGTGCTGGCTGTGGGGGCTGGGGATCATCCTCGGCGCCCTCGCCCTGGTGTTCGGCATCATCGCCCGCAAGCGGGTGCAGCGCGGCGAGTCGACCAACGGCGCCTTCGCCACGGCGGGCATCGTCACCGGCTCGGTCGGCATCGTGCTGGGCGCGGTCATCCTGGGTGCCATGATCTGGGCGATCGTCCAGGAGGAGAACCGCAGCGGGCAGGACGACCCGTACCGGACGGCTCTGGTCGTCGCCGAGGCGTCCCGCTAGCCACGGCCGCACGGCCGTGCCGTACGCCCGCAGGGCGGCGGGGCGGTCGGCCGCGCGGGCGGGCGCGTGACGCAGGAGGGGGCCTCGGCGGTCCTCGGTGACGCGGTGCGCGGGAGGCCCGCGGCCGCGTACGGGCCGGGCACCGGCAGGCCCCCCGGGGGAGCCGGGCCGTGGCACCCGGCCGGGCGGGGCCACCTCCCTGCGCAACAGGCACCCGCGAGCTGATCGCCGGGCCCTACGATGGGCCGACGAGACTCACCGGAGGGGGACACCCATGTCCGATCCCAATCAGCAGCCCGGCGGCTTCGGGCCGAGCCCGTACGCCCAGGGGCAGCCGCAGCCCGGGTACGGCTATCCCGGCCCCGAGGCCGGCGGCCAGCCAGCGTACGGCTACCCGGCCCCGGACGCCGGCGCGCAGCCGGGGTACGGGTACCCGGCGCAGCCGCCCGCCCCCGGCTACCCCGCGCCGCCGGCCGGCGCCCCGTACGCCGCGCCCGCGCCGTACGGAGCCGCCCAGCCCGCCAACGGCCTCGGCACGGCCGGCCTGGTGTGCGGCATCATCGGCGTCGTCCTGAACGTGACGGTCATCCTGTGGTGGGCCGGCATCATCCTCGGCATCCTCGCGATCATCTTCGGCGCCGTCGGCCGCGGCAAGGTCAAGCGCGGTGAGGCGACGAACAAGGGCGCCGCCACG